>NZ_JBVHNF010000022.1:8470-140014 GCF_055558055.1 Streptomyces sp. NPDC025833
GTCGACCCGCTGGGGGCGGGGGGGGGGGCCCCCCCCCCGGGGGGGGGGGGCGCCGCCCCGCGGGGGGGGGGGGGGGGGGCCCCCCCCCCCCCACCCCTCCCGTCGCCGTTTGATCTACCCGTCGGTAGCATCCTGCCCATGGCAGACACGCAGCAGGTTGACGCGCGGGCCGAGCGCAAGGCGGCCCGGCTCGCCCACCAGATCAGCACCTTCGCCAAGGCGCACGGCGGCGCCGAGGGCCAGGTGGCCCACCTCGGCGAACGCGGCGCCCGCATCGTCCTCGTCGGCGAGGACGGCGGCTGGGGTGACCTGGTGGCGCCCTCCTGCGCCATCGCCGAGCAGGCGGTGGCCAAGGCCGGCATCACGGTCCACGAGTCCTTCGACGGCGAGTTCGCGGCGAAGGTGACGACCGGGCCGTACGAGTGGAAGCGGATGGCCGGCATCCAGCTCGGCGGCTAGCACCTCCCGGCCGGGCCGGACCCGAGTCGTGCGGGGCGCCTCGTCCAGGGCTTCCGCTGGGCCCGCCCGCCCGCCCGCCGGCCCGCGGCCAGGGCCCGTGCGGGCCCCTTCGGCGCGCTGCCGCCACCTCGGCCCCGGTGCTCCCGTTAGGAGGTGCGACACCACTTCCCACGGGGAGCCCGGGAATGATCGACACGCCGTCCCTCGTGGACCAGTACTGCCACGGGGTACTCCGCACCGAGCTGGGCCTCGGCACCTTCGAGGCCCGGCTGGCCCGCACCGAGGGGCCGCCCGCGCCGGGCACCACCCTGTTCGACACCCAGACCGGCTTCGCCGTCCGGCGCTGGTGCCCGCCGCTGCTCGGCCTCGAACCGCACTGCCCGCCCGCCCGCTACCTGGCCCGGCGCCGGGAACTGGGCGTGCCGGAGGCGGGCCGCAGGCTGCTGCGCGGCAGCGGCATCACCACGTACCTGGTCGACACCGGGGTGCCCGGCGACCTCACCGGCCCCGCCGAGCTGGCCTCCGCCGGGGCGGCCCGGGCCCGTGAGATCGTCCGCCTCGAACAGCTCGCGGAGCAGGTCGCCGACACCTCCGGCACCGTCGGGTCCTTCCTGGCCAACCTCGCCGAGGCGGTGCACGGCGCGGCGGCCACGGCCGTCGCCTTCACCTCGGTCGCCGGCCTGCGGCACGGCCTCGCCCTCGCCCCGGAGCCGCCCGGTCCCGCGGAGGTGCGCGCCGCGGCGGGCCGCTGGCTGGCCGGGCGGCGGGCCGGCGACGCCCTCCGCGACGCCGTGCTGCTGCGGCACCTGCTGTGGACCGCGGTCGCCGCGGGCCTGCCCCTGCAACTGCACTCCGGCCTCGCCGAGCCCGGCTCCCGCGTCGACCGCACCGACCCCGTGCTGCTCACCGACTTCGTCCGCGCCACCGCCGGGCACGGCACCGACCTGGTCCTGCTGCACGGCTACCCGTACCACCGGCACGCCGCCCACCTGGCCGGCGTCTTCCCGCACGTGTACGCCGACTCGGGGGCCGCGCTCGCGCGCACCGGAGCCCGGGCGGCCGCGGTCCTCGCCGAGACCCTGGAACTGGCCCCCTTCGGCAAGGTCCTCTTCTCCACCGGCGCCCAGGGCCTGCCCGAGCTGCACGTCGTCGGCGCCCGTCTCTTCCGGGAGGCACTCGGCCGGGTCCTGGGCGCCTGGGTGGCCGAGGGCGCGTGGTCGCGGGAGGACGCCCGGCGGGTGGCCCGGCTCATCGCGGCGGGCAACGCGCGCCGGGTGTACGGACTCGGGTGAGGCGCCCAGACTGACCGGATGACGACCGAAGCCCTGCTCGACGGGTTCCTGACCGCGCTGCTGCCACTGCGGCCGCGGGCGGTCTGGGCGCACGGCTCGCTGGCCGGCGGCGACTACCAGGAGGGCCGCAGCGACCTCGACCTCATCGCCGTCCTGCCGGCCCCGCCCGGCCCGGGGACCGTGCCGCAACTGCTGGCGCTGCACCGGGCGCTGCGGCGCGCGCCCCTGGCCGAGAGGCTCCACTGCAGCTACCTGGCCCCGGCCACCCTGGAGGACCCGGACCGCCCGCACGTCACCTGGGCCCACGGCCGGCTGCTGCGCCGCCCGGTCACCCCCGTCACCCGGCGGGAGCTGCACGAGTTCGGGCGGGTGCTGCACGGCGAGGCACCGGCCGGGCTGCTCCCGCCGGTGTCCGGGGACCGGCTCGCCCGCTTCGTCGTGCGCGACCAGCGGGACTTCTGGCGCCCGGCGGTCGGCAAGGCCCATGTGTGGCGGCAGGACGTCTGGGTGGACCTGGGGCTGCTGACCTTCGCGAGGGCCACGGTGACCCTGCGGGACGGGCGGCTGGTCTCCAAGCGGGAGGCCCTGGCCGAACTCACGGCGGTGGGGGCTCCGGCCGAGGTGGTCGAGGACGTCGCCCGCCGGCGCTACGGCACCGCCGTCCCGGCCGGCGCCGCCGTGCTCGACCGCGAGCGCCGGGCCGGACTGACCCGGGCGTACCTCGGCCCGGCCATCGACGACCTGGTCACCACGTACGGGTGACCGGGCGCCGCGCGGCGCCCGGCCGGCCGGGGAGCGCGGCCGGAGGGCTCAGGCGCGCGAGCCGACCGCGACCTCGGCCGCGGGGCCCGGCAGGTCCGCGTCCGCCAGGGTCTGCGGGCGCTCGCGCAGGGATAGCAGGACGCGCAGGGTCGCGATCCAGATCAGGCACGAGCCGAGCATGTGCAGGCCGACCAGCACCTCGGGCAGGTGCGTGAAGTACTGCACGTAACCGATCACGCCCTGGGCGAGCAGCACCAGGAACAGCTCGCGGGTGCGGGCCAGCGGGCCCTTCGGCGCGTCGACCGCCTTGAGGACGAACCACAGCGCGAACGTCAGCGTCACCACGATCCAGGCGAGCACCGCGTGCAGCTTGGCGACGGTCTCCCAGTCGATCCGGATGCGCGCGACCTCGCTGGAGTCACCGGCGTGCGGGCCCGCCCCGGTCACCACGGTGCCGACCGCGATCAGCAGCACGCACGCGGCCACCAGGGACCACACGAGCTGCTGCACCGCCTTGCCGACCAGCGGGCGCGGTGGCGCGTCGCCCTCCCGGGTGCGCTGCCACATCACCGTGGCGACGGCGATCAGCGCGGTGGAGAGCAGGAAGTGGGCGGCCACCGTGTACGGGTTGAGGCCGACCAGCACCACGATGCCGCCGAGCACCGCGTTGCCCATGACGACCCAGAACTGCGCCCAGCCCAGCCGGGTCAGGTCGCGGCGCCACGGCGTGCGGGCACGCGCCGCGACGATCGCCCAGCCGACGGCGGCGCACAGCACGTACGTCAGCATGCGGTTGCCGAACTCGATGATCCCGTGGAAGCCCATGGCCCGGGTGGTGGTCAGCGAGTCGTCGGTGCACGTGGGCCAGGTCGGGCAGCCGAGGCCCGAGCCGGTCAGGCGGACGGCGCCGCCAGTCACGACGATGATCACCGACATGACGAGGGCGGCGAGCGCCGCCCGCCGGACGGTCCGGGGGTCCGGGGTCCAGCGGTCGGCGATGAAGGCGAGCGGGTTGCGCAGGGCCGCTTCGGCGTCGGCACGGGTCAGCTTTGGCACGCGCACCATGGTAGGCCGCTGCTTGTGCACGCGTTCACGAGGGTCACCCCGACGGGTGTGCCGGAACCACGCCCCGGGGTGACCGCGGTCACTCCCAGCGGAAGAACCTGCCCGCCGCGGCCAGCCCGGCCACCGCCCAGACGGCGAGGATCCCCAGGTCGGCCCAGGGCATGCCGGCGCCGTGCTGGAGCACGTCCCGCAGGCCGTCCGACAGCGCGGAGATCGGCAGCAGCCCCAGCACGTGCCGGCCCGTCACGCCGAACTTCTCCAGCGGCACGATCACCCCGCCGCCCACCAGGAGCAGCAGGAACACCAGGTTGGCGGCGGCCAGGGTGGCCTCCGCCTTCAGCGTGCCGGCCATCAGCAGGCCCAGCCCGGAGAAGGCGGCGGTGCCGACGACGAGGAGCAGCAGGACGGCGGCGGGGTTCCCGTGCGGGGACCAGCCCAGCGCGAACGCGACGGCGGTCAGCAAGGCCACCTGGAGGACCTCGGTGACCAGCACGGACGCCGTCTTGGCGGTCATCAGCCCCCAGCGGGGCAGCGGCGAGGAGGCGAGCCGCTTGAGCACGCCGTAGCGGCGCTCGAAGCCGGTGGCGATGGCCTGCCCGGTGAAGGCCGTCGACATGACGGCCAGGGCCAGGACGCCGGGAGCGAGGAAGTCGACGGCCTCGCCCTTGCCGGTGTCGACGATGTCGACCGAGCCGAACAGCACCAGCAGCAGGGTCGGGATGACGACCGTCAGCAGGAGCTGCTCGCCGTTGCGCAGCAGCATCCTCGTCTCCAGGGCCGCCTGCGCCGCGATCATGCGGGGGAGCGGGGCGGCCCCGGGGCGGGGGGTGTACGTACCCGTGGTGGTCACGCGCGCAGCTCCTTGCCGGTCAGCTCCAGGAAGACGTCCTCCAGGGTGTGCCGTTCCACCGAGATCCGGTCCGGCAGCACCCCGTGCTGGGCACACCACGAGGTGACCGTGGCGAGCAGCTGGGGATCGACCCTGCCGACGACCCGGTAGGCGCCGGGGGTCAGCTCGGCGGCCGTGCAGTCGGCCGGGAGGGCCTTGAGCAGGGAGCCGACGTCGAGTCCGGGACGGCCGGTGAAGCGCAGGGTGTTCTCGGCGCCGCCCTTGCACAGCGCCTCGGGGGTGCCCTGGGCGATGACCCGGCCGCCGTCGATGATCGCCACGTCGTCGGCGAGCTGCTCGGCCTCGTCCATGTGGTGGGTGGTGAGGATCACCGAGACGCCGTCGGCGCGCAGGTCCCGCACCAGGTCCCAGGTGGCCCGGCGGGCCTGCGGGTCGAGTCCGGCCGTCGGCTCGTCCAGGAACACCAGCTCCGGGCGGCCCACCACGGCCATGGCGAGCGCGAGGCGCTGCTGCTGGCCGCCGGACAGCCGGCGGTAGTGGGTCCGGCCGCAGGAGCCGAGGCCGAGCCGCTCGACGAGGGCGTCGACGTCCAGCGGGTGCGCGTGCAGCTTCGCCACGTGCCGGAGCATCTCGTCCGCGCGGGCGCCCGAGTAGACGCCGCCGGACTGGAGCATCACGCCGATGCGGGGCCGCAGCGCGGCGGACTGGCGCACCGGGTCGAGGCCCAGGACGCGCACCGTGCCGGAATCCGGCCGCCGGTACCCCTCGCAGGTCTCGACCGTGGTCGTCTTCCCCGCCCCGTTCGGGCCGAGCACGGCGGTCACGCCCGCCTCGGCCACCAGGTCGAGGCCGTCCACCGCGGTCTTCGTGCCGTACCGCTTCACCAGGGCCCGGACCTGGACCACAGGGTCACTTCGCATGGTTCAAGAGTCTAGGGAGACCGTCCGCCCCTCAGACGGCCGGGTGGGGGGAGCCCTCCCCGCGGGGCCGGTGCGGCGCCAGCCACCGCCGCGCGTAGGCCACGGCGTCCGCCAGCGGGAACAGCCGGGCCGCGGCCGCGCCCACCCGTCCGCGCACGACCGGCCGCTCCCGTTCGTAGTCCCGCCCCAGCTCCTCGAACCGGTCGGAGCTGACCGAGACCTCGGTCACCGTCTCCCAGCCGCCGCCCGGGGCGGGTCGGCCGACCGCCACGCGGGGCCCGGGGATCCGGTACTCGGCCAGGTGGAAGGCGGTGCAGGCGTCGTAGCCCGCGCCGAGCAGCAGCACCCGGGCGCCCAGCTCCTCCAGCCGGGCCAGCGGGCTGTGCTCGCCGAGCCGGCAGTCCGGCGCGTGGCCCCCGGTGATCCGCCGCGCCCGGGGGCCGAGCGCGGCGAAGGAGGTCTGCGGGTGCGCGCTGCGCAGGGCGCCCGGCCAGGTCCGCACGGTCTCCGGGACCACGCCGACCCCGAGCGAGGGGGTGATCAGCGGGTCGTACGGCGGCATGGTGGCGCGGATCCGGTCCCACCACTCCTCGGGCACCGGCGGATTCCGCCACGCGGCCGGATCGGACTGGTCGCCGGTATGCGTGGGGACGACCAGCGTGCCGGACGGGCCGAGGACATCGAGGAGTGCTCGGACGACGGTGACCGGGCCGCCGTTCACCCAGCCGAGGGAGCTGAGCGAGGAGTGCACGAGGAGGGTCTCGCCGGCCTCGGCACCCAGCCGGCGCAGCGCGGCCACGAGGGTGTCGTGGGTGACGAGAGGGCCGGTCGGAGGGGGTACGGACATGGTCCGGCAGTCTTCCGGACCGGGCCCCGGAGTGCCAGCGAATTGCCCGGTGCGGGCGTCCGGGGAGGCTCGACCGGAGATCGTTTCCGCAGGTCAGCTTAGGTTCACCTAAGTGACGTAGGGCACCGGTCGATGATCCGGACGCGCTTGTCAGGCTCCACGGAATTACGCAACAATGGCGTTGTGAAAAACGTCGGCGAGGCTCGGGAGACCCCGATGGGAACCCCTCAGGAGGAACTGGCGACCGGTGAGCGCTCCACGCGCAACCGCGTCGCGCGGTCGATCCTGGACCACGGCCCGTCGACCGTCGCCGAACTCGCCGGCCGGCTGGGACTCACCCAGGCGGCCGTACGGCGTCACCTGGACGCGCTGGTCGCCGACGACATCGTCGTGGCGCGCGAGCAGCGGGTGTACGGCACGCGCACGCGTGGCCGCCCCGCCAAGGCCTTCGCGCTCACCGACTGCGGCCGGGACGCCTTCGACCAGTCGTACGACAAGCTCGCGGCGGACGCGCTCCGCTGGATCGCCGAGCAGGGCGGCGGCGCCGAGGCGGTCGCCGTCTTCGCCCGCGCCCGGATCGCCGCCCAGGCGGGCGCGTACCGCGAGGCGATCGAGTCCGTGGCGCCCGACAAACGCGCCGAAGCGCTGGCCAAGGCCCTGAGCGCCGACGGGTACGCTGCTACGGCGCGCAGCGCACCGGTCGGCGAGCAGCTCTGCCAGCACCACTGCCCGGTCGCCCACGTCGCGGAACAGTTCCCGCAGCTGTGCGAGGCGGAGACGGAGATCTTCGCCGAGCTGCTGGGAACCCACGTCCAGCGGCTGGCGACCATCGCGCACGGCGACGGCGTCTGCACGACGTACATCCCCAAGACATCCACTGACACTGACGCACCTGCAAGCACGGCCGGGAGGAACCCCGCATGACTCTCCCCACGGAGACTGCCCACCCTGAGCTCGAGGGCCTGGGCAAGTACGAATACGGCTGGGCCGACTCCGACGTGGCCGGTGCGTCCGCGCGCCGCGGCCTGAACGAGGACGTCGTCCTTGACATCTCGGGCAAGAAGTCCGAGCCGGAATGGATGGCGAAGCTGCGCCTGAAGGGCCTGAAGCTCTTCGAGAAGAAGCCCATGCCGAACTGGGGCTCCGACCTCTCCGGCATCGACTTCGACAACATCAAGTACTTCGTGCGCTCCACGGAGAAGCAGGCGGAGTCCTGGGAGGACCTGCCCGAGGACATCAAGAACACCTACGACAAGCTGGGCATCCCGGAGGCCGAGAAGCAGCGCCTCGTCGCCGGTGTCGCCGCCCAGTACGAGTCGGAGGTCGTCTACCACCAGATCCGCGAGGACCTGGAGGAGCAGGGCGTCATCTTCCTCGACACCGACACCGCCCTGAAGGAGCACCCGGAGCTCTTCAAGGAGTACTTCGGCACGGTCATCCCGGCCGGCGACAACAAGTTCGCCGCGCTGAACACCGCCGTGTGGTCCGGCGGCTCCTTCATCTACGTCCCGAAGGGCGTCCACGTCGAGATCCCGCTCCAGGCCTACTTCCGCATCAACACGGAGAACATGGGCCAGTTCGAGCGGACCCTGATCATCGTCGACGAGGGGGCCTACGTGCACTACGTCGAGGGCTGCACCGCGCCGATCTACAAGAGCGACTCGCTGCACTCCGCGGTCGTCGAGATCATCGTCAAGAAGAACGCCCGCTGTCGCTACACGACCATCCAGAACTGGTCGAACAACGTCTACAACCTGGTCACCAAGCGCGCCGTCGCCTACGAGGGCGCGACCATGGAGTGGATCGACGGCAACATCGGCTCCAAGGTGACGATGAAGTACCCGGCCGTCTACCTGATGGGCGAGCACGCCAAGGGCGAGACCCTGTCCATCGCCTTCGCGGGCGAGGGCCAGCACCAGGACGCCGGCGCCAAGATGGTCCACATGGCGCCGAACACCTCGTCCAACATCGTCTCCAAGTCGGTGGCGCGCGGCGGCGGCCGTACCTCCTACCGCGGTCTGATCGAGATCGGCGAGGGTGCCCCGGGCTCCAAGTCGAACGTGCTGTGCGACGCGCTGCTGGTCGACACCATCTCCCGGTCCGACACCTACCCGTACGTGGACGTCCGCGAGGACGACGTGTCCATGGGCCACGAGGCCACCGTCTCCAAGGTCTCCGAGGACCAGCTCTTCTACCTGATGAGCCGCGGTCTCTCCGAGGACGAGGCCATGGCGATGATCGTGCGCGGCTTCGTCGAGCCGATCGCCAAGGAACTGCCCATGGAATACGCGCTGGAGCTCAACCGGCTGATCGAGCTGCAGATGGAGGGCGCGGTCGGCTGACCGCCCGCCGCCCCCGTCAAGCCACCGACCTGAGAAAGCGAGCAATACGACAGCCATGGCTGAGGCCCAGAACTCCCCCACCCCCGGTATCGCTCCGGCAGGGGGACCCCCACCGGTGGGTTCCACCACCGCCGGCTCGATCGCGGTCGCCGCGGAGTCGACCGTCGTCTCGCGCATGAGCGCCCCCCCGTCCTTCGACGTGGCGGACTTCCCGGTCCCGCACGGCCGCGAGGAGGAGTGGCGGTTCACCCCGCTGGAGCGGCTGCGCGGACTGCACGACGGCACCGCCGTCGCCACCGGCGACGGCGTGAAGGTCGACGTCCAGGCCCCCGAGGGCGTCACCGTCGAGACGGTCGGCCGCGACGACGCGCGGCTCGGCAGGGCGGGCACCCCGGTGGACCGCGTCGCCGCCCAGGCGTACTCCGCCTTCGAGCAGGCCTCGGTCGTGACCGTCCCGAAGGACACCGTCCTCACCGAGCCGATCCGCATCGCCGTGCACGGCCAGGGCGGCACCGCCTTCGGCCACCAGGTGATCGAACTGGGTGCCTTCGCCGAGGCCGTCGTGGTCATCGACCACACCGGTGACGCCGTCCTCGCGGCCAACGTCGACTACCTCCTGGGCGACGGCGCCAAGCTGACCGTCGTCTCCGTCCAGGACTGGGACGACAAGGCCGTCCACGTCGCCCAGCACAACGCGCTGGTCGGCCGGGACGCCTCCCTCAAGTCCGTGGTCGTCACCTTCGGCGGCGACGTGGTGCGCCTGCACCCGCGCGTGGAGTACGCCGGCCCCGGCGGCGAGGCCGAGCTGTTCGGCCTGTACTTCACCGACTCGGGCCAGCACCAGGAGCACCGCCTGCTGGTCACCCACAACACCCCGCACTGCAAGTCCAACGTCGTCTACAAGGGCGCGCTCCAGGGCGACGACGCGCACGCCGTCTGGATCGGCGACGTGCTCATCGAGGCCGCGGCCGAGGGCACGGACACCTACGAGATGAACCGCAACCTGGTCCTCACGGACGGCGCGCGCGTGGACTCGGTGCCCAACCTGGAGATCGAGACCGGTGAGATCGTGGGCGCCGGCCACGCCTCCGCCACCGGCCGCTTCGACGACGAGCAGCTCTTCTACCTGATGGCCCGCGGCATCCCGGAGCACGAGGCCCGCCGCCTGGTGGTCCGCGGCTTCTTCGCCGAGCTGGTCCAGCAGATCGGTGTCAAGGACATCGAGGACCGCCTGCTCGTCAAGATCGAGGAAGAGCTGGAGGCGTCGGTCGCATGACCAGCACCTTCGTACGCGTCTGCGGGCTGAGCGAACTGGCGGAGGACACCCCCAAGCGGGTGGAACTCGACGGCACGCCGGTCTCGGTCGTGAAGACCGGGGGCGAGGTGTTCGCGATCAACGACATCTGCTCGCACGCGAACGTCTCCCTCTCCGAGGGCGAGGTGGAGGACTGCCAGATCGAGTGCTGGCTGCACGGCTCCGCCTTCGACCTGCGCACCGGCAAGCCGTCCGGCCTCCCCGCGACGCGCCCCGTCCCCGTATACCCCGTAAAGATCGAAGGGGACGACGTGCTCGTCTCCCTCACCCAGGAGTCCTGAGGCATCCATGGCAACGCTTGAAATCCGAGACCTGCACGTCACCGTCGAGGCCGACAACGCCACGAAGGAGATCCTCAAGGGCGTCGACCTCACCGTGAAGCAGGGCGAGACGCACGCCATCATGGGCCCCAACGGCTCCGGCAAGTCGACCCTCGCCTACTCGCTCGCGGGTCACCCGAAGTACACGATCACCGGCGGCACCGTCACCCTCGACGGCGAGGACGTCCTGGAGATGTCCGTCGACGAGCGCGCCCGCGCGGGCCTGTTCCTCGCGATGCAGTACCCGGTCGAGGTCCCCGGCGTCTCGGTCTCCAACTTCCTGCGCACCTCCGCCACGGCCATCCGCGGCGAGGCCCCGAAGCTGCGCACCTGGGTGAAGGAGGTCAGGGAGGCCATGGAGCGCCTCAACATCGACCCGTCCTTCGCCGAGCGCAACGTCAACGAGGGCTTCTCCGGCGGTGAGAAGAAGCGCCACGAGATCCTCCAGCTGGAGCTGCTCCGGCCGAAGATGGCGATCCTGGACGAGACCGACTCGGGCCTGGACGTCGACGCGCTGCGCATCGTCTCCGAGGGTGTCAACCGCGTCCGCGAGACCGGTGAGGTCGGCACCCTGCTGATCACGCACTACACGCGCATCCTGCGCTACATCAAGCCCGACCACGTCCACGTGTTCGCCGGCGGCCGCATCGTCGAGTCCGGCGGCCCCGAGCTCGCGGACAAGCTGGAGAACGAGGGCTACGAGGCATACGTGAAGGGTGGCGCATCCGCGTGACACAGCTGCCGGGCCTCCTCGACGTCGAGGCGATCCGCAAGGACTTCCCCGTGCTGGACCGCCAGGTCCACGACGGCAAGAAGCTCGTGTACCTGGACAACGCGGCGACCAGCCAGAAGCCGCGCCAGGTGCTGGACGCCCTGAGTGAGTACTACGAGCGCTACAACGCCAACGTCCACCGCGGTGTGCATGTGCTCGCCGAGGAGGCCACGGCGCTGTACGAGGGCGCGCGCGACAAGGTCGCGGCGTTCGTCAACGCGCCCAGCCGCGACGAGGTGATCTTCACCAAGAACGCCTCCGAGTCGCTGAACCTCGTGGCGAACATGCTGGGCTGGGCCGACGAGCCCTACCGGGTGGACCACGAGACCGAGATCGTCATCACGGAGATGGAGCACCACTCCAACATCGTGCCGTGGCAGCTGCTGGCGCAGCGCACGGGCGCGAAGCTGAAGTGGTTCGGCCTCACCGACGACGGCCGCCTGGACCTCTCGAACATCGAGGAGGTCATCACGGAGAAGACGAAGATCGTCTCCTTCGTGCTGGTGTCGAACATCCTGGGCACGGTCAACCCGGTCGAGACGATCATCCGCCGCGCCCAGGAGGTCGGCGCGCTCGTCTGCATCGACGCCTCCCAGGCCGCGCCGCACATGCCGGTGGACGTCCAGGCGCTGCAGGCCGACTTCGTGGCCTTCACCGGCCACAAGATGTGCGGCCCGACCGGTATCGGCGTCCTGTGGGGCCGCCAGGAGCTGCTGGAGGACCTGCCCCCGTTCCTCGGCGGCGGCGAGATGATCGAGACCGTCTCGATGCACTCGTCCACCTACGCCCCGGCCCCGCACAAGTTCGAGGCGGGCACGCCCCCGATCGCGCAGGCGGTCGGCCTCGGCGCGGCGATCGACTACCTCCAGTCGATCGGCATGGACAAGATCCTGGCCCATGAGCACGCGCTGACGGAGTACGCCGTCCGCCGCCTCGCGGAGGTCCCCGACCTGCGGATCATCGGCCCGACCACGGCCGAGGACCGGGGCGCGGCGATCTCCTTCACGCTCGGTGACATCCACCCCCACGACGTCGGCCAGGTGCTCGACGAGCAGGGCATCGCGGTCCGGGTCGGCCACCACTGCGCCCGCCCGGTCTGCCTGCGCTACGGAATTCCTGCGACCACGCGAGCGTCGTTCTATCTGTACTCCACGCCGTCCGAGATCGACGCACTGGTCGAGGGGCTGGAGCACGTTCGGAACTTCTTCGGCTGAGGGACGTGAGCTGAGACCGTGAAGCTGGATTCGATGTACCAGGAAGTCATCCTGGACCACTACAAGAACCCGCACGGGCGTGGTCTGAGGGATGGCGACGCCGAGGTGCACCACGTGAACCCGACGTGCGGCGACGAGATCACCCTTCGCGTGAAGTACGACGGCACGACGATCGAGGACGTGTCGTACGAGGGCCAGGGCTGCTCCATCAGCCAGGCCTCCGCCTCCGTGCTGAACGAGCTGCTGGTCGGCAAGGAGCTGGCCCAGGCGCAGAAGATCCAGGAGACCTTCCTGGAGCTGATGCAGTCCAAGGGCCGGATCGAGCCGGACGACGCGATGGAGGACGTGCTGGAGGACGCGGTCGCGTTCGCCGGTGTCTCCAAGTACCCCGCGCGGGTCAAGTGCGCCCTCCTGAGCTGGATGGCGTGGAAGGACGCGACGGCCCAGGCGCTGGACGGCGCCGACGCCGAAAGGAAGACCGCATGAGCGACACCGTCGAGATGAAGCCGGCCTCGGAAGAGGAACTCCGTGAGGCCCTGATGGACGTGGTCGACCCCGAGCTGGGCATCGACGTCGTCAACCTCGGCCTGATCTACGGGATCCACGTCGACGACGCCAACATCGCGACCATCGACATGACCCTGACCTCCGCGGCCTGCCCGCTGACGGACGTCATCGAGGACCAGGCCAAGTCCGCCACGGACGGCATCGTCAACGAGCTGCGCATCAACTGGGTCTGGATGCCGCCGTGGGGCCCCGACAAGATCACCGACGACGGCCGCGAGCAGCTCCGGGCGCTCGGGTTCAACGTCTGATCACCGCACGCGCGTGAAGCGGCGGCACCCGCCGGGTGCCGCCGCTTCCGTGTGCCGGGCCGGGTCCGCCCGCCGCCGGTGGCCAGGTGTCCGTCCGCGTCCGGCGGACACGCGGATGTGTACGCCCGTACACATCCGCTGTGTACGCTCGTACACATGGGATACCTCTTGCTCGCCGGTGCCATCGCCGCCGAGGTCGCCGCGACGACTGCGATGAAGTACAGTGAGGGCTTCAGCCGGCTCTGGCCCTCGCTCGTGACCGCGCTCGGCTACCTCGTCTCCTTCGCGCTGCTCGCGCAGACGCTGAAGACCGTCCAGATCGGCACGGCGTACGCCATATGGTCCGGCGTGGGCACCGCGGCCGTCGCCGTCCTCGGCCTGCTGCTGTTCGGCGAGGGGCTGGGCGCGGCGAAACTCACCGGGATACTGCTGATCATCGGTGGCGTGGTGGTGCTGAACCTCGGCGGGGCGAGCCACTGATGCCCCGCCGCCACGACCCCGGACGCCGGCAGCGGATCATCGACGCCGCGATCCGGGTGGCCGGCCGGGACGGCATCGCCGGGCTGAGCCACCGCACGGTCGCCGCCGAGGCCGGCGTCCCGCTCGGCTCGACCACGTACCACTTCGCCACCTTGGAGGACCTGCTGGTGGCCGCGTTGCGGCAGGCCGACGAGGGGTTCGGCGCGGTGCTGGCCGCACACCTGCCGCAGACCGGCGGCGACCTCGCCGCGGACCTCGCCCGCGCGCTGGGGGAGTGGCTGGGCGGCGAGCGCGCCGGCGTGGAGCTGGCCTACGAGCTGTACCTGGCCGCGCTGCGCCGCCCCGCGCTGCGGCCCGTCGCCGCGGAGTGGACCGGGCAGGCGGCGGCGCTGCTGGCCCGGCGCACCGACCCGGCCACCGCGCGGGCCGTGCTCGCCCTGATGGACGGCATCTGCCTCCAGGTGCTGCTCACGGGCGGTTCCTACGACGAGGAGGACGCGCGCGTCCTGCTGGCTCGGCTGATCCCCTGAACCGGCGCCCGGCACGTGAGACGCGGTTCGCCCTCACCACCCCGCCCACGTTAGGTTTTGCTCCATGACCGACTCTGCAACCCGTACCACCGGCGCCGTCGCCGCCGGCCTCGCCACGATCGCCTCCGACGGCACCGTTCTCGACACCTGGTTCCCGGCCCCCGAGCTGGTCGAGGAGCCGGGCCCGGCCGGCACCGAGCGGCTGTCCGCCGAGCGGGCGGCGGAGCTGCTGGGCGGCGGCGCCACCGCGGCGACCGGCCCGGACGCCCGCCGGGGCGTCGAGGTGGTCGCGGTCCGCACGGTCATCGCCTCGCTGGACGAGAAGCCGCTCGACGCGCACGACGTGTACCTGCGCCTGCACCTGCTCTCGCACCGCCTGGTCAAGCCGCACGGGCAGAACCTGGACGGCGTCTTCGGTCACCTCGCCAACGTCGCCTGGACCTCGCTCGGCCCGGTCGCCGTGGACGACCTGGAGAAGGTGCGCCTGAACGCCCGCGCCGAGGGCCTGCACCTCCAGGTGACCTCGGTGGACAAGTTCCCCCGCATGACGGACTACGTCGCCCCGAAGGGTGTGCGCATCGCCGACGCCGACCGGGTCCGGCTGGGCGCCCACCTCGCGTCGGGCACCACCGTCATGCACGAGGGCTTCGTCAACTTCAACGCCGGCACGCTCGGCACCTCCATGGTCGAGGGCCGGATCTCCGCAGGCGTCGTCGTCGGCGACGGCTCGGACATCGGCGGCGGCGCCTCCACCATGGGCACCCTGTCCGGCGGCGGCAACGTCATCATCTCCATCGGCGAGCGCTGCCTGGTCGGCGCCGAGGCGGGCGTCGGCATCGCGCTCGGCGACGAGTGCGTGGTCGAGGCCGGCCTGTACATCACCGCCGGTACCCGGATCACCATGCCCGACGGCCAGATCGTCAAGGCTCGCGAGCTGAACGGCGCCTCCAACATCCTCTTCCGCCGCAACTCGGTCACCGGCACGGTCGAGGCCCGCCCGAACAACGCGGTCTGGGGCGGCCTGAACGACATCCTGCACAGCCACAACTGACACACCGTGGCCTCGGCATCGCCCTCCACCGGAAGGTGGGGGGCGGTGGTCCGTCAGGTCGTGTGCAGGGCGCGGTGCGTGGTCAGCAGTGCGTCCGCCGTCCGCCGGTCGGCGGGGAGCAGGGGTGGGCGGACCGGGCCCGCGGGCAGGCCGAGCCGGGTCAGGAGGGCCTTCGCGGTGACCGTGCCGGGCAGGCCCGCGCCCGTCATCGCCTCGATCAACGGAACGGCCGCCAGTTGGAGTTCGGCCGCCCGCGCGGTGTCGCCGGCGTCGAACGCGGCCGGGAGCGCGGCGATGTGGGCCGGTGCCGCGTTCGCGGCGGTGCTCACGCAGCCCGCCGCGCCGACCGCGTACAGCGCCAGCGTCTGCTCGTCGCAGCCCGCGTAGTACGCCAGGCCGGTCCGCGCCAGCACCTTCTGGACGCCGAGGAGATCGTGGGAGCAGTCCTTGACGGCCACGATCCGCGGGTGCCCGGCGAGGCGGATCATCGTGTCCGGCTCGATCCGGGTACCGGTGCGGTCCGGGATGTCGTAGAGCATCACCGGCAGTTCGCTCGCGTCGGCGACCCGGAGGAAGTGGGCGGCCACCGCCTCCTGCGGGGGCCGGCTGTAGTAGGGCGTCACCGCCAGGACGCCGTCGGCGCCCCCCTTCGCCGCCGCGCGCGCCAGTTCCACCGTGTGCCGGGTGTCCGCCGTGCCCACGCCCGCGACCAGCGCGACGCCGTTCCCGACCGCTTCCCTGACGGCCGCGACCAGCCGCGCCTTCTCCTCGTCGGTGGTGGTGGGCGACTCGCCCGTGGTGCCGTTGAGCACCAGGCCGTCGCAGCCCTCCGCGACCAGGTGCGCGGCCAGCCGCCGGGCGCCGTCCAGGTCGAGGGCTCCCGCCTGGGTGAAGGGCGTGATCATCGCGCACAGGGTGCGGCCGAAGGGCGGGGGCTTGCGTGAAGTCGTCATGCGGGTAGTCTCGGGGCCCCCGGACTGAAGCTCTACTTAATTCTCCTCCGGTTGTTCGTTAAGAGATGCTGAGGCGTGAAGGCGGATCCGCGGTCCTGTGTCCAACTCGGCCCCTATGGGTCACCATGGCCGGAGAGGGCCGACGAGGGCCGGTACGGGCCCGAGCGGCCGGAAGGTCACCGATGTCAGGTCATGGGAGGCGCCATGAAGCTCGGCAAGGCACTGGCCACGGGGGTCGCCGAGGAGCGGCCGCTCGTCCGTGAGGAGGAGGCCCCGGCCTCCGAGGAGACCGCCCGCACCGCACCGGCGGAGCCGGCCCGCGAAGAGGTCCCGGCCGCCCGATGAGGCTGCGGCTCCCGGCGGAACGCCCGGCGGAGCCACCGACCGGATACAAGATCGCCCACCCGGTGCTGTCCCAGGACGGCACCCGGGCCGGGTTCACCGGTGTGTCGCTCGGCGGTGCGCTGCCGTACACGGTTCTCGACGACGCGGCCTGCGTCTACGGCCTGCGGCACCGTCCGCCCGCCCGCCGCTGCGACTGCGGTTTCCACTGCGTGCACGACCGGGCGGCGGCCGAGGCGCTGCTGTGCACCGCCGAACACCGGGCGGCCGTCCTGCTGGAGGTCTCCGTCCTCGGCGCCTACATCCGCTTCGAGCGCGGCTTCCGCTACGCCCGGCAGCGGGTGCGCACCGCCACGGCCGGACCCTGCGACTGCGGCGCCCGCTCCGCCGGGCTCGCCGACGCCGGCTGGGGGCGGCCGGGCTGGCGGGTGCTGGCCCCCTGCTGCGCGGGCTGCGTGCGCGGGCGGGTGTCCGTCTCGCTCGCGGGGTTCGCGGGGCTGGCCGGGCAGGGACTCCGGGTGGCCGCCGGGGGCGGCGGCGGGTCCGAGTCCGGTGCGTCGGCCGTCGCCGGTGAGTTCGGGGTCCCCGAACTCGTCGCCGAGGCCGCGCTGTTGCAGGCGCGGCTCGACTGGTTCCAGTCCCGGCTCGCACGCCTCGGTGAACCCGGCGGCGGGGGCGGCGAGCGGGGCTGAGGGCCTTGAGGCCCCCGGGCCGGGTACCCGGAGGTTGTGCGGAGGAAGGAGGCGTACCGCCGTGACCGTGACCCGTGTACCCGAGGTCCACGGCCGCTGGGCCCCCTCCACGGGCCGGGCCCCCGCCCGGGCCGCCGTACGGCTCTCCCGGCCGCCGGGACTGCGGGCCGCACCGGCACCCGCCGCGCGCGCCGCTCGTCCCGGGCCCGGCCGGTTCCGCCGTGGCCCGGCGGGCCGGGGGCGGGCGCGGTGCCGCTCGCCGCGTCCCTGCCGCCGGGGCGCGACCGGACGTGCCGCCCCGCCCGCGCCCGGGAAGCGGCGCCGGGGCGGACGCCGACGTGATCGGCGTGATCGACGTGATCAGGGAAAGGGCACACCGATGAAGCACAGCGACGCGCACGGCTCGGGCGCCAAGGGCCCCGACGAGCTGCGACGGCAGATCGAACACACCCGGCACCAGCTCGGCGACACCGTCGCCCGGCTCGCGGACCGGGCCGACGTGAAGGGCCGGGCCCGGGTGCGGGCCGCCGACCTGCGGGACAAGGCGGGCGCCATGACCGTGCAGCTGCGCGCCGGCGCCGCGCACGCGGGACACGGCGTGCAGGACCGGGCGGTCAGGGCGGGGCACCTGGCGCAGGAGCGCGCCGCGCGGGCCGGCCACACCGCGCAGGAACGGATGACGAGAGCCGGCCACCTGGTGCAGGAGCGGGCCGGCCAGGGCGGGAACGTCCTCCAGGAGCGGGCCCTGCACGCCGGGCACGTCCTCCAGGACCGGGCCGCCCACGCCGGGCACACCGTGCGGTACGACGCACGGGTGCCGCGGCCGGTGCGGTCGGCCCTGGGCGCCGCGCGGCGCAATCCCTGGCCGGCGCTGATCGCGGCCGCGGTGGGCGCGGCCCTCGGCGCGGCCGTCGTCGGCGCGGCCGTGGTCCGGCGCAGGAGCGGCCGCGGCCGGTGAGCACGGGACGGCGGGGCCGGCCGGGCACGGTCGCCCGGCCGGCCCCGCCGGCGTGTCACGTCACGGACGGAACCGCAGCACCTGCGGGTCGTGGTCGCTGATCTGGTCGTGGAACTCCGAGTTGATGTGCACGCTGTCGTACTCGAAGTCGCAGCCGCGCCGGATCGCCGGGCTGATCAGGATCTGGTCCAGGACCTGCTGGTTGCCCTGGTAGTCGTAGGTGTACCGCTCGTTCCGGGGCAGCGACCTGATCGCCGACCACAAAGCGTCGTCGTCCTCCAGGATCCGCGCGGTCCCGGAGAACTCGAAGTCGTTCATGTCGCCGAGCGCGATGACGTCCGCGTTCTTCTGCACGTCCAGGATGTCCTTGACGAACGTGTTCAGCACGGTCGCCTGGGCGTGCCGCTGCACCTCCGAGCTGCGCGCCGGCGGCTGGAACTGCGAGGTGAGCCCCTGGTCGCCGCCCTTGGAGTTGAGGTGGTTGGCGATCACGAAGACGGTCTTGCCGCGGAAGACGAACTCGCCGGCCAGCGGCTTGCGGCTGTTGGCCCAGGCCGCGTTCGCCGGGTCGACACGGCCCGGGGAGACCGTCAGCTCGGCCTTGCCGCGCACCTTGGTGACGCCGACCGCGGTGGTGGAGTCGCCGCCCGCGCGGTCCGTGAAGGACACCCGCTCCGGGTTGAACAGGAACGCCTGGCGGATGTTGCCGCCCGGCTCGCCGCCGTCCTGGTCGTTGACCGGGTCGACCGAGCGCCACTCGTACCTCGGGCCGCCGGCCGCGACGATCGCGTCGATCAGCTTGCCCATGGTCACGTCCGCGGCGACCGTGCCGTCGTCCTTGGCACCGTTGTTGTCCTGGATCTCCTCCAGGGACACGATGTCGGGCGACCGGAGGTTGTTCACGATCGCGGAGGCGTGCGCGTCGAAGGTGGTGTCCGACGGGTCGAGGTTCTCGACGTTGTACGTCGCCACCGCCAGCTCGCGGCCGGACTGCCGGCGCGTCGTCTCGCGCTGGAGGCCGCCGCTCTCCAGCGTGCCGAGCCGGCTCGCGACGAGGGTGTAGCCGCCGTACTGGTTGAAGTCCAGCGGACCCGTCGTGGTGCCCACGAGGGCGTCGCCGACGTCCGCCTTCGGGAAGTCGGCGGTGGTCCCCAGCGACTGTATCTGGAGCCGGCCGGTGTTCTGGGAGTCGTAGGAGCCGTAGACCGTGCCGCCCCGCGCGCCGCGGTGCTCGTCCGGCTTCACCGTCACCCACAGCTCGGAGTACGGGTCGGTGGCGGTGACCACGCGGACGTCGGCGACCTGGACGTTCATGCCCTCCAGGGACTCGTAGTAGTCCAGGGCGTACGTCGACGGGGCCAGGGGCAGGCCGTTGACGGAGCCGCCCGCGGCCGCGTCGCCGGCCGGGGCGTAACGGTTCGGCACGGAGCCCGCGTCGATCACGGCCGGCGCCGGCACCGCGTTGCCGGTGGAGACGGTCGTGACGACCGGCTTGGTGATCTCGGTCAGCGACTGGTTGCCGGACGAGGCGCCGCCCGGGACGTACTCGGAGACCGTGCCGGTCACCGTCACCGAGTCGCCGACCGCGACCTTCGGCGTGGAGCTGGTGAAGACGAACACGCCCTCGCTGGTGGCGGGGTTGTCGTCGGGGGTCGGGTCCTGCAGCCAGAAGCCCCGGGTGGAGCCGTAGGTGCGGGTGGCCGTGACGATGCCCGGGACGTCCGCCACCTTCTGCCCGGCGAGGGGGCTCGTGCGGGTCGTGCCCTGGATGTCGTGGACGCGCACCGCGTCGGCGTGCGCGGGGGAGGTGAGGACGACGGCGGACGCCGCGCTGCAGACGGCGGCGACGGTGAGCGCGGCGAGACGCGCGGAAGACCTGCTCGGCAAGGGATTCCCTCCGGGGACGAACGTGAGCGCCGGGACGAGGGCGGAACGGGAGCGTGCCGGGTTCGTGGCCCTGTGTGACACGCGTAGAGCCGGGTGAACAGTCGTCCCCCCAACTTCTACGCGCGTCAATCTCCTGCTTGGCCGGGGGAGTTGTCAAGGTTTCGGCCATGTACGCACCCTGACGGGGAGATGAACCGGGCGGCATGGGTGGAAATCCGTCTAGGCTGAGCGGCTGAGCCCGTTTCACGGTCCGAGGAGAACCAGCCGATGTCAGACAGCTCCCCCCTGCCGCCCGCGCGGCTGCACCCCGAAGCGGAGCTGGCGCGCGCCGCGCTGTCCACGCCGTTGCTCTCCCGGGCCGCCCGCCTCGCCCGCTGGGCCGGCCCCGCCACCCGCGTGGACGCCGGTGGCGGGCTGATCGAGGAGCAGCTCCCGGCCGCCGCCGACCTGCTCGGACTCACCGGGGACGACGCCGCCGCGTACGCCAGTGAGGCCTGGCGCGTCGCCCTGGACGCGGGTCTGGTCGAGATCGTGGACGAGGAGGCCGGCACCGTCCGGGCGGGGGAGGACCTCGCCCTGCTCACCGGCGGCTCACCGCGGGACGTGCTGACGATCTGGCTCGCCGCGCTGGAGACCGTGGTCGCGGACGCGGCCGTCCCCGATCTGGAGGACCTGGTCGGCGCGCTGGACGAGGGCGGCGAGGTCGATTTCTCGTCACTCGGCTGGGACCCGGAGGGGGAGGCGGAATTCCTCGACGGCGTCCTCGGCAACCTCTACCTGCTGACCGTCGGTGAGGACGGCCCCGGCGAGGCCCCCGTCCCGCTGCCCGCCCTCGCCGCCTCCATGCTCGTGCCCGACGGCATGGGCGAGCCCACCAACGACGTGCTGGAGCAGGTCTCCGACGCGATGATGCGGCTGGACGACCAGTTCCGGGTGCTGGAGCCGATCGGGCTCGTGGCGTACCAGCCCGTGGACGAGGCACTGATGGCCGACGGCGACGAGGATCCCGCGGCGCCCGTGGACGAGACCGACGTCTCCCGCTACGGCATGGTCCGGCTCACCCCGCTCGGCGTGTACGGCCTGCGGGCCCGGCTGCTGGAGGCCGGGTTCGCCGCGCCGGCCGTCGGCGAACTGGCCGACAAGGGCGCCGACGCGCTCCTCGACGGCACCGCCCGCTTCGGCCGGACCGCCGCCCGCGCCGAGACCGAGCAGTGGCTCGGCCGCCGCGAGTCCCTCGCCGCCGCCCGCGAGCTGCTGGACGCGGCCCGCGGCGCGGACCCGGGCGCACCGCTGCGCAGGCTCCGCTGCCAGCAGGCGCTGTCCCTGGTCGGCGACCAGGCCGAGCCCGCGCTCCGCGAGGTGCTGGACGACCCGGAGCTGGGCGGGCTCGCCCGGGTGTGGCTGAGCGAGCGGGGGGCCGCCGGTGTCCCGGCGCCCTCCCAGGAGATGGTGTTCTGGCTGACCGTCGACACGCTGGCCGCCCAGCTCCAGGCCGAGGGCAACTCCGACGAACTCCAGGCCCTGGTGGAGGGGCTGGCCGCCCAGCACGGCGGGTTCTTCGCGGCGGCCTGGCGGGTGGAGCACCCCGACACCGCCGAGGTGCTGGACGCGATGGGGCGGCTGCACCCGGACAAGAAGGTCGCCAAGGAGGCCCGGAAGGCGGCGTTCAAGGCGCGGTCGCAGCACGGCGGGTGAGTGCCCGGCGTGACGGGTGACCGGGGTTCCGGGCCGGCCGTGGTCCGCGGCACGCGGGTTCACCGAACCGGCGGCCCGGTGGTGGCGCGGCGTTCAACTCCCGTTCACGGGTGGACGGGAGCGTGTGCGCCGGATCGATGCCCGCCACCCTCCACGGCACATCGTCGTCACAGGAGACACCATGTCGCTCAGCCGCAGGGACTTCGCCAGGACATCCGCGATCACGGGTGCCGGGGTCGCCCTGGCGGGCAGCGTCGGCGCACTCGCCACCGCGCCGAACGCACTCGCCACCACCGAGACCGAGACCGCCGGAACCGACACCGCCGAGGGCCGGTCCGCGCACGGGGACCACCACGGCGTCGGCTACGGGCCGCTGCTCCCCGACCCGGAGGGCATCCTCGCCCTGCCCGCCGGGTTCAGCTACGAGATCATCACCTACAGCGGCCGGACCAGGCTGGAGTCGGGCGAGTACACCCCCTCCAACCACGACGGCACCGCCACCTTCAGCGGCCCCCGCGGCGCCACCCTCCTCGTCAACAACCACGAGCTGGCCGGCGCCCGCGACCGGTGGCCGCACCCGGTGCCGCTCACCGAGGGCCTGGTCTACGACCCGGCGGCGGCCGGCGGCTGCACCGTCGTCGAGGTCCGGCGCGGCGGCCAGGTCGCCGAGTGGGTCGGCATCGCCGGCACCGCCACCAACTGCGCGGGCGGCAGCACCCCGTGGGGCACCTGGCTGACCTGCGAGGAAACCGAGGACCGGGCCGGAAAGAACGGCTTCACCAAGGACCACGGCTACGTCTTCGAGGTCGACCCGGAGGACCGCCGGGCCAACCGCGACCCCAAGCCCGTCAAGGCCCTCGGCCGGTACGCCCACGAGGCGGTCGTCGTCGACCCCAAGCGCGGCCACCTCTTCCTGACCGAGGACGCCTCCGGCCCCAACGGCCTGTTCTACCGCTGGACCCCGCCGCACGGCTTCCACCACGGCCGCGGCAGGCTGCGCACCCTCGCCGACGACGCGGGCGTGCTCCAGGCGTTCAAGTGCTTCGACTCCGGCGGCCGGTTCGTGGACGACCTGTCCCGCGCCACGCGGACCGGGACCGTCTACGGCGTCGACTGGGTGGACGTCCCCGACCGGGACGCCCGGACCGTCTCGGTGCGCAAGCAGTTCACCGAGGGCGAGGTCACCCGGGCCCGCAAGCTGGAGGGCATGTGGTGGGGCGACGGCGGTGTCTACGTCGTCTCCTCCTACGCCCGCGGGGAGAGCCCCGTCCAGCACGACGGCCAGGTCTGGTTCTACGACCCCAAGCGCCGCACGCTCACCCTGAAGGTGCTGCTCGGGGTGAACCCCGACCCGTCCGCGGACGGCGCCTTCGACGGCCCCGACAACATCACCGTCTCCCCCTACGGCGGCCTCGTGATCGCCGAGGACGGCGAGGGCGTCCAGCACCTGTTCGGCGCCACCGACAGCGGCCGGACCTACCCGATCGCCCGCAACGAGCTGAACATCGGCACCGCGCAGGAGCCGGAGTACAGCGAGTTCACCGGCGTCACCTTCTCCCCCGACGGCCGGACCCTGTTCGCCAACATCCAGACCCCGGGCATCATGCTCGCCGTCACCGGCCCCTGGAAGCGGCAGAAGCGCTGACCGGCGCGCCACTCCTCCACCGGCGCCCGGCGGCGGCCGGGGACCGTCCCCTTCCTGCTCGATAGGATGCGGAGAGGGTCCCCGGTCTGCGAGGAGTGAGTGGATGGCGCAGGGCAGGCCCATGCGCGCGGACGCCCGGCGCAACTACGAGCGGCTGCTGACGGCGGCGGCCGAGGCCTTCGCCGAGCACGGGGAGAACGCGTCGCTCGACGACATCGCCAAGCGGGCGGGTGTCGGCTCGGGCACGCTCTACCGGCACTTCCCGACCCGGCGGGCGCTGCTGGAGGCGGCGTACGTGGACCGGATCGAGGCACTGGGCGCGCGCGCCGGGGAACTGGCCGGGGAACTGCCGCCGGGCGAGGCGCTCGGTCAGTGGCTCCACGAGCTGGTGGTCGCCACCCTCCAGGTGCGCGGCATGAAGGCCCTGCTCGGCACGGCGGTGACGGACGGCGGCACGGTGGCGCCGACGGTGTGCGCGACCACGGTGCAGGGCGCGGCGGCCCGGCTGGTGGAGGCGGCGCAGGCGGCCGGCGCGCTGCGGCCGGACGTGCGGCCGATCGAGGTGCTGCGGCTGGCGCACGGGGCGGCCTCGGCCGCGGAGCCGGCCGGGACGGACGAGCGGGAGATCCGGCGCTACCTGGCGCTGCTGCACGAGGGGCTGCGCGGCGGCTGAGCCGCGGCGGCGCCGCGGCCGGGGGCGGCCGTCGGGGTGACGGCACCTCCCGGCGCGGCTTCGGCGCACGTCCGGGCCTACAGTGCCTTGGCCCCCGGACCGACCATGTTGCGGACCGTGCGGGCCTTCACGAACTCGCCGACCGCCGTCATGTCCCACTCGCCGGAGAACTGCCGGACGAGCTTGGCCATCATGACGCCCGTCTGCGGCTGCGCGCCGGTGAGGTCGAAACGGACCAGTTCCTCGCCGGTGGCGGTGTCGACCAGCCGGCAGTACGCCTTGGCGACCTCGGTGAACTTCTGGCCGGAGAAGGAGTTGACGGTGAAGACCAGACCGGTGACCTCCTGCGGGATGCGGCCGAGGTCGACCACGATCACCTCGTCGTCGCCGCCGCCCTCACCGGTGAGGTTGTCGCCGGAGTGCTTCACGGCGCCGTTCAGGATCGTCAGCTTGCCGAAGTAGCAGCTGTCGACGTGGTCGCGCTGCGGGCCGTAGGCGATGACCGAGGCGTCCAGGTCGATGTCCCGGCCGCGGAACGCCGGTTCCCAGCCGAGGCCCATCTGCACCCGGGAGAGCAGCGGGCGGCCGCCCTTGACCAGCGACACGGTCTGGTTCTTCTGGAGGCTGACCCGGCCCTTGTCCAGGTTGATCTTTCCGGCGCCCGGGGCCGGGGGCGGCGGGGCCGCCGGCCGCGGCGGGGCGGCGGCCGGCATCGGCGGCACCGCGGGGGCGGGCGGGGCGGCCGGGGCGGCGGCCGGTTCCTCCACCGTCACGCCGAAGTCGGTCGCGATCCCCGCGAGCCCGTCGGCGTACCCCTGGCCGACGGCCCGCGCCTTCCACTGGCCGCCCCTGCGGTAGATCTCCATGACGACCAGCGCGGTCTCGGAGCCCAGCCGCGGCGGGGTGAACGCCGCCAGCGCGGCCCCGCCGTCCGCGTCCCGGACCGTGGCCGTCGGCTCGATGCCCTGGAAGGTCTGGCCGGCCGCGTCCGGGCTGGCCGTGACGACGATCTTCTCGATCTCCGGCGGCACGGCGGCGGTGTCGACCGTGATCGCGTCCGGTGCCGTACCGCCGCCGGAGCGGTACGTCACACCCGGGCCCGCCGGCTGGTTGTAGAAGATGAAGTCGTCGTCGGAACGCACCTTGCCGTCGGCGGTGAGCAGCAGGCCCGACACGTCGAGCCGCACCGGTGCGGCGACGTCCACCGTCACGCGCGCGGCCGAGAGAGGGATGTTCGAGCCAGGGGTCATAGCTGTCATGCCGGGAGAACGAATGACACCGCTTTACCGTTCCCTTACCGGCCGAACGGCTTACGGCACCACCAGGATCTTCCGTCCCACGCCCGCCGCGAACTGCTCCAGTGCCTGCGGGTAGCGCTCCAGCGGGACCCGGTCGCTGATGAACACGTCCGGGTCAAGCACCCCGCCCGCGAAGAGCTCCGCCGCCCGCTCGAAGCTGTGCAGCACGGCCATGGAGCCCGTGATGGTGATCTCCTGGTTGTAGATCCGGTACGGGTCGATCGTCACCCGCGTCGCGTAGTCGGCCACGCCGAACTGGAGGAACGTGCCCGCCTTCGCCACCCGGCCCAGGCCGTCCTGGATCGCCGCCGTGTTGCCGGTCGCGTCGACCACCACGTCCCAGCCCCGCGGCCGGTCCAGCTCGTCCGCGTCCGAGGCCGACGCCGAGACGCCCAGGCGCCGGGCCGTCTCCAGCCGGGCCGGATTCACGTCGACGACGTCGACGCTCGCCGCGCCCGTCCGCTTGGCCAGCTCCAGCATCATCAGGCCCATCGTCCCGGAGCCGTAGATCAGGACGTGCGCGCCCAGGCGCGAGCGCAGCACGTCGTAGCCGCGCACCGCGCAGGACAGCGGCTCCACCAGGGCCGCGTCCTCGGTGCGCACGTGCTCGGGCAGCTTCACGCAGTTCGCCACGGGGGCCACCGCGTACCGGGCGGCGGCGCCGGACGTCGTCACGCCGATCGCGGCGTAGCGCTCGCAGAGGTTGTCGCGGCCCGCGCGGCAGTAGCGGCACGCGTGGCAGTACAGCGAGGGGTCGACGGCCACCCGGTCGCCGACGGCCAGCTCGGTGACCTGGCCGCCGGTCTCGACGACCGTGCCGGCGAACTCGTGCCCGGGGACGATCGGCAGCCTGGGCGCGAACTCGCCCCGGAGGATGTGCAGGTCGGTCCCGCACAGGCCGCAGGCGGCGACCTCGACGACGACCTCGCGGGGTCCCGGCGCCGGGTCGGGGACCTCGGTGACGACGGCCCGGCCCACGGACTCGATGACGGCGGCCCTCATTTGACGGCTCCCAACGACAGGCCCTGGACCAGCTTGTCCTGGGCGGCGAACCCCGCGGCGAGCACCGGCAGGGAGATGACGAGCGACGCGGCGCACACCTTCGCCAGGAACAGGCCCTGGCTGGTGATGAAGCCGGTCAGGAAGACGGGGGCGGTCTCGGCGACCACGCCCGTCAGCACCCGGGCGAAGAGCAGTTCGTTCCAGCTGAAGATGAAGCAGATCAGGGCGGTGGCGGCGATGCCGGGCAGGGCGATGGGGGCCACCACGCGCGTGAGGACCGTGGGCAACCGGGCGCCGTCGAGCTGCGCCGCCTCGATCACCGCGACCGGGACCTCGGCGAGGAACGACTGCATCATCCACACCGCGATCGGCAGGTTCATGGAGGTGTGGAGGACGACCAGGAGCCAGATGTCGTCCAGCAGCCCGGTGTTCCTCGCGAACAGGTAGACCGGCAGCAGACCGGCCACGGCCGGCAGCATCTTGGTGGACAGGAAGAAGAACAGCACGTCCGTCCACTTGCGCACCCGCCGGACCGACAGCGCGTACGCCGCCGGCAGCGCGAGGAGCAGCACGCACAGCGTCGAGACGAGCGAGGCGACCGTCGAGTTGATCAGCGCGGGCCAGGGGCTCGCCCCGCCGCCGCTGCCGAAGAACGCGCGGTAGCCGTCCAGGGTGAGGGCGGCGCCGGGGGAGGGCGGATTGGTCGCGGCGTCGGCCTCGGAGTGGAAGGACGTCAGCGCCATCCAGGCGATGGGCAGGAAGAAGACGACGCCGGCCAGCCAGGCCACCAGGCCGAGGCCCGGGCTCCGGCGCCGCCGGGTCGTCGCGGCGGTGTCGCTCATGGGCGGGACGCCTCCTCGCGGAACAGGGACGACACCACGCGCAGGGCGAGGGTCGCGATGACGAGGGAGCCGATGACCACCAGGACGCCGGCGGCCGAGGCGAGGCCGTTCTCGTGGGCCTGGTAGAAGCTCTGGTAGACGGTGTACGGCAGGTTGGCGGTGCCGAGGCCGCCGGAGGTGATCGTGAAGACCGCGTCGAAGTTCTGGACGATGTACACCGAGCCCAGCAGGGCGCCGAGTTCGAGGTAGCGGCGCAGGTGCGGGAGCGTCAGGTGGCGGAAGACCTGCCAGTCGCTCGCGCCGTCCACGCGCGCGGCCTCGATCTGCTGCGGGTCGCGGCTCTGCAGCCCGGCGAGCAGGATGAGCATCATGAACGGCGTCCACTGCCACACCAGGGACGCCTCGACGGCGAGCAGCGGCGTGTGCGAGATCCAGTCCGGCTGCGGCCCGCCGACGTAGTGCAGCAGTCCGTTGAGCAGCCCGTACTCGGGGTTGTAGAGGACGTGTTTCCAGAGCAGGGCGGCGGCCACCGGGACCACCAGGAAGGGGGCGATCAGCAGGGTGCGCACGACGCCCCGGCCGCGGAACCGGTGGTTCAGCAGCAGCGCGAGCGCCAGGCCGAGGACCAGGCTGACGAGGACCACGGTCGCCGTCAGCAGCACGGTCGTCCACACCGAGTGGCGCAGGCCGGCGTCGGTCAGGACCCGGCGGTAGTTGTCGAGACCGGTGAAGCGGCGGGCCCTGGGGTAGAGGGCGTTCCAGTCGAAGAAGGAGATCACCAGCGTGGCCACGAACGGGAGCTGGGTGACGACGATCATGAAGACGAGCGCGGGCAGGAGGGGGGCCCGGGTGGCCCAGGCGCGCAGCCGGGGGGAGGGCGGCCGGCCGGCGCGTGCCGGTGCCGCCGTGCGGGGGGCCGTCGTGGCGGTCATCGTCCCTCGTACTCCTCGGAGATCCGCTCGGCGAGCTGCTGGGACTTCGTCAGGGCCGCGTCCGTGGACTGCCGTCCGGCGATGGCCGCGCTGATCTCCTGGGAGACCTTGGTGCCGAGGTCGGTGAACTCGGGGATGCCGACGAACTGGATGCCGGGCGCCGGGCGCGGCTGCACCCCGGGGTCGTCCGGGCGGCTGTTCTCGATGGCCTCCCTGGTCATCTCCTGGAAGGCGGCGGCGGAGGCGCGGTAGTCGGCGACGGCGTACGTCGACGCCCGTTTGCCCGCGGGCACGTGGGCCCAGCCGCTGGTCCGGCCCACCAGTCGCTCGTAGCCCTTGCCGGACGCCCAGGAGACGAACCTCCAGGCCTTGTCCGGGTTGCGGGAGGCGTGCTGGATGCCCCAGGCCCAGGTGTAGAGCCAGCCGGAGGACTCGGTCAGCTCCACGGGGGCGGGGGCGTAGCCGAGCCTGCCCCTGACCGGCGAGCCGTCCGCCTCCAGCAGCCCCGCCGCGGAGGTCGCGTCGTACCACATGGCGACCTTGCCCTGGGTCATGTTGTTCAGGCACTCGGCGAAGCCCGACTGGGCGGCGCCCGACTCGCCGTGGGCGCGGACGAGGCCGACGTAGAACTTGGTCGCCTTCGCGAAGGCGGGGGAGTCGAGCCGGGCCTTCCAGTCCTTGTCGAACCAGGTGCCCCCGAAGGTGTTGACGACGGTGGTCAGCGGTGCCATCACCTCGCCCCAGCCGGGCAGTCCGCGCAGGCAGATGCCCCGCATGCCCGGCCGGGCGCCGTCCGCCCGGGCCGCGAGGTCCGCCACCTGGTGCCAGGTGGGGCGGGCGGGCATCGTCAGGCCCTTCGCGGCGAACACGTCCTTGCGGTACATGAGGAAGGACGACTCGCCGTAGAAGGGCTGGCCGTAGAGCTTGCCGTCGTCCCCGGTCAGGGAGGCGCGCATCGGTGCGAGGACGTCCCGCTCGTCGTATCCCGGGTCGCGCGCCACGTACGGGTCCATCGCGCGCAGCCAGCCGTTGCGGGCGTAGATCGGTATCTCGTAGTTGGACAGGGTGGCGACGTCGTACTGGCCCGCCTGGTTGGCGAAGTCCTGGCTGATCTTGTCGCGGACGTCGTTCTCGGGCAGGACCGTGAAGTTGACCCGGATGCCGGTCCGCCGGGTGAAGTGGGCCGCGGTCAGCTTCTGCAACTCGGTCATCTGCGGGTTGTTCACCATCAGCACGTTGATGGCGTCGCCGCCGGAACCGGACCCGCCCGCGCCGGTCCAGCAGCCGGCGAGCAGCGGGGCGAGCAGCGTCCCTGCGGCGGCCGCGGCGAGCGCGGCTCGCGGCCTTGGTCGGCTCGGGGTGCGCATGGATCGCTCCTGGGGGTGTGGGGTGGTGGGAGGCTCACAAGGGGGCATGGCGGGCGCCCGGGGGTGCGGCGGCCCGGGGGACGGGGAGCGGCGGATCAGACCCGTACGACCTGCGGGCCCAACAGGGAGTAGCGGTGGGCCTCGGAGGCCGGCAGGAGGGTGCTGGTCACGATCGCCTCCAGCGCGCCGGTCTCCGCGAACCGGCAGAAGCTGACGGCGCCGAACTTGGTGTGCACGCCCGCGAAGACGGTGCGGCGCGCGGCCCGGACGGCCTGCGCCTTCACCTCGCACACCGCCGGGTCGGGGGTGGTCAGGCCGTACTCGCGGGAGATGCCGTTGGCCCCGATGTAGGCGAGGTCGATCACGAAGCCGGCCAGCATCCTCGTCGCCCAGTGGTCGACGGCTGCCAGTGTGCCCGGACGGACCCGGCCGCCGAGCAGCAGCACCGAGATCCGGTCCGCCTGGGCGAGAGAGGCCGCGACCGGCAGGGACGCGGTGACCACGGTCAGCGGCCGGTCCCTGGGCAGCGCCTCGGCGATGAGCTGCGGGGTGTAGCCCTCGTCGACGAAGACCGTTTCGGCGTCCCCCAGCAGGCCGGCCGCCGCGGTGGCGATCCGCCGCTTCTCGGGCACGTGGCTGGTGGAGCGGAACGCGAGCGTCGTCTCGAAACCGGCGCTCTCCACCGGGTAGGCGCCGCCGTGGGTGCGGCGGACCAGGCCGTGGTCCTCCAGCGCGCGCAGATCGCGCCGGACGGTCTCCTTGGCCACGCCCAGCGCCGCGGCGAGCGTGGTGACGTCCACCGAGCCGGTGGCGCGGGCGGTGCGGACGATCTCGCGCCGCCGCTCCTCCGTGGTTCGCGCGCCCATGTCGTCACCCACCTCCGCCGGCACCGCCCGTTCGGGCCATGGGGGAAGTTCTACCGTCGGCGCGCACCGCTGACCAGGTCTGTCCGGCGCCCGATCCGGCCCGTTCGTGCCCGTCTCACCCGTGCGGTGCCCGTGCCGTGCCCGTGCCGGACCTGCGCGGGCGCCCGGGCCGGAGTGGGACCGGGCACCGCGGGCGCCCGGATCCGGCCGCAGGGGGCCCGTTCGGTGCCCGCACGGGCTCGGGGTGTCCGGTCCGCTCAGTACGGCCAGACCGGGGGGTCGTTGACGAAGTGGCCGCCCAGGTGGGTGTGGGCGGGGTCCGCCGGATCCGGTTCGCCCTGTTCGGCGATGAGCTTCGCGGCGTACGGCTCGGAGTCGTCGCGCGGTGCGTAGCCGAGCGCCCGCGCGCCGGAGAGGTCCCACCACAGGCGGGTGTTGGCGGAGGAGCCGTGGACGACCGTGTGACCGACCCGCTCGGCGGTCAGGGCCGCGTGGAAGAGCCGGGCGCCGTCGGCCGGGCTCAGCCACAGCGAGAGCATGCGGACGCTGGTGGGCTCCGGGAAGCAGGCGCCGATGCGCACGGAGACCGTCTCCAGGCCGTGCTTGTCCCAGTAGAGCTGGGCCAGGTCCTCGCCGAAGGACTTCGACAGGCCGTAGAAGGTGTCCGGGCGGCGCGGCGTGCCGACCGGGACCGGCGGCTCGCCCGCGCGCGGGACGGGGGTGAAGCCGACGGCGTGGTTGGAGGAGGCGAAGACGATCCGCGGCACGCCCTCCCGGCGGGCGGCCTCGTACAGGTGGTAGGTGCCCTCGATGTTCGACGCGAGGATCTTCTCGAAGGGGGCCTCCAGGGAGATGCCCGCCAGGTGCAGGACCGCGTCCACGCCCCGCACCGCCTCGCGCACCGCGTCCGCGTCGCACAGGTCCGCGGTGACGGCGTCCGGCTCGCCCTCGACCGGGCGGACGTCGAACAGGCGCAGCGTGTAGCCGTACCGCGGCAGCAGGGACCGCATCAGGGTGCCGAGGCCGCCGGCGGCGCCGGTGAGCAGGACGGTGCGGGGAGCGGGCATCCCCCGATTGTGCCCCGGCGGCGGGAATCCACCGCGGTGCCGTCCCTGCCCGATGGCGAGCGTCGGCGGACGGCGACTGGGGGAGGCGGTGCCGGTGATCGCCGGGGTGGGACGGGCGGTGCCGGTTCGTGCCGGGGTGGGACGGGCGGTGCCGGTGATCGCCGCGGCGGGGCAGGCGGCGCTGGTCGCCGGGGGCGGGGCGCGGCGATGAGTTTCCGGGGGCCGGCCGGTCTGCCCTTCGTACGCGCGCGTACGCGCGGCACGTCGTCGAAGGAGTGCGTCATGACCATCGTGGACCTCGGCCCGCAGGCGGACCTGGTGGCCCGGCTCGCCGCGGCCGTCACCGAGGAGCAGCTCACGGCCCCCACACCGTGCCCGGGCCGCGCGGTGCGCAACCTGCTCGGTCACCTGCTCACCCTGTCCCTGGCCTTCCAGGACGCGGCCAGCAAGGATCTCGGCCCGACGACGGACGGCACCCCGGACTCCCTCGCGTGGGACATCGGCCCCGGCTGGCGCGAGGAGCTGCCCGCGGCGCTGGAAGGGATGGCCGCCGCCTGGCGCGACCCGGCCGCCTGGACCGGCGCCACCCGCGCCGGCGGCGTCGACCTGCCGGGCGCGGTCGCCGGTGCGGTCGCCGCCGACGAACTGGTGATCCACGGCTGGGACCTGGCGCGCGCCATCGGCCGGGACTACGACCCCGACCCGGCCGCCCTCGCCTCGGCCCACGGCTTCCTGCTGGCCGCGGCCGGGTCCCCGCCCCGCGGCGCCGGCCTGTTCGGCCCGGTCGTGGCGGTGCCGGAGGACGCCCCGCTGCTGGTCCGGGCCGTGGGGCTGAGCGGCCGCGACCCGGAATGGCGGCCGTAGGGCCGTCTTGGGCGGTGGGGTGCCTTGGGTGGTGGGGCGCGTTGGGCGGTGGGGCTGCCCCGGACGCCGGGCTGCGTTGGGTGGCGGGGTGTCTGGGGTGCCTGGGGTGGCGGGCTGCGTTGGGTGGCGGGGCGCTTCGGGCGGTGGGGCTGCCCCGGACGCCGGGCTGCGTCGGGTGGCGGGGTGTCTGGGGTGCCTGGGGTGGCAGGGTGCGTTGGGTGCCGGGCGCCCCGGACGGTGCGGGCTGCCTCGGCCGGAGGGCTGTGCCGGATGTCGAGCCGCGCCGGACGTCGGGGTGCCTCGGGGGGCGGGCTGTGTCGGGTGGCGGGGCGCCTGGGGTGAGGGGTTGCGCTGGATGGCGGGCTGCCGTGGACGGCAGAGCGCGCCGGATGCCGGGCTGCCCCGGATGGTGCGGGCTGCCTCGGGCGGCGGGGCGCCGGAGGGCGGCGGGGCACCCGAGGGCGGTGGGCTGCCCCGGGCGGAGGGCCGTGCCGGGCGGAGGGCCGCGCCGGATGTCGAGCCGCGCCGGACGTCCGGCTGCCCCGAGCGGCAGGCTGCGTCGGACGGCGGGGCGCCTTGGGTGGCGGATGGCGTCGGACGGCGGGCCGCGGGGACGATGGGCTGCGTCGGGCGGCGGGGCGCCTTGGGTGGCGGGTGGCGTCGGACGGCGGGCCGCGGGGACGATGGGCTGCGTCGGGCGGCGGGGCGTCTCCGGTGGCGGGCGGCGCCGGGCGGCGGGCCGCGGGGACGACGGGCCGCCCCGGACGGCGGGGCGTCTCGGGTGGCGGGCGGCGCCGGACGGCGGGCCGTGGGGAGATCGGGCTGTCCCGGACGGCGAGCCGGGCCGGGTGTCCAGCCGCGCGGGACGCCGGGTCGGCGCCGGGACCCGCTGGACGAGCGCCGTCGCGGGTGGGCGGGCATGATCGGAGCACCGGGTGTCCGCCGCCCTGCCGGCGGGCCGCGACGGGTGCCGGCCGGCACCGGAGCCACGGAGGAACCGCCATGGACGAGCCCCACGGGTACTCGACGACGCGCCGCCCGCGGCCGGGCACACCGCAGGCACCCGCGCGGTCCCGCGCCGCGGCCCGGGCAGCCGGGGGACGCGAGGCTCCCCGCCGCGGCCGGGCAGGCGCCCTCCCGGCCGCGGCCCCGGGCGGACACCGGACGCCGGCATGAGCGGGATCGTCGTCCTCTACGAGACGGACCCGCCGGAGGCCGGCGCCGAGCGGCGGGTCCGCCGTGTGCACGCGGCCCCCACCGCTCCCGGCCGGTCCGGCGAGGCGGGGCCGCGGACCCTGTGCGGCCGGGACACCTTCGCCATGGAGAGGGCGGGGGTGCTGCCCGCCGAGCCCGCCGGGACACCGTGGTACCCGGCCGGGCACGCGTCCGAGGTCTGCCCCGACTGCGACGCGGTGATGGAGGTCTGACCGCACCCGGCCCGCGTCCCCCGCGGCGGAAGGGGCCGCGCCGGGGCGTCCGGCACCGTACGCGCCCCGGCGCGCCGCGCACCCTCCCCGTCCTCGGCACCGCCTCACCGCACCCGGGACCCGGCCGGCCCCGCGCGGGACCCACCGGCGGTGGCGCCGGGGCGTAGCCGGACGCGCCCCGCGACGGCACACGCACCCCGCGCGGCCCACCACGATCCGGATCCCGTACCCGCACGCCGGCCACCGCGCCGATCCGCTCGCCGCCGCCCGCGCGTTCGCGTTCGCCTTCCGCGGCACGGCCCCGCCCGCCCCGGCCCCGCCCGCCCCGGCCCCGTCGGACCCGCCCCGGGACCGCGCCCGCCGCCCGGCTTCCCGAGCCGCGCCGACCTGATCCCCGGCGGGGGCCCGGACTTCAGCGACCCGTACGACGGCCGCCCCGCCCGGCACGGCGGACTCCGGCGCACCGCCCGCGCCGTGGCGCACGACCCGGACGCGTACGACCCGCGCGCCAGGTGCCGGAGCAGCGGCCCCTGCTCCACGCTCACCGAACTCGCCGCCCACACCGCCCTGTTCGTGCGCGAGACCACCCGGGTGACCACCCCCGGCAGGTCCACCTGACGCCCATGGACACCGGCCGTACCGCCCGAGCCGCCCGCCCCGGCCCGGCACCGGTGCGTGACGGGAGCCGGGCGCGCGCTCAGCCCTTGACCGCGGCCTCCATCATGGCCTTGGCCACGGGTGCCGCCAGTCCGTTGCCGCTCACCTCGGAGCGGGCCGCGTCCGACTGCTCGACCATCACGGCGACGGCCACCTCCTTGCCGCTGCTGTCGGACTTTCCGTAGGAGGTGAACCAGGCGTACGGCGTCTTGCTGTTGTTCTCGCCGTGCTGCGCGGTACCGGTCTTGCCGCCGACGGTCACCCCGTCGATCAGCGCGTTCGTCCCGGTGCCGTCCTTCACCACCGTCTCCATCGCCGACCTGAGCTGCTCGGCGGTGCCGGAGCTCATGATCTCCTTGGAGTCGGTGCCGTCGTCGTAGTCCTCCAGCACGTCGCCGCCGCTGTCGGTGATCTTCGAGACCATATGCGGGGAGACCAGCTTGCCCCCGTTGGCTATGGCCGCGGACACCATGGCCATCTGGAGCGGGGTCGCGGTGACGTCGAACTGGCCGATGCCGGACAGCGCCGTCTGGGCCTTGTCCATGCCGGAGGGGTAGACGCTCGGGTACGCCCGCACCGGCACGTCCTGCTCCTGGTCGTTGAAGCCGAACTTCTCGGCCATCGCCCGGACCTTGTCCTGGCCGAGCTGGACGGCCATGTGACCGAAGACGTTGTTGCAGGAGTACCGCAGGGCGACCCGGATCGAGGCGTTCCTGCACGGCGCCGACTTGCTCTCGTTCGGCAGCTCGCGCACGGTGCCCGGCATGATGTACGGGTCCGGGCTGTCGGTCGGGTCGTCGACGTTCTCGTACAGCCCGTCCTCCAGCGCGGCCGTCGCCACGACCAGCTTGAACGTGGAGCCCGGCGGCAGCGGCTGCCGCAGCGCGCGGTTGGTCAGCGGCTTCTCCTTGTCCGCGAGGAGCGCCTTCCAGGACGGCCCGGCCAGGTTCGCGTCGGTGAGCGAGGAGGGGTCGTACGACGGCGTCGACACCACCGCGAGGATCCTGCCGGTCTTGGGGTCGAGCGCCACGGCCGCGCCCTTGTTGCCGCCGAGCGCCCGGTACCCCGCCTTCTGCACGGCCGGGTCGATCGTCGTGAGCACGTTGCCCGGGTCGGCGCGCCGGTCCGTGACCGTGTCCATGATCGTCTTCAGCCGGGGGTCGGTGCCGTTGAGAAGGTCGGCGTAGATGCCCTCCAGCTGCGTGGGCGCGTAGGCCTGCGAGGCGAAGCCGGTCACCGCCGCGTACAGCCTGCCGTCCTTGTACGTGCGCTTGTACGCGAGGTCACCGCCCTTCGTCCGGGCCGAGCCGGTGACGGCGTTCCCGCCCACGATGATGTTCCCGAGCGGCGCCGAGTACGTCTCGATGACGTTCCGCCGGTTGTGGTTGTCCTCTGCAAGGGCCTGTCCGCCGTAGAACTGCACCCATGTCGCCCTGACCAGCAGGGTGAGCACGAGCAGCAGTGAGAAGACGGAGGCCCGCCTGATCGTCTTGTTCATCCCGCCCAGAAGACGAGCGGAGCCGGCCGGACGTTCCCGGGCGGCCGGCTTTCTCATCCGGCGTTCAGGAAACCGGCCCCGCGCCCCGCGGCCCGCGCCGCCCCTCCAGGACCAGGACGACCTCCTCGATCTCCCGTCCCCGCGCGTTGGCGAACCCCCGCGCCCGGGCCGTCTCACGGAAGCCGCACTTCTCCAGCACGCGCAGCGATCCCGCGTTGTCGGCCGCGGCACGCGCGTACAGCGGCCGCTCGGGGACCTCGGCGAGCAGGGCCCGCAACGCGGCCGTCGCCACGCCCCGGCCCCAGTAGGACCGGTCGATCCAGTACGTCACCTCGCGCTCGCCGGCCACGCCGTACACCGCCGCCGTCCCGGCCACCACCCCGTCGGCCAGGACCGTGCGCAGCACCTCGGAGGTGTCCCGCAGGCACTGCCAGTAGGCCGCGAACGCCGCCGGGTCGGAGGCGTCCTCCAGGCCGAACGCGGCCATCCGGACGGCCTCCGGATCGCTCATCTGCCGGTGGAGCACCGGCACGTCGCTGTCCCGTACGGCCCGCAGCGCGATCTTCATGGTGCCGAGCCTACGGTCCGGCGGGCTCAGAGCCGCCGCGTCGCCAGCGTCAGCCGGTCCCGCGCGTCGAACAGCGCGTCCTTGATCGTCTGTTCGTGGGCGGGGGTCAGCCGGGCCACCGGCACCGAGCAGCTGACGGCGTCCCGGGCGGGCGTGCGGTACGGGATGGCCACGCCGAAGCAGCGCAGGCCCAGCGTGTTCTCCTCGCGGTCGACCGCGAAGCCCCGCTCCCGGACCTGGCGCAGCTCCTCGATGAGCTCCTCCCGGTCGGTGACGGTGTGCTCGGTCAGCGCGGGCAGCTTCTCCGGCAGCAGCTTGCGCACCTGCTCGTCGGTGCAGGTGGCGAGGAGCGCCTTGCCGAGGGAGGTGGAGTGGGCGGGCAGCCGGCGGCCGACCCGGGTGAACGGGCGCAGGTAATGCTGGGACTGGCGGGTGGCCAGATAGACCACGGTGGTGCCGTCGAGCCGGGCGAGGTGGATGGTCTCCGCGGTGTCGTCGGAGAGCCGGTCCAGGGCCGGCCGGGCGGCGGCCACCACCTCGTCGCCGTCGATGTACGACGTGCCCACGAGCAGCGCCCGCACCCCGATGCCGTACCGCGTGCCCGTGGCGTCCGTCTCCACCCAGCCCAGCTCCACCAGCGTGCGCAGCAGCATGTACAGGCTGGACTTGGGATAGCCGACGGCCTCCTGCACGGCCGCCAGGGAGTGCATGCCGGGCCGGCCGGCGAAGTACTCGAGCAGCTCCACGGTCCGCACCGCGGACTTGACCTGCGCCCCGCCCGCTGCGTCGCCTGCCGTCATCGCCCTTGGCCCCTTCGTTCGACGAGGACTGAGTCGCGTGCTCCCGCGCACGTTCACTATCCGAGACGGCGTTCAGTATATCGAACACGGCCCGGGAAGCGGCCGAGCGGTCCCGGGACGAACGCGGCCGGCCGGGAAGGAACCGGCGGCGACACCGGCCCCAGTCTGAGGCGCCGCCCCACGCCCCGGGAAGCCGTACGTGCCCAGGACCCCGGCCGCGGAACCGCGGCCGCCGTCGGCTCGTCCTGTTCCGCATGATCAGTGAACGCGTGAACGGTGAGGCCCTCCTGGTCCGCGACGCCGTGGCGGCCGAGACCGATGCCATCGCCGAGCTGCACCTCCGGGCCCGCTCTACGTACTACCCGGACGGCGTCCCGCAGGACGGCACCGACTGGGCGGCCGCCTGGCGCGGCGCCGTCGAGCGCCCCGACGGCCGGGTGCTGTGCGCCGTCGAGCGCGGCCGGATCGTCGGCATCGCCTCCTTCCGCACCCCGGAGGGCGGGCCCGCGGAGACGGTCAAGCTGTTCCAGTTCCACGTCGACCCCGGCCGCTGGCGCGCCGGCATCGGCACGGCCCTGCACGAGGCCTGCGTGGCGCGGTGGCGGGCGGACGCCCGGCGCGCGGCCGTCCTCGACGTGCACGTGGACAACCGCCGCGCCCAGTCCTTCTACGCCCGGCAGGGCTGGGTGCCCGACCCGGAGAACCCGCCCGCCGACGGCGACCACCACCTCTTTCTGCGCTTCTCCGTGCCGCCGCGGGAATGAAACGCCCTGCTTGAACGTTCATGCACCGGCCGGGGAGAGCCCCCGCACCCGTACGACCCGGAGAAAGCCGAAGACATGCGCGTCGAGATCTGGAGCGACATCGCCTGCCCCTGGACGAACAGAACCATAGGTTAGCGCACAGCGTCTGACCAGCGCAGATGAACGCAGGAGGCCCCGCCCGTGTGCTACGGCGGATGAGCACACAGACGGGGCCGACGGTCACACGGACCGCGCTACAGGCTCCCACGGATGGGCACGGGGTTGCCTGGCGAGTCCAGCCACACCCGCTCGCCGTCGCCGTCCACGGTGAGGCCGAACCGCTCGAATCCCGGACGGCCCTGCTTCTCCCACCAGAGATAGGCGGTCTCCACCTCGTCCCACAGTCGGCGCGGGCCGGATTGGTAGACCTCGAATTCCTCGCGGTGTTTCTCGTAGTCCGCTGTCGCCCACGACGTGACGGCCGTGTCCCGCAGCCACAGCGTGTAAGAGCCGTCCTCGTACGTCTCCGCCCACGGGAAAGCCTCTGGAACCTGCACCCCGATGGCGAACATGACGGGCCAGTCCCCCACAGCGTCCGGGGAAATCGTCGTCACGCTCCGAGTGCCGTACGCAGGCCACTTCCGGCCCCCGAGGTATTCACGGACGTGCGTCCGCTTCACCCGCTGATCCCGCAGCCGCATGAACGCCGACGAGCCGACGAACGGGCCGGACGCCGAGCCGTCCTCGGCAACGGTCAGCCTGACCACGCCTTCCCCACCGTAGGTAGGTCCCCACGGGGTAACGATGATCCCGCCCGGTTTTGTCTGCTCGATCCAGCGCCGGGGGACACGGCCGATTGATGCCGTGGCGATGACGCGGTCATAAGGGGCGCCCTCGGCGTATCCCTCGGCTCCGTCCCCGATGATCGAGACGGGATCGAATCCGGCGTCATTCAGCCGTTTACGCGCCTCCCTCGCGCTGTCTCCGTCTACCTCGACCGTGAACACATTCTCAGCGCCGACCCGATGAGACAGCAGCGCGGCATTCCAGCCGGTACCGGTTCCGATCTCCAACACCCGCTGACCCGTTTCGATGCTCAGCGCGTCCAGCATCGAAAAGACCATGGTCGGCATGGAGTTGGAGCTAGACGGGATCTTCCCTTTCCCTGGTCCGGTGTAAGCGCCGTCGTCCCATTGGGTCGTGATCGGCGCGTCACGGTAAACCGCCGACCACCAAACTTCGGGTTCCTCGCTGCGAATTACGCGGTCATCCTGGCGATTCATGCCGGCTCGGCCCGGCCAGATCATTTCCGGAATGAACAGATGACGGGGCACTGCCTGATAGGCAGGAAGCCAATCGCTTGTCAGTGCACCCTTTTCCATGAGAGCGGAGGCGAGCCCGTCAGGACCCGCCCCCTTCACGTCGTCAGTGCTCACCGATCAGCGGCCGTCCGCCGGGCCCTGACCGTCGTTCGTGTTGCCGCCCTCGTCCGAGCCGCCCCCGCCGTGCTTGTTCCCGCTGTCGCTGTCGTCCTGCGGGTTGCCGGGGTCGTTCATGGTCAGCCACCAGTTACGCATTGCGTTACCTCCTGGGTTCCGATGGTGCCGGTTGAACCGTCCCGCTGTCTGCGAAACGGTGACTTGCCCGCCCCTGCCGGGGATGCCAGACGTGGGGGAAATCGAGTCGGGCCACATCCGGCAGGGGCGGAGATCAGCGAGAAAGCCTCATCACGTGAGCGGCATCAATCGCCCGCCAGCGCATATGGGGCACGGGACTTTGTAGCGGCGATTGCAAGTCCGGCACCCCTCGAATCCGAAGCAGATTGGGCACCAGATTTCCCGGTGTCCAGCGCACATCCCGCAGTGTTCGCCCCATGACCACAGTGCTTGCATCGTGGAAATTGGCCGTCGCGGGTCAGTGCGCGCCATTACAAGACTTCGCCCCGGCTCCGTGCGTTGGCTTTGGCCACCCGTTCCCGCAGCGTTGGCCGACCGATGCCGGAATGTGGTGCAAGGTCTGCACCCTCGGCCGTCGTGCCGAACGGATCGTCGGTGTCCTTGAAAATCAACACCTGTCCGTCGTGGCCGTGCCGGTCGATCACCTCGGACAGCCGGGCTCTTGCGTCGCTCGCCATGATCGCTCGCCCCTCGTAGTCGGCTTTCGCTCGCTCACCCTCCAACCCGGATTGATCTACGCCTAGCGGCCCCGTGTAGGCCAACTGTCGGCCAGACTTGACCCATGGGGAACAGCGTCGGGGCCAACATCAAACAGGAACGCGAACGGCTCGGCTGGAGCCAGGCACGGCTAGCGCGGGAGGTATGCCGGGCCGCTGGCGTCCAGGGCGAGCCGGTCGGCCGTCAGGAGATCAGTCGATGGGAGACAGGGAAGCGCACGCCCCGTGAATGGCTGCCGTTTCTCGCTGCCGCCCTCGGGGTCCCCGTGGAAGCCCTCAAAGCCCCTCAGTCGCCCGCTGAGCCGCCTTTGCCGACCCTGGCCGACTTCCTGCCCGCCGATGATCCGCTAGGGCCTCTGACGGCCCGTACAGGCGGCCGTATCGGACTCGGCCAGGTGGACGATCTGCAACAGCGGGTGCATAGCCTGCGGCTCGCAGATGACTTCCTGGCCGGTGGGGACCTCATGCGGCCCGCACTACGGGAACTTCGCAAGGCTGTTCGGATGTTCAGAGAACACTCGTACACCGAAGCAACCGGCCGACAACTCCTCGTGCAGATTGGAGAATTGGCGCAGATCGCCGGATGGATCGCGTCGGACGCTGGCCAACACGCAGAGGCGGAACGGATCTACCGACTTGGACTCAGCGCAGCCACGCAAGCCGAGGACCGGACGCTAGCCGGAAACCTTGCCGGGTCGCTCGCCTACCAACTCAGCAATATCGGACGGGAGGTTGAGGGCCTAGACCTTGCCCGCGCTGCACTGGACGGGGCCGGGCCGGACGCTCCCCCAAAGGCTCGCGCGCTGTACCTCGATCGGGTGGCATGGTCGGCCACCAAAGCGGGCGGTTCCGAGAATGCACAAACGGCTATGCGGGCCCTCGGGGAGGCAAGCCAAGCACTCAGCGCGGACAGCGAGGGAATCGAGTCACCGGCGTATCTCTATTGGGTGAGCGCCGGGGAATTGCGCGTCATGGAATCCCGCGTCTACACAGAACTACGCCGACCGCTCCGCGCTGTGCCATTGCTGCGGGAAGTGCTCAGCGAATACGACGCAACGCACACGCGAGAGCTAGCGCTCTATCTGTCGTGGCTTGCCATTGCCTACGCCGACGCGAACGAACCCGAGGAAGCGGCGGCCACGGCGGAACGAATGCTCACGCTGTCGGCCGACATTGCCAGCGAAAGGACAGCGGAACGGGGCCGGGTCGTCCTCGCTCGGCTCGCTGATTACGCCGACGTTCCCGAGGTGCGGGCGGTACTCGACAGCGCGGCCTGATCACCTCGGAACGTTCCTAGGTGCCTGCGATCCGAAGGCAGCGAAATCCCTCGGGAATGCTGGGCCGTAGCCACCTTGGACCCCCGAGCCGGCGAAAACCTGGCCTTTCTTTCAAAGGTCGGCCCCGGAAACATGAAAACCCCCTACGCCTTCCCTCGCTGTGAGGGTGTGGCATAGGGGGTTCTGTGTGGCCACCTCGGAACGTTCCTAGGTGGTCACGCGTCCGTATCCGATCCGGTCTAGATAACGGCGTCCGGTGCGAGCGGACACACCGAAATGGTCGGCCACAGCCTGGCCGGTCAATGGCCGCCCGTGGCGGGATTCGAGGACGGTCACAGCGGCGCGGATATCGTCATCACTCGGCGGGCCGTCCGGTGCATTGTCCGCAGCGTCCGGCTCGCTGTCCGCATTGAAGTCCTGCCATAGGGAAGCGTCCGGCCATCTATCGGCCTGTGCGCCATTCTCCGGGCCTCTCGCTGCCTCGCCGGTCTCAGACTGCGTCGGTCGTCTGTGCATCCGCCAAACGGTCATGGGGAACACCGCGTGCAGCCCTGCGGAAACCCACGTGTCGACAGCGGACAGGGATTCAGTCGTGAGGACACCGGCCACGTTTGCGGCCACGGCGACGGCCACAGCGAGGGCTACGTCACGACCCGTCCGGACAGCCCAAATCATGAATAGGTCAACGGCCACGGGAACGGCCGGTGCAACGGTCTCGGGCACACCGTGGGACAGCGCTAGGTCACGCTCCACAGCGAAGCTGATAACCATGGCCGCAGCGAGGGCGAGACAGCGGACAGCACCGGTAATCGATATGCGCTTAGCCATTCTGCGCCGCCTCCCTCTTGCGCCGTGCTTCCTGGTATCCGCGCACAATGTCCGCAGGCAGTCCGGCGTATCGAATGCTGTCCGCCACTCGGGCTATTCCCTCTCGCGCAGAGTTGCGGCGGTAGTCGGCGGCCTTTCGCTCGCGGATTCGGTCCAGGGTCCTTGCGTGCTGTGCTACGTGCTCGGCTATCCAAGCGCGAGTCTCGTCGTCAATCATCTGCCGTTCTCCATATCAGCGGTAGCGCACCTAGGAACGTTCCTAGGTGGTCAGTCCCAAATTCCGTCGGGGTCGTCGTCCTCGTCCGATGCGGTCACGGTGATTCGCGCGGCAGCGGACGGCGAAAGCCCAAGCTCGATTCGCGCATTGCGGTTCATGGTCGAATAGGTGTTGAGAACCGTTGTAGCCGGATTCTTGACAAGCACGCCATTCGCGCCGAGGACGAGCAAACCGTCACGGCTAATGAATCGCTCGGCCTCCCACATGCGAGCCTGCGAGGTGCAGAACGTCACGACTACTTCCCGCTGTGCATCGGTAATCCGAGTAGCGGCAGACAGCGCGGGTACGATGCGCCGCCAAATGCTCGCGGCATCGGCCTTCACCTTGTCAGCGTCAGGGCCGTCACCAATTACCGTCGACCAATCCGGCTCAGTGAGGTCAGTGGGTGCCAGCGATAGCCGGTCGGCGTGGCGGTCGGGCCGGTACGTGCCCTCCCGCTTGTGCTGATCTACTGGCTTAGCGAGTGTCATACGAGTTCCTCCAGGGGGAATGAAAGGCGCTGGTCACGCCACAGAAAAGGGTCTGCACTGCCATCACGTTTCTCGACCTCCCTGCCGGTCAGTTTTGAAACCGGGTTGGAGGCACCCCCCACCCTGGGGGTTAAGAACCCTGGCTTCATACGCTCAGCGGAACAATCGGGATTGTATGTGGCCAGGGGGTATCACTTGCAAAGGTAGTAGCGAAGTCACTGTGAGAGATCAGCGCAGGCCAGACGGGGGGCCAGTTTTTGCCGGCTTCCGGCCCCCTATCACGGCAGCGAACGGCTATGCGCACTCAACCTGCCAGCGGGTCAGGCAGTCTCTACAGAGCGGCTTACGCCATCCATCGGCGTCCGGTTCGCTGATTCCTCGCGCGACAAGAGCACGCTTGCTGATCGGGTAATGGGCGAGCCGTAGCGCAGGTTCCCCGCAGCGAAAACAGAAATGCCGCAACGAAGAGGAGTAGAAACGGCGCATCGTTTACCGCAGTCCGATTTCCGCGCGGAGTACGGCAATCGGCACAGTGGGAATCTCTAGCCCCTCGTAATGTGGAGGCTGAGTGTGGATAGCGTCGATAACTCCCTGCCACCAACGTAGCCTCGGAACTGTTCGGTACCTCGACCCGCGCAGCATTGGAGGCCCACCGGCAGTCGGGTGAACCACATCAGCGGGGGAATGCGTATCCGACCAAGCGGGGGCCCCGGACGCGTCACGGGGAAACCATGGGCGGGTCCCGTTCGGTCCGGGGTTGAAAGCATCAGCGGGCATGGCTACACCTTCGGTGGATTGATACTGGCGTAGCCACGAGACTCCAGCGGCATGGCATAGCTGGGGAAAATCGCGTACAGGCATCCCCAACAGCGCGCATAGCTAATGGACTCACCGGTCACGGAATCAACCGGCTGAATGGGAGCGCCGTTCTCGTCGCGCGGCCAATTGGGATACGAACCATCCGGGCCAGGTTCTAGCAGGTTGTCAGCAGTCGTAGCCATTACGCCTCATCTCCGTTAATGAAAGCCTCGCGCTTAGCCTGTAGCTCATCAGCGAACTCGGCGGCACGGCGGCCAGCCTCTCGCTGGATGATGCCCGTGATGTGCCCGAGTACGTCCAGCGTGTAATAACGACTTTCGGGAACGGTGCTCTGATTCGACGGAACACCCATGGTCGTTTCGGCACGCTGTGCGGCCTCTAGCACATAGCGTCGCTTCTCACGAGCTTCAGCAAGCCGGATAACACCCTCTAGGAAACCCATAGTGGCCGGGTCGTAGGTGTCGGCGTCACGGTCGTGCGCCACTACCTCATCCGCGAGGGAACGCCAATTCTTGAAGAACTCACGGTCATACTCAAGAGCCCGTTCCCGGCGCTCAGCAGCAATCTGCGCCGCCTTCTCAGCCTCCGCCGACTCTAGGGCCTCTAGCTCTCGCTGAGCCTTTAGGGCGGTCTCTCGTGCCTTCTGTAGCTTTGCGTCAGTCATCAGGCATTCCCTCCGAGGTTCTTGTAAGCGTCGGCGAGCCGGTCACCACTCTGGGCCGGTGCCGGATCGGACACGTCACGTCCAGCGGCAGAAGCGGCCTTCTTGGCGTCCTGGTAGTAGCCGAGGGACATGCGCATGGAGGGACTTAGCGGCTCGCCCTTTGCCTCCAACTCGGCGGCCTTTTCCATCTCCGGGTCATATCGAAAAGTGGCAGCGCGAGCACGTAGCACGCGGTTTAGCGTTTCCGGGGTGTAGCTACCGGCATCAATGTTGTCGGTGTATCCGTTCACGCGTCGTTCTCCTTGAGTGATAGTCCGACGAAATAGCCTCGCCGGTCGGTTCGGAAGTGTCGGTATCCCGCGCCCTCAACAAGCCGCACAAGTGAGTCCATAGGCACCGGTCCGACACCGTTTCTCCCTGCCCACCGATTCACAGCAGCGGAAAGGGTGTGCTGATCCACATACGCACGCGGGCCGTCCCAAGTGGTCGCGCGCAGGGCACCGAATACGACAGCGCGATATGTGGCGTCGTCGCGCATGCGAGGAACCTCCAGATACGAAAAAAAGCCCTCTTGCGCGGTCTCGGCATAGACCAGGCAAGAGGGCTGTACCGGCGAGGTCTACGCGAACGTAGGTCTACTCACCGAAGTATTGGGGGACCGATTGCGGATGCCGCCGCATGGACAGCAAGCACCTACAAACGTTTGTAGGTGGTCAGCAGCACCGGCCGAATAACGACCGGGCTACTCGTTCGCTGTCGGAGACGGATACCGCCTCCACCCTTCACACGGTGTGTGGGTTAAGGACAGGACGGGCAAAGGAGCCAAACGGCGAAGACCGTAACCGGATCGATACCGAGCCGGCTCGGGCTATCAGCGCCCCTCTAAGCCCCTATCGGCGCGCCCCAAGTGGTTGGCTCCAGCCGACTCCTGAAACGGCCTCACACGGCCGCGCAGCGGCTTACAGCGAGGTGACGCGCTTCCGCTGTCGGTAAGCCTTTTGCTTGTGAGCGGCCGAGCAGTATCGGCGGGCACGGCCGGACCCATCCCAACCGGCGTTGCCCTCGCACCCGTCGAGCTGACACACAGCGTCCTCGCGCGCCTCGTATCCCGCATCCCGCGCATGCGCTGCACAGTTCTCGGAGCAATAACGCTGACGGCCATTTTTGGGATCGAAGACGTCACCGCAGTGCTTGCAGTCCTTACCCGCAAGGCGTACCCGTTCCTCAGCGGCGGTCAGCGTCCTGGTGCGCCTGTGTGTCTGTCGGCACCTATCGGAGCAATAGCGCTTTTGGCGGCCGGTCAGTACGGTGTCGCAAATGTCGCAGGTTGGGTCACCAATAAGCACGGTCTCTTAGCCCTCCAAGGCAGTGTGACGAATCTCGGTGTAGACGACCGGGTTCGGCGTTTGCTAGTAGAGACTCTTATAGACATACCTAGAATGTAGTTCACTTCTACACTAACTACATTTATAGAGTTTCTGACTAGCTCTCGCTCCCTCGCTGCTCTCGCTGTTTCCTCGCCTGATAGGCCGCACGGTCCCGGCAGCGCTTCCCGCAGTAGAGGGCTGTACGGCCCGGCTGCCCCGGTTCCCTGTAAGGAATTGGGTTCTTGCATGCGGGAAGTGCGCATTCCTGACCGGTCAGCACAGACTCAACGATGCCTAGGGCCTTCTCTATGGAGACGTACGCGGAAAGGAGAGCGCGGTAGGGAGTGCGGGGAGACTGGTCGCTGAGTCCGTCGGATGCCTCTCGATGCGCGTCCCGTAGGGCTGTAAGCAATTCGGTGTAGTTTGGAATTTCCATGCTTTCGATCTCCGTTCATTCGGCGGAACCACTCTTTATGTGTCCGCGCTTTCGGCGTAACTCTCAGCGCTTTCGGCGTAACCGTCAGCTTGGACGCAGCGCTTTCGGCGAAATCAGCGCAAATGAAAACCCCCGCCATCGCTGACGGGGGCATTCCGTACGCCGGTCGCCTAGGCCGCTTCCGCGATCAGGAGCGCGAGCCGGGCCGCCTGTAGGTCTGGGGAGTTGCCCAGGTTCTTACGAAACGCGCGCACTAGACGGCCGCGCTTGCTGTTCCTCTCGTTCGCCCACGCGTTCATTCGCGCGCTGAGCGTTTCAAGGTCAAGGGTGTTCGTGATGGGCACCGCGCAACCTCCTTGGTGTCTCTCCTGCTGCGTGGTCTCGCTGTCCTCGCGGTGAGCCGGTTAAGTGACGTACCTAACGGATCGTCAGGTTTCCGCCTAGACAAGTGGAGAAAGGTGTTCCGCTTCTACCGGCGATGGCCAGACAGGGCGGTTCCTTGGCGCTGGCGGCAGAGTCGCTGTACGGCTGTCTGCCGCACGCGAAAGCCCCGGCGGGGAGTTGTTCCCGCCGGGGCCGTACGAACGGCTTGCGCGGCCGTCTAGCGCGTCCTCTCCACGAGCCTCACGCCCGCTTCAAAGGCCGTGTCCCATGCCGGGTCGCTTGCTTCCCGCCAATGGAACTCCAGCCGGTCAATCGCGGGCACTCGGTACCCCCGACCCTGGGACGGCAGGAGAGTGATTCCCTTGTCTGTCAGCGCGGCCCGGAGCAATGCCCGCTGTCCGGCGATACCGGCCCCGTTCCACAGCGCTGCAAGCGCCTCGGGGTCCAGCAGCGGGGACAGGTCGGCTTCCCGCGTCAGTTCGGCCAACTCCGCTTTGAGGCTGTCGATCTGTGCGTTCAACTCCCGCCACAGATACTCGTAATCCGCCTCACTCATTCGGCCGAGAATGAACCGCTCTTTTTTGAGCTGCATCTCTCGGCTGACCGCTGATTCCAGCGCGGCCGTTGCCTCCGCCTTGCGCGCCTCCTTTTCCGGGTCCTTGTAGGCGAGCCATTCACGGGCGATCTCGTGCAGCGTGGCGGACTCGGGAGACAGGCTGAGGATATGCCCGAACCATGCTTGGGTAACGGCTTCCTCAACGCGCTCACGTCCGATGGAAACGCCCTCGCAGACGTGCGCCCCCTCGTTGGTTCGGGCATAGCACCTATACGCCGGTCCGCTGCTGACTTCCTTCACGCCACAGCGACCACACTTCATGGTTTCCGAAAGGAGATTGGAAGTCTCCCGCTTCCCGCGCGCACGGCTGCCCACTGGACCATTCTTTTGCGCCCGACTCGCAAGTATTTCCTTGATCTTGATGTGTTCCGCGAACGTGATGACGCCCTGGCCGCAGGAAATGGGGTGCCCCTTCTTGTCCAGCAGGGGAGTACCGCCACGGTGGTACTTGCCGGTCCAACGGCCCTTCTTGTCCAGAATCCTTTCCCGCTGCGCGACGAGACCCGCCCAAGTCACAGCGTGGGCAAGCGCGATGATTCCCGTTGCTTGCCAGTTTTTGCCGTGACGGGTCTTGAGCCCTTCCGAGTTAAGCGTATCGGCGATCCAACCCGGCGTCTTTCTGTCCAACAGGTATTCGGCTATTCGCCGGGCCAGCGGGTATTCCTCGGGGTTCCGCTCTAGCCGTCCTTCGCCCTTCACAGCGCGCAGGCCGTAGGGCGTAACGCCACCGGTCCACTTACCGTCTGCCTTGTGCGCGTCCATTCCGAGCTTGACGAACTCGCCAAGTTCGGCCACCTGTTCGCGCGCTTGCTCCGAAAACAGCGCCATGAAGGTGCGACCCCTGATGGAGTCGAGATTTTCGACTACCGAATAGAGGCGCGCTGCCTGTTCGTCGAACTCATCGAGAAGTGAACCGACCTTTCCGGAACCTTGGCGGGAGAGACGGGACATTTTGTAGACGTACAGCGTCTTGGACAGTCCGCTGTCAGTGATTGCCGCTGTAGCCTTCTCGAACTCTTCGCGAGTGACGTAGCTCTTACTTGCGCTTTTCTGCTCGAACCAAACATGCCGAATGCGCTTATCTTCCCTGGCGGCGTGAGCGCACATACGGCGAACCTGTTCCCGCAGGCTCGATAGGGTGTCCTTCTTCTTGGAGCGGCGAACGTACATCTCCGCGAGATCAGCGGGAGTGCCTACGGCGGGCACCCAAAGGCCAAGCTCTTTGAGTTCGTCGTCCTCGAAACCGAGGGCGTGAAGCGCCGGGTAGTCGTCGCGGTGCATCTTGGTCCAATCACCGAAGTCGGACCGCTCCACGTCGGGGCCGGTCGTGTCGGCATCCACACGGGGTGGCCGTTAAGCGATAACCCGCGAGATTCGACAAAGCCCCAGGTCAGAGCGGTTATGGCTTCGTTCGTCCAAGCCTGCCCCTGGTGCTACGTGGGCAAGGCCCGCTTCGAGAAGGCGCTGGCCGCCTTCCCGCACCGCGACCAGGTCGAGGTGGTGCACCGCTCCTTCGAGCTGGACCCGGGCCGCGCCAAGGGCGATGTCCAGCCGGTGCTGACCATGCTGACCGCCAAGTACGGCATGAGCGAGGCGCAGGCCCAGGCCGGCGAGGACAACCTGGGCGCCCAGGCGGCCGCCGAGGGCCTGGACTACCGCACCCGGGACCGCGACCACGGCAGCACCTTCGACATGCACCGCCTGCTGCACCTCGCCAAGGAGCACGGCGCCCAGGACCGGCTGATCCAGGTCCTCTACCGGGCCAACTTCGCCGAGGAGCGGTCCGTCTTCGCCGAGGGCGACGAACGCCTGGTGGAACTGGCCGTCGAGGCAGGGCTGGACGCCGGCGCCGTCCGCGCGGTGCTCGCCGACCCGGACGCCTACGCCGACGCGGTCCGCGCCGACGAGCGGGAGGCCGCCCGGCTCGGCGCCAACGGCGTGCCCTTCTTCGTCCTGGACCGCGCCTACGGCGTGTCCGGCGCCCAGCCCGCCGAGGTCTTCTCCCAGGCGCTGACCCGGGCCTGGGGCGAGCGCATCCCGCCGGCGACGCTCGACCGGGGGGACGCCGGGTCCTGCGGACCGGACGGGTGCGCGGTCCCGCAGCACGGCTGAGAACCGCGGCTCAGAGCGGTGTCATGAGCGGCACCAGGGTAGACTGCGCAGAATATCGCCATGGACGGGTCGATCACCGAGGCGCACAGTGGTCCCATGGAGACCACGGAGACGTTCGACCAACTCGTCCGGGACGAGTTCCGCCCGAAGAGCATCTACCTCAACACCGCGAGCAACGGCCTGCTGCCCGCCCGCACCGTCACCGCCCTCCGGGAGGCGGCGCTGCTGCGGGCCGAGGGCCGGCCGCTCACCTCGCTGTACGAGGACGTGGAGACGGCCCGGGCGGTGTTCGCCCGGCTCGCCGGGGTCCCGGTCACCCGGGTCGCCATCGGCGCCTCGGTCGCCGCGCACACCGGGGTGATCGCCGCGGCGCTGCCCGCCGGCGCCGAAGTCCTGACCGCCGAGGACGACTTCACCTCGGTGCTCAACCCGTTCCACGTCCGCGGCGACCTGAAGGTCCGCGCGGTCCCGCTGGAGCGGATCGCCGAGTCGGTCCGGCCCGGCACCGCGCTCGTCGCGGTCAGCGCCGCGCAGTCGGCCGACGGCCGCGTCGCCGACCTGCCCGCCCTGCGCGAGGCCGCCCGCGCCCACGGCGCCCGCACCTACGTCGACTTCTCGCAGTCCGCCGGCTGGCTGCCGATGACCGCGGACGCCCACGACTTCACCGCGAGCGTCTCCTACAAGTGGCTGCTGGGCCCGCACGGCGCGGCCTTCCTCACGGTCCCCGAGGACTTCGGCGGGCTGTCCCCGATCCTCGCGGGCTGGGTCGCGGCCGAGCGGCCGTGGGACAGCTGCTACGGGCCGGTGGAGGAACTCGCCCACTCCGCGCGGCGGTTCGACATCCCGCCCGCCCTGTTCACCTGGGCGGGCCTGCGCCACTCCCTGGAACTCGTCGAGGAACTGGGCGTGCCGGCGATCCACGCGCACGACCTCGCCCTCGCCGACCGCTTCCGCGCGGGACTCGCGGACCTCGGCCACGAGCCGGTGTCCGCCCCCGGCTCGGCGATCGTCTCCGTCCCCGGACTCGGCTCCCGCCAGAGCGCGCTGAGCGAGGCGGGCATCGAGGTCTCCGACCGCGCGGGCAACCTGCGCGCCGGCTTCCACCTCTACAACACGGCCGTCGACGTGGACAGCCTGCTGGAGGCCCTGTCCCGCTGATCCGGCCCGGCACACGAGCGGGCCGGGGCCTCCCGTCCCACACGAGGAGGCCCCGGCCCGGTGCTCGGGGGTCACTTCACCGAGGGGGCTCTAGCCGACCGGGGTGAAGTCGCGCGCGCCGATGAAGTCGGGCCTGCGCACGGGAGCCGCGAACGGCTCCACGGCCGTGTTCTCCACACTGTTGAACACGATGAAGACGTTGCTGCGCGGGAACGGCGTGATGTTGTCGCCGGAGCCGTGCATGCAGTTGCAGTCGAACCAGGTCGCCGAGCCGGCCTTGCCGGTGAAGAGCCGGATGCCGTGCTCGCCCGCCAGCGCGGTCAGCGCCTCGTCCGACGGCGTGCCCGCGTCCTGCATCTGCAGGGACTTCTTGTAGTTGTCCTTCGGCGTGGCGCCGGCGCAGCCGAGGAACGTGCGGTGCGAGCCCGGCATGATCATCAGGCCGCCGTTGGTGTCGTGGTTCTCGGTCAGCGCGATCGAGACGGACACCGTGCGCATGTTGGGCAGGCCGTCCTCGGCGTGCCAGGTCTCGAAGTCCGAGTGCCAGTAGAACCCGCTGGCGCCGAAGCCCGGCTTGACGTTGATCCGGGACTGGTGGACGTACACGTCCGAGCCGAGGATCTGCCGGGCGCGGCCGACCACGCGCGGGTCGCGCACCAGCTTCGCGAACACCTCGCTGATCCGGTGCACCTCGAAGACCGAGCGGATCTCCTTCGACTGCGGCTCCACGATGGAGCGCTCGTCGGCGCGGATCGCCGGGTCGCCGACCAGGCGGTCCAGCTCACGCCGGTACACCTCGACCTCGTCGGGGGTGATGAGCTGGTCGACGGTGAGGAAGCCGTCCCGCTCGAACGCCTGGAGTTCGGCGGTCTCGATGGGGCCCGGGGTGTCCGGGGCGCCCCAGACGACCGGGTCCTGGCGGGGGACGGCCACCTCGGAGGTGCCGCGGGTCGGGTAGAGATCCTTGACGGGGGCCGTGGTCATGGGGTCCTCACACCTCCTCGGGCTCGGTGAGCAGCGGGTAGACGCCGTTCTCGTCGTGGTCCTCCCGTCCGGTGACGGGCGGGTTGAAGACGCAGATGCAGTGGAAGTCCTCCTTGACGCGCAGCGTGTGCCGCTCGTGCCCGTCGAGGAGGTACATGGTGCCGGGCGTGATGGTGTACGTCTTCCCGGTCTCCTTGTCGGTGAGCTCGGCCTCGCCCTTGGTGCAGACGACGGCCTCGATGTGGTTGGCGTACCACATCGACGTCTCGGTCCCGGCGTACAGGATGGTCTCGTGGACCGAGAAGCCGACCCGCTCCTTGGCCAGGACGATCCGCTTGCTCTCCCAGGTGCCGGACTTCGACTTGACGTGCCGGTCGGTGCCTTCGATGTCCTTGAACGATCGGACGATCACGGTGCTGTGTCTCCTCCTCGGGATACGGGGCGGGTGGTTCAGGCGGTTTCGCGGACGGCGCGGGCGAGGACGCTGAGTCCCTCGTCCAGTTCCTCGGGCGTCACGGTGAGGGCGGGCAGCAGCTTGACGACCTCGCTCTCCGGCCCGGACGTCTCGATGAGCAGGCCCAGTTCGAAGGCGCGCCGGGCGACCTTGGCGGCCCGGTCCTTGTCGTGGAACTCCAGGCCCCACACCAGTCCGCGGCCGCGGTACTCCTTCACGTCGGCGAGGTTCTCCTCGGTGAGGGAGACGAGTGCCCGCTCGACCTGCTCCCCGCGGGTGCGGGTCTGCTTCTCCATGGCCGAGCCGTCGGTCCAGTAGGTCTCCAGGGCGGCGGTGGCGGTGACGAACGCCGCGTTGTTGCCGCGGAAGGTGCCGTTGTGCTCGCCCGGCTCCCACACGTCCAGCTCGGGCTTGAACAGGCACAGCGACATGGGCAGTCCGTAGCCGCTGATCGACTTGGAGACGGTGACGATGTCGGGGGTGATGCCCGCCTCCTCGAAGGAGAAGAAGGCACCGGTGCGGCCGCAGCCCATCTGGATGTCGTCGACGATCAGCAGCATGTCCTGCCGCTCGCACAGTTCCTTGAGCGCGCGCAGCCACTCGGGCCGGGCGACGTTGATGCCGCCCTCGCCCTGCACGGTCTCCACGATCACCGCGGCGGGCTTGTTCAGGCCGGAGCCCTGGTCCTCCAGGAGCCGCTCGAACCACAGGAAGTCGGGCACCTGGCCGTCGAAGTAGTTGTCGAACGGCATCGGGGTGCCGTGCACCAGCGGGATGCCCGCGCCGGCCCGCTTGAATGCGTTGCCGGTCACGGCGAGCGAGCCCAGCGACATGCCGTGGAACGCGTTGGTGAACGACACGATCGCCTCGCGCCCCTTCACCTTCCGCGCCAGCTTCAGCGCGGACTCCACCGCGTTGGTGCCCGTCGGGCCCGGGAACATGACCTTGTACGGCAGGTCGCGCGGGCGCAGCACCAGGTCCTGGAAGCTCCGCAGGAAGGTGCGCTTGGCCGCGGTCGACATGTCCAGTCCGTGCACGACACCGTCGCGCTCCAGGTAGTCGATCAGCGCCCGTTTCAGCACCGGGTTGTTGTGGCCGTAGTTGAGTGAGCCGGCGCCGGCGAAGAAGTCGAGGTACGTGTGGCCGTCTTCGTCGTACATGCGGCTGCCCTGCGCGCGGTCGAAGACCGTGGGCCAGCTGCGGCAGTAGCTGCGGACCTCGGACTCGACGGTCTCGAACACACTGAGGTCGGGCTGGGTGATGGTCACGTGGGATCGCTCCTCAGAGGGTGGGGGACGCGGTCAGCGGGCCTATGCGGTACAGGACTTCGGGGTCGTGCGGATCGCCCGGGAACAGGTCGGCGGGGAACAGCACCTCGCGGCCGACCCGTGCGCCGTGCCGCTCGGCGAACGAGGTGAACAGCCGCTCGGAGGCGGTGTTCCCGGGCGTGATCGTGGTCTCCAGCTCGGTGATGCCGCGTTCGGCGACGAGCCGTGCGGTCAGGCCGTCCAGCAGCGCGGCGGCGATGCCGCGGCCGCGCTGGGAGGCGTCGACGGCCACCTGCCAGACGAGCAGGGTGCCGGGGCGCTCCGGCCGCAGGTACCCGGTGACGAAACCGACCGGCTCACCGTCCGCACCGCGCGCCACCACCGAGGTGTCCGAGAAGTCCCGGCACCACAGCAGATAGCTGTAGGAGGAGTTCAGGTCGAGGGTTTTGGAGTCTTTGGCGAGACGCCAGAGCGCGGCTCCGTCGGTCGTCGCCGGACGTTCGATGAGAAGGTCTGCGGGTGCGGCAGTCATGCGGCATGAATTTAGCGAGGCGAATTCAAAAATGCACGGGAGCTGTCAGAGCGTCTCTCCGGTGCCTCGGTGAAATGTCGGGATTGACCCACGGCAAACCATGACAAATTGCCTTTGTTGTGGAATGTGTCACAGCTTGAAAAGTCCAGCAAACGCGTCCGCAAACTCCCCTGTTTAGCTCTGCAAAAAGCGGGCAGAAGAAGACGGGAAGCTATCGTCCGGAGAATTGGCGGGAATGGTGAAGGCGGTTTTAATTCGGGGTTCGGTAATCCTGAATGCCATGAGGATCCCGGGGGCGGGGCCCCCGGGAATCACCCACTGCTAACCCCAGGCGCTCTCCACGGCCCGGCGGCCGGCGACCGGATCCACCGCGATCCCCCGCTCGGCCAGGGCCGCGCCCAGGGCGGCCAGGCAGCCCTGCACCGCACCCGGGGTCGCGTCGGGCCCGTAGTGGTTGACCCGGATCATCTCCCGGGCCAGGGCGCCGCCACCGGCCGCCAGCGGCAGCGCCGGGTCGCTCTCCAGCGCGCGCGCCACCAGCTCCGAGGCGACCACGCCGGACGGCACCCGCAGCGTCGTGGCGACCGGGGCCGCGTCGCGCTCGTCGTGCACGTACGGCTCCAGGCCCCCGCCGAGTGCCACCGCACCGGCCCGCGTGGCCAGCGCCGCGCTGCGGTGCCGGGCCATCACCGTCCGGAGGCCGGCCGACCCGATCCGCTCCAGGCACGCCTCCAGGGCCAGCATCTCCAACTGGGCCGGGGCGTGCGGCAGCGTCGTGCGGCCGGCGTCGATCCAGCGCTCCTTCCAGTCCAGCAGGGACAGGTAGGAGCGGCGCGGGGCGTTCGGGTTGGCCGCCATCCGGGCCCACGCCCGCTCGCTGACCGAGATCGCCGAGACGCCCGCCGGGCCGCCCATCGCCTTCTGCGCGCCGATCACGCACAGGTCCACGCCCCACGCGTCCGGCAGCACCGGCTCCGCGCCCACGGAGGCCACCGCGTCCAGGTAGAACAGGGCGCCCTGCTCCCGCACCGCCTCGCCGATCTCCGCGACCGGGTTGGTGTTGCCCGTCGCCGCCTCGGCGTGCACCAGCGACACGAAGTCGATCTCCGGGTGCTCGGCGAACGCCGCCCGGACCTGCTCGGCCGTCACCGCCGTGTGGAAGGGGACGGAGAGGTCGTGCACGGTGGCGCCGGCGTCCCGGAGCCAGTTCCCGAAGGTCTGGCCGTACGGGCCCGTGATCACGTTCAGGGCGACCGTGCCCGGACCGGCCGCCGCGCGGATCGCGCCCTCCAGCGGCAGCAGGGCCTCGCCCTGCGTGATCAGGACGTCCTGCCGGGTGTCCAGCAGCCGCGCCACCGCGTCCTCGATGGCGGCGAACCGCCCGGCGGTCAGCGGGGGCAGGTCGAGGAAGGGGTGGGTCACGGCGGTGCTCTCTTCGTTCTCGGGGGACCGGCTCCACCGATCTTAGGTCGAAGGGCTTCTTGGCCATCGGTTTGATTTGAGAGACTCAAACCCCTCCTTATAATCGGAAGCCGTCGTTCCCCGACAGGAGATCCCCATGAAAACGCTCGCAGGGCGCCGGACCCGCCTTCTGGCCGCCACCACCGCGACCGCCGCACTCGTGCTCGTCGTGGCCGGCTGCTCCTCCGGCGGTTCGGGGAGCGGCAAGACCACCGTCAAGGGCGTCCACCTCGCCAAGGCGGGACAGCTCACCACGTGCACCCACCTGCCGTACCCGCCGTTCCAGTCCGAGGTGGACGGCAAGGTGCAAGGCTTCGACGTCTCGCTGATCGACCTCGTCGCCAAGGACCTCGGTGTCGAGCAGCACATCCTCGACACGCCCTTCGAGAACTTCAAGACCGGCGCCTTCCTGAACTCCGGGGAGTGCGACCTGGCCGCCGCCGGCATGACCATCACGCCCGAGCGCAAGAAGAACGTCGACTTCTCCGTCCCGTACTTCGAGGCCACCCAGGCCGTCCTCGTCGACAGGAGCAGCGGGATCGGCTCGCTCGCCGACGTCGAGGCCAAGGGCGGGAAGCTCGGCGCCCAGGCGCAGACCACCGGTGAGGACTACGTCCGGGGCAAGGGCTACGACCCGATCTCCTTCGAGTCCTCCGACGCGGTCCTCAACGGCCTGCGCACCGGCCAGGTCGAGGCCGTCGTCATCGACTACCCGGTCGTCCAGGGCTGGCTGAAGGACAAGGCCAACGCGGACAAGTTCAAGGTCGTCGACAACATCAAGACCGGCGAGCAGTACGGCTTCACGGTCAAGAAGGGCAACAAGGCGCTGCTCGGCGCGATCGACAAGGCGATCAGGACCGCCAAGGCCGACGGCGCGTACAAGAAGATCTACGAGAAGTGGATCGGCCCGTACGACGCCTCCGTCGCGTCCCCCGCCGCCTCGTGACCGACACCGACGCGACGCTGCGGCCGAGGAGGAAGGGACTGACCCGGCGCCGGAAGCGCACCCTCGCGCGCGCCGTGCAGTACGCCGTCTTCGCCGCCGCCGTGATCGCCTTCGCGGCCACGGCGGACTGGGGACGGCTCTCGAACCAGTTCGCCCAGGCGGACATCGCCCGGCAGATGTTCCCGGACGTCATCACGCTGGCGCTGAAGAACACCGTGCTCTACACGCTGTCCGGCTTCGTCGTCGGACTCGTCCTCGGCATGGCCGTCGCGCTGATGCGGCTGTCCTCCGTCGGCCCCTACCGCTGGCTGGCGAGCGTCTACATCGAGATCTTCCGCGGCCTGCCCGCGCTGCTGATCTTCATCTTCGTGGGCGTCGCCGTGCCGCTGGCCTTCCCCGGCACCGAGATCCCCGGCGGCACCTACGGCAAGGTGGCCATCGCGCTCGGCCTGGTCTCGGCCGCCTACATGGCGGAGACCATCCGCGCCGGCATCCAGGCCGTGCCCAAGGGGCAGCTGGAGGCGGCCCGCTCGCTCGGCTTCTCACCGGCCCGGGCCATGGTCTCGATCGTCATCCCGCAGGCCTTCCGGATCATCCTGCCGCCGCTCACCAACGAACTCGTCCTGCTCTTCAAGGACTCCTCGCTGGTGCTGTTCCTCGGCGTCACCCTGGAGGAGCGCGAACTGTCCAAGTTCGGCCGCGACCTCGCCAGTACGACCGCCAACTCCACGCCGATCCTGGTCGCGGGCCTGTGCTATCTACTGGTCACCATCCCGCTCAGCCTCGTCGTGCGCCGCATGGAGTCCAAGTCCCAGGAGGCGATCCGGTGACCCGCCCGGAGATCGAGGTACGCGCACTGCGCAAGTCCTTCGGCGGCAACGAGGTGCTGCGCGGCATCGACCTGGAGATCGGCCGGGGCGAGGTCGTCTGCGTCATCGGCCCCTCCGGCTCCGGCAAGTCGACCCTGCTGCGCTGCGTGAACCTGCTGGAGGAGCCCACCGCGGGCCGGGTGTTCGTCGGCGGCACCGAGCTGACCGACCCCGACGTCGACATCGACGCCGTACGGCGCCGGATCGGCATGGTCTTCCAGCAGTTCAACCTCTTCCCGCACCTGAGCGTCACCGGGAACCTCACGCTGCCCCAGCGCCGGGTCCTCGGGCGGGACAAGGCGGCCGCGGCCCGGATCGCCGCCGAGAACCTGGCCCGGGTCGGCCTGTCCGAGAAGGCGGACGCCTACCCGTCCTCCCTCTCCGGCGGCCAGCAGCAGCGCGTCGCCATCGCCCGCGCGCTCGCCATGGGCCCCGAGGTGATGCTCTTCGACGAGCCGACCTCCGCCCTCGACCCGGAGCTGGTCGGCGACGTCCTCGCCGTCATGCGCATGCTGGCCCGGGAGGGCATGACGATGATGGTCGTCACCCACGAGATGACCTTCGCGCGCGAGGTCGCCGACCGGGTCGTCTTCATGGACGGCGGGGTGATCGTCGAGGACGGCAGCCCGGAGCGGGTCATCGGCGATCCCCGGCACGAGCGCACCCGGCACTTCCTCTCCCGCCTGCTCGACCCGGCCATGGCCGAGGTGGAGGAGGAGTCCGGTGGGGGCCTGCCCTCGGCGGGGAGGACCGAGCCGTAGGCCGTTAGGGTGCGGTGCATGAGCGATGGGGCGGTGCTGCACGTGAAGGGCCGGGTCCTGACGGGCCCGGCGGACGTCCGCGACGAGCTGTGGGTGGTCGGCGGGCGGGTCTCCTACGACCGGCCCGCCGGGGCCCGGGACGTGCGGACCGTCGAGGGCTGGGCGCTGCCCGGCCTGGTGGACGCGCACTGCCACGTGGGCCTGGACGCGCACGGCCCGGTCGACGCGGAGACCGCCGAGAAGCAGGCGCTCACCGACCGGGAGGCCGGGACCCTGCTGGTCCGGGACGCCGGCTCGCCCTCCGACACGCGCTGGATCGACGACCGGGAGGACCTCCCGAAGATCATCCGCGCGGGCCGGCACATCGCCCGCACCCGCCGCTACATCCGCAACTACGCCTGGGAGATCGAACCCGAGGACCTGGTGGCGTACGTCTCCCGGGAGGCCCGGCGCGGCGACGGCTGGGTCAAGCTGGTCGGCGACTGGATCGACCGCGACCTGGGCGACCTGGCCCCCTGCTGGCCGCGCGGGGCGGTGGCCGCGGCCATCGCCGAGGCCCACCGGCTCGGCGCCCGCGTCACCGCCCACTGCTTCGCCGAGAGCTCCCTGCGCGACCTGGTCGAGGCGGGCATCGACTGCATCGAGCACGCGACCGGTCTCACCGAGGACCTGATCCCGCTCTTCGCCGAGCGGGGCGTCGCGATCGTCCCCACCCTCGTCAACATCGCCACCTTCCCCCGGCTCGCGGACGGCGGCGCGGAGAAGTTCCCCCGCTGGTCCGCCCACATGCGCCGGCTGTACGAGCGCCGCCACGACACCGTGCGCGGCGCCTACGACGCCGGCATCCCGGTCTACGTCGGCACGGACGCGGGCGGATCGCTCGCCCACGGACTGGTCGCCGAGGAGGTCGCCGAACTGGTCACGGCCGGCATCCCGCCCGTCGAGGCCCTCTCGGCGACGAGCTGGGGCGCCCGCGCCTGGCTCGGCCGGCCCGGCCTGGAGGAGGGCGCCCCGGCCGACCTGGTGGTGTACGAGGCCGATCCCCGGGCGGACGTACGGGTGCTCGCGGCGCCGCGCCGGGTGGTGCTGAACGGGCGGGTCGTCGAGTAGGCGTGCCCCTGATTCGAATCGGCGTGCGGAATATCCACGTTTGAGTGAAGCGCCTCAGGATCGCTGACCGTTCACCCGCAGTGCGTACAAGGTTGACGAGTCCCAAGCATGTCCATCTGGGGGGCTCACCGCCTTGAACAGCAACAACTTCCGCATGCCCGCACGCCGCCTCGCCGCGCTCGCGGCGGTCACCGCCCTCACCGCGGCACCCGCGGCCCTGGGCGCGGGCACCGCGCACGCGACCGCCGAGCACGGCCGCGCCTCCGCCGTCGTCCTGCGCACCGGGCTCGACGTGTCCCTGCTCAACAAGACCGTGAACGTCCCGCTCGCGCTCTCCCTGAACGAGGTCCGGGCGCCGCGGAGCGCGGACGCGACCACCCTGTCCGCCCGGCTCGACGGCGTGAACGACGGCAAGCCGTTCACGGTGCTCGCCGCGGACGTCGCCTCGGCGAAGGCCACGACGACAGCGCGGCGCGCCGAGGGCTCGGTCCGGGTCGTCCACGCCCGGCTGCACGTCCCCGGCCTGCCGCTGCTGTCCCTGATCGAGGCCGACGCGATCACCGCGAAGGCCACCTGCGAGGTCGGCCGGGCGCCGGTCGCCTCGACGAGCGCCGGTACGGTCACGGTCCTCGGCAAGCGCGTCGCCCTGACCGCCGGCGGGCCGGTCCGGGTCCAGGTGCCCGGGGTCGGAGAGGTCCGCCTCGACCTCGCGCGGCGGACCACCACGACCCGCACGGCCGCCGCGACCGCCCTGCGGCTCAAGGTCTCCGTCAACCCGCTGAAGCTCAACGTGGCCGACGTCGAGGGCACCGTCACCCTGGCCGAGGCCACCTGCGCGTCCCCGATGGTCCCGCCGACCGGCAAGCCGGTGCCGAGCCACGACCCGGCCGCCGACGTCCGCCCGCAGGGAGCCCCGGCCGAGGCCGACCTCGCGGAGACCGGCGGCAACTCGGCGACCCCGTACATCGCGGGCGGCGCGCTGGTGCTGCTGCTGGCCGGCGGGGGAGCCGTGGCGATGACCCGCCGCCGCAAGGGCTGACCCGCGGCCCGGCCGCCGCCCGCCCCGGCCGTCCCCCGGGGCGGGCGGCGGTCCCGGAGCGCACCGGCTCCGGGCGGGCCGCTCAGCCGGGCGGCGTCAGGGCGGCCGACAGCGCCGCCAGGAAGCCGTCCACCGTGCCCCGGTCCCGCACCGCCACCCGGACCCAGTCCGCGCCGAGCCCCGGGAACGTGTCCCCGCGCCGCACCGCGTAGCCGAGGTCCCGCAACCGCCGCCGGACCCCGGCCGCGTCCGGCACCCGCACCAGCACGAACGGCCCCGCCGCGGGCCCCGCCACCCGGACCCCGCGGCCGGCGAAGGACGCCAGCCCGGCCACCAGGTGCGCGCGGTCCCCGGCGATGCGGTGCGCCGCGTGCCCGGCCTCGGCCAGCGCACGCGGCGCCACGCACACCCGGGCCGCGGTCAGCGCCGGCGTCGACACCGGCCACAGCGGCTGCGCCCGCTCCAGCCCGGCGATCACGTCGGGCGCGGCCAGCACGTAGCCGATGCGCAGCCCGGCGAGCCCCCAGGTCTTGGTGAGGCTGCGCAGCACCACCAGGCCCGGCACCCCGGTCCGCCCGGCCAGCGCCTCCCGCTCGCCCGGCACGGCGTCCATGAACGCCTCGTCCACCACCAGGAACCGCCCCGGCCGGGCCAGTGACGCCACCGTCTCCGCCGGGTGCAGCACCGACGTCGGGTTGGTGGGGTTGCCGATCACCACCAGGTCGGCGTCCTCCGGCACGGCCGCCGGGTCGAGCCGGAACCCGTCCTCCTCCCGCAGCAGCACCCGTTCCACGGTGTGCCCGGCGTCGCGCAGCGCGGCCTCCGGCTCCGTGAACTGCGGGTGCACCACGACCGGCCGGCGCACCCGGAGCGCCCGCGCCAGCAGCACGAACGCCTCCGCGGCCCCCGCCGTCAGCAGCACCCGCTCCACCGGCAGTCCGTGCCGCGCCGCCACCGCCGCCCGCGCGGCCCGCCCGTCCGGGTAGGCCGCGAGCGAGGACAGGGAACGGGCGAGCTCCTCGCGCAGCCAGGCCGGGGGCGTGTCCGCGCGGACGTTGACGGCGAGGTCGGTCAACCCGGCCCCGTCGTCCCGTACCTCGGCGTCCCCGTGGTACCGCAGGTCGTGCCCGGCGCCGCCGGTGTCCTCAGTGCGCATGGCTGTGCGAGTGCCCCCCGTGGTGGTGCCCGTGGTGGTGGCCGTCGTCGTCCGGGTGGAAGTGCGGCTGCTGCGGCAGGCCGACCTTGTCCTCGAAGCCCGGCAGCGCGATCCGGTACACGCACGAGTCGCAGTTCATCCGCAGATCGCCCTCGACGGCCTCCGCGTACCGCTCCATCACCAGGTCCAGCAGCTCCGGCTCGGGCCCGATGACATCGGCCGACAGCACCTCCGCCTCCGGGTGCGCGGCGGCCCACTCCCCGGTCTGCCGCCGCACCCGGTCCGGCAGGATGCCGGTGAACAGGAAGTAGGGCAGGACGACGATCCGCCGCGCCCCGAGCCGTACGCACCGGTCCAGGCCGTTCGGCACGTCCGGCGCGGCCAGCGACACGAACGCCGTCTCCACCCCGGCGTACCCGCGGCCCTCCCACAGCAGCCGGGCGGCCTTGTGCACCTCCGCGTTGGCGTCGGGGTCGGTCGAGCCGCGCCCGACGAGCAGCACGGTGACGTCCGAGCGGTCCCCCTCCGTGCCGCCGAGCGCCTCGTCCAGCCGGCGCTCCAGCACGTTCAGCAGCGCCGGGTGCGGGCCGAGCGGACGGCCGTAGGTGTACGAGATGCCCGGGTGCCGTTCCTTCTCACGGGCCAGCGCGGCCGGGATGTCGCCCTTGGCGTGCCCGGCGGACACCAGCATCAGCGGCACCGCGGCGAACCGCCGCACCCCCCGCTCGACCAGCTCGGCGACGGCTTCGCCGAGCGGCGGCGGGGACAGTTCGATGAAGCCGCCCGCGACGGGCAGTTCGGGGTGGCGGCGGCCCAGCTCGCGGACGAAGTCGCGGAACGCCTCGGCTCCGGCGTCGTCACGGGTGCCGTGGCCGGCGATCAGCAGGGCGGGCGGGGTGGTCACGGGTTCTCCTCAGACGGAAGGGGGTGGTAAAGCAGGGCGTTGAGCGCGGCGGCGGCCACCGCCGAACCGCCCTTCTCGGACACGTTGCTCACGGCGGGCAGTCCGCTCGCCCGCAGCGCGGCCTTGGACTCGGCCGCGCCGACGAAGCCGACGGGCAGGCCGATGACGAGCGCGGGGGAGGCGTCCAGGGTCAGCAGCTCCTCCAGGGCGGTCGGCGCGCAGCCGATCACCCACAGGGCCCCCGGCCCGACCTCCTCGTAGGCGAGCCGGACCGCGTGGGCGGAACGGGTCAGCCCCGCACCGGCCCGGGCGTCCCTGAGGCGGCAGACGGTCTCGCGCCGGGTGATGCCGGCCGCGACCATCTCCACGTCCGCGACGACGGGCGCCCCGGCGTGCAGCGCGGCGTGCGCCCGCACCAGGTCGTCCTCGGCCGTGACGAGGTCGGTGGCGTACTCCAGGTCGGCGGCGGAGTGGATGACCCGCTCCACCACCGCCCGGGTCAGCGGCGGGAAGTGCGAGGTGTCCAGGCGGGCGCGCAGCCGCCGGAAGGACTCCTGCTCGATGGGGTGGACCACGCGGTTCACCGGGCCCCCTCCCGCTCCGCGGCCGGGCCGCCGGCCGGTTCGGTGTCCTGCCAGCGGTAGCCGCGCGGGGTCACCATGCGGCCCGCGACGTTCCGGGTCGCGGTGTTGCCCACGGTCACGACCGTCATCATGTCGACCGTCGCCGGGTCCAGGCCGGCCAGTGTCGTGATCCGGTCGGACCCGTCGGGCCGGGAGGCGTTGCGGACGACCCCCACGGGCGTCGCCGGCTCGCGGTGCCCGGCGAGGATCGCCAGGGCCGCGGGCAACTGCCAGTCCCGGCCCCGGGAGCGCGGGTTGTAGAAGGTCACGACGAGGTCCGCCTCGGCCGCCGCCCGCACCCGGCGCTCGATCACCTCCCACGGCGTGTGCAGGTCGGACAGGCTGATGGAGACGTGGTCGTGGCCCAGCGGCGCGCCCAGGACGGCAGCGGCGGCCAGCGCGGCCGTCACCCCGGGCACCCCGACCACGTCGATGTCGTCCGACGCCTCCGCGAGCGCGGGGGAGGCCATGGCGTACACGCCCGCGTCCCCGCTGCCGATCAGCGCCACCGCGTGCCCCGCGCGGGCCTCGGCGACCGCCGTGCGGGCCCGCTCCTCCTCCGCGCCCAGCCCCGACTCCAGTACCCGGGTGCCGGGCCGCAGCAGATCGCGGATCTGGTCCACGTACTGGTCGAGCCCGACCAGCACCGACGCCCGCCGCAGCTCGGCCGCCGCCCGCGGGGTGAGCAGGTCCCGGGCGCCCGGCCCGAGTCCGACCACCGCGAGCCGGCCGCGCCCCGGACGCCGGACCACGGCGCAGGTCGCCCGGGCCGGCTGCCCGTCGGGCCGTACCGACTTCCGCTTGGGCACGACCAGTTCACCACCGCGCAGCAGCGCGGCGGCCTCCGCCACCGACGGCGTCCCGACGGCGGCCAGCGGCGCGCCCGACGGGTTCGGCACCTCGACGCCGGCCAGGTCCCCGGCCGGGTACGTCACCAGGGGCACCCCGAGCCGCCCGGCGGCGGCGACGATGCCCGGCTCCTCGGCCTTGGCGTCCACCGTGGCCAGTTCCGCCACGGACTTCGGCGAGAGCCCCGCCCCGGCCAGCGTCTCCTCGATCAGCCCGAGCACCTCCTCCGCCGGCGCGCCCTTCGACGCACCGACCCCGACCACCAGCGTCGGGGGCCTGAGCAGCACCTCGCGCTCGCCGGGCGCGACGGCCCGGTCGGTGAGCCGGACGGTGCAGGACCCCCCGGCCGCGAACGGCAGCGGCGGCAGCGGCCAGGCCACCTCCGCCGCCAGCGTCACCGGCTCGCCGTCCAGTAGCGCCCGGGACACCGCGGCGACGGCACCCTCGTACGGCAGCCCGAGCGTGTCCAGGCCGGGCAGCCCGACGGCGTCGGTCGCGGTCGTCACGACCGGCTCCGCGCCCAGCAGCGCGCCGACCTCGCGGGCCAGTTCGTTGGCGCCGCCGCCGTGCCCGCCGGCCAGCGACACCGCGAACCGGCCGCCCTCGTCCACGCACACCACGCCCGGGTCGGCCGCCTTGTCGCCGAGCAGCGGCGCGACCAGCCGTACCACCGCCCCCGTGGCCAGAAAGCACACCAACTGCTCGCACTCCCGGAACGCGGACCGTACGGCCTCCGCGACGGGACCGCCGTACACGCGCGTACGGTCCGGCCAGGCCGCGGCCAGCCGGTCCCGCGCCGCGGCTCCCGCCGCGGTGGCGGAGATGAGGCCGATCACTGGGCGACTCCTTCACTGGACACCGGGGTGCGCACACCCCACAGCAGAAAAACGGGATTGGTGGCCGCCAGCCGGGTCACGTCCCCGGGCAGCGGCGCCAGACGCGAGGCGTGCAGCAGCACCCCGTCGCAGGTGAAACCGGCCGCCGTCAGCGCCGCACGCGCCGCCGGCACCCGGTCCAGCGCGGCCACGGCGACGACGACCGTGCGCCGCGCCCGCCGCGCGCACGCGGTGACGACGGCCGGCAGCTCCCGGCCCCCGCCGCCGACGAACACCGCGTCCGGGTCCGCGGCCAGGCCGGTCAGCGCCTCGGGGGCCGAGCCGTGCACCACCTCCACGGCCACCCCGTGGGCGCCGGCGTTGGCACGGATCCGCTCGACCCCGTCCGCGGCCTTCTCGACGGCGACGACGGCCGCGCCGAGCCGCGCGCACTCCACGGCGACCGAACCGGACCCGGCGCCCACGTCCCACACCAGGTCGCCCAGCCGCGGACCCAGCCGGGCCAGGGCCAGCGCCCGCACCTCGAACTTGGTGATCATCGAGTCGCGGTGCGCGAACTCGTCCTCGTCCAGGGCCCAGCGCTCCGGCGCCCGCGGCACCCCGGCCACCGTCCGCACCGCGCCCAGCGCCCGCGCCTCGTCCAGGCACAGCACCACGCTCACCGCCGTGCCCCAGTCCCGGGTGGCCGCCTCGGCGGCCGTCACCCGCTCCACGCGCTCCCGCCCGGGGGCGCCGAGGTCACGCGCCACGACCAGCACCCGGTCCCCGGGCAGCGCGGCGCCCAGCTCGGCCGGCCCGGCCCCCGGCCCGGTCAGCACCGCCACCTTCGGCCGCGTCCGGCACACGTTCACCGCCGTGCGCAGGTCCCGGCCGTGCGCGCTGACCACGACCGCGTCGTCCCAGGGCAGCCCGAGCCGGGCGAAGGCCGCGGCCACGGAGGACACCCCCGGCCGCACGTCCAGCAGCCCGGCCCCGAACCGCTCGGCCAGCGCCCGCACGATCCCGAAGAACCCGGGATCGCCGGAGGCCAGCACCACGACCGGCAGCTCCTTGCCGACGTACTCCCCGATCGTGTCCAGGGCGGGCGCCAGCGGCCCGAGCACGAGCCGCGCGGCGCCCCCGGGCAGCGGTACCGCGTCCAGGTGCCGCCGCCCGCCGACGACCAGCGAGGCCCCGGCGAGCACGGCACCGGGGACCGGCGCCCCCGTCCCCGTGCCGACGACCGTGATCAACTCTTCGCCCGCTGCTCGCGCAGCGCCCGCCGGGCCTCCGGGTCCGCCTTGCGGTACCCGTGGAAGTGCCCCGGGTGGTACAGGTGCGAGCGGGTGCCGTGCGCGTCCAGCGCCGGACCGACCAGGAACAGCGTGTGCTTCCAGAGCCGGTGCTCCTTGACCGTCTCCTCCAGCGTGCCGATCGTGCACTTCACGACCAGCTCCTCCGGCCAGGTCGCCTGGTAGGCGACCACCACCGGGGTGGACGTGGGGTAGCCGCCCTCCAGCAGCTCCCGCACGAGCTGGCCGCTGCGCGCCGCCGACAGGAAGACCGCCATGGTGGTGCCGTGGCGGGCGAACTCGCGCACCTCCTCGCCGGGCGGCATCGGCGTCTTGCCCCCGCCCAGCCGGGTCAGCACCACGGACTGCGCGACCTCGGGGATGGTCAGCTCGCGCCGGGCCAGGGCCGCCACGGCGGAGAAGGCGGAGACGCCCGGGACGACCTCGGTCGCGATGCCGAGTTCGGCACAGCGGTCGAGCTGCTCCTGCGTGCCGCCCCACAGCGCCGGGTCGCCGGAGTGGATCCGGGCCACCCGCAGCCCGTCCGCGCGCGCACGCCGGTACACGGCGACCACGTCCTCCAGCGACATGACCGCCGAGTCCAGGATCTCGGCGCCCTCGCGGGCGTGGTCGAGGACCTCCGCCTGGACCAGGCTCGCCGCCCAGATCACGACGTCGGCCTCGGCGATGGCCCGGGCGGCGCGGAACGTCAGCAGATCGGCGGCGCCGGGGCCGGCACCGACGAAGGTCACCTTGCCGGTGGTGGCATCGGCCATGGGAATCGGTCCTCTCCTACGAGTACGTGAACGGCTGTCGGACGTGCGGGAACGCCGGTCCATCGGATACCAAGGGCCTATGGCGGTCTTCGTCGCGCTCGGCGCGTTCCTGATGACGCTGGCCGGCGGCTGGACGGCACAGCGCGTGACCGACCGCCGCCACCTGGTCCTGGGGCTGGCCGGCGGCCTGATGCTGGGCGTGGTCGGCCTGGACCTGCTGCCGGAGGCGCTGCACTCCGCCGACCGCGAGGTATTCGGCGTCCCCGCCGCCCTGCTGCTCTTCGTCGCCGGCTTCCTGCTGGCCCACCTGGTGGAGCGCACCCTGGCCGCGCGCCGTGCGGCGCACGGCGGCGCCGAGGACCACGGTCACCGGGCGCCCGAGGTGGGCCTGGCGGCGGCCGGCGCGATGGTGGGCCACAGCGCCATGGACGGGGTGGCGATCGGCGCCGCCTTCCAGGTGGGCGGCGGCATGGGCACGTCCGTCGCGCTCGCCGTGATCGCCCACGACTTCGCCGACGGCTTCAACACCTTCACCGTCACCAGCCTGTACGGCAACGCCCGCCGCCGGGCCCTGGCGATGCTGTTCGCCGACGCCTGCGCGCCCGTGCTGGGCGCGCTGTCCACGGCGTTCGTGCACATCCCCGCACCGGTGCTCGGCTGCTACCTCGGCCTCTTCGGCGGCGTGCTGCTCTACCTCGCCGCCGCCGAGATCCTGCCCGAGGCCCACCACGAGCACCCGGCCCGCTCCACCCTGCTGTGCACGGTGGCCGGGGCCGCGTTCATCTGGCTGGTGGTCGGCCTGTCCGGCTGACCGCGGGGACCCGGTCACAGCTTCCCGCCCCGGCCGCCGTCCCGCCGCGGCGGCGCGATCAGCGTCGACAGGTACGGCAGCGGCGCCCCGTCCAACTCGGCGGCCGGCCGCACCGACTCCTCCGGCAGCCCCAGCGCGGACCCCCACACGGCGTTCCCGAGCCGCCCGGTGCGCGCGAGCGCCTCGGCCACCTCGGCGGCCTGCCGCCCGAACTTGTACGCGACCACGGTCCCGGGCCCGGCCAGCGCGTCCTCCAGCACGGCCGACCCCGCCGTGACCGGCACCAGCGTCAGCGGCTCGGTGCCCTCGGTCAGCACGGCGCCGGAGCGCGCCGCGAGGTCCTGCATGGCGGTGATCCCGGGCACGGTCTCCACCACGACCCCCGGCACCAGCTCGGCGATCGTCTGTGCGAGATAGGTGAACGTCGAGTACACGTTCGGGTCGCCGATGGTCGCGAAGGCCACGGACGCGTGCCGTCGCAGCAGCTCCGCGACCCGGCCGCCGGCCACGTCCCAGGCGGCCTCCCGGCGCGCCCGGTCGGTCCGCTCGTTCAGCGCGAACACCACCCGGACGACCTTCCCGGCGGGCACGTAGTGCAGCACGGTCGCCTCGGCCCGGCCCGGCTCCCCGCCGTCCGTCCCGTCGGGCGCGGCCATCACCGGTACGACCACGACGTCGGCCGCGCGCAGCGCGTTGACCCCCTTGACGGTCACCAGCTCCGGATCACCGGGACCGACCCCCACCCCGACCAGCTTGCTCATGACGTCCGGCACCTCTCCACGAACCGACGGGCGACACCGGGCTCGGACGCCCAGTGCGTGTGCAGGTAACTCGCGTGCACGCCCTGCTGTACGAAACCTTCGACCCGCCGGACCGGGGTCCGCACACCCCAGGCGGGGGCGGCACCGGCACCCGGCTCGACGACGGTGCGGTGGAACTCGTGCCCGCGCATCCGCGTCCCGGCCGGCGCCAGCACGCTGTCGCCGACGGCCACCGCGTCCCGGTAGCCGAGGGTCAGCCGCCCGGTCATCCGGGCGCCCGCGTCCAGCACGCCGCACATGGGGAGGCCGTCCAGCTCCCGGCACAGGTAGAGCAGCCCGGCGCACTCGGCGGCCACCGGGGCACCGGAGCGCGCCAGTGCGGCGACCGCCTCGCGCAGCGGCTCGTTGGCCGACAGCTCGGCCGCGTACACCTCGGGGAACCCGCCGCCGACGACCAGCCCGGCCGTGCCCTCGGGCAGCCGCTCGTCCCGCAGCGGGTCGAAGGTGACGACCTCCGCGCCGGCGGCGGTGAGCAGCTCGGTGTGCTCGGCGTAGGAGAAGGTGAAGGCGGGCCCGCCGGCGACGGCGACCACCGCACGCCTTCCCGGCGCCCGCACGGGCGGCTCCCAGGGCGGGCACGACAGGTCTCCCGCGCTCCGCGCCAGGCCGAGCAGGGCCTCCAGATCACAGCCGCGCTCCACCTGGGCGGCCATCGCGGCCACCGCGTCCGTCGCGGCGGAGCGCCGTTCGGCGACCGGCACCAGCCCGAGGTGCCGGGACGGCGTGTCCACCCGCGGGGCCCGCCGCAGGGCCCCCAGCACCGGCACCCCCGCCGCGTCCAGCGCCTCCCGCAGCAGCTCCTCGTGCCGGTCGGACCCCACCTTGTTCAGGATCACGCCGCCGATCCGCACCTCCGGGTCCCAGGAGGCGAACCCGTGCACCAGCGCGGCCACCGACCGCGACTGCGACGACGCGTCCACGACCAGCACCACGGGCGCCCGCAGCAGCTTGGCCGCCTGGGCGGTGGACGCGAGCTCGCCCTCGCCCGCCGCCCCGTCGTACAGGCCCATCACGCCCTCGACCACGGCTAGGTCGCAGCCCCGCGCCCCGTGCAGGAACAGCGGGGCGACCAGCTCCGGCCCGCACAGGTACGCGTCCAGGTTGCGCCCCGTCCGCCCGGTGGCGAGGCAGTGGTACCCGGGGTCGATGTAGTCCGGCCCGACCTTGTGCGGGGACACGGCGAGCCCCCGCGCGGCGAACGCGGCCATCAGCCCCGTGGCCACGGTGGTCTTGCCGCTGCCCGAGGAGGGCGCGGCGACGACCAGCCGGGGCACCGCCGGCCTCACCACTCGATGCCCTTCTGGCCCTTCTGGCCCGCGTCCATGGGGTGCTTGACCTTGGACATGTCGGTGACGAGATCGGCGAACTCCACCAGCTTCCCCGGCGCGTTCCGGCCGGTGATCACCACGTGCTGGGTGCCGGGGCGGGCGCGCAGCACCTCGACCACCTCGTCGGTGTCGACCCAGCCCCAGTGCATCGGGTAGGCGAACTCGTCGAGGACGTACAGCCGGTAGGTCTCGGCGGCCAGGTCGCGCTTGACCTGCTCCCAGCCCTCGCGGGCCTTCTCCTCGTTGTCGAGCTGCGCGTCCCGCTGGACCCAGGACCAGCCCTCGCCCATCTTGTGCCAGTCGACCGTGCCGCCCTCGCCGGAGGCGCCGAGCACGCGCAGCGCGTTCTCCTCGCCGACCTTCCACTTCGCCGACTTGACGAACTGGAACACCCCGATGGGCCACCCCTGGTTCCAGGCCCGCAGCGCGAGCCCGAACGCGGCCGTGGACTTGCCCTTCCCGACGCCCGTGTGCACCACGACCAGCGGACGGTTGCGGCGCTGACGCGTCGTCAGCCCGTCGTCCGGCACGGCACTCGGCTGTCCCTGCGGCACTACGCGGCCCTCCCCTGCGTACCCTGCACATCCCTGACCAGCCCGGCGATCGAGTCGGCCCGCAGCTCCTGCAGCGTCACCGCCGTACCGCCCAGCTCACCCGCGAGCAGTCCGGCGAGACCCAGCCGCACCGGCCCCGACTCGCAGTCCACGACCACCGACGCGGTGCCCTGGGCCGCGAACAGCCGCGCCGCCCGCCCCGCCGTCGCGACCGGTTCCGGTCCTCCGGTGGCGCGCCCGTCGGTCACCACGACCACCAGCGCCCGCCGCGCCGGATCGCGCAGCCGCTCCACCCGCAGCACCTCGTGCGCCTTCAGCAGCCCGGCCGCGAGCGGCGTGCGCCCGCCGGTCGGCAGCGACTCCAGCCGCGCGGCGGCGGCGTCCACGGAGGACGTCGGCGGCAGCGCCACCTCCGCGGCGGCGCCCCGGAAGGTCACCAGACCGACCTTGTCGCGCCGCTGGTAGGCGTCGAGCAGCAGCGACAGCACGGCACCCTTGACCGCGCCCATCCGCTGCCGCGCCGCCATCGACCCCGAGGCGTCCACCACGAACAGCACGAGGTTGCCCTCGCGCCCCTCCCGGGCCGCCTGCCGGAGATCGTCCCGGCGGACCACCAGGCCCGGCCCGGACCGCCCGCGGGCCCGCTGGTGCGGGGCCGCGGCCTGCACGGTCGCCGCCAGGTGCAGCTTGGTCAGCGTCCCGCGGGGCCGCCGGGCCCCGGTCGTCCGCCCGTGCTCCGTCCGCGCCCGCGACCGCCGCCCGGCGGCGCCCTCGCCGATCCCGGGCACGCTCAGCACCTTCGTCCGGAAGGGCTCGGCGGCGCGTGCGGCCGGCTGCTCCCGCCCGCCGGACGCCTGCGGCTCGCCGCCCTCGCCGGCCTCGGGCCGCGCCGCGGCGCCCCCGTCGTCCTGCGGACCGTCGTCCGGCGCGGGCCGCCCCCCGCCGCCGGGCCCGCCGGGGCCGGGATCGGGGTCGTCGTCGCCCTCGCCGTCGTCCTCGCCCGAGAACTGCTCCAGCGTCTCGTCCAGCCGGTCCTCGTCCAGCCCCGGCGCGTCGAAGGGGTTGCGGCGCCTGCGGTGCGGCAGCGCGAGCAGCGCGGCCTGCCGGACGTCCTCGGCGAGGACGTCCGTCCGCCCCGCCCACGCGGCCAGCGCGGTGGCGGTGCGCGCCATCACGATGTCGGCGCGCATGCCGTCCACCTCGAAGGCCGCGCAGGTCGCCGCGATCTGCCGCAGCGCCCCGTCGCCGAGGCGCACCTCGGGCAGCAGCCGCCGCGCCGCCACGATCCGCTGCCGTACGGCGGCCTCCTCCTCGGCCCACCGCGCGGCGAAACCGGCCGGGTCGTCGTCGTACGCCAGCCGGCGCCGGACGACCTCCACCCGCTGGTCCGGCTCCCGCGAGGCGGCCACCTCCACGGTCAGCCCGAACCGGTCCAGCAACTGCGGGCGCAGCTCGCCCTCTTCGGGGTTCATCGTGCCGACGAGCAGGAACCGGGCCGCGTGCCGCACGGAGACGCCCTCGCGCTCCACGTACGAGGCGCCCATCGCCGCCGCGTCCAGCAGCAGGTCGACCAGGTGGTCGTGGAGCAGGTTGACCTCGTCGACGTACAGGATCCCGCGGTGCGCGTCGGCCAGCAGGCCCGGCTCGAACGCCTTCACGCCCTCGGCGAGTGCCCGCTCGATGTCGAGCGCGCCGACGAGCCGGTCCTCGGAGGCGCCGACGGGGAGTTCGACCATCCGGGCCGGGCGCGCCGCGCCGGGCCCCGGCTCGTGCGGCCCGTCCGGGCAGGACGGGTCGGGGGCCGCCGGGTCGCAGGAGAACCGGCAGCCCGGCACCACGGCGACCTCGGGCAGCAGCGCCGACAGCGCCCGCACCGCCGTCGACTTCGCGGTGCCCTTCTCGCCGCGCACCAGCACACCGCCGACCGCCGGGGACACCGCGTTCAGCAGCAGCGCGAGCCGCAGGTCGTCCTGCCCGACGACGGCCGTAAAGGGGAAGGGGGTGGTCACTGGTCGCCCTCCAAGTCGCCTTCCAGCTCCAGGTAGGTGGCGCGCAGCCGCTCCAGCGTGTCCGCGTCCGGCTCCGCCCACAGTCCGCGGTCCGCCGCCTCCAGCAGCCGCTCGGTGATCCCGCGCAGCGCCCACGGGTTGGACTTCTTCATGAACTCCCGGTTCTCCGGGTCGAAGACGTACTCCGCGCCGAGCTTCTCGTACATCCAGTCGTCGACCACGCCGGCCGTGGCGTCGTAGCCGAACAGGTAGTCCACGGTCGCCGCCATCTCGAAGGCGCCCTTGTAGCCGTGCCGCCGCATGGCCGCCATCCAGCGCGGGTTCACCACGCGCGCCCGGAACACCCGGTGGGTCTCCTCGCCCAGCGTGCGGGTCCGCACCTGGTCCGGCACGGCGGAATCACCCACGTACGCCTCGGGGTTGGCGCCGGTCAGGTGCCGGACCATGGCGACCATGCCGCCGTGGTACTGGAAGTAGTCGTCGGCGTCGACCAGGTCGTGCTCACGGGTGTCGACGTTCTTCGCGGCCACGGCGATCCGCCGGAACGCGGTCTCCATGTCGCCGCGCGCCGCCCGCCCGTCGAGCCCGCGCCCGTAGGCGTAGCCGCCCCACACCGCGTACACCTCGGCCAGGTCCGCGTCGGAGCGCCAGTTGCGGGCGTCGATCAGCGGCAGCAGCCCGGCGCCGTACGCCCCCGGCTTGGAACCGAAGATGCGGGCCGTCGCCCGGCGCCGGTCGCCGTGCGCGGCGGTGTCCTCGTCCACGTGCGCCCGCACGTAGTTGGCGTCGGCGGGCTCGTCCAGCCCGGCCACCGCCCGCACCGCGTCGTCGATCAGCCCCACCACGTGCGGGAACGCGTCCCGGAAGAAGCCGGAGATGCGCACGGTGACGTCGATGCGCGGACGCCCCAGCTCCGCGAGCGGGACCACCTCGAAGCCGGTCACCCGGCGCGAGGCGTCGTCCCACACCGGGCGGCAGCCCAGCAGCGCCAGGATCTCGGCGATGTCGTCGCCCTGGGTGCGCATCGCGGACGTGCCCCACACCGTCAGGCCCACCGACTCCGGGTACTCGCCGGTGTCCTGGAGGTAGCGCGCGACCAGCGAGTCGGCGAGCGACTGGCCCACCTCCCAGCTCAGCCGGGACGGGATGGCCTTGGGGTCGACCGAGTAGAAGTTCCGGCCGGTCGGCAGCACGTTCACCAGGCCGCGGGTCGGCGAGCCCGAGGGACCGGCCGGGACGTAACCGCCGTCCAGCGCCCGCAGGATGTGCCCGATCTCGTCGGTGGTCCGCGCCAGCCGCGGCACGACCTCGTCGCACGCGAACTCCAGCACGCCCAGTGCCGGGGGGACTTCGGAGCCGAGCACCCCGCCGAGGACGACGGGCGCGGCCGTGCGCTCCCAGCCCCGCTCCTCCATGCCCTGCGCGATCCGCCGGCACAACTGCTCCAGCAGGTCGATCGCGTCGGAAGCCGTCCGCGACGGCCCCTCGGCCAGCTCGGTCAGCTCCACCGGCACCTTCACCGGCGCGCCCGGCGCGCCCAGCAGCTCCTTCTCGTCCAGCCCGAAGTGGGCGGCCAGCGAGGCCCGCAGGCCGGGCAGCGCGTCGGCCTGCCCGCCCCACACCTGCGCGGCGCGCAGCACCGCGAGGACCAGGTTCACCCGCGGCTCGCCGACCGGGCCGCCGCCCAGGACGTGCAGGCCGTCACGGATCTGCACGTCCTTGATCTCGCACAGGTAGCCGTCGATGTGCATGACGAACTCGTCGAACGCGTCGTCGTCCGGCTGCTCGTCCACGTGCAGGTCGTGGTGGAGCTCGGCCGCCTTGACCAGCGTCCAGATCTGGGCGCGGACGGCCGGGGCCTTCACCGGGTCCAGGTCGGAGACGAGCGCGTACTCGTCCAGCAGCTGCTCCAGCTTGGCCAGGTCCCCGTAGGTGTCCGCGCGGGCCATCGGCGGCACCAGGTGGTCGACGACCGTGGCGTGCCCGCGCCGCTTGGCCTGGGTGCCCTCGCCGGGGTCGTTCACGATGAACGGGTAGATCAGCGGCAGCTCGCCGAGGACGGCGTCCGGGGCGCAGCCGGCGCTCAGCCCGAGGCCCTTGCCCGGCAGCCACTCCATCGTGCCGTGCTTGCCCATGTGCACGATCGCGTCGGCGCCGAAGCTGTTCTCCAGCCAGCGGTAGGCGGCCAGGTAGTGGTGCGAGGGCGGCATGTCGGGGTCGTGGTAGATCGCGATCGGGTTCTCGCCGAAGCCGCGCGGCGGCTGGATCATCACGACGACGTTCCCGAACCGCAGGCAGGCCAGCACGATGTCGTCGCCGTCCACGTACAGACCGCCCGGCGGCTCGCCCCACGCCTCGGTCATCGCGTCCCGCAGCCCCGGGTCCAGCTTCCCGAACCACGCCCGGTAGTCGGCCAGCGGCACCCGCGCGGGCGCGGCGGCCAGCTGCTCCTCCGTCAGCCACTCCACGTCGTGGCCACCGGCCTCGATGAGCCGGTGGATCAGCTCGTCGCCGCCGTCCGGGTACTCGGTGAGCCCGTACCCGGCGTCCCGCAGCGCGTCCAGCACCCGGACCGCCGACGCGGGGGTGTCCAGGCCGACCGCGTTGCCGACGCGGGAGTGCTTGGTCGGGTACGCGGTGAAGACGAGCGCGATCCTCTTCTCCGCGTTCGGCTTGTGCTTCAGCCGGGCGTGCCCGAGGGCGATCCCGGCGACGCGGGCGGCCCGCTCGGGGTCGGCGACGTACACGGGGACGCCGTCCGGGCCCTGCTCCTTGAAGGAGAACGGGACGGTGATCAGCCGGCCGTCGAACTCCGGGATCGCGACCTGCATCGCCGCGTCCATGGGGGACAGCGCCGCGTCGGACTCGTCCCACGCGGCCCGCGAGGAGGTGAGGCACAGCCCCTGGAGGACGGGGACGTCCAGGTCGGCGAGCGCCCCGATGTCCCAGGCCTCCTCGTCGCCGCCGGCCGACGCCTGCGAGGCGTGCGTGCCGCCCGCCGCGAGCACGGTGGCGACCAGCGCGTCGGCCCGGCCCAGCAGCTCGTACAGCGCCGGGTCCGCGCCGCGCAGCGAACCGCAGTACACGGGCAGGGCGTTGGCGCCCCGCGCCTCGATCGCCTGGCACAGGGTGTCCACGAAGGCGGTGTTGCCGCTCAGCTCGTGGGCCCGGTAGAAGAGCACGCCCACGGTCGGCCGGTCCGCGCGCCGCTCGTAGCCGCCGTGCACCCCGAACTCCGGCATCCGGCGCGGCTCCTCGAAGCCCTCGCCGGTCAGCAGCACGGTGTCCGACAGGAACCGGGACAGCTCCAGCAGGTTCTCCGGGCCGCCCTCCACCAGGTACTTCAGCGCCTCGGCCACCACACCGGCCGGCACCGAGGACTCGGCCATCAGCTCGGCGTCCGGCACGGCCTCGCCGCCCAGCAGCACGGTCGGGACACCGGACGCCCGCAGCGCGGCCAGCCCGTCCTCCCAGGCGCGCTTGCCGCCCAGCAGCCGTACGACGGCGATGTCCGCGCCCTCGGTCAGGCCGGGCAGTTCCCCGGCGACGTCGACCCGGGTGGGGTTGCCGATCCGGTAGCCGGCGCCGGAGGCCCGGGCGGCCAGCAGGTCCGTGTCGGCGGTCGACAACAACAACACTGTGCTCATGCGGGCGCTCCCGGTGGGATGAAGGGCAGTCCTCGCGGCGCGCCCGACTCGATGAGCCGCCAGAGCGCGCCGGTGTCCGCGTGCTGTTCGATCAGGTCGCCGAGCCGGTCGAGCTGCTCCTCGCGCAGCTCGGCGAAGGAGGTGTCCGGCGCGGGGACGAACCGGCGGCCCGCGGCCGCGGCCACCTCGCGCAGGAAGGCCCGGCGGAAGCCGTCCGACTCCAGCGAGCCGTGCCAGTGGGTGCCCCAGGTCTGTCCGACCCGGCAGCCGTCCAGGAAGGGGGCGCCCCCCTCGACCGTGGCCACGCCGTGGTGGATCTCGTAGCCCTCGACCGGTTCGCCGAGGGCCGTGCCGGCCGGCCGGGCCAGCGTCTTCTCGCGGGCGAACCGCACCCGCACGGGGAGCAGTCCGAGCCCGGCGACCTGTCCGGCGCGGGACTCGACCTCGTCCTCGATGTGCTCGCCGAGGATCTGGAAGCCGCCGCAGACGCCCAGCACCGGGCGGCCCTCGGCGGCCCGCCGGGCCAGCGCGTCGGCCAGCCCGCGCTCCCGCAGCCACCGCAGGGCCCGGACGGTCCCGCGCGTGCCCGGGACGATGACGAGGTCGGCGTCGGCCAGTTCCTCCGGCCGGTCCACGAACCGCACCACGACGCCGGGTTCGGCGGCCAGCGCGTCCACATCGGTGAAGTTGGACATGAGCGGGACCGCGCACACGGCGACCCGCAGCACGTCCGCGCCGACCGGGGGAGCGACGGCGGACTCGCGGACGGCACCGCGCAGCGACAGCCGCAGCCCGTCCTCCTCGTCGATGCCCAGCCCGTGCCGGAAGGGCAGCACCCCGTACGTCCGCCGTCCGGTGAGGTCGCGGAGCATGTCCAGCCCGGGCTCCAGGAGGCCGACGTCGCCCCGGAACTTGTTCACCAGGAAGCCGGCGACCAGCTCCTGGTCCTGCGGCGAGAGCAGGGCGACCGTGCCGAAGAAGGAGGCGAAGACGCCCCCGCGGTCGATGTCGCCGACGACGAGCACCGGCAGCCGCGCCCCCCGGGCCACGCCCATGTTGACGATGTCGGTCCGGCGCAGGTTGATCTCCGCCGGGCTCCCGGCCCCCTCGCAGATCACCGCGTCGTGGGTGCTCCGCAGCTCGGCCAGGCAGTCCAGCACCGTGCCGAGCAGCCGCTGCTGGCGCCCGCCGTGGTAGCCGCGCGCGCTCAGCTCGCCCACCGGCTTGCCCAGCAGCACCACCTGGCTGCTCTGCTCGCCGCCGGGCTTGAGCAGCACCGGGTTCATCAGCGCGGTCGGCTCGGCCCGGCAGGCCTGGGCCTGCATGGCCTGGGCCCGGCCGATCTCGGCGCCCTCGCGCGTGACGAACGAGTTGAGGGACATGTTCTGCGCCTTGAACGGCGCCACCCGCACGCCCTGGCGCACCAGCCAGCGGCAGATGCCGGCGGTCACGACGCTCTTGCCCGCGTCGGAGGTGGTGCCGGCGACGAGGAGACCACCGTTCACTTGCCACGTCCCTTCAGGAGTGCGCGCGCGGCGACCGTGGCGCCGAGGGCGAGCAGGCCGACCCGGCGGGAGAGCCGTACCGCCCGGTCGATGTCGGCGGCCCGGACCGGCCGTCCGGCGGCGCCGTTGAGCACGGGGCGGTGCTCGACCCGGCCGCCGTAGGAGAGCGTTCCGCCGAGCCGGACGCCGAGGGCGCCGGCGAAGGACGCCTCGACGGGGCCGGCGTTGGGGCTGGGGTGCCGGCGGGCGTCGGCCCGCCAGGCGCGCAGGGCGCCGCGCGGACCGGGTCCGGCCGCCGCGGCCAGCAGGGCCGTCAGCCGGGCCCCGGGCCAGCCGGCGACGTCGTCGAGACGGGCGGAGGCCCAGCCGTAGCGCCGGTACCGGGGCGACTTGTGGCCCACCATGGCGTCCAGGGTGTTGACCGCGCGGAAGCCGAGGAGGCCCGGGACCCCGGCCACGGCGCCCCAGACGAGCGCGCCGACCACCGCGTCGGAGGTGTTCTCGGCGACCGACTCGACCACGGCGCGGGCGATCCCGTCGGCGTCCAGCGCCTGCGGGTCCCGGCCGCACAGGTGGGGCAGCCGGGCCCGGGCGGCCTCGACGTCCCCGGCCTCCAGGGCGCGCCCGACGGCGCGGGCCTCCCGGGCGAGGGAGGTGCCGCCGACGACGGCCCAGGTGGCGGCGGCGGTCAGCGCGGCGGACGCGGCGGGGGAGGGGCGTACGGCCCGTACGGCCAGCGCGCCGAGCGCCACGGCGCCGCCGGCGCACACGACGGTGTGCAGGGCGCCCCAGCCGCGGTGGTCGTGCCACAGGGCGCTCTCCACGGCTCCGGCCGCCCGGCCGAAGACGGCGACCGGGTGCCCGCGGCGCGGATCGCCGAGGAGGAGGTCGCCGAGGACGCCGGCGGCGGCACCGTACGCGTATGTGCGATCGGCACCCATCGGCTCAGCCGGCCGTGGGCACAGGAGCGGTCCTGGTACGGGTCCTTCGGCAGCCGGGCATGGCGATCTGTGTCCTCACTCAGGGTGTCCGCGCCCTGGTTCGACGTGAATCGGCGGTGAGAGTTCCTGGCTCCCGGGGGTTCTTCCCCGGTGACAGTGGCGGGACCGCGCCGGATTCGCACCGGCTTCCTCTCTTGCCGCCGTACTTGGCGTGGGCAGTCCACCACGCGTTCCGAACAGCCGTCAACTTGCCGTTGACCTGCGGAGGGAGAGTGTGCCCATCCCCACAGCGCCTGCCTGCGGGCATGCCGGAAGCTCCCCTCCTGGTGGCGGAGGGGAGCTTCGGGGGGTGTCCGGCCGCGGCCGGACCGGGTCAGGGCTTGGCGACGATCAGGTGGATGCCGTACGCCACCGCCGCCGCGCAGGCCGCGAAGCAGACGTAGGCGCCGGTGACGGCGAGGCCGGCCGAGCCGCCCCGGGCCGCGGCCTTCTCGCGCCGGGCCAGGCCGTTGATACCGAGGGTGAACAGGGCCACCAGGCCCACCGTGAACACGAGGCTGACGCCGAAGACGGAGCCGATGGCCGACCAGTCGATCTTCATGGGGCTGCTTCCTTGGTAACCGGGGGAGGGGCCGGGGTCAGACGGTGGCGGCCGGCGGGGCGGGTTCGGCGACCCGGACCGGACCGGCGGTCTGCTGCGGGAAGGCGGGGACCGGGTTCTCGGCGACGGTGCCCGCGGGCGGCGGGATCACGGCGGCGATGGCGGTGGTGACCACACCGGCCGGCTCCGCGTCCTCGGCGACGACGTTCGTGTGGTCGACGACCTCGCGGCGGGAGATCTTCCAGATCGCGGCGCTGGCGGCGACCAGGAAGACGGCGACGGCGGCGGTGCCCCAGTCGCCCAGGTCGGTCACGGACTCGGCGGCGGCGCCGACCAGCGCGGCGGCCGGGAGGGTGAGCAGCCAGGCGACGACCATGCGGGTCGCGGTGGACCAGCGGACCACACCGCCCTTGCGGCCGAGGCCCGCGCCCATCACCGAGCCGGAGACGACGTGGGTGGTGGAGAGGGAGAAGCCGAGGTGCGAGGAGGCCAGGATGGCGGTCGCGGCGCTGGTCTGGGCGGCGAAGCCCTGGCGCGGCTCCAGGTCGGTCAGGCCCGTGCCCATGGTGCGGATGATGCGCCAGCCGCCGATGTAGGTGCCGAGCGCGATGGCCAGACCGGCCGAGAGGATCACCCAGGTGGGAGGGTTGGAACCGGGGGCGAGGGAGCCGCCGGTGACCAGGGCCAGGGTGATGATGCCCATCGTCTTCTGGGCGTCGTTGGTGCCGTGGGCGAGGGAGACCAGGCCGGCGGAGGCGATCTGGCCGACGCGGTAGCCCTTGCGGGTGGCCTCGCCCTCGGCGCCGGCGATGCCGTAGGAGAAGCGGGTGGCCAGCATCGAGGCGAGGCCCGCCACCAGCGGCGCGGCGACCGCGGGGAGCAGCACCTTGGTGACCAGGACGTCGCCGTGGACGGCGCCGAGACCGGCGGAGGCGACGGTGGCGCCGACCAGGCCGCCCATCAGGGCGTGCGAGGAGCTGGAGGGGAGACCGACCAGCCAGGTCAGCAGGTTCCAGAGGATCGCGCCGACCAGGGCGGCGAAGATGACCTCGGGACGGATGCCGCTCTCGTCGACGAGACCCTTGGAGATCGTGTTCGCGACCTCCACGGAGAGGAAGGCGCCCACAAGATTGAGGGCGGCGGACATGACCACCGCGATCTTGGGCTTCAGGGCGCCTGTGGAGATGGTGGTGGCCATCGCGTTCGCGGTGTCGTGGAAACCGTTCGTGAAATCGAACGCAAGTGCGGTTACCACCACAATCGCGAGGATCAGCGAGAAGCTTTCCATTTACCCAGGCAATCGTTCGAGGTCGTTGGCTGGTTGAACGTAGGCAACCTGGGTGAACGGAAGATGAACTGGGTCGGGCGTGAGAGTGTCCGTAACGCGGGTCCGGCGTTCCGTTTCGCTCCCTCGGCCCAAGCGCCCCTTGGCTACTCGTCCAGGGCGAAGAGCCGCAGGCGGCCCGTGGTGCCGTTGAAGAGATTCTGGTCACCCGGCAGCGTGCCCTTGGCGCGGTACTGCCAGAACGTCCAGTACCGCCAGCCGCCCGGCAGCGCCCCCGGGCGCGAGGTGCCGTGCCGGGCGATCCACAGGGCGTGGTCCTTGGAGAACGCGCGGCTGTTCCCGGTGCACAGCTTCCACCAGTGGGTCGTGGTGTAGATCACGGGGCGGCGGCCGGTCCGCCGCCTGACCTCGTCGCTGAACGACCGGATCCAGCCGACCATCCGCTTCTTGCCCAGTCCGTAGCACTGGTGCTTCGCGTCGTACGGGTTGTACTCGATGTCGAGCGCGGGCGGCAGCGTCCAGCCGTCCGCCTGCCAGCCGCCGCCGTGCCGCACGAAGTACCCGGCCTGCTTGGCGCCGGAGGAGCGGTTCGGCAGGGCGAAGTGGTACGCCCCCCGGAGCAGGCCGGCCTTGAGGGCGCCGTCGTACTGCCCGGAGAAGTAGGGATTGCGGTAGTTCGTGGACTCGGTCGCCTTGACGTAGACGAACCGCGCGCCCTTGGTCCGGGCGGTCCGCCAGTCGACGGTCCGCTGGTGCGACGAGACGTCGTGCCCCTTGGGCCCCTTGGGCAATCCCGTGGCCGCCGCCCGCGTACGGCCGGGCCGCCGCGGCCGGGCGGGCGCCGGGGGCGGGGCGGACCGCGGCGACCGGGCGCCCTCGCGGGAGCCGAGCGGCTCCCCCGGTCCGGCCGGCGTCAGGAACCCGGTGGTACGGGCGGGCGCGGCGGGGACCGCGAGCCCGGTGGTGCGAGCGGGGACGGCGGGGGGCGCGAATCCGGGTGCCGGGGCCGGGGCGGCGGGGGTCGCGTGCGCGGGGGCTCCGGCCGGTGTCGCGGGGGTCGCGAATCCGGGGATCCGGGGCGGCGCGGGGAAGCCGGTCCGCCCGGTGGCCGGCGCGGCCGGAACCGTCAGTCCCGCCGCTTCCCCCGTCCCTGCCGTTTCCCCCAGCCCTGCCGCTTCCGCCGGCCCGGCCGGCCGCAGCGCCGCCGCGGACACCGGCGGGCCGGCCGGTACCGGCGCCGCGGCCGACGCGGGCGCGGCGCCCGTGACGGCCAGGGCCGCCGCCGTGGCCGTCGCGACGACACCGGCGCGGCGGCGGACGGAGGTGTGTTCACGAGACATGCGTCTCCCCGGAGATGGCGGACGACGGGCGCCCCACCCGTGCGGGCGGCGGCGGACGTCGAGTGGGCATGAGGGATCATTGAAGGCTCATTGATCACGAAATCCGGGTCGAATTCAGACGATTCGCCCCGCAATCCGCCCGTTCGGTCGTATGAATTCCGGACCGGAACGCCCCGACCGCCCGCCGCCCGGCGCCCCGGCTGGGAGGATCGCCGCATGGCTGAACCCCGGCGGGACACGGCAGAGGAACGACAGGAAGCCCGGGCGGAACCACGGCCGGACGTGCCGCCGGACGTCGCACGGCTCTGGGCGGATCTGGTCGCCACGGCCCGCCGGACCGTCGCCGACGGGCTGGTGGTCGGCACCTCAGGCAACGTCTCCGCCCGCAGCGGAGACCTCGTGCTGGTCACCCCCTCGGGTGTCCCCTACGACCGGCTCACCCCCGCCGACGTCACCGGCGTCGACCTCACCGGCCACCAGGTGCTCGGCACCCTCGTCCCGACCAGCGAACTGCCCATGCACCTCGCGGTCTACCGCACCACCGGAGCCCGGGCCGTCGTCCACACCCACGCGGTGCACGCGACCGCGGTCTCCACGCTCGTGTCCGAGCTGCCGCTCGTCCACTACATGGCGGCCGCGCTGGGCGGCCCCGTCCGGGTCGCCCCCTACGCCGCCTACGGCACCGAGGAACTCGCCGCGCACATGCTCCGCGCCCTCGACGGCCGCTCCGGCTGCCTGCTGCGCAACCACGGCACGATCACCCACGGCGCCACGCTCGACCAGGCCTACGACCGCACCGCCCAGCTCGAGTGGATGTGCCGGCTGTGGCTGACCGCGTCGTCGGTGCCGGGCCTGACACCGTCCTTGCTGAGCGAGGCACAACTGGCGGAGGCCGGGGCACGCTTGAAGGGGTACGGTCAACGGAGGTGACCCCTTGCCGAGCAGCAACCCGTCCCGCCCCCTGCCGACTCCGCTCGCCCTGCTCCGCCGCGCCCTCTCGGTGCGGCCGGACCGGCGCGTCCTGACCCGCCGCGCCGGTGCCCGGACGCGGCCCGCCTGGCCCGCGGCGCCCAGGCCGCCCCTGCCCAGGGCCTTCTCACCCGGTCCCGGCCTCCCACTGGCCGGTGGCGCGGACCCCCACGACACTGGAGCCGTGCGCACCGTCAAGGCGACCGTCACCGCGCTCACCGCGGTCCTGGCCGCCGGCACGGCCTCCGTGGCCCTCGGCCGGCTCGCCAGCGGCGCCGCGCTGAAGGCGCCCGCGGGCCGGCCCCTGCCCACCGAACCCCGCCTCACCGTGCACGGCACGGCCGCCGGGCAGATCACGCTCACCCGCGACCTGGCCTCCCTGCGGCCCGGTACCTACGGCCTCGCCGGCGACGGCTCCCACGCGGTCGTCGGCCCCGTCGTGGAGTCGGCCGCGCACACCGCCGACACCGCCGTACGGCGCCTGGAGCGCGTCACCCACGGCACCCTGGAGCCCGGCGACGCGGTGTGGCTCACCCCCAACCTCTACGTCGGCAACCCCACCACCGCCCTCGGTCTCGACCACGCCGACATCGACGTGCCCGGCGAGCTGGGCGCGCTGCCCGCCTGGTTCGTGCCCGGCCACCGGGACACCTGGGTGATCGCCGTGCACGGCCTCGGCACCACCCGGGAGCAGGCCCTGAACGTCATGCGCTTCCTGCACGGCCGCCGGCTGCCGGTCCTCGCCCTCGCCTACCGCGGCGACCTCGGCGCCCCGCGCCCGCCGGACGGGCTGCACCACCTCGGCGAGACCGAGTGGCGCGACGTCGAGGCGGCCATCCGCTACGCGGTCCGCTACGGCGCCCGGCGGGTCGTCCTCCTCGGCTGGTCGACCGGCGCCACCATGGCCCTGCGGGCCGCCGAGCACTCCGCGGTCCGCGACCGCATCGCCGGACTCGTCCTCGACTCGCCGGTGCTGAGCTGGGAGGCCACGCTGCGGGCCCTGGCCCGGGCCGGGCGCACCCCGCAGCCGCTGCTGCCGCTCGCCGTGCGGGCCGCGCAGGGGCGGGCCGGACTGCACGCCGACCGGGCCGCCGAGGCCGGCGACCCCGAACTGCTGAAGGTGCCCACGCTGATCATCCACGGCCCGGACGACCAGGTCGCCCCCTGGGAGTTCTCCCGCAGGCTCGCCGGGCGCAGCCCCGGCCTCGTCGCCCTGCACACCGTCCCGAAGGCACCGCACGCCGCGATGTGGAACGCGGACCCCGAGGAGTACGAGGAACGGCTGCGCCGGTTCCTGACCCCGCTGATGTGACACCCCGGCGCCGCCCCGGACGGCCGGGGCCCGGCGGCCGGGGCGGCGCGGGAGCGGCCGCGGCCGCCGGGGCCGGTGCGACAGCGGGTGCGGCGGCCGTACGGCAGCCGGTGCGGGACATTCCGTTTGCGGCCGTACGGCTGGCCGGATCACGTCCGTGCCGCCCTCTGCGCACCCCGTGCGTTGGCCAGCCCCGTCGCCCGCCGTGACATTCCGTTTGGGTTTTCGGACCGTCAACCGGAAGACTGCACCCGTGACGTCCCGTATCCCGCGCGACTCCAGGCTTCGACTCGTCCGACCGCGACCCCTGGCCGCCGCCCCCAGAGCTGTGAACCAGCGGCGCCCGAGCCGCCCCGCACCCCGGCCGCCGGAGGGCACACCCGCCCCCGCGGAACTGGCCGGAATGGCCCGTACCGGGCTGGCCGGCGCGGCTCGTGTCGCCCGCTGGGCCGACGCGGCCCTCGGCCCCGGCAGCGACGGTGCCACCGCCGACGGCAAGGCCACCCTCTCCGAGGCCACCACCGAACGTGCCGCCGCCGACCTCGGGCTGAGCACCGCTCAGGTCCGCGCCGACTGGGACACCGCCCGCCTCGCCGGACTCGTCGAGGTGCACGGCGACAGCGCGCGCCCGGGCTGGCGGCTGCGCGCCTGGAACCGCGACGACAGCGCCGTGCTGCGCGGCTGGGTCGCCCTCTTCGACGCCTGGTCGCTCGCCAGCCCCGAACCGGAGGGGCACGAGCCGGCCGCCGTCGCCGAGGTCGTCTCGGCCATGCCCCAGGTGCTGTCCTTCCTCCAGCTCTCCGCCGGCCCGGTCCCGGTCGAGCAGCTCCTCGACCTGCTCCAGCAGCGGGTCACCGAACTGCGCACCGAGCGCTGCGAGGTCGCCTACGAACCCGGCACCGGAGAGCCCGCCGGGCCCCAGGCCGCCGCGGACCCCGTGCCCGCCGCCGGCGCCCCGCTGGCCCCCCTGCTCGACTGGGCGCTGGGGGCGCTGGCCTCCGTCGGCGCCCTGACCTACGGAGCCGGCCAGGCCACGCTGACCCCGCTGGGAAGCTGGGCGGTCTGGGTCAAGCTGGAGCAGATCTGCGTGGCCGCGCAGAGCCCCGCGGGCAACATCGAGCAGTCCGCCGAGGACATGCTCCGCGGCTGCGCCCAGCTCCGGCCCAACGCGGCCCGCGCCGAGTACCGCGCCTGGCTCGCCGCCCGCCCCGTCGGCGGCGCCGTCTCCGAGCTGGTCGACGCCGCCCGCGGCGAGGACGCCCTGCTGCGCGGCCTGGCCTTCGAGGCGCTGCGGGTGGTCGGCGCCCCCGCCGAGCCCGACGTGCGGGCCGTGGTGGACGAGCCGACGCTCAGACCGTACGCCCTGCTGTGGCTCGCCGAGCACGACGGTATCGACCCGGAGGACGCCCACGAGGTCCTCACCCGGGACGAGGCCACCTGGCTGTGGGTGGACACCGCCGCCGCCGTCACCGACCACGGCGAGGCGCCGATGCTGGTCCGGCACCTGGAGTCCGCGGTGCAGGCCACCGTGCCCCAGCTGCTCGACGAGGTCCGCGCCGTCGGCCACCCGCGCACCGTGCAGGTCCTGGTCGCGCTCGCCGCGGCCCACCCCGACCCGGCCCTGGCGAAGGCCGTCCGCCGGGCCGCGTTCCAGGTGCACACCGGCGGCTGAGCGGCGAAGGGGCGTGCGCCCCGGGCTCCGGGGCGCACGCCCCGAAGCTCCGGCCCGCCGGGGGCCGCGGGGCCCCCGCGCCACGCCTGCCGCGGCCGCACCGGCCGGCGGCTCAGCGGAACGTGTCGCACTGCGCCATGTCGCCGGTCCGGAACCCCTGGCCGAACCACTGCTGGCGCTGCTGCGCGGAGCCGTGCGTCCAGGTGTCCGGCGTCACCCGGCCCTGGAACCGCTCCTGGATCCGGTCGTCGCCCACCGCCGCGGCGGCGTCCAGGCCGTCCCGGACGTCGGCGTCCGTCAGGCTGGTGATCAGCGGGCGCCCGGTCGACTCGTCGGGCGTGCTCGTCGCGTGCCGCGCCCACACGCCCGCGTAGCAGTCCGCCTGCAACTCGGTGCGCACCGAGCCGCCGCCCGCGCCGGTCGTCCCGTCCTGGGCGCGGCCGAGCACCCCGGACAGGTCCTGCACGTGGTGCCCGTACTCGTGCGCGATCACGTACGCCTGGGCGAAGGGGCCGCCCTCGGCGCCGAACTTCGTCCGCAGCTCGTCGAAGAAGCCGAGGTCCAGGTAGACCTTGCGGTCCCCGGGGCAGTAGAACGGGCCGACCGCCGAGGTCGCCGTGCCGCACGCCGTGCCGATCCGGTCGCTGAAGAAGACCGTCGTCGAGGGGGTGTACGTGCGGCCGCCGCGCCGCAGCTCCCGCGTCCAGAAGTCCTGCACGCTGTTCACCACGGCCACCGCCCGGCAGTCGTACCGGGTGTTCGCGTCCCGGCCGGTACGGCAGCTCTGCCGCACCTGGTCGAGCGAGGAGGCGGACGGCGCGGCCCGGTCCCCGCCGGAGGACAGCCCCAGCTGATCCGGCCCGACGCCGAAGAAGAGGCCCAGCAGCAGGGCGATCAGCCCGGCCACGCCACCGCCCACGGTCGCCCTGCCGCCGGGGATCCGGCTGCCGCGGACGTCCTGGACCTCCGAGGTGTCCAGATCCGCGTCGTCGTCGAACTGCACGCGCCACCGCCTCCCGACCGCGCCGCCGCGCGCGTCATCCGAACCCTGGCGCCATCTTCCCCCGCCGCACGGGCAGGCGCCGCCGGTCCAACCGCCGAACGGGGGGACATGTACCCGCCACCCGCCCGGCCATCCACCCGGCCTCCGGGGCGGTGGCTACGCTCGGCCCCTGTCACGGGCCGGTGGAGACCGAGGGGGCAGAGTGACACGACCACCCCGGGACCCCACCACCCCGGCTCCGCCGGCCACGGCCTCCCCGCCTCCGGTTCCGCCGGCCCCGGCCGACCCGGCGCCGGCTCCGTCGAGCGCACCCGGCGCGACTCCGGTTCCGCCGGTCCCGGTCGGTCCGTCCCCGGTTCCGTCGAGCGCGGCGGCCCCCGCTTCGGCCTTGTCGGTCCCGGTCGGCCCGACTCCGCTCCCGCGGATCCCGGGTGCTCCGCTCCCGGTCCCGTCGAGCGCGCCCGGTCCGGCTTCGGCCCGTCCGGCCCGCCCCGCGCCCCCCGCCCGGTCCGCGGGGCACCGGGCGGTCCTCGCCGGCGGGCACGGACGGCGGCGGCCGTCCACCGTCGCGGGAACCGCCTCCGGCGCGGTGGCGCGGGCCCGCTCCCGTCCCGTGGCGTCCGTCCGGCGGGTCGTCGCGGGGGTCCTCGCCGCCGCCCTGGCCGCCGGACTCCTCGGCACGGTCCACCGGCTGCGGCCCGCCCCCTACGGCGACCGGCTGCTGACCGCCGGGCACGGCCAGTGGGCGGCACGCGCGCGGGGCACCGCCGTCGTCGGCTACGACCGCCGCACCGGCGCCCCCCGGTGGCGCTACGCGCGCGCGGGGCACCGCCCCCTCGCCGTACTGCCCGCACCCGGCGCCGTCATCACGCTCTGGGACGACGGTCTGCTCACCGACACCGACGGCCGCACCGTCCGCTGGCACCGCGCCCTGCCCGACGCCGCCGAGTGGCTCCCGGCCCAGGGCGGCACCGGAGTCCTGCGCCTCCTCGGCCACGGCATCCTCGCCGTCGTCACCCCGAGCCGCGTCACCGCCTACCGCACCGCCGACGGCGACCTGCGCTGGGTGCTGCCCGCCCCCAAGGGCTGCGCGTTCCGGCCCGCAAGCGCCGTACGGCGGGGCACCGCCCTGCTCCTCGCCCAGCCGTGCGCGGACGCCGCCTGGACCGGCCAGCTCGTGGCCCTGGACGACCTGGGCCGGATCGTGCCCGGCCGCACCCCGCTGGGGAACGGACTCCCCGCTCCGCCCTCCCGGCATCCGGACGCAGACAAACCGCTTGCCCCGCCCCGTTAGAATTGCCCCCATGGCCATTCTCCTCGCGCATTAGACGGCGGGAACGTCCTCAGCCGCCCACCCGCCAACCCCTGTCTGCCCTGGAGTCTGTCCTTGATCTCCGCCTCCGGTATCGAGCTGCGCGCCGGTGCGCGCGTCCTCATCGAGAACGCCACCTTCCGCGTCGCCAAGGGCGACCGCATCGGACTCGTCGGCCGCAACGGCGCCGGCAAGACCACCCTCACCAAGTGCCTGGCCGGCGAGGGCATCCCCGCCGGCGGCACGATCACCCGCTCCGGCGAGGTCGGCTACCTGCCCCAGGACCCCCGCACCGGCGACCTGGACGTCCTCGCCCGCGACCGCGTCCTGTCCGCGCGCGGCCTGGACGTCCTGATCCGCAAGATGCGCGAGAACGAGGAGCGCATCGCCACCGGCAAGGGCTCCACCCGCGAGAAGGCCCTGAAGCAGTACGAGCGCCAGGAGACGGAGTTCCTCACCAAGGGCGGGTACGCCGCCGAGGCCGAGGCCGCGACCATCGCCGCCGCGCTGAACCTGCCCGACCGGGTGCTCGGCCAGCCGCTGCACACCCTCTCCGGTGGTCAGCGCCGCCGTATCGAGCTGGCCCGGATCCTGTTCTCGGACGCCGACACCCTGCTCCTCGACGAGCCGACCAACCACCTCGACGCGGACTCGATCACCTGGCTGCGGGACTACCTGAAGACCTACCGCGGCGGCTTCATCGTGATCTCCCACGACGTCGACCTGGTCGAGACGGTCGTCAACAAGGTGTTCTACCTGGACGCCAACCGCTCCCAGATCGACGTCTACAACATGGGCTGGAAGCTGTACCAGCAGCAGCGCGAGGCCGACGAGAAGCGCCGCAAGCGCGAGCGCGCCAACGCCGAGAAGAAGGCCGCCGCCCTGCACTCGCAGGCCGACAAGATGCGCGCCAAGGCCACCAAGACGGTCGCCGCGCAGAACATGGCCCGCCGCGCGGACAAGCTGCTCTCCGGCCTGGAGGCGGTCCGCCAGTCCGACAAGGTCGCGAAGCTCCGCTTCCCGGAGCCCGCGCCCTGCGGCAAGACCCCGCTGATGGCCGAGGGCCTGTCGAAGTCCTACGGCTCGCTGGAGATCTTCACCGACGTCGACCTGGCCATCGACAAGGGCTCCAGGGTCGTCATCCTCGGCCTCAACGGCGCCGGCAAGACCACCCTGCTGCGACTGCTCGGCGGGGTGGAGCAGCCCGACACCGGCGAGGTCGTCCCCGGGCACGGCCTCAAGCTCGGCTACTACGCCCAGGAGCACGAGACCCTGGACCCGGAGCGCACGGTCCTGGAGAACATGCGCTCGGCCGCGCCGGACATGGACCTGGTGGAGGTCCGCAAGGTCCTCGGTTCGTTCCTGTTCTCCGGCGACGACGTCGACAAGCCGGCCGGCGTGCTCTCCGGCGGCGAGAAGACCCGTCTCGCCCTCGCGACCCTGGTCGTCTCCTCGGCGAACGTGCTGCTCCTCGACGAGCCCACGAACAACCTGGACCCGGCCAGCCGCGAGGAGATCCTCGGCGCCCTGCGCACCTACAAGGGCGCGGTCGTGCTCGTCACCCACGACGAGGGCGCCGTCGAGGCGCTCCAGCCGGAGCGGATCATCCTGCTCCCGGACGGCGTCGAGGACCTGTGGGGTTCCGGTTACGCGGACCTCGTCGCCCTGGCGTGATCGAATGTCTGATCCACGGAGTATGGATCATTCAGCCGATCCGTGATCCATCATCTGTGTGAGATCTCCTCGTATCGAGGTGTGTCGTACACGGATTTCGCGGCCGATCCCCCAGTCCCGGGGGGTCGGCCGTTGCGCGTCCCTGACCTGCCGCTTCGCGAATCCACCCGTTCGGACCCGCGTGTCCGGCCCGTTGGAATCCGGCATTCCGTATGTGGGGAACGGCTCCTGTCGTCACAACGGGGTCTCACGGACCTTGCCGAATGGGTGGCCATCGGGCCCGGGAGGGGTGATCATGAGGAGACCAGAGCGCACTTCCCATGAGGAGGCACGGGTGGCCGAGACTCTGAAGAAGGGCAGCCGGGTGACCGGCGCCGCGCGCGACAAGCTCGCGGCAGACCTGAAGAAAAAGTACGACTCCGGTGCGAGCATCCGGGCGCTGGCCGAGGAGACCGGCCGCTCGTATGGCTTCGTCCACCGGATGCTCAGCGAGTCGGGCGTCACGCTGCGTGGGCGTGGCGGAGCGACCCGGGGCAAGAAGGCCGCTACGTCCTGACTCCGGGCGGCCATCGGCTTCGATGGTGGCCACCCGGTCGGCGGACTGACCGGCCGGGTGGTTACTGTGCAGTCACTTAGCATGCCGTACGGCACTGCGTGACGACCGCACCCATCGGAGGCGCCCCATGGCTTCGCCCGACCAGGACCTCGCTCCTGCACTCGACAAGGACGGCGTACGGCTCACCGTCGACGACGCGCTCGCCACGGTGACGCTGACCAACCCGGCCAAGCGCAACGCGCAGAGCCCCGCCCTGTGGCGGGCCCTCGCCGAGGCCGGGCGGCTGCTGCCGGGCTCCGTGCGTGTCGTCGTGCTGCGTGGCGAGGGCAAGTCCTTCTCCGCCGGGCTGGACCGCCGGATGTTCACCCCGGAGGGGATCCCGGGCGAGCCGACCTTCGTCGAACTCGCGCGCCGTGACGACGCCGGGCTCGACGCGACCATCGCCGAATACCAGGAGGCGTTCACCTGGTGGCGGCGGACCGACATCGTGTCCATCGCCGCCGTCCAGGGCCATGCCATCGGGGCCGGCTTCCAACTCGCGCTCGGCTGCGACCTGCGGGTCGTCGCCGACGACGTCCAGTTCGCCATGCGCGAGACCAGCCTCGGTCTCGTCCCCGACCTGACCGGCACCCATCCGCTGGTCGGCCTCGTCGGGTACGCCCGCGCGCTGGAGATCTGCGCGACCGGGCGGTCCGTCGGGGCCGAGGAGGCGGTGTCGAGCGGGCTGGCCAATCTCGCGGTGCCCGCGCCGGAACTCGACGCGGCGGTGCGGGACCTGGCCGCCGCGGTGCTGGCCGCGCCGCGGGACGCCGTGGTGGAGACCAAGGGCCTGCTGCGCGGCGCGGCCGGCCGTTCCTACGAGGAGCAGCGTGCCGCCGAGCGGGCGGCCCAGGCCCGCCGCCTGCGGGACCTGGCCGGCCTCGGCGAATGAACCCACGGCACGGGCCCCGGTCCACCGGGTCCCTGCGGAACCGCTGACGACCCCGTACCGGCGGGCGTGCCGCCGTCGTCCGTGACCCGTCCGGTCCGGATCGGTTCGCGGGGCGGCTTCCGGCCGTCCGCGCCCGGCACGATCCGGGCGAGAGGCCCTAATCCGCCGCGGTGACCAGGACGGCCACCGTCGGGTGGTCCTCCAGCGCGTCCCGGACCGCGGCACGGACCTGCCGGGCCACGTCCACGGCCCGGTGACCCGCGCCGGTCGCGATCTCGACGCGCACATGGCGGTGGGGGAGCGCGGCGCCCCCGCCGTGTTCCCCGATGTGCACCGCCCGGCCCAGGCCGCCCAGCGTCCCCGTCAGGCGGACCACCCCGGGGACGCCGAGCGCCGCCGCGGTCACCGCCGCCTCGTCCGGGTCCGCGGGCTCCCGGGCGGCGGGCGGCCGCGGGGACCGTACCGCCTCCCCGGTCCGCTCCTCCGGCTCCAGCAGGTCCGTCACCCGCAGGTCGATCTCCGTGACCGCGAGGCCCAGCCGCCGGTCCGCGGCCGTCGCCAGGGCCAGCCGCAGCCGCTCCGCCGCCGCCGGCAGGGGCTCGGCGCCCGTCGCCGCGAAATCCGCCGTCACCCGCAGCGCGCCCGGCGCCAGCGCGCTCGGCGGCGGTGGCACCGCGGGCTCGTCCGCCTCCGGGCCGGCCGGCGCGATCCGCAGCGTGCCCAGGCGCACCCCCGGCACCCCGTCCGCCACCGCCCGTCCCAGCACCGCCCCGGCCGCCGCCTCCGCGATCCACGCGCCGTCGCGCGCGCCGCCGAGCGGAAGCAGCCTGCCCAGAGCCACCTGTTCCCGCACCATCCGAGTCCACCGATCCACCGTCATTCCACCAGCCTGCCGCATAAACGGCGCATAACGGGTCAAACGCGCATACCGTAGTGAAAGGACGACGGCGGAACGGGACGACGACCGAAGGGACGTACGGCGATGACCGATATGACGACCACTTCCGAGAGCGGCCACGAACCGCAGGGGCTCACCCGCAAGCCGGCCCGGCGGTCCGGGGATCCGGCGACCCGGGGCCGCACCACCATCGCCGACGGCGTCGTGGAGAAGGTCGCGGGCCTCGCGGCACGGGACGTGGACGGGGTGTACGCCATGGGCGGCGGCCTGGCCCGCACCTTCGGCGCCGTCCGGGACCGGGTGCCGGGCGGCAAGTCGGTGACCCGCGGTGTGAAGGCCGAGGTCGGCGAGGTGCAGACCGCGCTGGACCTGGAGATCGTCGTGGTCTACGGCGTCTCGATCACCGATGTCGCCGGCGCCGTGCGGGAGAACGTGATCACCGCCGTGGAACGCATGACCGGCCTGGAGGTGGTCGAGGTCAACATCGCGGTCAGCGACGTGAAGCTGCCCGACGAAGAGGAAGAGGAGCCGGAGCCCCGGATCCAGTGAGGCAGGCCCGGCGCGGCCACCGCCCGCCGGACGGACTGAGGAGCGCTGTATGAGCATGGCCGTGGCCGGCATCATCGCCGGCATGGCGCTGGGCTTCGCCGGATACTTCGGCGGCTTCGGCGCGTTCCTTCTGGTGGCGGCCCTGGGCGCCATCGGCTTCGTCGCCGGCCGGTTCGCGGACGGTGACCTGGAACCCGGTGACTTCTTCCGCACCCGCGACACCCGGCGCGAACGGCGGAGGTGACGCGGGTGACCGTCGAGACCGGCACACCGCGCCCTTCGCCGGACGTCGTCTCCCCGGCCCGGCGCGGCGCCACCCGGATCGCCGACCGGGTCGTGGCCAAGATCGCCGGGCAGGCCGCCCGCGAGGCCCTCGCCCCGCTGCCCGAGGCGGCGGCGCCCCCGCGCGCCACGGTCGCCGTGCTGCACGACGTGGCCCGCGTCCGCGTCCACGTCGAACTCGGCTACCCCTGCCCCGTCGGCGCCCGCTGCGCCGCCGTGCGCAGTCGGGTCACCGAGCGGGTGGGCACGCTGGCCGGCATGGCGGTCCGGGAGGTCGCCGTCGACGTCGAACGCCTCCACCCGGTCACGACGACCCGGGGGAGGGTGGGATGAACCAGCCGCAGAGCACCGGCGACGGCACCGGTACCGGCACCGTCGACGACGGGTCCGGCGAGGTTCCCGACGCCAAGGGCAGCCACCGGTTCTGGTCCCCGCGCCGCGTCCCCGCCGCCGTCGTCGCGGTGCTGCTCCTGGCGGGCGCGGGCCTGCTGCTCTACGACGTCGCCGCTGTCCGGGCCCACCACCCCGCGATGCGCTGGCGCCGCGTCCTCGCCCGGGAACTGGCCCAACGGCACCTGGACGACACCTGGGTGCTGGCCGGCGCCGGCCTCGCCGCCGCCGTCGGCCTGTGGCTGGTCGTCCTCGCCCTCACCCCCGGCCGGCGCGACCTGCTGCCGATGCGGCGCCCGCACCCCGACGTGCGCGCCGCGCTCCGGCGGGACGCGGCCGCGCTGTTCCTGCGCGACCGGGCCATGGAGGTGGCCGGCGTCCACGCCGTACGGGTGCGGATGCGCCGCCGGAAGGCCGACGTCCGCGCGGTCTCGCACTTCCGCGAGCTGGACGACGTCCGGGCCGACCTGGACGGCGTGCTCACCGACGCGGTCCACGACCTCGGACTGGCCCGCCCGGCCGCGCTGTCCCTGCGCGTGGCCCGGCCCGGACGGAAGGGGTGAGCCGATGCGCACCGGCGTCAACCGCGTCCTGCTGGCTCTCGCCGGCTTGGTCCTGCTCGCGCTCGGCGGCACCGTCCTGGCCGCCGGCCTGGGCGCGCCGCCGCCCTCCTGGTGGCTGCACGCCGGCCCCCACGACGTCCTGCTCACCCGCGCCGAACGCACCCACTGGCGCGGCGCGTCCTGGTGGTGGCCGGCGGTCATCGCCGCCCTGGCCCTCCTGGTCCTGCTCGCCCTCTGGTGGCTGACGGCGAACCTGCGCCGGCACCGGCCCGCCGACCTGCCGGTCGACACCGGCGACGGCAAGGAGGCCCGGCTGCGGGGCCAGGCCCTGGAGAGCGCGCTGGAGGCGGAGGCGGCCGGCCTGCCGGGCGTGGCCGACGCGCGCGTCCTGCTGCGGGGCCGGCGCACCCGCCCGGTGGTACGGGCCCGGCTCCGGCTCACGCCGGACACGGCCCCGGCCGGGGCCCTGTCCGCGTTCACCACCGGGCCACTGGCCCACGCCCGCGAGTCGGCGGGGCCGGCGGCACTGCCGGCCGAGGTCCGGCTGGACGAAGTGCGGCACCGGGCGGAGAAGGTGACGTGACCGCGGCCGCCGGGCCGGGATCCGGAGCCCCGCGGACCGGCCCGGCCCGTACGGAGGACCGGGCCGGACGGAACGCCTAGAATCCGTGCCGGGTCCCACCGTCCACCGGCACCATGACCCCGGTCAGGTAGGAGGCCGCGGGCGACAGCAGGAACGCCGCGACCCGCCCGAACTCCTCGGGGGTGCCGTACCGGCGCAGCGGGATCCGCGACTCGTTGGCGGCCCGGGTCGCCTCGGGGTCGGCCGAGAGCGCGTCCAGCTCGCGCATGCGGTCCGTGGCGATCCGCCCCGGCAGCACCCCCACCACCCGGATCCCGCGCGGCCCCAGCTCGTCGGCGATCGACTTGGCGAACCCGGCCAGCCCGGGCCGCAGCCCGTTGGACACGGTCAGCGCCGGGATCGGCTCGTACACCGACCCGGACAGCACGAAGCCGATGACACCGCCCGCGTCCAGCTCCGCCGCCGCCGCGCGGGCGACCCGCACCGCGCCGAGGAAGACGGACTCGAAGGCGGCCCGCCACTGCTCGTCGGTGTTGTCGGCGACGAACCCGGGCGGCGGCCCGCCCACGCTCACCAGCACCCCGTGGAAGCCGCCGAAGTGCTCGCGGGCGGCCGCGATCAGCCGCTCGGGAGCCCCGGCGTCGGCGTTGTCCACGGCCACGCCCACCGCGTCCGGCCCCAGCTCCGCGGCGGCCTCGGCGACCCGCTCGCCGTCCCGGCCGGTGATGACCACCTTCGCGCCCTCGGCGACCAGTTGCCGCGCGGCGGCGTTGCCCAGTCCCCGGGTGGCCCCGGTGACGACGTACACCCGGTCCTTCAGTCCAAGATCCATGGCCCCTATCCTGCCTCCTCGCCCCCGAACGGCGTGAGGGCGGTGCGGACCGGGCCGACGCGGCTGCACGCCTGCGGGAAGCCGCCGAGCCGGCGGCCGTCGCCGGGGCCGTACCTCTCGGCCGTGCGGTCCCGGGGCGGGAGAGGGGGCCGGCCAGGTGGCCCGCCGGGGAATGACGCGTTTCCGGGGACGCGGGGCGCGGTCAGACCGCGGCCGGTTCGCTCTCCTCCGGCCGCGGTTCCGCCGCGGCCTCCTCCCGGTCCCGGATCTCCCGCCGGACCAGGAACCACCAGCCGACCGGGACGCCCGCCGCGAACAGCCACCACTGGATCATGTACGCGTAGTTCAGCGGGGCGTCCTCGCTGCCCGGGTCGGAGATCTGCTCCGGGGAGCCGTCCGCGGGCGCGGGCGCGGTCTGCTGGATGTAGCCGCCGAGCACTGGCGCGCCCAGCCGCCGTGCCTCCTCCGCGCTGTTGACCAGCATGATCTGCCGGTCGGGGAGGCCCTTGACGTTCTTGATGCCGCTCGCCGAGGTCGTCTCGTCGGCCATCAGGCGCCCGGTGACCGTGGTCCGGCCGGCCGGCGGGGCCGGGATCTCCGGGAAGGCGGTCTGCGCGCCGTTCGCGGGGATCCAGCCGCGGTTGACCAGCAGCACCTTGCCGTCGGCGAGGACCAGGGGGGTGAGGACGTGGAAACCGACCTTGCCGTCCGCGCTGGTCCTGCGGCGGACCACGACCTCCTTCGCGGTGTCGAAGGTGCCGGTCGCGGTGACCGTGCGGTACTTCTCGGTGCGGGTCACGGCGTGGCCGGGGGAGGTCAGGCGCTCGACCGGGACCGGATCGGCGTGCAGCGCGGCGGAGACGAGGTCGTTGCGGGCGGTGCGTTCCTCGTACCGGTGCTGCTGCCAGAAGCCCAGCCTGATCATCGTCGGGATCAGCGCGATCGAGACGAGAGTGAGGACGACCCACTGGCGGGACAGCAGGAAGCGGTAGCGGTGCACCCCACGACGGTACCTCCGGGCCGCGGGGTGCAATCGGGCGGGTACCGGGTCACACCCGGTCGACGATGCCCGTCCTCCCCTCCGCCCGGGCGCAGTGCGCGCCGCAGTACCAGTGGCCCTCCACCTCCACGCCCTGGCCGATGATCTGCACCCGGCAGTGCTCGCAGAGGGGGGCCATGCGGTGGATCGCGCAGGAGAAGCAGTCGAAGACGTGCACCCGGCCCTGCGCGTGCACCTCGAAGGTCATTCCGTAGTCGTTGCCGCAGACTTCGCATGTCGCCATGGGCCACAGGGTGAGCCGTCGCCGATTCCCGGGCGAGCGGGGGCCGGGTGAGTCGCCGGCCAACCACCCGTTCGGGCGACCCCTGTCGACCGGGTGCCGTCGACCGGGTGCCCTCGGCAGGGTGCGGGCGGGCACGGGTGCGCGTGGGCGGGGGTGCGTGTGGGTGGAGTGCGTGTGGGTGAAGCGCCCGCCCGTCGGGAGCGGGCGGGCGCCGACGGGTTATCCGTCGGCGGGCTCGACGTCCCGGAGCAACTGCCCGAACGCGGCCTCGTCCATGATCGGCGTGCCGAACTGCCGGGCCTTGACCGTCTTGGAGGTGCCCGAGTCGGGGTCGTTGGTCACCAGCAGGCTGGTCAGCCGGGAGATGCTGGTGGCCACGTGCAGCCCGGCCTCGACGGCGCGGTCCTCCAGCATCTCGCGCTCGGTCGAGGTGTCACCCGAGAAGGCCACCCGCATGCCCTGTTTGAGCCCTTTGCCGTCTTCGTAGCGACCCGGGTTGGGATACGGGCACGCGGGGCGTTTGCGGGAGGGGCGCCAACCGCCCGGCCGGTAGCCGCCGTAGCCGCCCGTCGACTGCCGGGGCACGGGCCGGTCCGACCACTCGGTCAGCGGCAGGCACTCCAGCAGCGGCAGCCGGACGCCGTCCGCCGCCGCGGCGAGCAGGCTGGGCCGGAACGCCTCCGCCAGCACCCGCGCGTCGTCCAGCGCGTGGTGGGCCCGCCGCTGCACCACCCCGTAGTGCGCGGCCAGGGACTCCAGCTTGAAGTTGGGCAGCGGCAGCCCCAGCTCCTTCGACAGCGCGATGGTGCACAGCCGCTGCCGCACCGGCGCCTCGCGCTGTGCGCGCGCGTACTCCCGCGCGATCATCTGCCAGTCGAAGACGGCGTTGTGCGCGACGAGCACCCGGCCGTCCAGCCGGGCGGCGAACTCCTCGGCGACGTCCGCGAACAGCGGCGCGCCCTCCAGCACCTCGCTCGTCAGGCCGTGTATCCACACGGGCCCCGGATCGCGCTCCGGGTTGACCAGCGTGTACCAGTGGTCCTCGACGTCGCCGCGCGCGTCCAGCCGGTAGACGGCCGCGGAGATGATCCGGTCGTCCCGGGCCAGGCCGGTGGTCTCCACGTCAACGACCGCGTATCCCTTCGGATACGCGGTCGGCCACTGGGTGGGGGAGGACACTGCGGTCGCACGGTCTTCGAGCATGGTCACTGAGGATACGGGCCACGACCGACAGCACGGTCCCTCAGGTACCGGCCGGGCGGCCCGGGCTCGCCCCTCCGCTCGGTCATCGCGCACGCGCGCGTACGCGGGGCGGCGCGCGGGCCGGCCGGGGAGCCGCCCCGCGCGGAGGGGCCCGCACGTCAACTCCCGCTCCCGCGCGCGCACGTGGGGACGACCGGCTGGTAGTCCACCCAGGATCACCCGTCCCCGCTCCCGCGCGCGCCCGTGGGGACATCCGCCGGGTGCCGGCCCGGCCGTGGCGCAGGTGGCGGCCCGTCAGGACGGCGGGCGGGCGCCGCCCGGCCCCACCGCACCGGCACGGCGGGGGAGGACCGGCCCGGTGTCCGGTCGGTGGACGCGCCCGGACGCCGGCCGGGCCCCCGGCCCGGGGCGGAGCACCGATGTCGGTCCTGCGGCCGTGACCGCCGGGGTGGGATCCTCCCTGCTGTGATGGAACCCACCCACGACGAGGCCCACGGCGCCGCCCTGGGCCCCCGGCTCAACTGGCTGCGTGCGGCCGTGCTGGGCGCGAACGACGGCGTCGTCTCCACCGCGGGACTGGTCGTCGGCGTGGCCGGCGCGACCGGGAGCCGGGCCGCCCTGCTCACCGCCGGGCTCGCCGGCCTGCTCGCCGGGTCGATGTCCATGGCGGCGGGCGAGTACGTCTCCGTCTCCACCCAGCGCGACTCCGAGATGGCCGCGCTCGCCGTGGAGAGCCGGGAGCTGCGCGAGCAGCCGGAGGCCGAACTGCGGGAGCTGACCGAGTTGCTGGCGGCGCGCGGGCTGTCCCGCGAGGTGGCCCGCGAGGCCGCCGAACAGCTCACCGCGCGGGACGCGCTGAAGGCGCACGCGCGCGTGGAGCTGGGCATCGACCCGGACGACCTCACCAACCCCTGGCACGCGGCCTGGGCCAGCTTCTTCGCCTTCACCGTGGGCGCGCTGCTGCCCCTGCTGGCCATCGTGCTGCCCCCGGCCGGGCTGCGCCTGCCCATCACCGTCGCCTCGGTGCTGGCCGCCCTCGTCCTCACCGGCTGGAGCAGCGCCCGCCTGGGCGCGGCGGCCCCGAGGCGCGCGGTGCTGCGCAACGTGGCGGGCGGGGCCCTGGCGATGGGCGTGACCTACGCGGCGGGGAGCCTGCTGGGGGCGGCGGGGGTGTGAGCACGCCGGAAGACGGCCGGGTGCCCGCCCCTTGGCGGGCCGCGGGATCGGGCCGCGGCCGGTCGAGTGCGCCCCGGCGGGCCACGCCCTGGCGTACCGCGGGCCGGGCGCCCGTCGCCGATGGCCTGCGCGGCCGAGCCGTCAGCGCCACGCCGCCGGGTCCGTGCCCCACGGCACGGGGGGCGCCGCCCAGCCCGTGGGCCCGCCGGTGAAGGACACGGCCGGGCGGGCGTGCCGCAGCCGGCCGAGACGGCTGTCCGTCTCGGCCAGCCAGGCGTCCGGACCCGGGTACGGGGCCTCCCCGGCCGCGTCCGGCGTGATGCCGGCCGTCAGCCAGTGCGCGGTGCGGGCCAGTGCCAGCCGGACCAGCCGGCCGCCACCGTCGTACGTCTGCTCGGTCAGCGCCCGCAGCACCGCTGCCGCCAGCAGGTAGCCGGTGCCGTGGTCCAGGGCCTGCGCGGGCAGCGCGCCCGGCCGCTCGGCCGAACCCTCGGTCACCGCGATGCCGGTGGCGACCTGCACCAGGCTGTCGAAGCCGCGCCGTCCGCCCCACGGCCCGTACGCGCCCCAGGCCGACACCTGCGCCACGACGAGGCCCGGGCGGCGCGCGGCCAGCGCCTCGGGGGAGAGCCCGAACCGGTCGAGGGCGCCCGGCCGGTACCCGGTCACCACGACGTCGGCCGCGCTCAGCAGGGACTCCAGGACGTCCCGGCCGGCGCCCAGGTCGAGCGCGGCGGACCGCTTGCCGAAGCCGGTGTCGGCGTGCTGGTCCGGCAGTTCCGGCAGCCACGGGGCGTCCACGCGCAGCACGTCCGCGCCCAGCAGGGCGAGGGTGCGGGTGGCCACCGGGCCCGCCAGGACCCGGGTCAGGTCCAGGACGCGCAGCCCGGCGGCGGGCAGCGGGACGGGGGCGCCCGCGGCCGGCGCGGGCAGCACGCGCGCGCGTGCCGTGTCCAGCCGTGCCCGCTCGACCAGCGGGCGCGCCGCCACCTCGGCGGCCTGCCGGTGCGCCCGCCACTGCCCGGGTGTGCGCAGGGCAACGGCCAGGCCGCCGGCGTCCTGGACGCTCTCCTCGGTCTCCAGGGCCCCCCGCCCGGCGAGCCGGCCGGCGACCCGCTCCGCCGGGGCGTCCGCCGGCAGGCCCAGCGCGCCCAGCAGGCGGGCGCGGTGGTGCGGGTAGTTGGCGTGGGTGCGCACCCAGCCGTCGGCCGTGCGCCAGAACCGCGACAGCGGCGCGAAGCCGTCCGGTGTCCGGCCGTCGACCGTCACGAGCCGCTCGCTGTGGAAGGCGGCGGCCACCGCGCCGTCGTCCACGGTGACCGCCGGCACCTCGGCGAGTCCGGCCCGCCGCGCCGCCAGTTCCGCGGCGGCCAGCGCGCACGCGCCCACGCACGCGCGCGCCAGCTCCCGTACCGGAAGGGCCGAGCCGAGCGTGTCCCGCCGTACGACGGACGAGACGCGCGACAGCAGGGCGGGCTCCCCGCCCACGGCCGCCCAGGCGTCGCCGAGCGCGGTTCCATTGATGACAGTCATCACTTCACTATGCAGTATTGATTCGATCAACCCTCAGAATCGAGACCGCACAGGGAAGCGCGGAACATTGCCCGGCTCCACCTCCTGCTTGCTCATGCTCGCTCTTACTTGACCGCACGCAACGCGTTGACGACGCCGAAGCCGTAGAAGCCGTTGACCCGCTTGCCGCCCACGCAGGTCGCGTCCACGATCCCGTCACCGTTGCCGTCGTACGGCTCGGTCGGGCAGCCCGGGTTGTCCGCCTGCGCCTTCAGCAGCGCCTGGAGCTGGGCCGGAGTGGCGTGCGGACGGGCCGACTTGAGCAGCGCGGCCACCGCGGCCACGTGCGGGGAGGCCATCGAGGTGCCCTGGAGGAAGCCGTACCGGCCGTTGGGCAGCGTGGACAGGATGCGGCCGTTCTTCGACGGCGTGTCCGGGATCTGGTACCTGTCGCCACCCGGTCCCGCCACGTCGACCACACCCCGGCCGTAGCTGGAGTAGTACGCCTTGGTGCCCTTCACGCCCACCGCGCTCACGGTGACCACGCCGGGCAGCTGGGTCGGCACGTCGAAGCACTTGTGCGGGTCCACCGTGCGGGTCCGCGGCGTCGAGTCGTCGGGGCTCGCGGCGTCCGTGAGCGCGTCGGCGTCCAGGTCGTCGTTGGAGTTGCCCGCCGAGGCGACGTTGAGGGTGCCCTTGCGCTGGGCGTACAGCTGGGCACGGTTGACCGCGTCGACGATGGCGCGCTGGTCCGGGTCGTCCATGCAGTTGTACAGCCACGGGTCGACGTAGTAGCTGTTGTTGGTGATCTCGATGCCGTGGTCCGCGGCGAACACGAAGGCGCAGACCACGCTCTCCGGGTAGAACAGCGAGGTCGAGTCCGGCTGGGACACGGTGATGCTCGCGACCTTCACGCCCGGCGCCACGCCCGCCACGCCGATGCCGTTGCGCGCCGCGGCTATCTCGCCCGCCACATGGGTGCCGTGGTAGTGGTCGGCGTCCGCCGGCCGCCACGCGCCGTACGTCGTGTCCGCCTTGCCGCTCACGCAACTCGCCGACTGCGACGGGGAGAAGTTCGGGGCGATGTCCGGGTGGGTGTCGTCGACGCCCGTGTCGATGACACCGACGGTCACGTTCCGGCTGCCCGGGTTGATCGTCGCGGCCTTGTCCGCGCCGATGGCCCGCAGGTCCCACTGGTCGGCCTCCAGCGGCTCCGCACCCGCCGCGGCACCCCGGGCGGTCTTCGCGGCCTCGGCCTTCGACAGGACCCGCGCCGCGCCCTCGTCCGTCGTGCCCGCCGCCGTCACGGGGGCGGTACGGGTGGCGCCCGCCGACCTGACGCCGCGCTCCGCCCGCATCAGCGCACCGAAGTCCGGGTTCGCGGAGTGGACGACGATGACCCCGATCCGGTCGTAACTCGCCACGACCGTGCCGCCGTTGCGGGTGATCGCCCGCTGCACCGACTCGATCGTGCGGTGGTCCGTCCCGGTGTTGACCACGTACGCGAGAACGGGGCCGTCCGCCGCCCGTACCGCCGCGGCCGCCGGGGTCGCCGCCGAGGCGGCCGAGGGAAGGAAACCGAGCGAGGCGGTCAGCGACAGCACGACCGGTACGGCGAGCGCGAGCCGACGTCTGGGGCGCAGATGGGCCATGGGATCTCCACATCATCCGGGTACGGAACCGCCCGAGACACGGATGTGCTCGGGCAGGTACATGACGCGTGGTGCAGGGCGAAACTATCCCCCGGACCTGATCTGTGAAAGGGGCAGGCCGACTTGAACCGGTCCGTGCGGGGCGCCGTGACCGTGAACGGGGGCCCGGCAGGCCCGGGACCCCGTCGGTCTCACACACGGGAGCGCCCCGGTGACCGCCTGTAGTGTGTGGCCCGTCCTGAGGTCAGCAAGCGCATGTCCGTGACGCGAGGAGACTCCGTGGCAACCGAGACACCGCCCCCCGCGAAACCCCGAGCCCACCTTCCCTCCACCGAGGAGTTCACCGAGGTGCAGCAGAGCGCGGAGTTCGGTGAACTGCGCCGCGCCCACCGCTCCTTCGCCTTCCCGCTGACGATCGCCTTCGCCGCCTGGTACCTGCTGTACGTCCTGCTGTCCAACTACGCGGGCGGCTTCATGGGCACCAAGGTGGCCGGCAACGTCAACGTCGCCCTCGTCCTGGGCCTCGCCCAGTTCCTCACCACGTTCCTCATCGCCTGGTGGTACGCGCGGCACGCCGCCGCCAAGCTCGACCCGAAGGCCGAAGCCATCAAGTCCCGGATGGAGGGCGGCGCATGAGCCCCGCGCAGCACACCCTGCTGGCCGCCGGCGCGGCGAGCGAGCACCGCACCCTGATCATCACGCTGTTCGCCGTGTTCGTCGCCGCGACCCTCGTCATCACCGTCTGGGCGGGCCGGCAGACCAAGGACGCCGCCGACTTCTACGCGGGCGGACGGCAGTTCACCGGCTTCCAGAACGGCCTCGCCGTCTCCGGCGACTACATGTCCGCCGCGTCCTTCCTCGGCATCGCCGGCGCCATCGCCCTCTTCGGCTACGACGGCTTCCTCTACTCCATCGGCTTCCTCGTCGCCTGGCTCGTCGCCCTCCTGCTGGTCGCCGAGCCGCTGCGCAACTCCGGCCGCTACACCATGGGCGACGTGCTGGCCTACCGCATGCGCCAGCGCCCGGTGCGCACGGCCGCCGGCGCCTCCACGATCGTCGTCTCGATCTTCTACCTGCTGGCGCAGATGGCGGGCGCCGGCGTCCTCGTCTCCCTGCTCCTCGGCATCACCAGCGACAGCGGCAAGATCGGCATCGTCGCCCTGGTCGGCGTGCTGATGATCGTGTACGTCACCATCGGCGGCATGAAGGGCACCACCTGGGTCCAGATGGTCAAGGCGGTGCTGCTCATCCTCGGCGCCCTGCTGCTGACCTTCCTGGTGCTGCTCAAGTTCGACTTCGACATCTCGGACCTGCTCGGCTCCGCCGCCGACAACAGCGGCAAGGGCACCGCGTTCCTGGAGCCCGGACTGAAGTACGGCGCGACAGGCACCACCAAGCTGGACTTCCTCTCGCTCGGCATCGCCCTCGTCCTCGGCACCGCCGGCCTGCCGCACATCCTGATCCGCTTCTACACGGTGCCCACCGCCAAGGCCGCCCGCAAGTCCGTGATCTGGGCGATCGGCCTGATCGGCGCCTTCTACCTGATGACGCTCGCCCTCGGCTTCGGCGCCGCCGCGCTGATCAAGCCGGACGAGATCACCGCCTCCAACAAGGCGGGCAACACGGCGGCGCCGCTGCTGGCGCTGCACCTCGGCGGTGTCGACTCCGACTGGGGAGCCGTCCTGCTCGCCACCATCTCCGCGGTCGCCTTCGCCACGATCCTCGCCGTCGTCGCCGGCCTGACCCTCGCCTCGTCGTCCTCGTTCGCGCACGACATCTACGCCAACGTCATCAAGCGGGGCCGCGCCACCGAGCGGCAGGAACTCGGCGCGGCCCGCTGGGCGACCGTCGGCATCGGCGCGGTCTCGATCGTGCTCGGCGCCCTGGCCCGCGACCTGAACGTGGCCGGCCTGGTCGCCCTCGCCTTCGCGGTGGCCGCCTCCGCCAACCTGCCGACCATCCTCTACAGCCTGTTCTGGAAGCGGTTCACCACCTCCGGCGCCCTGTGGTCGATCTACGGCGGCCTGGTCACCGCGGTCGGCCTGGTGCTGTTCTCGCCGGTGGTCTCCGGCAAGGAGACCTCGATGTTCCCCGACGCCGACTTCCACTGGTTCCCGCTGGAGAACCCCGGCATCGTCTCCATCCCGGTGGGATTCCTGCTCGGTGTCCTGGGCACCCTGCTGTCGAAGGAGAAGCCGGACGCCGGCAAGTACGCCGAACTGGAGGTGCGGTCCCTGACCGGCACCGGAGCGCACTGAGGTTCGTACGGACGGCCGCGTCGAGGAGGACTGTGCGGTCCTACGACGCGGCCGGGCCGCACCTCGTGGGATCGGGCCGCTGTCGTCGTCGGCGCGGTCACGTAGGCTCGCAGGTGACGAAGGACGCACGCACAGGCGTGATCGGGAGAGGGAGGGGGCCCACGTGCTCATCGACACCTACGGCCGAGTGGCAACCGACCTGAGGGTCTCGCTCACCGACCGGTGCAATCTGCGCTGCACCTACTGCATGCCCGAAGAGGGCCTGCAGTGGCTGGCCAAGCCCGACCTCCTGACGGACGACGAGATCGTCCGCCTGATCGACGTCGCGGTCCGCGAACTCGGCATCGAGGAGGTCCGCTTCACCGGCGGGGAACCCCTGCTCCGCCCGGGCCTGACCGGCATCGTCGAGCGCGTCGCGGCCCTCGCCCCGCGCCCGCGGATGTCCCTCACCACCAACGGCATCGGGCTGAAGCGCACGGCCACGGCCCTGAAGGCGGCCGGCCTCGACCGGGTCAACGTCTCCCTGGACACCCTCCGGCCCGACGTCTTCAGGACACTCACCCGCCGCGACCGCCACAAGGACGTGCTGGAGGGCCTGACGGCCGCCCGCGAGGCCGGCCTCACCCCCGTCAAGGTCAACTCGGTCCTGATGCCGGGCCTGAACGACGACGAGGCCCCCGACCTGCTCGCCTGGGCGGTGGAGCACGACTACGAACTGCGCTTCATCGAGCAGATGCCCCTGGACGCCCAGCACGGCTGGAAGCGCGAGGGCATGGTCACCGCCGGGGACATCCTCGCCTCCCTGCGCACCCGCTTCGAGCTCACCGCCGCGGGCGCCGACGCGCGCGGTTCGGCGCCCGCGGAGCGCTGGCTGGTCGACGGCGGCCCGCACCGGGTCGGCGTGATCGCCTCCGTCACCCGCCCGTTCTGCGCGGCCTGCGACCGCACCCGGCTCACCGCCGACGGCCAGGTGCGGACCTGCCTGTTCGCCACCGAGGAGACCGACCTCCGCGCGGCCCTGCGCTCCGGCGCGCCGGACGAGGAGATCGCCCGCATCTGGCGGCTGGCGATGTGGGGCAAGAAGGCGGGCGCGGGCCTGGACGACCCCTCGTTCGTGCAGCCCGACCGCCCGATGTCGGCGATCGGCGGCTAGCGGACCCGGGGCTAGGGAGCCTGCGGCCGGCCGTCCTCCGCCGCCCGCCACTCCTCGAACCGCACGACGTCCTTCAGGAACCCGCGCACGCCGAGGAACTGCGACAGGTGCTCGCGGTGCTCCTCGCAGGCGAGCCACGTCTTGCGCCGCTCCGGCGTGTGGACCGCGGGGTTGTTCCACGCCAGCACCCACACGGCGTCGGCACGGCAGCGCTTGGCGGAGCAGATCGGGGTCTCGTCACTCACGGCGTCGTCTCGGGGTCGTGGTCGGGCGGGAACATGGCGACGCCGGGCAGCCACGGGGGGAGCTGCCCGGCGTCGGTCCGTCGCTCCGACGGGGGATGCGGAGCGCGTACGCAGTATGTCACGGGTACCCCACCGCCCGGCACCACAACAGCAGGATTGATCTGAGGTTTTCTTGAGCTTGGCGGCGGCCCCCGTTCCGCTTCCCGCGACCGGGGAGCTCAGGCCGGGCGCCGGCGTTCCCCGGCCGCCTCGCCCGCCGACGCGTCCCCGGATCCCGGGTCCTCGGACGGCGCCGCCGGCCCGGTGCCGGCACCCGGCATGATCATGGGAGGCGTCGGCGCGGTCACGAACGTCGAGGGCAGCGACGGCGGCCTCTCGCGGCCCGCGTTCGCGATCACCACGGCGATGTAGGGGAGCGCCACGCCGAGCACCAGCGCCACGATGGCGACGTACCGCTCGACGTTCCACAGCGAGACGGCGAGGATCACCGACAGGGTACGGATCGACATCGAGATCACGTAGCGCCGCTGGCGGCCCCGGACGTCCTCGGCGAGACCGGTCCGGGCACCGGTGATCCGGAAAACCTGGCTGCCGCCGTCGTGTTGTCTCCGCATCACACTTCCACCATCCGCCCGTATCGGACTCGCCCCGGCCCGCATCCTCGTCCGCGGCCGGCGGGGCACCGCGCCGGGACACCTCTCACGTTACGCCGCGCCCGCCACGCCATCGAGACCGGGTCGTCCCCCGCCCGCGGGGCAGGCCACCGCCCCGCTCGTCCGGGGGAACCCGGCATGCGCCGAACGGTGCACCGGACCACACTGGCCGTAATGCTCACGTCGAGCCGTACGAGGAGGCAGCCATGGGCTGGTTGTGGGCGATCATCGTGGGATTCGTGCTGGGTCTCATCGCCAAGGCGATCATCCCGGGCAAGCAGCACAGTCCGCTGTGGCTGACCACCATCTGCGGCATCCTGGGCGCGATCGTGGGCAACGCGATCGCCCGCGCGGTCGGCGTGGCGGAGACCCGGGGCATCGACTGGAGCCGCCACATCTTCCAGCTGGTGGCCGCGATCATCATCGTCGCGGCCGTGGACGCCCTGTACATGGCGACGCTGGGCAAGCGCAGGGCGCGGCGGGCCTGAGACCGGGAGCGCCCCGCGGAGGGCGCCCCCGCAACCGAGTGCGGGGGACCGGGCGGGCGGCCACGACGAGAGCCGCGACCGCCGGCCCGCCCACACCCCGGCGGCGCTCAGGCGCTCGTGACCTCCACGGCGGCGAGGTTCCGCTTGCCGCGCCGCAGCACCAGCCAGCGCCCGTGCAGCAGCTCCGCGGTGCCCGGGACGTAGTCGTCCGCTGCGACCTTCGCGTTGTTCACGTAGGCCCCGCCCTCCTTCACCGTCCGCCGGGCGGCGGACTTGCTGGCCACCAGGCCGACCTCGGCGAACAGGTCGACCACCGGGGCGAGCTCGGCGACCCGGACGTGCGGCACCTCGGACAGCGCCGCGGCCAGCGTCCGCTCGTCCAGCTCCGCCAGCTCTCCCTGGCCGAACAGCGCCTTGGACGCGGCGGTCACCGCGGCCGTCTGGTCCGCGCCGTGCACCAGCGTCGTCAGCTCCTCGGCCAGGGCCCGCTGAGCGGCCCGGGCCTGCGGACGCTCCTGCGTCTGCCGCTCCAGCTCCTCGATCTCCGCGCGGGACCGGAAGCTGAAGATGCGCAGGAACTTGGAGACGTCCCGGTCATCCGCGTTGACCCAGAACTGGTAGAACGCGTACGGCGTGGTCATCTCGGGGTCGAGCCACACCGTGCCGGACTCGGTCTTGCCGAACTTGGTGCCGTCCGCCTTGGTGATCAGTGGGGTGCCCAGCGCGTGCACCACGGCGTCCGGCTCCACCCGGTGGATGAGGTCCGTGCCCGAGGTGAGGTTGCCCCACTGGTCGCTGCCGCCGGTCTGGAGCGCGCAGCCGTACCGCCGGTACAGCTCCAGGAAGTCCATGCCCTGGAGGATCTGGTAGCTGAACTCGGTGTAGCTGATGCCCGCGTCGGAGTTGAGCCGCCGGGAGACGGCCTCCTTGGCGATCATCTTGTTGACCCGGAAGTGCTTGCCGATGTCCCGCAGGAACTCGATGGCCGACATCCCCTGGGTCCAGTCCAGGTTGTTGACCAGCACCGCGGCGTTCGGCCCGTCGAAGTGGAGCAGCGGCGCGATCTGCGCGCGCAGCCGCTCCACCCAGCCGGCCACGACCTCCGGCGCGTTCAGCGTGCGCTCGGCCGTGGGCTTGGGGTCGCCGATGAGACCCGTGGCCCCGCCGACCAGCGCCAGCGGGCGGTTGCCCGCCTCCTGGATGCGGCGCATCGTGAGGATCTGCACGAGGTTGCCGAGGTGCAGGCTGGGCGCGGTCGGGTCGAAACCGCAATAGAACGTGACGGGGCCGTCCGCGAACGCCTTGCGCAGTGCGTCCTCGTCCGTGGAGAGGGCGATGAGCCCGCGCCACTTCAGCTCGTCGACGATGTCCGTCACGGTTCTCGTGTCTCCTCGGTGATCTCCGGGTGGCCGGGTGACACCCGACCACGAACGCCTACGAGGTTATACGCCCTGGCTGACAGAGCTCATATTGAAATCCGGGATCCGCAGCGCGGGCATCGCGGCCCGGGTGAACCAGTCGCTCCACTCGCGCGGCAGCGTCCGCTCCGTCCGCCCGGCCTCGGTGGCCCGGCCCAGCAGGCCCACCGGCGACTCGTTGAACCGGAAATTGTTCACCTGGCCGGTGACCTCGCCGTTCTCGACCAGGTAGACGCCGTCCCGGGTCAGGCCCGTCAGCAGCAGCGTCGCCGGGTCCACCTCGCGGATGTACCACAGGCAGGTCAGCAGCAGCCCGCGCCCGGTGCCCGCGACCATCTCCTCCAGGGAGCGGCCGTCCCCGCCGTCCAGGACGAGGTTGCCGAGCGCCGGGGCGACCGGCAGACCCGTCAGGGCCGCGCTGTGCCGCGTCGTCGTCAGGTGCTTCAGCACGCCGTCGCCGATCCACTCGGTGGCGTGCGCCGGCAGCCCGTTGTCGAACACGGACTGGTCGCCGCCGGAGGAGTGGGCGATCACGAAGGGCGGGCACTCCAGACCCGGCTCGCCCGGGTCGCTGCGCAGGGTCAGCGGCAGCGCGCTCAGCTTCTCGCCGACCCGGGTGCCCCCGCCCGGCTTGGAGAACACCGTCCGCCCCTCGGCCGCGTCCCGGCCGGACGCCGACCAGAGCTGGTAGATCAGCAGGTCCGCCACGGCGGTGGGCGGCAGCAGCGTCTCGTACCGGCCCGCGGGCAGCTCCACGCGCCGCTCGGCCCAGCCGAGCCGTACGGCAAGCTCGGCGTCGAGCGCGCCCGGGTCGACGTCCTTGAAGTCCCGGGTGGACCGGCCGGCCCACGCCGAGCGCGTGCGGTCGGGCGACTTGGCGTTCAGCTCCAGCGTGCCGGTGGGCTGGTCGTGCCGCAGGCGCAGCCCGGTGGACGTGCCCACGTACGTCGACACCAGCTCGTGGTTGGCGAAGCCGTACAGCTCCCGGCCGCCCGCACGCGCGCGTGCGAACGCCTCGCCGAGCGCCGGGGCGAAGTCGGCGAACACCGCGGAGGACGTCTCGGCGGGCCCGTCCGTGAAGTCCGGGGACGCGGGCACACCGGAGACCAGCGGCTGGGCGTCCTCGGCGGGCCCGGCACCGCGCGCGGCGGCCTCCGCGGCCCGCACCAACGGCTCCAGCTCCTCGGCGGTGACGGCGGAGCGGGAGACGACACCGGAGGCGGTGCCCTCCCTGCCGTCCACGGTCGCGATCACGGTGAGCGTACGGCCGCGCGTCACGCCGTTGGTGGTGAGCGCGTTGCCCGCCCAGCGCAGGTTGGCGGTGGACTCCTCGTCGGCGATGACCACGCAGCCGTCGGCGCGGGACAGCGCCAGGGCCTGCTCGACGACCTCGTGCGGCTTGTCGGTACGGGCGCTCATCGGCCGGCCTCCTGCGTGGTGTTCAGAATGTTGACGCCCTTGAAGAGGGCGGACGGGCACCCGTGGGACACGGCGGCCACCTGGCCCGGCTGGGCCTTGCCGCAGTTGAAGGCCCCGCCGAGGACATAGGTCTGCGGCCCGCCCACGGCGGCCATCGAACCCCAGAAGTCGGTGGTCGTGGCCTGGTAGGCGACGTCCTTGAGCTGCCCGGTGATCCGCCCGTTCTCGATCCTGAAGAAGCGCTGGCCGGTGAACTGGAAGTTGTACCGCTGCATGTCGATCGACCAGGAGCGGTCGCCGACCACGTAGATGCCGCGGTCGACCCCGCCGATCAGGTCCTCGGTGGACAGCCCGGCCGGGTCCGGCCGCAGGGACACGTTGGCCATGCGCTGCACCGGCACGTGGGCGGGGGAGTCGGCGTACGCGCACCCGTTGGACCGGTCGAACCCGGTCAGCCGCGCGATGCGGCGGTCGAGCTGGTAGCCGACCAGAGTGCCGTCCTTCACCAGGTCCCAGGACTGCGCCTCGACGCCCTCGTCGTCGTAGCCGACGGTCGCCAGCCCGTGCTCGGCGGTGCGGTCGCCGGTGACGTTCATCAGCTCCGAGCCGTACCGCAACGTGCCGAGCCGGTCGAAGGTGGCGAAGGAGGTGCCGGCGTAGGCCGCCTCGTAGCCGAGGGCGCGGTCCAGCTCGGTGGCGTGCCCGATGGACTCGTGGATGGTCAGCCACAGGTTGGACGGGTCGACCACCAGGTCGTACAGGCCCGGTTCCACGCTCGGCGCGCGCATCTTCTCGGCGAGCAGCTCCGGGATCCGCTCCAGCTCGCCGTCCCAGTCCCAGCCCGTGCCCGTCAGGTACTCCCAGCCGCGCCCCGCCGGCGGCGCGACGGTGCGCATGGAGTCGAACTCGCCGCTCGACCCGTCGACCGAGACGGCCGTCAGCTGCGGGTGCAGCCGCACCCGCTGCTGGGTGGTCACGGTCCCGGCGGTGTCCGCGTAGAACTTGTTCTCGTGCACGGTGAGCAGCGAGGCGTCGACGTGGTCCACGCCGTTCGCCGCCAGCAGCCGCGCGCTCCACTGCGCGAGCAGCGCGGCCTTCTCCTCGTCGGGCACCGAGAACGGGTCCACCTCGTAGGAGGAGATCCACGTCCGGTCGGCGTGCACCGGCTCGTCCGCCAGCTCCACCCGCTCGTCGGACCCGGCGGCCTTGATCACCTGCGCGGACAGCCTGGCCATCGCCACCGCCTGGGAGGCGACCCGGGCGGCGGCGTCCATGGTCAGGTCCACACCGGACGCGAAACCCCACGTACCGCCGTGCACGACCCGGACCGCGTACCCGAGGTCGGTGGTGTCCGACGATCCGGCGGGCCTGGCGTCCCGCAGCCGCCAGGACGCGCTGCGCACCCGCTCGAAGCGGAAGTCCGCGTGCTCGGCCCCCAGCGCCCGCGCGCGTGCGAGCGCGGCGTCGGCGAGGGCCCGTAGCGGAAGCGCCGTGAAGGCTTCGTCGATGGAATGAGGCACGGAGGTCTCCCTGCTGTCGTGGCCTGTCGGGTCCGATCATGTCGCGGGAGCGGGCCGGGCTACCACAGGTTTGGCCACCCGGACGGGCTCTTTCTGTAGGGATCCGACAGTGCCGTCCCCGAGCCACTGTCGGTGCCCGCTTCTCCGCGCGCAGGGGGCTACCGATAGGTTTTCGATGAAGCCGCCTGTCATCCAGGTGTTCGGGCGGATGTGTCAGACCGCTAAGGAAAGGGTGATCCGTTGAGCCGCTCGGTTCTCGTCACCGGAGGCAACCGGGGCATCGGCCTCGCCATCGCCCGCGCTTTCGCCGATGCCGGCGACAAGGTCGCGATCACGTACCGCTCGGGTGAGCCGCCGGCCGGCTTCCTCGCGGTCAGGTGCGACATCACCGACCCGGAGCAGGTGGAGCAGGCCTACAAGGAGATCGAGGAGCGGCACGGTCCGGTCGAGGTCCTGATCGCCAACGCCGGTGTCACCAAGGACCAGCTCCTGATGCGCATGTCCGAGGACGACTTCACCTCGGTCGTCGACACCAACCTCACGGGCACCTTCCGCGTCGTCAAGCGCGCCAACCGCGCGATGCTGCGCGCCAAGAAGGGCCGCGTCGTCCTGATCTCGTCCGTGGTCGGCCTGCTCGGCTCGGCGGGGCAGGCGAACTACGCCGCCTCCAAGGCCGGCCTGGTCGGCTTCGCGCGTTCCCTCGCCCGGGAGCTGGGTTCGCGCAACATCACCTTCAACGTCGTCGCGCCCGGCTTCGTCGACACCGACATGACCAAGGCGCTCACCGACGAGCAGCGCGCGAACATCGTGTCCCAGGTGCCGCTCGGCCGTTACGCACAGCCGGAGGAGATCGCCGCGACGGTGCGGTTCCTCGCCTCCGACGACGCCTCGTACATCACTGGAGCCGTCATTCCTGTTGACGGCGGACTGGGAATGGGTCACTGATCACCATGAGCGGAATCCTCGAAGGCAAGCGCATCCTGGTCACGGGCGTGCTGATGGAGTCCTCCATCGCCTTCCACGTCGCCAGGCTCGCCCAGGAGCAGGGCGCCGAGATCATCCTGACCGCGTTCCCGCGGCCCACGCTGACCGAGCGCATCGCCAAGAAGCTGCCGAAGCCGACGAAGGTCATCGAGCTGGACGTCACCAACGAGGAGCACCTCGGCCGCCTCGCCGACGTCGTCGGCGAGGAGCTGGGCGGCCTGGATGGCATCGTCCACTCCATCGGCTTCGCGCCGCAGGACGCGCTCGGCGGCAACTTCCTGAACACGCCGTTCGAGTCGGTCGCCACCGCCATGCACGTCTCGGCGTTCTCCCTGAAGTCGCTGACCACGGCCTGCCTGCCGCTGATGCAGAACGGCGGCTCGGTCGTCGGCCTGACCTTCGACGCCCAGTACGCCTGGCCGCAGTACGACTGGATGGGCCCGGCCAAGGCCGCCCTGGAGGCCACCAGCCGCTACATGGCGCGCGACCTGGGCAAGCAGAACATCCGCTGCAACCTCATCTCCGCCGGCCCCATCGGCTCCATGGCCGCCAAGTCCATCCCGGGCTTCGGCGAGCTGGCCTCCGTGTGGGACAGCCGTTCGCCGCTGGAGTGGGACCTGAAGGACCCCGAGCCGGCCGGCCGCGGTGTCGTCGCCCTGCTCAGCGACTGGTTCCCGAAGACCACGGGCGAGATCATCCACGTCGACGGCGGACTGCACGCCATCGGCGCCTGATCCGCGCGACACCCCGCCGACGCCCCGTCGCCCCGCCCTGCGCGGGGAGCGGGGCGTCGCCCGTTCCCGGCCCCGGCCGGCGCGCCGGACAACCGGCGCACGTCACCCGTTCGGCCCACCGGCCGGGCCGCCGCCGCGCCGGCGGCGCACGCTGGACCACACCTTCCCTCGCACGTTCCCGCGGCCCGGTCGAGGAGGTCCCCCGGTGCGCCTGCCCCGCAGTCTGGCCCCGGTGACCGTGGCCCTGGCGCTCGTCCTGTCGCTGCCGTACGACGCGCTGCCCCACACGCGCGTGCCCGACGGCCGGACGCCCGCGCCGAGCAGCTTCGGCGCCTCGTGCCGGACGACCGTGACCGGCTCCCACGTCGTGGCCTACTGCCACAACCCCTACGTCGACATCGACCGCGTGCGGCTGCACATCGAGTGCGCCCGCTGGTGGGACATCGACACCGACAGCGCCCCGGTGGACGCCTCGCCGGCCATGACCGTACGGCTCGGCGGGCGGTGCTGGAAGGAGATCCGCTCGGTCTGGATCAGCCACCAGAAGGCACGCTGAACCGGACCCGGTCGCACAGGAACGGGTAGCTCGCGGCCTCGGCGGCCGCCGCCTCCGCGTCCCCCGCGCGGATCGCGTCGACCAGGCGCGTGTGGTCCATGTACGTCTCCGGCGTCAGCTCCGCCCCGACGTCCGCGCGCAGCCAGTCCCGCAGCACCTCGCCCAGGTCGGCGTACATCGCGGTCATCACGTCGTTGTGGGAGGCGGCCACCACGGCCAGGTGGAAGGTGGCGTCGGCCGTCACGAACGGCTCCGCCTCGCCGGTCTCCCAGGCCTCCTCGCGGCGGGCCAGTAGCGCGTCGAGCTGCTTGAGGTCCTTCTCGGTGCGCCGCTCGGCGGCCAGCTTCGCCGCGGCCGACTCCAGCGTGGAGCGCAGCTCGGCGATGTGCCGCGGGTCGGCGTCGGCGAAGCGGCGGTGCATCACGCCGGCCAGTTCACTGGTGGCCACGACGTACGTGCCCGAGCCCTGCCGGATGTCCAGCAGGCCGTTGTGCGCGAGCGCGCGGACGGCCTCACGGACGGTGTTGCGGGCGACGCCGAGCTGCTCGACCAGTTCCGGCTCCGTCGGGATGCGCGAGCCGACCGGCCACTCGCCGGAGGTGATCTGGTTGCGCAGTTCCAAGATGACCTGTTCGGACAGCGCCGAACGGCGCGGGTGGCTCAGAGGCATGGCACACCTTCGCACGACAGGCCCGGACGCGGCGGCTCCGGGGATGGACAGATAATCATCCCATCATTCTATGATGGGCCTCATGGCTAGTGAGGAAACCCGGACAGTGGAGACCCGTACGGCGATGTCGTCGACCGAACACGGGAAATCCGCCGCGACGAGCACCCCCGAGACGACCCCGGGCGCGGGCCGCACGCGCGCGTGGACGACCCGGCTGGTGATCGCCGGCATCATGCTGTCCGCGCTGAACCTCCGCCCGGCCATCACGAGCCTCGGCGCGCTCCTGGAGGAGGTCCGCGACGGGCTCGGCATGAGCGGCAGTGTGGCCGGGGTGCTCACCTCCGTGCCCCCGCTCTGCTTCGCCGTCTTCGGCGTGGCCGCGCCCCGGCTGGCCCGCCGCTTCGGACCGGCCGCCGTGGTGTGCGCCGGCATGGCCGCCATCACCGCCGGCCTGCTCGTACGGCCGTTCGTCGGCAGCACGGCCGGCTTCCTGGCCGCCAGCGCGCTCGCCCTGATGGGCATCGCCGTCAGCAACGTCCTGATGCCGGTCATCGTCAAGCGCTGGTTCCCCGACCGCGTCGGCTCCATGACCGGCCTGTACTCGATGGCCCTCGCCCTCGGTACCTCCCTGGCCGCCGCGGCGACCGTCCCCGTGACCGGCGCCCTGGGCGGCGACTGGCAGGCCGGCCTCGCCGTGTGGGCGGTCATCGCCGCGGTCGCCGTCCTGCCCTGGCTGCCGCTGCTCCGGGACCGCGGCACCCCCGCCGCAGAGCCGCGGCAGCCCGCGCGCGGGGCCGCCGAGGAGCACGCCCCGCTGCGCATCACCCGCAGCCGCACCGCGTGGGCGCTCGCGGTCTTCTTCGGCCTCCAGGCCACGGCCGCCTACATCACGATGGGCTGGATGCCGCAGATCTTCCGGGACGCCGGCGTCCCGGCCGGCACCGCGGGCGTGCTGCTCGCCGTCACCATGGTGATGGGCGTGCCGCTCGCCTTCGTCATCCCGCGGGTCGCCGCCCGGCTGCCCCACCAGGGCCCGATCGTGCTGGTCCTGGGCGTCTGCGGTCTCGCCGGATACGCCGGGCTCTACCTGGCCCCGGCCGGCGGCGCCTGGGCCTGGGCCCTCCTGCTCGGCGTCTCCAACTGCGCCTTCCCGCTCGCGCTGACCATGGTCGGCATGCGGGCCCGCAGCGGCCCGGGCGTGGCCCAGCTCTCCGCGTTCGCCCAGAGCACCGGCTACCTGATCTCCATCCCCGGCCCGCTGCTGGTCGGCGTGCTCTACCAGCAGAGCGGCGGCTGGGGTCTGCCGATCGCCCTCATGGCGGCGCTGATGGTGCCGCAGATGGCCGTGGGCTTCCTGGCGGGCCGCGACCGCACGGTCGAGGACGAGGCGACGCGCTGACCGCTCCCGCGCCCCCCGGCGCCGCCGGGCGGGCGCGGGATGCGAGACTGGGCGCATGCAGCCTGTGCTCGACCCGAACCCGCGAAACGGCCAGAAGAAGATGCTGCTCGTCTTCGGGGCGTTCCTCGCCATCTTCGTGATCATCGCCGTCGTGGCGACCCTCGCCTCCCCCTGACGGCCTGACGGCGGGCTCCGCCGTCCCCGGCGGCCCGTCCGGGCCGCCGTTCCGCGCGGTTCGCCCGGTTCGCCCGATGGGTGATGGTGCTGGCCCCCCATCCCCTAGGGGGTCAGGCTCAGGGGCAACTGGGTGGAACACCGGATGGGTTGGCGGCCCCGGATTCCGTAGCTTCGAGAGGTGACCGCACGAGCGGTCAGGACCCGCTCGAAGACCCACGGAGGCCACCATGACGGCCCGCACCCCCTCCCGGCCCCACCCGGCGACCACGGGCGGCGTGGACGTCAGGCTGCCCTGGTGGGCGCTGGCCCTGCCCACCCTCGCGTTCCTCGCGCTGTTCGCCCTGATACTGGACCCGTCGGACGCCCACGCGGCGAGCGGCGACCCGGCGATCGCCCGGCTCCTGGAGCGCGTCCAGCAGCTCGTCGCGCGCTGACGGCAGGCGCCCCCGCGCGGTGAATCCGCATGTCAACTCCCTGCGCCGGGTGGTCTGTTTCGTGCGAAGCTGGGTTCCATGAGCGTCGCAGAACCCCGCAGGATCGTCCTCTTCCGGCATGCGAAAGCCGACTGGCCCGAGGTGCCCGACCACGAGCGCCCGCTCGCCGAGCGGGGCCGCACGGACGCCGCCGTGGCCGGGCGCAAGCTCGCCGACACCGGCGTCGCCTTCGACCTGGCCCTGTGCTCCACGGCGACCCGCACCCGCGAGACCTGGAAGCTCGCCGTGCACGAGCTGGCGCACCGGCCGAGAACCGTCTACGAGGAGCGGGTCTACGAAGCCTCGCCCGGCGAGCTGATCGCCGTGCTCAACGAGGTCCCCGACGAGGTGCGGAACGTGATCCTGATCGGCCACAACCCGGGCGTGCACGGCCTGGCCGACATCCTGGCCGGCTCGGCCGAGGGCGACGCCCGCGACCGGATGAACCGCCGCGGCTTCCCCGCCGCCGGATTCGCCCTGCTCACCTTCGACGGCCCGTGGAAGAGCGTCGAACCCGCCACGGCCACGCTCGCGGACTACTGGGCCCCCTCCGAGTGACCCGCACGGGCCGCCCCCGCGCCGAACGGCGTGCGGCCCGGCACCCTGGGGGTGCCGGGCCCTCGCGGTGACCGGCGCGGGCCGGCCCCGGTCAGTCCTCGTCGTGCGTGTCGGCGGCCTCGACCTCTTCCCGGGTGACCCCGAGGAGGTAGAGCACGGTGTCGAGGAACGGGAAGTTCACCGCCGTGTGCGCGGCCTCCCGCACCACCGGCTTGGCGTTGAAGGCCACCCCGAGACCGGCCGCGTTCAGCATGTCCAGGTCGTTGGCGCCGTCGCCGATCGCCACCGTCTGCGCCAGCGGCACCCCGGCCTCGGCGGCGAACCGGCGCAGCAGCCGCGCCTTGCCCGCCCGGTCCACGATCTCCCCGGTGACCCGGCCGGTCAGCCTGCCGTCGACGATCTCCAGCGTGTTGGCCTGCGCGAAGTCCAGGCCCAGCCGCTCCTGGAGATCGTCGGTGACCTGGGTGAAGCCGCCGGAGACGACTCCCACCTGGTAGCCGAGCCGCTTCAGGGTGCGGATCAGGGTGCGCGCCCCCGGCGTCAGCCGGACCTGCTCGCGGACCTTCTCCACCACCGAGGCGTCCAGCCCCTTGAGCAGGGCCACGCGCGCGTGCAGCGACTGCTCGAAGTCCAGCTCCCCGCGCATCGCCGCCGCCGTCACCGCGGCGACCTCGTCCTCGCAGCCGGCGTGCGCGGCGAACAGCTCGATGACCTCGTCCTGGATCAGGGTCGAGTCCACGTCCATGACCACCAGGCGCTGGGCGCGGCGGTGCAGCCCCGCCGAGACCACCGCTATGTCGACACCCAGTGCCGCGGCGTCGGACGCCAGGGCGGTGCGCAGCGGCTCGGTCTCCACGCCGGACACCGCGAACTCGACGGCCGTCACCGGATACTTGGCGAGCCGGAAGATACGGTCGATGTTGCCGCCGGTCTTCGCGATCCGCCCGGCGATCGCGGCCGTCGACTCGGCGGTGAGCGGGTGGCCGAGCACGGTCACCAGGGAGCGGCCGAGGCCGCGCGGACGGTTGTCGCCGTGCCCGGAGAGGATCTCCGCCTGCATCTTCATCGACTCGGCCCAGCTGTGCACGGTGGCCCGCAGATCGCCCTCCAGGCCGGCCGGCGGCTGCGTCACCAGGACGCACAGCACCAGGCGGCCCCGGGTGACGACCTGCTCGATGTCGACCACGTCGACGAGGTAGGCCGCGAGGGTGTCGAAGAGGCCCGCCGTGATGCCCGGCTGGTCCTTGCCGAAGATCTTGACGAGGAGGGTGGGGACCTCGGCGGTCCCCGAGGCGGAGGTCTGCGAAGCGCTCATGGTGTCACCACCGTATCCGGCACCCAGTGCCGCCCGCCGCCCACGTCCGCCTGACGGACACGGAACAATGGATGGCGGGCGGGTGTCAGTGATCTTGCCGCCGGGAATCGGCGCCGCGTCGCGCGGCGGGCACCGGCCCCACCACGAGCGTGTCACGGCGGACCGCCGACGGCGATCCGCGAGGACCGCCATGCCGTCGGTGCCGGGCTCGGCGGCCGGCACCCGGCCCGCGTGTACGGCGTACGGCGGACCCGCCACCTGGGCGCCAGGCGTCCCGGTCCTGCCGGACGGGCTGCCGGGCCTTCCCGTCCGCCCACGTGACCGGGCCGGGCGGACCGTACCTGCCCGCATCCCCTCCGCGACCCCCGGCGCCGCAACGCGAACCCCGCGCCCCGGCCCCCGTACGGGCGAGCCCCGGCCCCGCCCGCGCACCAGACCCGCCCCGGGTGGCGCGATCCCGACGGCGAGGCGGACCGCGGCCCCCACGACCCGAAAGCGCACACATCACCCGCCCGGAAGACCGGACCACCCACCCCCGTGTCCGCCCCAACGGACGCCAATGCGAGGCAAGTCGACCAAGTACAGCCCGCCCGCGGCCGGCGCGGGCCGAGCGCGGCCGGGCCGCCGAGCCGGTCGACCGCCCAGCTCACGGCGGAGATCACGGACCGCGGGACGCTCCCCCCGGCACCGCGGCACGTGATCGTGCGACGGCGCGGTGACCCCGCCGGCACCCCGCCCCGCGCCTCCCGTCCCGCGCCGCGGCACCGAGGGCCGCGCCTGCCTCCACGCGGGGGCGCACCGCCGCCCGGCCCGGTTCCAACCCCGTTGGCGTAGCGGGCCGGAGAGCGCGGCGGAGCCCCGGCAAGGCCCGGGTTTCGGTCAGGGGGCGGAGCCTGGAATAGTGCCCCACGATGTTCGACATCCCTGGACTCCCTGCGATGGGGGCGACTCGGGGGACAACTCAGTGGGGCATGGAGTGCCGGAACTCGTACTCGAAACAAACGGACGTACCTGGACACTTGATCCGTCCAGGGCATATATCCTCGGACGCGATCCGCAGGGGGACATCGTCTTCGACGACGCCAGGGTGTCCTGGCGGCACGCCACGGTCAGCTACAACGGCCGCAGTTGGTCCATCGAAGACCACGGCAGCACCAACGGTACGTACGCGCAGGGCCGGCGGATCCAGTACCTGGAGATAGGCCCCGGATCGGCGCTGCACCTCGGCAACGCGACCGACGGACCGCGACTGGACCTGTCCGCCGCGACGGCGCCGGCCGACGGCCCGGACCGGCAGCGGTCCGCGCCGTACGCGGCGCAGGGGGCCGGCGCGCCCGACTGGGCCCAGCAGGCCGCCGCGCAGCAGGCCGTGCCGCACCAGCAGGCCGCGCAGGCGGGCTGGCAGCAGCCGCCCGCCTTCCCGCAGCAGCAGCCCGGCCCCCAGCAGTACGCGCAGGCGATGCCCGGCGACGGCGCGGGGGCGCCGCCGGTCCACGGCGACCGCAGCCCGACCACGTTCCACCAGTTCGCGCTCGGCCGCGTGATGCGCATCGGCCGTGCCCTGGAGAACGACCTGGTCGTCTCCGACCTCCAGGTCTCCCGGAACCACGCCGAGTTCCACGCCACCCCGGACGGCCGCTTCGAGATCCGCGACCTCGGCTCGCACAACGGCACCTACGTCAACGGCCAGCCGATCGCCAAGGGCGGCTCCGCGCTGCTCGGCCCCACGGACATCGTCGGCGTCGGCCACTCCACGTTCCGCATCGTCGGCGACCGCCTCGAGGAGTTCGTCGACACCGGTGAGGTCTCCTTCTCGGCCCGCCACCTGACCGTCACGGTGGACGGCGGCAAGCAGATCCTCAAGGACGTCTCCTTCGGCGTCCCCGAGAAGTCCCTGATCGCCGTGATCGGCCCCTCCGGCTCCGGCAAGTCCACCCTGCTCAAGGCGCTGACCGGCTACCGGCCCGCCAACCAGGGCGAGGTCCTCTACGACAACCGGAACCTCTACAAGCAGTTCGCCGAGCTGCGCCAGCGCATCGGCCTGGTCCCGCAGGACGACATCCTGCACAAGGAGCTGACCGTCAAGAAGGCCCTGAAGTACGCGGCCAAGCTGCGCTTCCCGGCCGACACCACGGGAAAGGAGCGCGACGCCCGCATCGACGAGGTGCTGCGCGAGCTGAAGCTCGACATCCACAAGGACAAGAGGGTCACCTCGCTCTCCGGCGGCCAGCGCAAGCGCGTGTCGGTGGCCCTGGAACTGCTCACCAAGCCGTCGCTGATCTTCCTGGACGAGCCGACCTCCGGCCTCGACCCGGGCATGGACCGCGACGTCATGCAGCTCCTGCGCGGCCTCGCCGATGACGGCCGGACCGTCCTCGTCGTCACCCACTCGGTGGCCGAGCTGGCGCTGTGCGACAAGCTGCTGGTGATGGCGCCGGGCGGCGCGGTCGCCTACTTCGGCCCGCCGGAGGAGGCGCTGAACTTCTTCGGCTACGACACCTGGGCCGACGTCTTCTCCGCCTTCGAGAACTACCGCGACTACGACTGGGCGGGCCGCTGGAAGGGCTCGCAGCACTACCAGATGTACGCCGCGGAGATCGACGCGATCGCCCCGCAGTCCGCGCCCGTGCCGCCGCCGCAGGCGCTGCGGCCGCCCAAGCCGCAGAGCTGGGCCTCGCAGGTGACGACCCTGGTCCGGCGCTACGTGTCGGTCATCGTCTCCGACAAGGGCTTCCTGGCGCTGACGGTCGTCCTGCCGGCCGTGATCGGCGCGGTCAGCCTGCTGATCGACCACAGCCACGGCCTGCTGGTGAACCCGCCCAACCGCAAGACCGGCCTGCCCACCCCGAACGGCACGGCCACCACCGTCCTGCTGATCCTCGCCGTCGGCGCGTGCTTCTCGGGCGCCGCGAACTCCGTCCGTGAGCTGATCAAGGAACGGGTGATCTACGAGCGCGAGCGCGCCACCGGCCTGTCCCGGTCCGCGTACCTGATGTCCAAGGTGATCGTGCTCGGCGTGGTCACCGTGCTCCAGGGCCTGATGGTCGGCCTGATCGGCTTCTCCAGCCGGAAGATCCCGGGGGAGGGGCTCGTCCTCGGCGGCTCCACGCTGCTGGAGCTGTGCCTGCCGATCATGGCGCTCGGCTTCACCTCGATGATGGTCGGCCTGGTGATCTCCTCGCTGGTGAAGACCGCCGAGAAGACCATGCCGCTGCTGGTGATGTTCGCGATCGTCCAGGTCGTCTTCACCGGCTGCCTCTTCACCCTGCACGGCACGCTCGGCGTCAACGAGTTCTCGTACCTCATGCCGTCGCGCTGGGCGGTGGCCGCGGCCGGCACCACGCTGGACTTCAACGGGATCGCCCCGAACACCGACGACCCGACCAGCACCGACCCGCTGTGGGACCACGCGGCCTCGGCCTGGAGTCTCGACATGCTCGCGCTGATCGCGCTCGGCGCGGTCTGCGGCTTCTTCGTGGCGCGCTTCCTGCGCCGCCACGAACCGGAGGTCATGCGCAAGTGACCGCGCCCGTACGACGCCGAAGGGCGGCACCCCGCACGGGGTGCCGCCCTTCGGCGTCGTCGCGTCGTCGAGGTCCCGCGCCAGGGCCTCAGTACGCGCTGTTGACGTTGTCGATCGAGCCGTACTTGTGGGCCGCGTAGTTGGCGGCGGCGGTGATGTTGGCGATCGGGTCGTAGATGTTCCAGGAGGTGCCGGCGACGTGGTACGCGGTGAAGGTCGGCGGGATGACCTGGAGCAGGCCCTTGGACGGGATGCCGTTGACCGCGTTCACGTCCCAGTTGTTGATCGCCATGGGGTTGCCGGACGACTCCCGCATGATGTTCTTGTGCAGGCCGTGGTAGCTGCCCGGGATGCCCTTGGACCGCATGATGTCCAGCGACTGACGGATCCAGCCGTCCAGGTTGTTGGCGTAGGTCTTCGCGGCGACCGGCTCCATCTCCAGGCGCTGCGTGGAGCGGGTGGCGGCCTGCTGGACGGCGTGCTGCCGCTCGGCCTGCCGCGCGACCGCGGCCTTGGCGGCGGCCTTCCCGGCGACGGCCGCGTCCGCGGCCTTCTCGTCCGCGGCCTTCTCGTCCGCGGCCTTCTTCTGCGCCGCGAAGCCGTCGAGCTTGAGGTTCCCGGCGGCGAACCGGTCGGTGACCGAGCCCTTGACGTTTTTCAGGACCGTGCCGGAGGCGGCCTGCGCCTGCGGGCCCGGGGCGCCGGTGGTGACCGTCCCGGTGTTGCCGGTGCCGGCGGAGAGGGCGAGGGCGGCGGTGCCGAGGGCGGCGACGCCGGCGACCGCGATCTTGTGCTGCCTGGTCAGGGGACGACTATAAGCGCGGCCGAGGATGTTCTTGGGCATGGCTGATGGACCTCTTCGAGTAGCGCGGAGGTCGCTCCTGCGTCCGCCGGGGGAATCGGCTCCTCCCGCACGAACGCCGCGGGCGGAAACCGCGGCGCTGAGCGACGGGAGTAATTCTTAGCGGGCGCAAAATGCCCAGGCAAAGGTGTGACCTACGATGCCGGGTAGTGGATCAGGGAGGGGCAAATCCGGACAGACGGGACCGTCTGTCCCGTTCATGCGGGAGGCCCCACCTCCTAAGCCCTTTCGTACGTGATGTGGGCCCTATGCGAGGGCTCACAGGGAACGGCGCGCCGTCTCACCCTGCGTCGCCACCGCAACGCACTGCGTGCACCGTGTCCGCCGGACGGTGAGCCGGGGCCTACGCCGTCCGCCCTACGCCCAGCGGACCGGGCCCCGCCGTCACAGGTCCGATCCGCGCCGTCACCGCCCGCCGGTACCGTGAGGACATGAGTCACGGCCCCCGGTCCGGCCTCGCCGCGGTGAGTTCCGCGCTGCTGGCCATGAGCAGACACCTGGAGGTGCGCGACGTCCTCAAGACGATCGTCGCCTCCGCCCGCGAGCTGCTCGACGCCCAGTACGCGGCCCTCGGCGTCCCCGACGACCACGGGGGCTTCGCCCAGTTCGTCGTGGACGGCGTCAGCGACGAGCACTGGCGTGCCATCGGGCCGCTCCCGCGCCAGCACGGCATCCTCGCCGCGATGCTGCGCGACCCCAGGCCCGAGCGCCTCGCCGACGTGCGCAAGGACCCCCGCTTCGAGGGCTGGCCGGCGGCCCACCCCGACCTGGCCGACTTCCTGGGCCTGCCCATCCGGGACGGGGACGAGGTGATCGGCGCCCTGTTCCTCGCCAACAAGAACTGCGCCAGGCCCGCGGACGGGTGCGGCTTCACCCAGGACGACGAGGAACTGCTCGCCATCCTCGCCCAGCACGCCGCCATCGCCCTCACCAACGCCCGCCTCTACGAGCGCAGCCGCGAACTGACCATCGCAGAGGAGCGCTCCCGGCTCGCCCACGACCTGCACGACGCGGTCAGCCAGAAGCTGTTCTCGCTGCGCCTGACCGCCCAGGCGGCGGCCGCGCTCGTCGACCGCGACCCCGTCCGCGCCAAGGGCGAGCTGCACCAGGTGGCCTCGCTCGCCGCCGAGGCCGCCGACGAACTGCGCGCCGCCGTCGTCGAGCTGCGGCCCGCCGCACTGGACGAGGACGGCCTGGTCGCCACCCTGCGCACCCAGACCCAGGTCCTCGACCGCGCCCACGCCGCCCGCGTGAGCTTCACCAGCAACTTCTTCCGCGCCCTGCCCGCGGCCCAGGAGGAGGCCCTGCTCCGGGTCGCCCAGGAGGCCCTGCACAACGCCCTGCGCCACTCCGGGGCCGCGCACGTCGCCGTGAGCGTGCGGCGGCGCGGCGGCGGGGCCGTCCTGCGCGTCACCGACGACGGCGGCGGCTTCGACCCCGCGGCGGTCCGCCAAGCGGGACGCCACCTCGGCCTGGTCTCGATGCGGGACCGGGCCGGCGGTGTCGGCGGCTCGCTGACCGTGGAATCGGCGCCCGGCGAGGGCACCACGATCGAGATGGAGGTTCCCGGTGGCTGAACCGATCAAAGTGCTGCTGGTCGACGACCACCAGGTCGTCCGCCGGGGCCTGCGCACCTTCCTGGAGGTGCAGGACGACATAGAGGTGGTCGGCGAGGCCGCCGACGGCGCCGGGGGAGTCGACCGCGCCGAGGAGCTGCGGCCCGACGTCGTCCTCATGGACATCAAGATGCCGGGCATGGACGGCATCGACGCGCTGCGCAGGCTGCGCGACCTCGGCAACCCCGCGCGCGTGCTGATCGTCACGAGCTTCACCGAGCAGCGCACGGTGGTCCCGGCCCTGCGCGCGGGCGCCGCCGGGTACGTCTACAAGGACGTGGACCCCGACGCCCTGGCCGGCGCCATCCGCTCCGTGCACGCCGGGCACGTCCTGCTGCAGTCGGAGGTCGCCGGCGCCCTGCTCTCCCACGAGGAGACCGGCGGCGGCCAGGGCCGGGGTACCTCCCTCACCGACCGGGAGCGCGAGGTGCTCGGCCTGATCGCCGACGGCCGCTCCAACCGCGAGATAGCCCGCGCCCTGGTGCTGTCCGAGAAGACCGTCAAGACGCACGTCTCCAACATCCTCATGAAGCTCGACCTCGCCGACCGCACCCAGGCCGCCCTGTGGGCCGTACGCCACGGCGTGACCGACTGAGACGCCCCGTCCCGCACACCGCCCGTACGCGGGGCGGCGGCGCGTACCGCGGCGACCGAAGGCGCCCGGGGAGCCGTGGGCGGAGGCCATGCCCGCACCGGTCGCCGGCGTCCCGGACCGGCCGTCGGCGACCTCGCCCCCCGCCCACCCGGGCCCACCGGCGGCGACGGCCGCCCGGCCCCCTCGGGAGCCTGTCGGGTTGTCATCCGACTGGCCCGAACGGGCGCTGCGGCCAGGTGGTCCGTACCCCGTCGGCCGCTCCCGCGTTGAGCAGCGCACGACCCACGGCCGGGTCGGACACGTACACGCAGGAGGACCTCCCCCATGAACATCGCCAAGAAGGCCGCACTCGCCGTGACCGCCGCCGGGATCGCCGCCGGCGCCTCCGCCGGTGCCGCCGTCGCCGACTCGGGCGCCCAGGGCGCGGCCGTGCACTCCCCGGGTGTCGTCTCGGGCAACGTCGTCCAGGTCCCGGTCCACGTCCCCGTGAACGTCGACGGCCTGTCCGTCAACGTCATCGGCCTGCTGAACCCCGCGTTCGGCAACACCGCCGTCAACGGCTGACGGCGACCGCGGAACGGGGACCCGGGGGCAGCGCCCCCGGGTCCCCGTTCCTCCGGGCGACGCGTCCGCGCGCGCCCCGGCCCCCACGGCCTACCGCGCTCCGCGCTCCCGCTCCTCCACGAACGAGTTGTACGCCGCCACCTGCGCCCGCCGGGCCGTCCGCTCCACCGGCCGCAGCGCGCTCCCCCGCGCCGCCATCTCCGAGGCGCTCACCGCGCCCCCGTGCCCGCCGGCGTACGCCATCGACACCAGCAGTCCCACCCGCTGGGCCAGCTCCAGGACCCGCACCGCACGCGCCGGGTATCCCGGCGCCAGCACCTCGCGGCCCCGCTCGGCACGCGCCCGGTACGCGTCGATCGCCGCCTCCGCCACCGGACCCGCCCCGGCGACGTCCAGCTTCGACAGCACGTCGGTCGCCTCCCGCAGCGCCTCCGCCAGCTCCCGCTCGGCCTCGCCCAGCGAGGGGACGTCGGCCGGCGGGGCCTCCCGCACCGGCAGCACCCGCCAGACCACCTCGGTGTGCACGTCACCCGCGGGACCGGCCTCGTGGACCTCGGGGACCAGCCCGAACGCGGCGCCGTGACAGACCACCGCCTCCTCGGCCTCCAGTGCCCGCGCGTTGAACTCCGGCGGACCGCTCAGCCCGAGCGGGTGTCCCGGCGCGGGCAGGGCCACCCGCAGCCCGGCCACCCCCAGCGCGCGCAGCCGCCCCAGCGCCAGCGTCAGCCCGACCGGCGAGGCCTCCCCGGGCAGGTCCTCCACCCGGTGCACCGCGTCCCCGCCCACGACGGCGAGCACGGCGTCATCCGGGGAGGCGAGTCCGGCCAAAAGGGCATTTCCCCAAGCGGCGAGGCGTCCTGAGCGCGGTTCCGAGAGCATGCCCACACCCTACGGACCGGACCGATGGAATGGAGCGGGACGCTCGTGGCGTAGATTTCATAAGGGCTGCGCCCACCGGCGCGGCGGACCCGAGCCACAGGCGTACGCGAAAGCCGAGACCGGCCACACTGCAAGGGGAGACAACGCGCTCATGAGCGATGTTCTGGAGCTTCAGGACGTATCCGTGGTCCGCGAGGGCCGGGCTCTGGTGGACCAGGTCTCCTGGTCGGTGAAGGAGGGCGAGCGCTGGGTCATCCTCGGCCCCAACGGCGCCGGCAAGACCACGCTCCTGAACGTCTCCTCCAGCTACCTCTACCCCAGCACGGGCACCGCCACCATCCTCGGCGAGACCCTCGGCAAGCCCGGCACCGACGTCTTCGAACTGCGCCCCCGCATCGGCATGGCCGGCATCGCCATGGCGGAGAAGCTGCCCAAGCGCCAGACCGTCCTGCAGACCGTCCTCACCGCCGCCTACGGCATGACCGCCGGCTGGCGGGAGGAGTACGAGGACGTCGACGAGCAGCGCGCCCGCGCCTTCCTCGACCGCCTCGGCATGACCGAGTACCTGGACCGCCGGTTCGGCACCCTCTCCGAGGGCGAGCGCAAGCGCACCCTGATCGCCCGCGCCCTGATGACCGACCCCGAGCTGCTCCTGCTGGACGAGCCCGCCGCCGGCCTCGACCTCGGCGGCCGCGAGGACCTGGTCCGCCGCCTCGGCCGGCTCGCTCGCGACCCCATCGCCCCCTCGATGATCATGGTCACGCACCACGTCGAGGAGATCGCCCCCGGCTTCACCCACGTCCTGATGATCCGCCAGGGCAAGGTCCTCGCCGCCGGCCCGATCGAGCTGGAGCTGACCTCCCGCAACCTCTCCCTCTGCTTCGGCCTGCCGCTCGTCGTCGAGCAGGTCGGCGACCGCTGGACCGCCCAGGGCCTGCCCCTCTCCTGACCCCCGCGGCTCTCGCCCGCGCCCTGTCCGCCGCCCGATCGCGGCCCTACCATGACCGTGTGAACGACATCGACGCATGGGTGTGGTGGCTCGTCGGCGCGGCGGCGCTCGGAATCCCGCTCGTGGTCACCGCGATGCCGGAGTTCGGCATGCTCGCGGTGGGCGCCGTGGCGGCGGCGGTGGCCTCCGCCCTCGGTTTCGACGCGGTCTTCCAGGTACTCGCCTTCGTCGTCGTCTCCGTGGCCCTCATCGCCGTCGTCCGGCCCATCGCCGCCCGGCACGGCAAGCAGCGACCCCAACTCGCCACCGGTGTCGAGGCGTTGAAGGGCAGACAGGCCGTCGTACTGGAACGGGTCGACGCGTCCGGCGGCCGCATCAAGCTCGCCGGCGAGGTCTGGTCGGCCCGCGCCCTCGACACCGGCCGCGCCTACGAAGCCGGCCAGGAGGTGGACGTCGTGGACATCGAAGGGGCCACCGCCATCGTGCTCTGAGACAACTCACCGAGAACGACTCACGAGTTGGGCGAGGGTCTGTCAGACTCGACCAGCAAGATCTTCTGTGGTCACGAGACCCGAAGGCGTCGAAGCGGAGAAGGGGACGGGGAAGCGACGATGGAACCGGTCATCATCGTCTTGATCATCCTGGTGGTGTTGGTCTTCATCGCCCTGATCAAGACCATCCAGGTGATTCCACAGGCCAGCGCGGCCATCGTGGAGCGATTCGGCCGCTACACGCGGACCCTGAACGCGGGCCTCAACATCGTCGTCCCGTTCATCGACACCATCCGCAACCGCATCGACCTGCGCGAACAGGTCGTGCCGTTCCCGCCGCAGCCGGTGATCACCCAGGACAACCTGGTCGTGAACATCGACACGGTCATCTACTACCAGGTGACCGACGCCCGGGCCGCGACCTACGAGGTCGCCAGCTACATCCAGGCGATCGAGCAGCTGACGGTCACCACCCTGCGCAACATCATCGGCGGCATGGACCTCGAACGGACGCTGACCTCCCGCGAGGAGATCAACGCGGCTCTGCGCGGAGTCCTGGACGAGGCCACCGGCAAGTGGGGCATCCGCGTCAACCGCGTCGAGCTGAAGGCCATCGAGCCGCCCACCTCCATCCAGGACTCGATGGAGAAGCAGATGCGCGCCGACCGTGACAAGCGCGCCGCGATCCTCCAGGCCGAAGGTGTCCGGCAGTCCGAGATCCTGCGCGCCGAGGGTGAGAAGCAGTCCCAGATCCTGCGCGCCGAAGGTGAGGCCAAGGCGGCCGCCCTGCGCGCCGAGGGCGAGGCCCAGGCCGTCCGCACGGTCTTCGAGGCCATCCACGCCGGTGACCCGGACCAGAAGCTGCTCTCGTACCAGTACCTCCAGATGCTCCCCAAGATCGCCGAGGGCGACGCCAACAAGCTCTGGATCGTCCCCAGCGAGATCGGCGACGCCCTCAAGGGCCTCTCCGGCGCGATGGGCAACTTCGGCTCGCTCGGCGGGGGTTCGGGGGGCAACGGTTCGTCGAACCAGGGCGGCGCGGGCACGGAACGCCGCGAGAAGCCGAACCTCGACTAGTCGCCGCCGGCCCGCTGCCTCCGCCGCTCCGAGACCCGGGCGCCCACGATCGCACCAGCCGGTATGAGCCCGGGTCCGAGCGCCGCGGTCCAGGATCCGGGGACCAGCCAGCGGGCCGGCAGCGTCGACGCCACCCACCAGACCAGGGCGAGCACCACCGTCTCCGCTCCACGGCCCCATCGTGAGTCGGCGGCCCGCGAAGGAGCAGTGACGGTCCCGGCGCGCCCAGCAACCGGCGACCACTCCTCCCCGGGAACTTGGCGGAAGCGGGTAGCGGGAAGCCGCCCGAGGGGCCACCAGTCGGCCGCGGCCGCCTACGCCGCCTCCCGGGCGAGCCACTCGGGGAGCGCGGCGAGGTCCTCCCGTCCCAGTGCGAGCAGCATCGCATCGGCCGGCGTCGGCTCGAACGGCTCCCGCAGCAGCGTCATCCCGGCCTCGTCCGGCGTCCGGTTCGCCTTGCGGTGGTTGTCCTCCGCGCAGGCGGCGACCGTGTTCAGCCACGTGTCCTGCCCGCCCTGCGACCGCGGCAGGACATGGTCCACGGTCGTCGCCCGGTGCCCGCAGTACGCGCACCGGTGCCGGTCCCGGACCAGCACCCCCCGCCGCGACCACGGTGCTTGTCTTCGAAACGGCACCCGTACGTAACGGCACAGCCTGATCACCCTGGGCGCGGGTATGTCCACATCGGCACCGCGCATGCGCAGGACGGGGTGGGCCTGCTCGACGACGGCCTTGTCCTGCAGCACCAGGACCACGGCTCGGTTCAGCGTCACCGTCGACAGCGGCTCGAAACTCGCGTTCAGCACCAGCGTGTCACGCATCCGGCCCACCTCCCGTGTGCACCTGCCCACCCCCCGGCGGGCCCGGACCAACTCTGGACGGGCGCGCCGAGATGGACAACGCAATAAAAAATGCCCGCCTCCGATCACTTCCATGACCGGAGGCGGGCAAACGTGCAAAGGGCGCCCGGCTGGACCGGGGCGCCGTGATCAGCCCTGTGCGGGGACCTCGTACTCACCGATCAGCCGGGCGCGCGCGATGGTGTGGAACCGCAGGTTGAAGCCGACGACGGCCGGGGAGACGTCCGCGTCCGGGCCCAGCTTCTCCTGGTCCACCGCGTACACCGTGAAGACGTACCGGTGCGGGCCGTCCCCGGGCGGCGGAGCGGCGCCGCCGAAGTCCTTCGTCCCGTAGTCGTTCCGCACGTGCACGGCACCCTCGGGCAGCCCCTCGAACCTGCCCCCGCCCGCGCCCGCGGGCAGCTCGGTCACCGACGCCGGGATGTCGAACAGGACCCAGTGCCAGAACCCGCTGCCGGTCGGCGCGTCGGGGTCGTAGCAGGTCACGGCGAAGCTCTTGGTCTCGGCGGGGAAGCCCTCCCAGCGCAGCTGCGGGGAGGTGTTGCCCTCCGCCTGCACCTGGGCGCCCTTCAGCGTCGCACCCTCCTCGACGTCCTCGCTCGTCACCGTGAACGACGGCACGGGCGGATGGAAGTCGTGGGGGAGCGGCCGCCGCTTGAGCTCGGTCACCTCGGTACCTCCTGATCGGTTGCGGAATCAGCAGTTCACGAGCCTAGAACCAGTTGCGCTTGCCGCCGACCTCGGACAGCCACTGGTTGAGGTAAGCCGCCCAGTCGGTCCCCTGCCAGTCGTCCAGGCCGATCTGGAAGGACCGGTAGGTGTCCGAGCCCTCGCTGAACAGGCCCGGCTTCTTGTCCATCTCCAGCACGACGTCCATCGCGTGCGCGTCCGCGACGAAGCTCAGCTCGACCTGGTTGAGACCCCGGTACTGCGACGGCGGGAAGAACTCGATCTCCTGGTAGAACGGCAGCGTCTGCCGCGTGCCCCGGATGTGTCCGCGTTCCATGTCGGCGCTCTTGAAACGGAAGCCGAGCTGGATGAAGGCGTCCAGGATCGCCTTCTGCGCCGGCAGCGGGTGCACGTCGATCGGGTCCAGGTCACCGGAGTCCACGGCCCGCGCGATCGCCAGCTCGGTGGTCACGCCGATGTGCATGCCCCGCAGCGCTTGGCCGTCGATCATGGTGACGGGCGTCTCCCAGGGGATCTCCAGCCCGAACGGCACCGCGTGCACGGCCCCCGCCTGGAGCTCGAAGGCACCGCCGAGCCGCACCTTGGTGAACTCGATGTCCTGCTTGTACTCCTGGTCGCCGCTCTCCACCTCGACCTTGGCCTGGAGACCGACGGAGAGCCCCTCGACGGACTGGTTCACGGACCCGCCCTGGATCCGCACCTCGCCCTGGACGACCCCGCCCGGTACGACGTTGACCTCGCTCAGCACCGTCTCGACCGACGCGCCGCCGGCCCCGAGGCTCGCGAGCAGCTTCTTGAACGCCATGGCACTCCCCTTGTGTATGAACCGTCGATCCGTACGAACGCGATCCGCCCGCGACCGGTTCCGCCGGCCCGGAGTCTCGTCTGTACCCTCGGAGGGCATGATCGCGCCCCCGGACCGTACGCCACTGCCCCGCACCTTCTTCGACCGCCCGGTCCTAGAGGTCGCCCCCGACCTGCTCGGCCGCGTACTGGTCCGCACGACCCCCGACGGTCCGATCGCGCTGCGCCTCACGGAGGTGGAGGCGTACGACGGCCAGAACGACCCCGGCTCGCACGCCTACCGCGGCCGCACCGCCCGCAACGCGGTGATGTTCGGCCGGCCCGGCCATGTGTACGTCTACTTCACCTATGGCATGTGGCACTGCATGAACCTGGTCTGCGGGCCCGAGGGCCGGGCCGCAGCCGTCCTGCTGCGGGCGGGCGAGGTGGTGGAGGGTGCCGAACTGGCCCGGAAGCGACGCCTTTCGGCCCGGAACGACAAGGAACTGGCCAAGGGGCCGGCCCGGCTCGCCACCGCCCTGGGGGTGGACCGGGCCCTGGACGGCACCGACGCGTGCACCTCGGACGAGACCCCGCTGCGGATCCTGACGGGCACCCCCGTCCCCTCCGACCAGGTACGCACCGGCCCCCGTACGGGCGTCGCCGGCGAGGGCGGGAACGGCGACCTCCACCCGTGGCGCTACTGGGTCGCCGGCGACCCGACCGTCAGCCCCTACCGGGCCCACGTCCCGCGGCGGCGCCGGGTTGACTCGGCTGGCCGAGGTGCGTAATGTATCCGGAGCCGCTGAACCGGGTACGGCGATCGCCTGCAGCCGGAGCGGCCAAACCACTACCTAGCCTCCACCCCTGATCGGGGTCGTTTTCGGCGCACCCGTGCGTCCGAATTCGAACGCGTGGCACTCGATTATGACTCGCCCAGGGAATCGGCTAACGTAGCGGACGTCGAAAGGCCGGAAGCGAAAGCCGAAAAGCCCGCCGACAAAACCCGCCGACCGGGAATCGGACGCCGAAAGGATCTGATAGAGTCGGAACCGCCGGAAAGGGAAACGTGAAAGCGGGAACCTGGAAAGCACCGAGGAAATCGGATCGGAAAAGGATCTGATAGAGTCGGAAACACCGAAGGGAAGCCCGGAGGAAAGCCCGAGAGGGTGAGTACAAAGGAAGCGACCGTTCCTTGAGAACTCAACAGC
>NZ_JBVHNF010000023.1:0-123662 GCF_055558055.1 Streptomyces sp. NPDC025833
CGTCTCGGTGTCTCCCAGATGCACGTCTCCCGGCTGCTGTCACGCACCCTGGCCCGCCTGCGCGAGGGCCTGCTCACCAAGGGCTGAGCCCACCGCCCGCCGCCCGCTCACGAGCCGGCCGGTACGCCCGGCGTCAGCGCGGGCCGTGGGGCGGGTGCCCGGCGGGGAGCCCGTCCGGGTGCAGGTTCAGGTGCGCCACCACCTGCTTGCCGCTCTCCAGGGCGGTGGTGTGCAGCCGGGCGCACAGGCGGGTGACCAGGCGCAGGCCGTGCCCGCCGATGCGGCCGGGGTCGTGCGGGCGGACCTCGGGCCGGTGCGGGGAGCTGTCCCGCACCGTGATGCGCAGTACGGCGGCGTCGGGGGTGACCTCCAGTTCGAGGCCGCCGGGGCCGGGCGCGTGCCGGTAGGCGTTGGTGACGAGTTCGCTGACGACGAGCTGGGCGTCCTGGCTCGTGCGCTGTTCCGGGGGGTGCCCCGCCCGGGCGAGGAGCGTGCGCACGGCCTGGCGGGCCGCGGTGATCGGGGCGTCGCCGATGTCCCACACCGTGCTGTGCCACAGGCGCGGGGCGGGTTCGCGTTCATCCGGGGCATGGTTCCTGAGCGGGGTGACCATAGAACTGTCCTGTGGGTCGTTCTTCGGCTTTCGATCACATGGCGTGGTTGTCGAGTTGTTTCGCGTACCCACTGTCGTCACTCTCATGGGCACACGGTCAGCTGCCGGGCGTGGGCCCGGTACCGGCGATCGTGAAGTATTCCAGGGTTCCGCTGACGGCCAGCAGCCGGTCCACGGCCGGTTGCAGGGGGCCGACGAGGACGAGGTCGCGGCCGTCGGCCCGGTGCCGTCGGTGGGCGTCCAGGAGGGCGTTGAGGAGCATGCTGTCGGCGAAGACGACCCGGGAGAGGTCCACCGCGGTGGTGGGCGGCTCCGCCTGACGGGCAGCCGTGAGGGCCGCCTCGACCTCCTCGCTGTCGTCGTGGTCCAGTTCACCGCGCAGCGTGATCAGCAGGAGCTGATCGAAGCGCGTGACGTGCACTTTCGTCGGGAAGGGCGCGGACATCGGGCCATCCTCACACCCGTCACCGGCCCAAGCCAATCCCCCCCGGTGCGCAGGGGTGCGCGTGCCGGTAGCGCCGGGCCCAGCGGGTATCAGCAACCACGAGCCGCCCTGAGGGGACGAAGACCGCGCTGTGGGAGGTGACCAGCGGTGGACCGCGACCGCGAGCAGCACGCGCTGGACATGATCGACTGGATCCTGGAGACCTCCTCCCTGCGGGAGTTCCTGCACCACCTGGTCGAGGACGCCGTCAGAGCCTCGGGCGCGGACGGCTGCGGCGTGACCCTGCAACGGCGGCACCGGCCGCTGACCGTGGTCAGCACCGGCGGCACGGCGGAGAAGCTGGACGAGGAGCAGTACGGCCAGGACGACGGCCCCTGCCTGCAGGCCCTGCGCACCGGCGAGACCGTGCACGTGCCCGACACGCGCCGGGAGACCCGGTGGGGCCCCTACCCCGGCTTCGCCGCCGGCCTGGGCGTGCGCTCCTGCCTGTCCCTGCCGGTAGCGGCCCGCACCCACACCGTGGGCGCGCTGAACTTCTACGCCACCGGCCCCGACGCCTTCAGCGCCGAGGACCGGGACCGGCTCGCGCTGTTCGCCGCCCAGGCCGGCGGCGGCATCGCGCTGGCGCAGCGCCTGGCCGACGCGGAGGACTTCACCCGCGAGCTGCAGACCGCGCTGGCCTCCCGCAGCGTGATCGACCAGGCCATCGGCAGCGTCATGCAGCAGCACAAGTGCGGCGAGAAGGAGGCCTTCGACCTGCTGCGCCGCCTGTCCCAGCAGACCAACCTCAAGCTCCGCGACGTCTGCGCCCGCCTGCTCACCACCCTCGCCGACCAGCCCCCCGCCCCGCGGGCACCCCTGCGGCCGAGGCCCTGACACCGGTCACCGAAGCACCGGCGACCGACCACCGGCATCGGCCCCCTCCGGCCCCGGCCTCCGGCGACCAACCCCGCCCCCGGCCACCCGTCACCGTCCCCGGGCCGGCCGGGAACCGCCCGCGCACCCGCGGCGGTTCGCCCGGCCCGCCGTGACGGCGCCCGCCGTGACGGCGCCCGCCGTGACGCGGCCGGGCAGGACGGCGCCCGGCATGATGATGCCCCGTGACGGTGCCCGGCGAGGCGGTGCCGGGCCGCCGGGCGGTGGCGCGGTGTCACCGCCCGGCCGTGCCGAGCCGCCACAGGGGCGGGGCGTGCCGGGAGGGCACGACGGTCCGCAGATGGGTGCGCAGCCGGGTCAGCTCGTCCTGGTCCAGGGTGAGTTCCTCGGCGATGCGGCGGGTGGTGACGTAGGCGATGCCGTCGTCCGCGGTCCGCTGCTCCCACCGTGCGTAGCGCTCGGGCAGCGGCTGCCCGGCGGGGCGGCGGGCCGCGGCGGCGGCCGGGGGAGCGGCCCGGCGCAGTTCCTCGGCCCGCTCGCGCTCGCGGGCGATCTCGGAGAACCCGCAGACGCGCAGGCTTGCCCGCTCGGCCTCGGCCAGGTCGCCGGTGCCGGCCAGTTCCCGTGCCAGGGTGTTGATCTCCAGCGCGCGGGCCAGGGTGAGCCGGTAGACGCCGGGGCTCGCGTCGGTCAGGGTCACCGGCCGCGGCGCGTCCCGCGTGCCGCAGACGCCGCGTATGCCGCGGGCCGCCGCCACCAGCAGCGCGCTCGCCTCCGAGGGGTGCCAGTCGAAGACGCGCCGCACGCACAGGGTGTCGGCGGCGGTCAGCGTGTGGACCGGCGTTCCCAGCAGCGGCAGCAGGGCGCTTTCGGGCACCTCCGAATCGAGGCCGGGACCGGCGACGTGGACCGAGGTGTCCAGGCCCGTGTGCGCGCACGCGGCCAGCGCGAGCGCGTCACCGAGCGGACTGCGCAGGGTGGGTTCGCTGCCGTCGGCCAGCACGTCGCCCCCCACGTCGACGACGTCGACGTGGCCGGTCCCGCAGTACGCGGCGGCCTCCTCGATCTGCCGGGCCAGTCCCACCACGCCGTCGTAGGGGTCGAGCATCCCGATCTCGGGCAGCAGGTCGGCGGCGAGGCGGGGCAGCAGCGATCCGGCGGGCGGCCGGGGCGCGGACCGCGGGGTGAGCAGCCGCAGCGTGGGGCCCGCCGGCACCAGGCCGGTGAAGTCCGACGGCCGGCGGGGGCCCGGCACCGGGTCGACGACCAGCCGCTCCCAGGCGTAGGTCAGCACGAGCGCGTCCGTCCCGGCGCCGTGGAGCGCGGCGTGCACCATCGCCGTCGTGATGGCGTCGCCACCACCGCCGGCGGCTAAGAGAAGTCGCTTCATGGAGGACATGGGTATCCCATGACCACCGCCGTTTCCAGGGCGCGGCGCCCTCTTCCCCCTGCCCGGCCCCCCTCCGTTCTCATGCCGCAGGTGCCCCGGCAAGCCGCCGAACCTGCCAAATCAGGTGCGGGGAAACCCGATTACTTCGGCACTTCGCCTCATATCTGAAGTGACCCCCAGTCGAACAAGCTGTGACACGGCGCGACCAACGGATGCAAACCGAAAGGAAGCACCGCCCCAGTGTCGACTTCTTTACCGCTCCTGACCGTCTCCTCGGCCGCCGAGGAGCCCACCACGCCCTACAAGCAGTACGTCTACGCCTATCCGCACCAGAAGGCTTACCGGCTCACCGACGACCGCCCGCTCCTCACCGACGTGTGGGCCGGCGAACGGCTGGACGCCCTCTCGCTGTACGTGCACATCCCCTTCTGCGAGATGCGGTGCGGCTTCTGCAACCTCTTCACCCGTACCGGCGCTCCCGAGGAGGTCACCCGTGACTTCCTCGGCACGCTCGAACGGCAGGCCCGGGCGACCCGGGAGGCACTGGAGGCGAACGGCACACCGCGGTTCACGCTCGCCGCGTTCGGCGGCGGCACCCCGACCTACCTCACCGCGGACGAGCTGACCCGGCTCTGCGACATCTGCGAGAACGTCATGGGCGCGGACCTGCGGGCCGTGCCCTGGTCGGTGGAGACCTCGCCGGCCACGGCGACGGCCGACCGCATCGCGGTGCTGTCCGAGCGCGGCGCCACCCGGCTCAGCATCGGGGTGCAGAGCTTCGTCGACGAGGAGGCGCGTGCGGCGATCCGCCCGCAGAAGCGCAGCGAGGTGGAGGCCGCGCTGACCCGGCTGAAGGAAGCCGCCTTCCCCATCCTCAACATCGACCTGATCTACGGCATCGAGGGCCAGACGGAGCAGTCCTTCCAGGTCTCCCTCGACGCGGCGCTGAGCTGGGAGCCGGAGGAGATCTACCTCTACCCCCTCTACGTCCGTCCGCTGACCGGCCTGATGGCCCGCCACGACGCCGACGGCAGCCTGTGGGACGAACAGAGGCTGCGGCTCTACCGCTTCGGCCGGGACCGGCTGCTGGCCGCCGGGTACCGGCAGACCTCGATGCGGGTGTTCAGCCGGATCGGCACCGCCGCGGTCGAGGGCGCGGACGACAGCAACATCAGCGAGTACAACCAGCAGGCGGGCATGGTCGGCCTCGGTGTCGGTGCGCGGTCGTTCACGAACGATCTGCACTACACGACCGACTACGCGGTGGCCGTCCCCGAGGTCCGGCGCATCATCGACGACTACATCGCGACGCCGACGGAGGAGTTCCGCCGCGCGCAGTGGTCGTTCCGCATGGACGACGACGAGCGGCGCCGCATGTTCGTCCTCGGCATGCTCCTGGAGTCCGGCGGGCTGCGGGTGGAGCAGTACCGGCAGCGGTTCTCCAGCGTGCCGCAGGAGGACTTCCCCGGCCCGTTCGCCCTGCTCGCCGAGCGCGGCTGGCTGGACGGCGACGAGAAGGTGCTGCGGCTGAGCGCGGAGGGGATGGCCTGGGCGGACGCCATCGGCCCGCTGTTCTTCTCCGCGCGCGTCAACGAGGCCATGACCTCCTACCGGGACCGCTGACCGGCCTCCCGGACGGCCCCCCGCACCCGCACCGCCCCCGTCCGGGCGGTGCGGGTCAGCGCCGTCCGGGCCCGCCCGCCGTCCGGGCCCGGACCTTCCTCCCCGGCCCGGACGGCGGACGGGCCCGTTCATCCCCCCCGTTCATCCCCGGGTCATCCCCGGGCGGGTGCCTCGGCGCGGGCCGGCCGGCGCACCGGTACCGACACCACGGCCAGGCCGCCCAGCAGCAGCAGCGCCCCGGCCACGGCCGTAGCGCCGAGCCGTTCACCGAGCACGAGGACCCCGAGCAGCGCGGCCACCAGCGGTTCGGCCAGGCTCAGCGTGCCGGCGGTCGAGCCGCTGATCCGGGCCACCCCGCGGGTGAACAGCAGGTAGCCCAGGGCCGTCGTGGCCAGTGCCAGCCATCCGACCAGCAGGACGGCCCGGGGCTCGGCGAGCCCGTGCGGCCGGGCCAGGACCCAGGGCAGGACCAGGACACCGGCGCAGAACACACTGACGGGCGCGGCGGCGACGGTGTCGGCGCCGAGTTCCCCGAGCCGCTTGGTCGCCGCGATGTACACCCCGAAACTCGCTCCCGCCACCATTCCCAGCAGCACCCCGGAGGCATCGCCCGCACCCGCGTCGGCGGGCACGAGGAGCAGGGCGATGCCCACCACCGCGCACAGCGTGCCGCACATCCACACCCCGCCGAGCCGCTCACCGGTCAGCACCCGCCCGCACACCCCCGACACCGCCGGCACCGTGCCGAAGGTGACGGCGGTCGCCAGCGCCGCGCCGCCGCGGTCGACCGCCTCCAGGAAGCACACCTGGAACACCGCGGTGACCAGGACGCTGACCAGCACCCACCCCCGGCAGCGGCGCCGCCACACCGAACGCAGCCCCGCCCGGCGCACGGTGAACAGTCCCAGGACCAATCCGCCGAGCAGCATCCTGCACCCGCCGATCGCCACCGGCGAGGCACCGCTGCCGGCGAGGACCTGGGCCGGGCCGACGGTGCCCCAGAGGAAGGCGGCCGCCAGGACGGGGGCCACACCTCCGGTGCGCAGGGCCTCCCCGAGTTTGCCCGCTGTGCTCCTCACGCTCCCTCACATTCCGCAGGGCCGGGCAGGATCCCGCGGCACAGCACACCTCGGTGGCACACCCGACGACTCCTGGCCCCGACGCTAGCCACCTCCCCCGGAGCGCCCCATTGGGAGAAGCCACCAAGTCCCCGCAGCCCGCTTGGACGTTGCCTCAAGCCGGGCCACGCCGCGCCGCCGGCCGCGCCGACGCGTGGGACGCCGTACAGGGGGAACACCGCAGGGCACGCACATGCCCTGCATCGCCGGAAAATAACGTGCGGTATGTGTGCGTGTAGGGCAGAAGTAAGGGCATTCGGTGGGCCAGGAGGTTGATAACGATGGTTCCCCTGCTTCTGGTTCTTCTGCTGGCCCTGATCCTCTTCGGCGCGGGCTTCGCCCTGAAGGCGCTGTGGTGGATCGCGGTGATCGTGCTCGTGGTCTGGCTGCTCGGCTTCGTCGTCCGCTCGGCGGACGGAGCGGGCCGCAAGGGCCGCTGGTACCGCTGGTAGACACACCTGCCGGACGCGAGAACCGCGCCCGGCACGGCCCCGAAGGGCCCGGCCGTCCACGGCCGGGCCCTTCGCCGTGCCGCGGACCCGGCCCGCGGGCCGGACGCGAATCGGGCCTATCGGATGCCGCAAGGGGTATGTGAGCAAAACAGCGGCCCCGCGGAACCAGCAGTGGAACCCTGCGCCTCCAAGTTCCGCGGGACCGCTGCCCCGGGCCGAGGGACCGGGCACCCGGGCCGGCTCCTTCGGTCGCCGTCCGGCGGGCGGGTGATGGGGGGTTGGGCCGGATGCCGCGTCCGGATGCGGACCGTGTCCGCCCCGTCACAAGATCCTGACCATGCGGATACCCACGGAGAACTCCTCCCGCCGCCGGCCGGCGCGGCGCGGCGGCGTACGTCACACCCTGTCCACGGCCCTCGCCTGCGGCCTGCTGCTGGCCGGCGCCACCGCGTGCGACCAGACCGTCGAGCGCAAGACCTCCCGCGGCGCGCCCGGCGCGGCGTCCGCCTATCCCGGCCAGTCCGTGGGCAGCCGCCTCCCGGGTGTCGGCGACCGGATGTGGAGTCAGGTGCCGCCCGGCACCGGCCAGGCGGTCGTCGTCTACGGCGAGCGCCGGGATTCCGCCGACAGCCTCGCCGTCCTCTACCAGAAGCAGGACTCGACGTGGGTGCGGACGGCGAGCTGGCCCGCGCACAACGGCCGGCTGGGCTGGACGGAGGACCACCGCATGGACGACGAGCGCAGCCCCGTCGGTGTGTTCACCCTCACCGACGCGGGCGGCACGCTCGCCGACCCCGGGAGCCGGCTGCGCTACTGGCGCGACGACAACGCCTACGCCGCCATGCTGCTCCCCGAGCAGGTCCACGCCCATGACTTCGACCACGTCATCGCCATCGACTACAACCGGCTCAAGGGCGTACCGCCGTTCGACTGGAGCCGCCCGGACGGGGTGGAGAAGGGCGGCGGGATCTGGCTCCACATGGACCACGGCGACGGCACCTCGGCGTGCGTCACCGTCCCCGAGAGCGGCATGAAGACACTGCTGCGCACGCTGGACCCGGCGCAGCACCCCGTCGTCGTGATGGGTGACCGCACCCGCCTGCGGACCTGAACGCCCCCGGGCCGCCCGCCCGCCGGAGCCTCCGGGACGCCCGTGGCATCACGTCATGCCTCGTGAGCGGAACGTGTCGGCCACCGGGGGATGCCCGGTCCGCACGAGACCCCTGTGGGACCCCGGTGGGACCCCTGCGGCAGCCGGGCCGACGGCCGGTTTCCGCCAGAAAACGGGTGACGCGCCCCATAGGGGCCATATCACGTCCTAAGCCCGGCCGTAGCCGGGCGCCGCGACGAGCAGGCACGGAACACGCCGAATGACCGTTTTGAGAGTTTCCTACGAAACGGCGTAGTACGTCACATTCTTGCCCTGCCCTCGGCGGGCCGCTAACCATGTTGGTCGTTGCCGCAAGCCGCGGGGCCGACCGGGCGTCCTACGCCCACCGTGTCCGCCGCGCCGTGCAGCACAGGGCTTCACCCCGACGCCCTGCAGGCCGCGACCGGAAACTTCCGGCCGGCGCCTCGAAGACGTCCCACAGGAGTGTCCCCCTTCATGACCGCGATCACCGCCCCCCGCCGCCTTGCCCGCCTGCGCTCCCTCGCTCTGACCGGCATCGCCACGACCGGCGCCGCGGCCGCCGCCCTCACCCTCATGCCCGCCGCCGCGCACGCCGCCGAGGCCCCGCGCGGCGCCCACACCGCCACCGCCGCCTCGCGCGACGGCCACGCCGACCCCGCCGCCGCGGGCAGCGCGAACAACCTCGACGGCTGGATCAAGAAGTCGCTGGCCATCATGAAGCAGAAGGGCATCCCCGGCAGCTACGAGGGCCTGCACCGCAACATCATGCGCGAGTCCGGCGGCAACCCCAGCGCCCAGAACAACTGGGACGTCAACGCGCAGAAGGGCATCCCCTCCAAGGGCCTGCTCCAGGTGATCGACCCCACCTTCAACGCCTACCACGTCGCCGGCACCGCGCAGAGCGTCACCGACCCGGTCGCGAACATCACCGCCGCCGCCAACTACGCCGCGCACCGCTACGGCTCCATCGACAACGTCAACTCCGCGTACTGAGCCACCCCCGACGCGCCGGGCCGCGCGGGCGAGGACCCGCACCCGGCGCACCCCCGTGGCCGGCCTCACGGCCCGGCCGCACACCCCCCCGGCCGCACACAGCCCCGGCCGCACACACCCCCCGACCGCCGCCCGCCCGTCCGCTACCGCGGCCGGTAGCCGCGTGCCTCCACCACGTCGTCGACGAGCCGGGTGAAGGCCCGCACGGCAGCGCTGCGGTAGGCGTGGGAGCGTCCGAGGAGGGCGACCCCGCGGTCCGGCAGGGCCGGCCGCAGCGGCACCGGACGCAGACGGGGATGGTCGTGGGTGACCGCGTCGGGCAGGACCGTGGCCAGCGGAGTGCGCTGGACGATCTCGATCAGCCCCTGGATGGAGTTGGCCTCCATGGTGATCCGCGGGGTGACCCCGTGCTCGGCGAAATAGCCGTCGATGTGCCCGCGCGTGGCGAAGTCACCGCTGAGCAGCACGAACTCCGTGTCCGCCAGCGCCCGCAGGTCCAGCGGCTCCTCGCGGGGCGGCGCGCCCGGGTCGGCACGGACGACGAGGCTCAGCGTCTCGGTGTACAGATCGGCGGCCTCGACGCCCTGCTGGTGCGCTCCGGCGAACGCGATCCCCAGGTCGATGCCGTCACCGAGCAGGGCCGCTTCCATGTCGTCCTGCGTCATCTCCCGGATGGTCAGGGTGAGCCCCGGATGCCGGCCGTACAGCTCCGCCGCCAGCGGGCCGACGAGGTAGGCGGTGAAGGAGGGGGTGACCGCGAGCCTCAGATGGCCGCGGGAGAGATCCTGCAGGTCGTGCAGCGCACGCTCCGCGGCGGCCAGGTCACGCAGCGCCCGCCGGGCGTGCCGGACGTACGCCTCACCGGCGTCGGTGAGGCGCACACTGCGCCCGGTTCGGTCCAGCAACTGCACCCCGAGCGTCCGCTCCAGCTGTCTGACCTGCTGGGACAGGGTCGGCTGGGAGATGTACAGCTCCTCGGCCGCCCGGGTGAAGCTGCCGTGGTCGGCCACGGCGAGCAGGTAGCGCAGGTGACGCAGTTCCACGGACACCCCGCCAATGTAACGGCGCTCAGCCGCCGTCCTTTCGCCCGCGCCCGCCGCGGCCCGCGCGGTGCCAGCGCTCAGGACGCGGTGGGGACGCCGGTGACGCGCCGCTCGCCGCCGTTGCGCTCCCGCCACAGCCTGTAGACGTCCACCGCCGCCTCGCGCGGCTCATGGCGCATGGGCAGCCGCCGCTCGTCCCAGTCCTTGGCGAACTCACCGTAGAACGTGGCGAGTTCGAAGTACTTGCGGTCGTCCACGTAGTACGGCTCGTAGGCGTCCCGGGTGGTGAGGAAGACCACCTCGTCGGGGGAGCAGTAGTACAGCGAGCCCAGGCACATCGGGCAGGGGTGGGCCAGCACGTAGATCGTGGTGCCCACCAGGTGCTCGGTGCCCAGCTTCCGGCACGCCTCGCGGATGGCGAGGATCTCGGCGTGCGCGGTGGGGTCGTTGGTCTGGGCGACCTGGTTGGCGCTTTCGGCGAGGACCGCGCCGTCCTTGACGATGACCGTCGCGAACGGGCGGCCGCCCTCGGTGACGTTGCGGTGGGCGAGGTCGATGGTGCGCTGGGCGAAGTCCATGTCGTGCCGTCCTTCACGGAATCTGCGGTGTGTGTGGGGGGAGGAGGGGGCGTGCCGGGCCGGCCACGGCGTGTGCGGTGGCGCGGCGGCACGGGCGGGCCGGGAAAACTCTCCGGACCCGCCCGGTGGGGGGAGTGCCCGACGCCGACGGCTCGGCGTCAGAACGGCGGCCGCGGCATCAGAAGGGCTTGAGCGGCAGGTACTTGCCGTCCAGGGTGATCACGGCACGCTCGCCGCCCTCGGGGTCGGCGACCTTCTGCACGTCCAGCTTGAAGTTGATGGCCGAGATGATGCCGTCGCCGAACTGCTCGTGCACCAGGGCCTTCAGCGTGGTGCCGTAGACCTGGAGCATCTCGTAGAAGCGGTAGATGGTGGGGTCGGTGGGGATGCCGCCGGGGATGGACCCCCGCGTGGGGATCGTCTGCAGCAGCAGCACCGCGTCCTCGTCCAGCCCCAGCAGCTCGCCGACCGCACGGGCGGCCTCCTGCGGCAGGGCGTGCTGACCGAGGACGGCCGCGGTGGTGAACGCCACCGACAGCCCGCTGGCATCGGCGATCTGCTGCCAGGTGAGGTCCTTGCGGGTCTTGGCCTCGACCGCGGCGGCGGCCACGGCCTGACGTGCGGCCGGGTCGAACTGGGCGTGCGTCATGCGGATTCTCCTTCGGGTACGAAAAAAACGAGAGGTTCGGATTCGCAGTCGGATACGACATGCGGAAGGCGGACCACGGCCCCGCCACCGGGGCGGCGGACCGGAGGAAGACGGGGGAAGTTCAGGCCGCGTCCGCGCCGGTACGACCGCGCACATCGCTCACGTCGCGCCCATCGAGCGCGTCGAGCACCTCGACGTCGCCGGTGGCGATGTCGAAGACCCAGCCGTGCAGCCGGACGGCGTCCTCGGCCAGGGCGCGGGCCACGGACGGGTGGGCGGCCAGACTGGCCAGCTGGGCCCGCACGTTCGCGCGCACCAGACCCGCCACGTCCCCCGCCCCGCCGGCCCGCGGGGCGCCGGCGTGCCGCAGCCACCGCCCGACCGCGGGCACCGCGCCCAGGTCGTGGCCCTCGGCCAGCGCGGTCATCGCGCCGCAGGCCGAATGCCCGCACACGACGATGTCCGCGACCTTCAGGACCGCGACCGCGTACTCGACGCTCGCGGCCACCGCCTCGGCGTGCGGACCGTGGACCGGGACGATGTTCCCGGCCGTCCGGATCACGAACAGCTCACCCGGCTCACTGTCCGTGATCAGTTCCGGGACGACACGGGCGTCGGAACAGCCGATGAACAGCGTGTGCGGCGCATGGGTGTCGGCCAGACGGGCGAACAGATCCGCCTTGTGCGGACGGACGTCCCGCTGGAAACGGCGGACGCCCTCGGCGAGGCCGCGCATGGGGCACTCCCTTCGGTGGGTGTAGCCGGCCTGCCGGGGCCGGCACGAACCACCATGCGTGACAAGGACCTATAGGGTCCAAGACGCACCAGTGATGCCCCCCATTGGTCCCATCAATGACCCGCGCACCGCACCGGGCCCGCCCCGTCCCGCCGGCAGGATCATCCGATCGGACGACCCGGCCCTCACCCCTGCGGCCATCCGAGCGCAGCCGGAACACCGACGGGCGGGCGGCACCCCGACCGCGACGCTGGGAGCACGGCGAGGCAGCGCGCCCGTCACCGCCCCGTGAAGGACACCCATGACCCGGAAGACCCCCTCTGCCACCGACCTCGCCCTGCTGGACGCCGCCGACCGCGGCGACGCCGACGCCGTCCGCGCGGCCCTGGCCGCCGGCACGGACCGCGAGACCCGCGATCCCGAGGGCCGCACCCCCCTGCTCCGCGCGGCCCTCGCCGACCGGGTGGCGGCGGCCGCAGCACTCGTCGCCGCGGGCGCCGACGTCAACGCCCAGGACGACCGGCGGGACAGCCCCTGGCTCGTCACCGGGGTGACCGGCAGCGTGGCGATGATGCGCGCCCTGCTGCCCGGCGGCCCGGACGTGACACTGACCAACCGCTACGGCGGAGTGTCGGTGATCCCGGCCGCTGAACGCGGCCACGTGGCCTACGTACGCGCGGTACTGGCCGAGACCGGCACCGATGTCGACCACGTCAACCGGCTCGGCTGGACGGCCCTGCTGGAGGCGGTGATCCTCGGCGACGGCGGCCGCAGGCACCAGGAGGTCGTCCGCGCACTGCTCGCGGCGGGCGCCGACCCGCTGCTCCCGGACGGCGACGGCGTCACCGCCCGCACACACGCCGAACGCCGCGGCTTCGCCGAACTGGCGGCCGTACTGCGCCAGGCCGAACAGTGAGGAGGACCGCACAGGCCGCGGCCTGCGCCCTCGCCGCGCTCGCCGCCACCGTGCCGACCGGCTGCACACCCGCCCCCGCCCCACCACCCCCGCACACGCCCCCGCCCGCGGCGGCCACCGGCACGCCACGCGGCTCCGCCGCCCGGGAAACCGTGCTGCTGACCGACTTCGGCGCGGACACCGTGACCTTCGCCGCCCCCTCCCGGCGCCCGGGGACCGCCGGCCCCGCCCCGGTGACCGTGGGCACCGCCCCCTACGGCATCGCACTCGGCCCCGACAAGAACGCCTGGGTCACCACGGCCGAGGGCGTCGCGGTGGTCGACACCACGACCCGCACCCGCACCGCGCTGATCCCCTACCGGACCGACACCGGCCCGGTGACCACCGGCGAGTACCGGGGCGGCGGCATGGGCATCGCGCTGTCCCCCGACGGCCGCCGCGTCTACGCCGGCGTGAACGTGCCGGACGGCGACGGCACCCTCGAAGTCATCGACACCCGCAGCCGCGAGGTCGTGCGCACCCTGCCCGTGGGACGCCGCCCCTTCGACGTCGACGTCTCCCCCGACGGCCGCCGCGTCTACGCCACCGGCCACGACTCCTTCGACGTCACCGTCATCGACACCACCGCCTGGACCACCCGCCGCATGCAAGTGGCCCCCTACGGCACCCAGGGCGGCCTCGGCTCCTGGCTGAAACCGCACTACACCGCCGTCCGGCCGTCCGACGGCGCGCTGCTGCTCCCCTTCGAGGGCGAGCGGCTGGCCGTCGTCGACCCGGACACCGGCCGGGTCCGCATCGAGCGCATGCGCGCCGACACCCACCAGCACGGGGTCGCGATCGGCGCCGACGGCACCCTGTACGTCGTCGGCACCGGCCCGATCGACCCCGCGCGGGACGACGGCCCCTCGCTGACCGTCCGCGCCCCCGACGGCCGGGAACGGATCATCCCGCTGGAGGGCCCCCACGAGTCCGTCGCCCTGTCGGCCGACGGCCGCACCGCCTACGTCACGGGCGGATTCACCCGCGACGGCTCCTGGGACGGCCTCAGCCTCGTCGACCTCCACACCGGCCGGGTGACACGATTCCCGGCCGGCACACGCCCCTTGGGCATCGCCGTCCTCTGACCCGCCGCCCGGGCGGTCCTCGCGCCCGCGCCCCGCCGTACCACCCTGGGCGCCAAGGCCGTGTGGGCGCCCGCCATGTCGCCCCGCCACCCACTCGGCGAACCGGCACCGCGCTCCGACCCGCTCGCTTGAGTATTCAAGTAAGTACGACCACCGACCACGAAACGTGGCCCCCGGGAACACTCCCGGGGGCCACGCTCGGACGTCGGCTCTAAGCGACGACCGTGATGTTCTCCGCCTGCGGGCCCTTCTGGCCCTGCGTGACGTCGAACGTCACCGCCTGGCCTTCCTGAAGCTCACGGAAGCCGGAAGCATTGATGTTGGAGTAGTGCGCGAAGACGTCGGGGCCCCCGCCGTCCTGCTGGATGAAGCCGAAACCCTTCTCGGCGTTGAACCACTTCACGGTCCCGCTGGCCATGCGTATACCTCTCGATCGAGCCGGGCCCACGCCGTGTGGACCCGCAGATGATCACCGCCACCACGCCCGTACACCCGTACAGCAGAGCGCCCGTACCAGGCGACACGGGCAGTGACGGCAACCACCACAACCACCGTGACGCTACATGCAGTACTCGGCCCACGCCAGAGAGAAACAACCCGATACCCCGCCCGATCCAGGCAGAAGACGGCGTTCAGCCCAGGTGAAACGCGTCGTTCAGCCGTGTACGGACTGGGCCACAAGGAGGACGTTCAGGACACTGATCGCCGCGCACACCGCCACCGCGGCCGCCGTGGTCACCTTCCGGTTGGCCACGGGGCCCATCAGTGAACGCCGGGCGGTGAACCACAGCAGGGGCGCGAGCGCGCAGGGGATGCCGAAGGACAGCACGATCTGGCTGAGCAGCAGCGCCCGGGTGGGGGCGACGCCCGCCGCGAGGACGACCAGGGGCGGTGCCATGGTGAGCAGCCGGCGCACGAGCAGGGGGACCTGCCGCCGCAGGAACCCCCGCATGACGACCTGCCCGGCGAAGGTGCCCACCCCTGCGGAGGCGAGACCGGACGCCAGCAGGGCCACGGCGAAGGCGAGGGCCGCCCCGGGGCCGAGCGCGGTCCGCAGCCCCTCGTGGAAGCCGTCGAGGCTCTCCTCGTGGCCGCCGCCGCGCAGCGCCGTGGAGGCGAGGGTGAGCATGCCGGCGTTGACCAGCCCGGCCACTCCGAGCGCCACGGCCAAAGAGGTGCGCTGCCCGCGCAGCACCCGCCGTTTCTGCTCCGGCGAGGTGGCGGCGGGCCGCTTGCCCAGACAGGAGTGCAGGTAGATCACGTGGGGCATGACCGTGGCACCGACGATGCCCGTGGCCAGCATCAGGCTCTGACCCCCGGCCAGCTCCGGCCGCAGCCCGGACAGCGCCCCGTGCCAGGACCCCGCCCGCACGAACTGGTAGGCGAACCCGAGGACCAGCACCCCCAGCAGCAGCGCGGTGACGGCCTCGAAACGGCGCCGCCCCTCGGGCGCCAGGACGAGGAGGAACAGGGACAGCACGGCCACCAGGAGCGCCGCGGGAACCAGCGGCAGACCGAACAGCAGGTGCAGGGCCACCGCTCCGCCGACGAACTCGGCGAGGTCGGTGGCCATGGCGACGAGCTCGGCCTGGACCCACAGCACATACGCCACCGCACGGGGGCTGTGCTCCCGGCACAGCTCCGGCAGGTCCTTGCCGGTGGCCACGCCCACCTTGCAGGCGAGGTACTGCACGAACATCGCCACGACATTGGCGAGGAGGACCACCCACAGCAGCATCGGCCCGTAACGGCTGCCCGCGGTCATGTTCGTGGCGAAGTTGCCGGGATCCATATAGGCGACGGACACCACCAGGGCCGGGCCGAGCGCGGCGAGTCCGGCACGACCGCGCCCGAACCGGCCCCGCCGGCCCGCCCCGCGGGCCGGCGCGCCGTGCGCCGCCGGGTGCCCGGGCCCGTCGGCGGGCGGCTGGAGCGTGCCGGCGGGAACGCTCCGGCAGGACCGGGGGTCGAGCATCACGGCCGGCCCCCCTCGCCCGTCCGGCCCGCCGCCGCGCCGGGGCACCCCGGCCGCCGTGCCGTGCCCACCAGCCGCCGGGACAGGACGGCCCGGTGGCCGGCGGCGCCCAGCAGCACCGGCGCGAGCAGCCACTGGGGCCAACTCCCGAGGGCCACGGCGGTGACGGCCGCCGCGCAGTGGAGACAGATCAGAAGCAGACGTGCCGGGGACGGGCGGGAGACGCGCCGTACCGCGGCGGGGTCGGAGACTGCCATGCTCGCTCCCCGGATGCCTGGAGGGGATGTCTGAAGGGACCGCGGGACGTCCTGGCCGCCGGTGCCGCCCGGCGGGCCACCGGCCCACCGGGCGCGGCGGCCGCCCTCAGTCGTCCGGGCTCAGCGCGTCCCTGATCTTTCCCCTGACGCCGGTCTCGGTGCCCAGGACCGGCCCCTTGGGCGGCCCCTGGCTGCCGTCATAGGTGGCGAACAGCTTCGGGTCGGGCGGGGGAGCCATGCCGAGGTCCCCGAGCGGCTGCGGGTTCTCCAGCACGCTCAGCTCGTGTTCGCCGTCCGGTGCCAGGCCGCCGGCCCACAGCCCGGCGCCCGACTCCGTGCCGTCGGACAGGTGCCACAGGGTCTGGGCGTGCTCGCGGTACTCCTCCTCCTCCAGGCCGCCGGGGACGACGTAGCTCTCCAGCCCGTCCTCGCGGAGCTGCTCGATGGCGGCGAGCCACTGGTTCTGGTGGACGGTGTCCCGGGCCAGGTTGAAGCGCAGCATGTTCTTCACGCCGGGGTCGTCGGTCATGTTGTACAGCCGTGCGGTCTGCAGCCGGCTCTGCGCCTCGGCCGCGACGTTGGCGTAGAAGTCGGCCATCAGGTTGCCGCTGGCGATGGCGTAGCGGCCGTTCCACGGGTATCCGTTGCTGTCCGCGGGCAGCGCCCCACCGCCGGCGATGATGGCCTGCTGCGGATCCATGCCGCCCATGACCGCGCCGACCGCGGGATCACTGACGGCGACCTTGGTGGTGGTCGTGGCCGGTGCGCCCTCCAGGAGCCGGGCCACCATGGTGGCCAGCATCTCCACGTGGCCGATCTCCTCGGTGGCAATGTCCATGATCAGGTCTTTGTACTTGCCCTTGATGCGGGCGTTCCAGCCCTGGAAGAGGTACTGCATCATCACCGACATCTCGCCGTAGGCACCGCCCACCAGCTCCTGCAGCTTGTGTGCGTAGACGGGGTCGGGCTTTTCGGGCTTGGCTTCGAACTGCAGCCGTTGGGTGTGGGAGAACATCACTGCTCCTCGATGGATCTCGCGGTGCGGCCGAGTGGCGGTCCACCGGCACTCCGGTCGCCGAGGCCGGTGACGGCGACGCTAGGCGGGCACCGTCACCACCCCGTCCCCGGCGGCGTACGGCAGCGGGCACCCAACCGCGGCCGGACCACGCACGCCTCCGCCCGCGGCCACACGGGTGCCCGTGCACCGCCCCGGCCCGCCCACCGTGCCCGGTGACACCGCCGAGACGCCCCCCCCGCCGGACCCGCGGCGCGCGCGAGGCCGTTTACCGCACCCTCCCGCGGGCTACGCGGCCCGTCGGAGGCTGCGGGCCCGGCCCCGGCCAGGACGGCAGGGAGCGCCCTCCCGCGGCGAGGCGTCCGCGCACCGCTGCGCGGACAACGCCGCAGGCGGGCGCCTGGGCACGAACACGATGCGAGTTGGCGGTTGTGCCACATGAGTGCCGACGACACCCCCCGACGAACCGCTCCCGACAACACCGTCTGCCTGGGACTACTGGGCGATTTCCGGCTGGAGATCGACCGGCGCAGCGTCTACCTCCCGCCCTCGGCCCAGCGGCTCCTCGCCTACCTGGCCCTCCACCGGGGGGTCGTCCTGCGTGAACAGGCAGCCGAGCTGCTCTGGCCCGGCCTGCCCCGGGCCCGCGCCGCGGCCAGCCTGCGCTCGGCCCTGTGGCGCATCTCCCGGCGCAGCAGCCAGTACCCGGTGGTCGCCCCGGAGCCGACACGGCTCTCCCTGTGCGGCCGGGTGGCCGTCGATCTGCCGGCCGCCTCCCGGTACGCCGCCACCCTGGCCGGCGGCTCCAGCGGTGACCCGCCGGGCACGGAGATCCCGGCCCTGCTCTGCCAGGACCTCCTGCCTAACTGGTACGACGACTGGGTCATGGACGCCCGCGAGCACTTCCACCAGCTCCGGCTGCACGCGCTGGAGGCCGTCAGCCGCCGCCACCGCCACCACGGCCGGCTGTGTGCGGCGCTCATGTACGCGATGACGGCAGCCGAAGCCGAACCCCTGCGGGAAAGCGCCCACCGGGAGATCACCGCCGTGCACCTCGCCGAAGGCAACGCCGCCGAGGCCCTGCGGCACTTCGCCTCCTACCGGCACCGCCTGCACAGAGAACTGGGACTGCCCCCCTCCCCGGAGTACCGCCGACTCCTCGCCCCCTACCTGGGCCGCCACACTGCCGGCAGGCGGTGACCCCCCCCGGCCGCGCCGGGGGGCACGCGCCACCGCCGCCGGAACCCGACCCGCACCGCGGGTTGCGCCGCGGCCGTCGCGGGCAGCCGACGCGGGGAAGGGAGGACCCATGACGCGACGCTCCACCCCGGCCCCGCCGCCGTGGACCCGCCCCGGCAACCGGTGGGGGCCGCGGTTCTACTGGCCGATGCTCGCCATCAGCATCGCCCTGCTGGTGTGGCGGGTGGCCGACGGCGACCCGCCCGGCCGCATCGTGGTGACGGTGCTCCTGGTCCTGATGTGGACCGGCCTGCTGCTCGCCAACCGCACGGCCCGGCGCAGCCAGGACAGCCCCTGACCCCGCACCGGGCACCCGCACGGCACCACACAGCACGGCACCACACAGCGCGGCACCACACAGCGCGGCGCCGCGCCCCGCTCCTCGGAGCGGGGCGCGGCGCCGGTGGGGGAGAGGCCGCCAGGTCAGCGGTAGGCGCAGATCGCGTAGACCGAGATGCCGACGTCGCCGTACCTGGTCTGACGGCCGAGGCCGATCCAGCCGTCTCCGGCGTCCGTGGGGAACGAGCCGACGAGGATCGCGTCGGAACCCTGCGCCTCCGCGCCCCCGCCGACGGCGACCTTCCCGGACGGGCAGTGCACCGTCCGCCGCTGGAAGTTCGGCACGTTCGCGTTCGGCAGCTTCACGACCTGATACCCCTCGACCGCGGCTGCCGCTGCCGCCGCCTTCGGCCCGGCGGGTGCCTGTTCGTCCGCCGCCTGTGCCCAGCCGACCCCCGAGACCAGGGCCAGCACCACCGCTCCGACCCCGAGTGCTTTCTTCCCGCGCATCGTGCTCCTCAGCGTTCGGGAGGCCCCGACAGCCGGGGCCCCTCGCGACCGCCACCCTGCCGCCCCCACACCCCCCGGGAAGCCGTGTACCGGACCAAACGCCCGGAAGGGGGGAACGGGGAGCACCGGCGCAGACCGGTCACCCGTCGTGCTTCCCGCGCCCCGCCGGCCACCCGGAAGCGGCCGGAACCAACCGGCTCCGGCGCCGCTCCGCTTCCCGGCCGGCGGCCCGGGGAGCCGCCAGGGCGCGCGGCACCGGCGGCCGGACGAGCCACCGTGCGCACACCCCGCCGGCCCCGGTACGGCCCGGTGTCAGTGCCGGAGCCTGTCCTTGACGCTCTCCTTGGTGCCCCGGGCCCTGCCCCGGGCTTCGAGCGCGGCGCCCTTCGCGGCGAGGGTCTCCTTGCCGGCGGCGTGGGCCACCTTCCGCACCGCTCTGCCGACGACCTGCTCGGCCTTGGCCTTGGCCTTCTGTCCGGCACTCATGACGGTCCTCCCATCGGCGCCCACCGGTCCGCCTGCCCCTGCCGGGGCCACGGAAACGGCGACCGCACATGCTGTCCGCGGACACCCGCCACCCGCCCGGCCCGGTTCTTCCCGCGGCCAGGGGTCCGCTCCTCCGCGCCGGCCGGCCGGAAGGAGGCCGGCGGCGGACCGGGGTCGATCACCAACGGCGGGATCAGGACAGTCCTCAGCGTCGACCGGCCCACCCACGAGACCTGCACCCGCACCGAGTTGCGCGATGGCCGCACCGGCACGGCCCCCGGCCCCCCGCGGCACCTCTCGCCGAGGACCCCGCCCCGGACCGGACGGTAACCTGTGGCCATGCAGGTCCATCTCCTGTGGCACATCGCGCACCAGAACGAAGCCGGCGACGGCGGCACGGTCGTGCACCACGACGGCACGGACGTCCACATCGACGAACGGGACGGCGACGACGTCAAGTTGCTCGGCGTCTACTCCTCCCGGCACACGGCGGCGGAGCGGATGCGCCGCGCCCGCCTCCTGCCCGGCTTCGCCGACGAGCCGGAGTGCTTCCTCATCGAGGAGTACACCCTGGACGCCGACGCGTGGACCGAAGGCTTCGAGCACGTGCGGCCCGCGGACTGAACCGCCGCGCCGAGCACGCACCGCCCGCGGCGCCCGACGCTCAGCCCGGCCGCCGGGCCATGACCACCAGACCCGGCCCGCCGGACTCCTCGGCGGGCAGCCGGAGTTCGGCGACCGGACGCATCCCGGCCCGCTCGATCAGGCCCACGAACCGCTCCGGCCGCCACAGGTGCGTCGTCCAGCGAACGGGCACGCCCCCGTACGCCTCGGTGCGCACCACGTCCTCCTCGCCGGCGTGGGTGGCGGCGAGGAAGTGCCCGCCCGGCACCAACGCGCGTGCGAACAGGGCGAGAACCCGGGGGAGGACGTCCCGGGGGAGGTTGAACAGCGACCACCACCGTAGTTGTCGGCCACCCGGTCGTAGGACTCACGAACCACCTCGAGATCGGCCGGGCGGTCGACGGGGTGCGCGCGCATCACCCGACGATGGAACCCGCCGCGACGGCCGTCAGCACGGTCGGGGAAAAGGACGGACAGGACCGCACCCTGCCCCTCCGGCGAACCGCGCGACGGGGGCGGGCCGCGGCACGGACGAGCCCGCGGCCGTACGTGCCCGTAGCCGGCCCTCTCTCAGTCCCCGCGCGCGGCGCGCTGGCCCTGGCGCTCCCGGCCCTCCTCGCGGGCCTGCTGGAAGGCGTCGGAGATCGTCTCCGCGGCACCGGACAGGGCTCCCTTCGTCTTGCCCCGGGCCCCGGACTCCGTGAGCTTGCCCGTCAGCTCGGTGAGCCCGGCCGGCTTGCGCGGCCCCGCTTCCAGGTCCATGCGGTTGCACGCCTCGGCGAAGCGCAGGTAGGTGTCGACGCTGGCGACGACGACCCGGACATCGATCTTGAGGATCTCGATCCCGACGAGGGAGACCCGCACGAACGCGTCGATCACCAGCCCGCGGTCGAGTACGAGCTCCAGCACGTCGTACAGGCCGCTGGAACCGCCTCCGCCACCCTGCTGTGTCGCCATGGTCATAGGGACCAACCCCTTGCCGTGCCTTTTCGTGGGGTCCGGTCGGCCAGGATGCCGGCAGCGCGTCGGCCCCACCGCCCGCCGCGGCGAAGGCCCGCGACGAACGCTCCGGAGGCGGGTAGCCACCGCCGCCCACGGCCAAACGCCGGGTACGACACCGGCAGGGCGCCCGGCCCGGCCCGGCGCTGTCGCCCTCGCCGTCCCTCCCGAGCCACCTCTATGCCCGCCACGGCGGTGCGCGGCGGGATCACCACCGCCTCCGCCGTGGCGTTCCGTGGCGGGACACCGGCCGTGCGTGACCGCCGTGGGCCGGGGCGCCCGGGCACCCGGTCCCACGCGGTCCCACTCTGCCCCCGTTCCCGACTCCGCCCTGGCCGGCCGCGGCCGTCAGGCGTCGAGGGCCTGGCCGAGGCTTTCGTGGCAGCCGATGAAGGTGTCGACGCCGACGAGTTCCAGGATGCGCATCACCGGGCCGGTCGGGCGTGCCAGGCGCAGCCAGCCGCCCGCCTCGGTGAGGGAGCGGTGGGCGGCGATGAGAATGTTGATGCCGCTGGAGTCCATGAACGTGACCTGCCACAGGTCCACCACGACGCGGGGCGTCCCGCAGGCGTCCAGGGCCCGACGAAGCGTGTCACGGGTGTGGTGGTCCAGTTCCCCGGACACGGTCAGCACCTGGACGCCGTCGGCGGCGGTCGCCACGACCGACAGCCGGCCCGGCTGCCCGCCGTTTTCGCCGTCCGCCACTTCTTCCTCAGCCATGTCGGTGATACTGGCACAGCCGGACCCTCGCCCGGATCGCTGCCCCGCGATTCCCGGGTGATGTTCTTGCGCGGCGCAACCGGCACCGGGGCGCCGAGCGTCACCCGGTAGCGATACGGGTACGCGCACGCGAGGTGAATGCACAGTGAAGGCGGCCGCGATGGAGTCAGTGCCCGTGGGCGAGGACGGCACCACGCCCCAGGAGCGGACCATACAGACCACGGTGGCCCTGGACGGGGACGGCACCGACATCGCCCAGGCCCGGCGCCTGGCCGCCGGCTTCCTCGACCGCGTCCGGGCCGAACACGGCCTGCCCGTCTCGCGGCGCGCCGTCGACCTCACCCGCCTGGTCGTCAGCGAACTGGTCACCAACGCCCGCAAGTACGCGCCCGGACCGGTGCTGCTGGACCTGTGCGTCACCGGCGACACCGTGGAGGTCGCGGTGTGGGACTCCAACCCGGAGCTGCCCATGGCCAGGGCCGCGGACGCCGGCCGGGTCGGGCAGCACGGCCTGGAGATCGTCATGGCCGTCGTCCACGGCTTCGAGGTGCAGCGCGAACCGGTCGGCAAGCGCATCACCGCCCGCATCGCCCTCACCGACGACCCCGGAGGCACCGCGTCCGGCCGCCCGCCCGGATAGCCGGATCGGCGGACGGCGATCATCGGCCCTCGGGACGCGTGCACCGGGCACGTGTGGGCCACGTACACGTGAGCGAGCCACGTGTGGACCGCGTCCATGTGAGCCGGACACGTGGGGGCCGGGCACGTGTGGACCGGGCACGTGTGGACCGCGTCCATGTGGGCCGGGCGCATGTGGCCCGGGGCGGCCGGCTGCGGTGGGCGGCCCAGCGCCCCTCCCTCCGCTCCCGGCCGGGAGCCCCGGCGGGCCCCGGGGCGCGCGCCGGACCGGGGAACGGGACCACGGACCCGCCGGAAGCACGCCCCCCTCCCCGCGGACCCCGGCGGAACCGGGCCCAGGGGAACGGGACCTCGACGTAACCGGGGCCGGTGGCGCTCTTGTGCGGGCGCGGCAGGCTGTAGTCGGCTGTCCCCATGCGACAGTTGACGGCACATCGGTTACGGACGCCCCACGGCACGGCACGCCGCAGGGGCGCGGCCGGCAGGAGAGGGACGGCGGCTCTGGGCGCCGCCGTACTCGCCGGGTCACTGTGGGCGGCCTCGCCGCTCCAGCCCGCGCGGGCCGCCACCCCCGCGCCCGCCGGCGCGATCGCGGCCACGAGCGGGGCGCCGGAGCACGGCTTCGGCCGCCTGCGCCTCGACACGGTGACCATTCCCCAGCTCCAGGCCCGCATGGCGGCCGGCGCGCTGACCCCCTCGGAGCTGACCCGCGCCTACCTGAAGCGGATCGAGGCGCTCGACCCGAAGATCCACGCCGTCCTGCGTACCGATCCCTCGGCCCTGAGGCAGGCCGCCGCGAGCGACGCGCGGCACCGCGGCCGCTCCGTCCGCGGCCCGCTCGACGGCATCCCGGTCCTGATCAAGGACAACGTCGAGACGCGGCACCTGGCCTCGACGGCGGGCTCCCTCGCCCTGGCGGGCAGCCCCCCGGCCTCCGACGCGGACCTGGTGAAGCGCCTGCGGCGGGCGGGCGCGGTGATCCTGGGCAAGACGAACCTGTCCGAGTGGGCCAACTTCCGCGCGCAGAAGCCCACCTCGGGATGGTCGGCGGTGGGCGGCCAGACCCGCAACCCCTACGTCCTCGACCGCAATCCGTGCGGATCGTCGGCGGGTTCGGGCGCCGCGCTCGCCGCGTCCCTGGCACAGGTGGCGATCGGCACCGAGACCGACGGCTCGATCGTCTGCCCGGCCGGCATGAACGGCGTGGTCGGCCTGAAGCCGACCCTCGGCCTGGTCAGCGGCGACGGCGTGGTGCCGATCTCCGCCGAGCAGGACACGGCGGGACCCATGGCGCGCAACGTCGTCGACGTGGCCCTCACGCTGTCGGTCATCGCCCGGCGCCCCCCGGGAGCCGGGGGCACGGACACCACCGGCGCCGCCCGGGCCAGGCGCGCGGCCGGGCTGCCGGCCGGCTCGTTCGGCCCCGGGAGCCTGCGGGGCAAGCGGATCGGCCTGTGGCGCCTGCCGTCCCTGGGACAGGCGGTCGACGGCGTGATGACCCGCGCGGCAGGCCGGCTGCGCGCCGCTGGCGCCGAGGTCGTCGAGGTGACGCCGCCCTACCAGGACCGGCTCGCCGCGCTCGAATTCCCGGCGCTGCTGACGGAGTTCCACCGGGACATCGACGCCTACCTCGCCACGCGCGAGGGCCCGCGCGCCCTGGCCGCCCTCATCGCCTTCAACCGCGCCCACCGGGCGGAACAGACCTGCTTCGCCGGGCAGGAACTCTTCGAGCAGGCCCTCGCCGCCCCGCCCCCGAGCGACCCGGGATACCGCACGCAGCGGGCGGAACTGCGAGAGCTGTCACGGCGTTCGATCGACGAGACGATGGCCGCCCACCACCTGGACGCGATCGCCGCGCCGACGAACCCGCCCGCCTGGACGACCGACTGCGCACGCGGCGACAACGATGTGATCCCCTCGTCCACCCCGGCGGCCGTCGCCGGCTACCCGTCGCTGTCCGTCCCGGCGGGCTCCGTGGGCGAACTGCCCGTCGGCATGCTGCTGATGGCCGGCGGCCGCCAGGACACGGCGCTGCTGTCCCTCGGGGCGGCCGTGGAGCGGCAACTGCACGCCTGGCGCGCGCCGCGGTACCTGCCGACGACCGGCCCCGGCACCGCCCGGCGGTGAGCGGCGGGCCGCCGGCACCCGCCGCGAGCCCCGCACGCGCCCGGCACGGAACCCGAGCCGGGTGCGAGCCGCCTCCAGAGCCTCCCGCCCGGCCCGGCACGGGACCCGAGCCGCCTCCGAACCGCCTCCAGAGGCTCCCGTCCGGCCCGGCCCGAGCCCGGCGAAAGCCCCTCGGGTCCCCGCGCCCGGCCGTGCCGCCGGTCCCGGGGACCCGGGGCGGGCCGGACCTCGGGGTCCGGCCCGCCGGGCCACGGCCGCGTCGTCGGCGGCCGCCACTACAGTGTGCGGTCGTCCGGCTGAGCGCCTCCGTCGCCGGTCCCCGTCGGCCGCCGTCCCGCTGAACGCCGGCCGGGCGGGTGGCACGGCCGGCCGCGCCGCCCGGACCGGTACCGGTGGCCTCGGCCGGCGCCGCAGGCGGCCGGGGGCTACGGACGGCCGGAACGGCTTCCCAGGGCGGTCAGGGCGTCGTCCGTGAGCCGGTACACCGTCCACTCGTCCTGGGGACGGGCGCCCAGCGCCTCGTAGAAGTCGATCGCGGGGCGGTTCCAGTTCAGCACCGACCACTCCAGGCGCTCGTAGCCCCGGGCCACGCAGATCCGGGCGAGTTCCGTCAGCAGGGCCTTTCCGTGGCCGCCGCCGCGGGCCTCGGGACGGACGTACAGGTCCTCCAGGTGGATGCCGTGCACGCCCCGCCAGGTGGAGAAGTTGAGGAACCACAGCGCGAAGCCCACGACCGCGCCGTCGGTGTCCTCGGCGACGTGCGCGTACGCGGCCGGACGCGCGCCGAACAGGGCCTCGGTGAGCTGTTCCTTCGTCGCCCTGGCCTCGTCGGGCGCTTTCTCGTACGCGGCGAGGTCGCGGATCATGGTGTGGACGGCGGGGACGTCGGCGGGAGTCGCGGGTCGGATCACGCCCCGAGTCTGACATGTGCGGCCCCCCGCCCCCCGGGCCGGGCCCGGGGGAGGAGGGCGGTGCGAGGTGGGTCATGCCTGCCGGGTGCGGCCCTCGTCACGCGCCTGCTGGAAGGCGTCCGACATCGCCTCCGCGGCACCGGACAGCACGCCCTTGGCCATGCCGCGGGCGCCGGACCCCTTGAGCTGGTCGGGCAGATCGGTCAGCCCGGCCGGTTTGCGCGGTCCCGATTCCAGGTCCAGGCGGTTGCAGGCCTCGGCGAAGCGCAGGTAGGTGTCGACGCTGGCGACCACGATCCGAATGTCGATCTTGAGGATCTCGATCCCGACGAGGGAGACGCGGATGAACGCGTCGATCACCAGTCCGCGGTCGAGAATGAGTTCCAGCACGTCGTAGAGACCACTGGAACCGCCCCCGCCGCCGCCCTGCGTCGCCACGGTCATCCCGACCAACTCCTCGTCATTCGTCCTGCACGGTCGCGCCGACGCTGCGACCGGCCGCGACGAAGGCTGCCAGGTTCGTGTGACCGCCACCCCCCGTGGCCAAACGCGCGGCCGGGCCGGCACGGCTCACCCGCGCGGTGACCCGCACCACCCCCGCCGGCCCGCCGGGCTCCGGCGGGCCGGTGCCGGCCCTCTCCTGCCGCACACCCGAGGACTGAGTGTCCGGGGTCAGGATGCCTTCCCGGCGGGCCGGGGCCGTACCTTCTCCTCGTCCACGACGGCCCGCTGCAGGATCGCCGTGCGCTCGGTGACGGTGCCCACCTCGGCGTCCCCGGCCGCGGTGACCTGCACGCCGCGGCTGCCGAGGTAGGCGTAGGTGTGCCGGTCGAAGATCCACTCGATGCGTTCGCCGGTCGCGGGGTCCAGACGGGCCAGCGCGATCCCCTCGCGTCCCGCGGCGTCCTGGGAGCGCGGGACGACCACGACGCCGGGGATCCTCGCCGCGGCACGGTAGAGCGCGGCGGCGGTCGGCGCGGACACCAGCTGCTCGCCGACGATGTCGCCGATGACGTCGAACGCCTGCTGGTCCCGGTCGCTGTCGCCGTTGGTGCGGGCGTAGACCCTCTTCAGCAGTGCCTCGGGGTCGGTGGGCAGTGCCCGGGTCTCGTCGTAGGAGTCACGGGTGATGTCGCTGTCGAGGGTGACGCCGTCCTCGGGCTGGTAGCCGGGCTCGTCCAGCCAGCCCCTGTGCCCGTCCGGGGACAGCCAGACCTCACGGGTGTGCAGGGGCTGCACCCAGGTGCGGGAGGTGTCGGTGTCCCCGTCCACGTCGGTGCTCGTGAAGGACACCTCGCTCCTGATGTAGATGAACTGGTCGGCGCGGGGTGCCGGCACGGCGTCGCGGCCGGCCGCGGTGGCGATGCGCTCGACCGTGGCCGCCAGCGCGACGTCGGAACCCGCCTGGATCCGTACGACGGGGGCCGCGACCGGGGCCGGCCCGTGGCCGCCGGAGCCGCCGGAGGCGCCGAGGGCGACGGCCGCCGCCCCGGCCAGGGCCAGCGCGGCCGGGATGCCGATCAGCACCGGCCGGCGCAGACGCCCGCGGGCCGGCCGGGGCGCGGCGGGCGGGACGGTGACGGCGGGACGGGAGCGTTCGATGTGTGCCATGAAGGTGTCCTCGAGTCGGTGCCGTCGGTCGGGTGGCAGCTCCGGGTCGCCGGGCGCCGGCAGCAGGCCGGCCAGTTCCGCGGGGTCCGGCTCCCCGAACCTCGGTGTCCGCCTCATCGAGCCGTCCCCTTTCCCGACCGGGCCGCGAGGGTGCGGCCGCCCTGTTGTTGTCCGCTCCCGCCGACGGGTTCCGTCCGCGCGTGCGGTCCCTTCCGGCCGGTGGCCAGTTCCTCGGCGGCGAGCGTGCGCAGCCGGGTGCGCGTGCGCGACAGCCGCGAGCGCACCGTGCCCAGGGGCACGCCCAGCGCCTGGGCCGCCTCGGCGTAGCTCAGCCCGGACCACACGCACAGCGTGAACACCTCACGCTCGCCCCGGCGCAGGCGTGCCAGGGCGCGGCCGGCCGCGGCGAGTTCCTCGGCGTCGGCCATGCGGCCCACCAGCGCCTCGGCGAAGTCCGGCACGGGCTCCTCGGCCGGCAGCCGGGTCAGCGCGGCCGAGTGCCGCCGGGCGGCCCGCGCCGTGTTGCGCAGCACGTTGACGGCGATCCCCATCACCCAGGGCCGTGGCGTCTCGCCCTCGTCCCGCAGCTTCGCGCGCAGCCGCCAGGCCTCCAGGAAGGTCAGCGACACCACGTCCTCGGCCGTCGCCCGGTCCCCGGACACCCGCACGGCATGCCGGAAGACGAGCTGCGCGTGGGCGCGGAACAGCTCCCGGAACGCCTCGGGGTCGCCCGCTCGTATGCGGGCGTGAAGTGAATAGTCCACGCTGTCGGTTGTCCGCGCGGGGCGCCGGGTTCCGGTGTCCTGCGTCACACCCTCCGCCGGGGCCGGTCGAGGAAGGCCCCGGACGCCCGTGACCGCCCCGGACGCCCGTGACCGCCCTGGACGGACGGCACCGGCCCTGACGCCACGCGGCCGGGCTCCCCGGGGAAGCGGGCCGGGCGTGCGGTCAGGGGCGGGCGGCTTCCGCGGCCGCGGCCGCCGGGGGAGCGTCCGGCCGCGTGGCCGGGCGGCGGTCCCGTGGGCAACGGTCCGTGCGCTCAGGCGCGGGCCGGCTCCGCCGTCGGCTCGGTGGCCGGGGCCGAGGAGGCGACCACCTGGGCCGGACGGGACGGCGTGCGGCGCTCCAGGCGCAGCGCGGCCACCGCGAGGGCGATCGCGGTGACGGTCATGGCGGCACCCGCCCAGGCGGTGGCGGAGAAGCCCAGCCCCGCGTCGATGACGGTGCCGCCCAGCCAGGGGCCGCCGGTGTTGCCGAGGTTGAAGGCGGCCGTGGTGGTGGCTCCGGCCAGGGTCGGGGCGGCACCGGCCACGTTGAACATGCGGGCGTTGAGGGCCGGCGCGGTGAAGAAGGCCGAGACACCGATCAGGAAGGACAGGGCGATGGCCGCGGCCGCCGTCCCGGCCAGCAGGGCGAGGGCGGTCAGGAAGACCGTCGAGGCGGTGATGCCCCAGATCATCACGCCGAACAGGTGCGCGTCGGCGACCCGGCCGCCGATGGTGGTGCCGACGAGCGCGCCGACGCCGAAGAGGCCCAGGATCCACGGGACCCACTTGGCATCCAGCCCGGCCACGTCCGTGAGCAGCGGCGACAGATAGCTGAAGGCGCAGAAGACACCGCCGGCGGCCAGCGCCGTGATGCCGATGGCGAGCCACACCTGACGGTCGCCGTAGATGCGCAGCTCACGGCTGAGCGTCGGCCGCTCGGCGGGCAGCGGGATCCGGGGGACCAGCGCCAGGATGCCGGCGAGGGCGACGGCGGAGGCCGCGCCGACCGACCAGAACGCCGACCGCCAGCCCAGGTGCTCACCGAGGAACGCGCCGGCGGGGACGCCGAGGACGTTGGCGATGGACAGGCCGCCGATCATGACGGCCATGGCACGGGCCCGCTGGCCCTTGTCGACCATGGCGATGGCGACGGCCGCACCGACCGCCCAGAAACCGGCGCACGCCAGGGCCGAGACGACACGGGAGACGAACAGGAAGGCGTAGGAGGGGGCGAGCGCGCCCGCGACCTGCCCGATGCCGAAGATGCCGATGAGGGCGATCAGGGTGGTACGGCGGGGCAGCCGGAGGGTGCCCACGGCCAGCAGCGGTGCCCCGACCACCATCCCGATCGCGAAGGCGGATATCAGCAGGCCCGCCTGCGGAATGCTGACGCCCATGTCCTCGGCGATGGGGCTCAGCAGTCCGGAGAGCATGAACTCACTGGTACCGAGCGCGAACACGGACAGTCCGAGGATGTAGACGGCTACGGGCATGCGGGATCGTGCGGCATCTCTGGGCATGACACACACCAACCCGCGCGAACGTGATCACATTCCCCCCTGCCGACCGCGCCCGGCCGCGACGGCCCCGCCGAGACCACCTCATCGGGACATACATCCACGGAACAGATGTACAGGGGTGTGGCGGACGTACAGGGACGGAGCGGACATGCGGGTGCGGTCCCCGCATGCCCGCCGTGTCACGCGCCGCGGGCTGCCCGCGCCGGAGCCCGGCACGGCTGAGCCTGACCGGGCCCCGACCCTGCCGGCCCGGCGCGAACGGCCGGGGCGCCCGTCAGGCGCTGGGGGAGGGGGAGGGGCCGGGGAACGGGCCGCCCGGCGGGCCCCCGCCCTCGTTGGTCGCGGCCGGGTCGACCGCCATCGTGAGGGAGCCGAGGACGCCCCGCTCGATCGCCCGGCGGTCGTAGACGAGGCGGAGCAGCCCGCCCTGCGCGCCGGTCCCCGGGTAGAGCATGTCCTCGTCGAGCTTGACGCGGGTCCCGGTGTTGGCCGAGTAGGGGGCGACACCCTCGGTGGCCTTCACCGCGTCCTCGGCGAAGTAGAACTGCCCGGTGTGGCAGGTGCGCCCGCCGGTGTAGCCGTCGGCGGTCCGCTTGCCGCCGGTGTGCACCTTGGTGTGGATGTGGACGGCGCGGCCGGCGTACCAGCCGGGGAAGACGGTCCGGAAGGTGACGAAGCCCTGGTGGTCGGTCATCTGGATGCCGCGCAGCCAGGTGAGGTCGTCCGTGGGGGTGGCATGGCCCCCGCCGCCGCCCGGGGGCGGCCCCGTCGGCGTGCCGGAGGGCGGGGGACCCGGGGGCTGGCCGGGACCGGGAGGGGTCCCGCCCCCGTTGCCGTTCTGGGTGTAGCCGGAGTAGACGCCGGACGCGTCGCAGTGCCAGATCTCGACGGCCGAGTTCCGCAGGGGCCTGCACGTCGCGGCGTCCACCGCGCGCAGGCGCAGCAGGAGCGGTATGCCGGTGCGGTCCTCGACGACGTTCTTCCGGAAGAGCTCGTAGTCGATGTAATAGGGGCCCTCGATCTGCTCGGCGGTCAGCCGCATGCACGCACCGGAGGCCAGCGCGGCGGCCTCCGCGGCATCGACTGCGCCGAGGTCGGTGGAGGAGTACCGGGCGGACGCGTCGGCGGCGGTGCCGATCCCGGCGAGGGCGACTGCTCCGGCCCCGCTCAGGGCCAGCATGCGGCGGCGTGACACGGCCCGTGAGACGACGGCGTTGTCGGGCTCGTCGACAGGTGGATTGGTCATGGACGCGACATTAGGAGCGCTGCCTGTGAGACGGATGTGAATCAGCGGCCTGATCCGGTCAACCTCCGCAACGGCCGCCGGCAGCCGTTACGGAAGGTTGACGGGCCGGGCCGCGGCCCGCGTGCCGGGCACGCGGTCCCCGGTGCGTCACGGGCCCTCCGGGGACGCCCGGCGGGCGAGGAACTCCTCGAACGCCGCCCGCTGCTTCGGATCCATGAAGCCCTGGCGGACCCCGCGGGCCTTCTCCTGGAGCCAGTGCGCCTCGTCGGGGTCCAGGAGCTCGGCGACCAGGCGAAGGGGCCGGCATCCGGTGAGGGGGACCGGACACGGCGAAGGGGCCCGGCATGAGCCGGGCCCCTTCTTACTGGTAGCGGGGACAGGATTTGAACCTGCGACCTCTGGGTTATGAGCCCAGCGAGCTACCGAGCTGCTCCACCCCGCGTCGGTACCGCCACTCTACACAATGGCTGGGACGCGGGGCGACGCGGTTTCGCGGCCGTCAGCCGCGGACGATGTTCTCCGCCTGGGGGCCCTTCTGCCCCTGGGTCACGTCGAAGGTGACCGTCTCTCCCTCGACGAGCTCCCGGTAGCCGTTGCCGGCGATGTTGGAGTAGTGGGCGAAGACGTCCGGTCCGCCGCCGTCCTGGGCGATGAATCCGAAGCCCTTTTCGGCGTTGAACCACTTAACGGTGCCGCTGGCCATGCTGTTGTCCTTCGATATATCGCTGGGAGATCCCGGCTGGTCTGTGGGCGGGGCCGACCGTGACGGAAGGTGCCCGCGTCCGTTCTACCCCGTCGCCGCGCGGTTATCCGACTTTTGCAGAAGTCGATGCCGCCTTCCCGTGCCGGCCGGGTTCCTCCTGCCCGGGACACCGGTGGTCTTACCGGCTGTTTCCGGCCGGTCCGCCGGGTCAGCGGACCCGTACCGTCACCGTCTTCGAGGCGGCCGTTCTCCTCCAGGCACAGCCGGCGCAGGTAGCCGGCGCTGTCGCCGTGCGCCGTGTCCGTGATCGTCTTGCCGGTGTGCGCCGTGCGGGGCGCGGTGAGTCCACACCGCCCTTGGCGAACGCCGGCGCCGGGACAGCCGGAACGGGCGGCGCGTCACTTCCGCCAGAACAGGTGGTGCGTCACACCGCTCGGGCTGGGCACGACCTCCAGGTGGAACCGGTCCAGCAGCTCGTCGGGGGACTCCCACAGCCGGAGCCCGGTCCCGAGCCGCACCGGCGAGACCGCCACGTGCAGGGTGTCGACGAGATCCGCGTCGAGGAACTGCCGGATGGTGGTGACCCCGCCGCCGAGCCGGACGTCCTTGCCCGCCGCCGCCTCCCGCGCCCGTCGGAGGACCGTGGCCGGATCGCCGTCGACGAAGTGGAACGTGGTGTCGGAGAGCGTGAACGACTCACGCGGGTGATGCGTCATGACGAACACCGGGGTGCGGAACGGGGGGTCCTCGCCCCACCAGCCGCGCCACGCGGGCTCCTGCCAGGGCCCGCGCCGGGGCCCGAACTTGTTCCGGCCCATGATCTCGGCGCCGATGCCGCGTGCGAAATCCCGGGTGAAGTAGTCGTCGAGACCCCGGCTCCCACCGGGATCGGTGCGCATCGGCCAGCTCGCCGTCGCCCCGGCCCAGGCGAACAGCCGCTCGGGACGGTCCAGGCCGAACGGCCGCTCAAGGCTCTGGTGCTCACCCGCACCGATGCCGTCGTCCGAGACGTTGAAGTTCATGACTCTCAGCAGTTGTTCCACGTCGCTGCTCTTCCGTTCCTCTCCAGGCCCCGGCGCCTCGTCGTGCGACGGGGCGCCCACACCCTCACGTCGAACGGGACACGAGCGGATCGACAACACCCCACCCCCGACTTCCCGGCCGCGATCCGGCCCGGCCGGGGCCACGGCCTTACCGCGGGCTATCACCTCTTCGTGGTGTTTTTTCTGATCACATCCGTTATGGGCGTGTTACGTCCATAGCGTGGGGCGACACATCCGAGCCGGCGACACCCTCCGACAGGACGGCACGTGCGCCGGCCTGCGGTACGAAGGAGACAGTGTGATCTCGAAGAGCAAGAGGGCCGCGCGCGCCCTGGCCATGGCGCTCGCGACCGCCACCGCCCTCACCCTCGGCACGAGCGGCAACGCCTTCGCCATCGACCACGTCGAGTGCCGCGGGGGCGAGAACTTCCTGAAGATCTGGTCCCACGACGGCGGCCGGCAGAGCGTCGACTGCTACGCCAACCGCGGCCGGACCGGCTTCGGCGGATGGTGGGTCGACCGGATCTCCACGGGCAACAACGACCTGATCTACTACGACGCCAACGGCGACTCGGTGCGGATCAACCGCTGGACCGACATCACCTTCCCGAACCGCCCGCCGAGGGTCGACAGCATCGAGATCCTGTGACGGGCCGGCACCCCGGGAGCCCGGGCCTGTACCGATCCTGAGACATTCCCCGTGTGGGCCCGGGGGCAGGGATCATGCCGACCATGGTCCTGGCGGAGGACACCCGGCAGGACCATCAAGCAAGGCAAGGAGTGTTCCGATGCGTACGTTCGGGAAGTTCGCCACCGCCGTCGCCGCCTCTGCGCTGGTGGTGGCCGCTGCCGGTGCGGGGGTCGCGCAGGCTTCTTCGGCGGCAGGTGCCGCCGCCCCCTCGGCCTGCCGGCCGGCCAACCACACCGCGAAGATCACCGCAGCACCCGCCAGCTCAGGGCACCGCCACTACCGCGTGACCCTGACCGCGCCGCGCGGGTACGCGTCCTGCCGGCTGGCCGGTTCGCCCACCGGCGTGCGGTTCTCCGACCACGGCGTGCCGACCGGGGTCACCGCCGGCCGCTACGGCGACCAGAAGACCGTGGTGACCTTCGGCCCGGGCCACCCGGTGCACTTCGACATCCAGGTGCCCAACGACCGCCGCGGCACCCCCGCCGACGAGGCGTCGTTCACGCTCCAGGCCCCGGGCGGGGAGATCCCCGGCGCGTCCTTCGCCCAGGGCAGGCTCAAGGTGGCCCGCGGCACCCTCATCGGCCCGGTCCAGCGCGGCGCCTGACCCGCCGCGGCACGGTTCCGCTCGGACCCCCGTACGGAACGAAAACGCGCCACGGACGGGACGCCGCCGCACAGCCGCACACGGCGCCACCGCGGCGGGAGCGGCTGTGCGGCACGCGGACGGTGTCCCTCCCCGAGGCCCGAGGCCCGAGGGACCCGAGACCGGAGACCGGAGACCGGCTCGGTTCGGCTCGGTTCGGGGAGGAACACCGCCGTCTTCCCGCGCGGTGCGCCGCGTGCGCGGCCGGCCGGGTGGGGGAAGGCCGGCCGCGCGGCCGGACGTCAGCTGGGGGTGACCCCCACGCGCGTCACGATCGCGTTCAGGTCGCACCACGTCGTCGAGGTGCCGCCGGACACCGCGCGGTTCCCGAAGTGGGTGTAGACGTAGCCGGACTTGTTGCACTCGATGAACTCGGTGAACGCCCCTCCGGTGCAGCGGATCGACGCGCCCTTGTGCCCGGCGCTGCCGGTCAGCAACTGCGGCTGCCCGCAGGAGAGGGCCGCCGCGCTCTGACCGGAGGCGGCGGCCGTCTCGGCCACGCCTCCCACGGCCAGGGCCACGGCGGACAGACAGGCAGCGCTGATGGAACGCATACGCATACGACTCTCCTTGTTCCCCGGGGATTCCCGGGTGGTCGTTCCGGTGTCTCCGTGTGCTGCGCGGACGCGCCCGGCAAAGGGCCCAGGCATCCGGGGCGGGCCGGCGCTCGCTCACCGCGCCGTTCCAGTTGAGCGGGTGCGGAGGTTGTTCGTAAGGAACCCGTCGAGAGAATTCAACGAACAGGATTGTTCGGCATCGGCACCACCCGCCGAACAACCCCGCGTCCGCCCGGGACCCCCGGCGCCCCAGGGCCGTGGTGGCCAGTCAGCGGTCCGCCCTGTGGTCCCCGGTGGCCTGCTCCCTGCCGCGGCTCGGTCCGTCGGCGTCCGGCCGGCTGCTCTGGCCGCTCCCGCACGAGGGCGCGGACCTGAACGGCGACCACCACTCCGTGCTCCACGGCGACGCCGACGCCACGGCGGCCGCGATCCGCACCGGCCGGCCGGTCGTGACCGGGCGGGGCGGGCCGGCACCCTCGCCCCGCCCCGGCGCCGGGTCCCCGGCCGCGCACGGCCCGCCGGAGGGGAGAGAGCCGCTGTCCGCACACCGCGGGGGCGGGGGAGTCGCGGCCGGGGCGGGTGCCTCTGGCCGCGTCCGGGCTACGGTGCGGCCGGGCCCGGGCCTGCGGGGTGCGGGGAGGGGCGGGCGGCCTCCCAGGCCGCCTCGATCATCAGGAAGACCTCGTCCACCGCGGCCTGCGGATCGCCCGCCTCGCGGGCCAGCGCGTAGGCGTCGACCGCGAACCTCGCGACCGCCCGGCAGGCCGTCGGGGTCCGGTTCAGGCCGGGGCCGTCGGCGATGGCCGCCGCCAGTGATTCCGCGTGGCGCAGTCTCATCGACTCCTCGTACTCCCGCAGGGCGGGCGAGGCGTCGATCATGCGCCATACCGGGGCGGCGGCGTCCGCCGTGCAGTGCCGTACCAGGGCGTGGATCTCGTGGCGCAGCGCGGGGACGAGCGGTTCGTGCGCCGCCCGGTCGGTGACCGCCCGTACGAGGCGCTGCTCGAAGTCCGCGTCCTGCTCGAAGACCAGGGCCTCCTTCGAGGCGAAGTGGGAGAAGAGCGTGGTGACGGCCACGTCGGCCTCGGCGGCCACGTCCCGGATGCCGACCGCGTCGTACCCGCGTTCCAGGAAGAGCCGCAGGGCGGCCTCGGCGATCTTCTGGCGGGTCTCGGCCTTCTTGCGCTCTCGGCGTCCGGTCGGCGGGGTCATGGCCGCACGCTACCAGGTCCGTATCCGTAACAACTTCAAAAAGCTAACCGTTAGTGTTACGTTCGGTGTATGAGAAAAGTGAGCTTCGCCGAGTTCGGCGGACCGGACGTGCTGCGGCTGGTGGAGGCCGAGGAGCCCCACGCGGGCCCCGGCCGGATACGCATCGCCGTGCGGGCGGCGGGCGTGAACGCCGTCGACTGGAGGATCCGTGAAGGCCAGGTCCTGGGGGCCCACCCGGTCGAGTTGCCCGCCGGAGTCGGCCTGGACGCCGCCGGGGTGGTGGACGAGGTCGGCGAGGGCGTCGACGGCGTCGAGGTCGGCGACCGCGTGTTCGGCGAGGGGAGCAGCACCTACGCCGAGTTCGCCGTGCTGTCGGCCTGGGCCCGTATGCCCGGCGGCCTGACGTTCGAGGAGGCGGCCGGGTACCCCTCCGTGGTGGAGACCGCGCTGCGCGTCCTCCGCGAGTGCGGGGTGCGGCCCGGGCAGACGCTGCTGGTCAGCGGCGCGTCCGGGGGAGTGGGGTCGGCGGTGCTCCAGATTGCCCGCGACCGGGGCATCACGGTGATCGGCACGGCCGGGGCCGCGAACCAGGACTACCTGCGCGGCCTGGGCGCCCTCGCCACGACGTACGGCGAGGGCTGGGCCGAGCGGGTGCGGCGGCTCGGCCGGGTCGACGCGGCTCTCGATCTGGCGGGCTCGGGCGTGATCCGCGAACTCGTCGAGCTGACCGGGGACCCGCGGAAGGTGATCTCCATCGCCGATCTCACCGCGCCGGAACTCGGAGTCCGCTTCTCCGGCGTGGCCGGGAGCGTCCCGGACGCGCTCGCCGAGGCCGTCGACCTCATCTCCCGGGGCAGGCTCCACATCCCGGTCGAGAAGTCCTACCCGCTCGCCGAGGCCGCGGCGGCGCACATCGACAGCCGCGCCGGTCACACACGCGGACGCCGCGTCCTGATCGTCTGAAGAACCGGCCGCCGCTACGGGTGCCGGCCCCGCGAACAGCGGCCGGCACCCGTAGCGGCGGCCACGCCCCCGGATCCCGCCCCAGGCCCGGCGCGGCCGGCCCGCCCGCGGAGGGCCGCCTCCAGCGCACGCCGCGCGGCACACACCCGCCCGGCACCCCGGCGAAGGCCGACGCATCGCCCGGGAGCGCCCGTCGAGCACGTACCGGGCGACCGCCCCCGGCCCGCCCCGACGGCCAGGAGGCCCGTCCGCACCGCCCCGCGCCGACGACGGCGCGGCCCACCGTACGGCGCCGGACCTGTCACGCCACGGCGCCGGACCTGTCCCGCCCGGTACCCGCACGCGGCACAGCCGACGCGCGCCTCCCGCGCACCGCGGACGCATCCCCGGACAGGCAACCGCCCGGCCGTGGCCGCGACGTGCCGCCGCCCGCACGGTCTCCCGGCCCGCCGGCCCGCCGGCGCCCGTTCCCCGTTCCCTCCCGGCCCGGCCGCCGAGACCGGGTGCCGCGTTCACCCCACCACCGGTGCGCGGGCCGGATATCGTGCTACGTCCCCGAGGAGAAAGGGCGACGACGCCATGGACAGGTCCGCCTCCAAGAGCTTGGTCCGCGCGAGCCTCGTACTGGGCGCGGCCCTGGTGTCCACCGCGCTCTGCGCCCCGGCGAGCGGAGCCGCCCCCGGGGAGCCGAGGCAGGACACGGGAGCGGTCACGGCCGCCCGCGCGAGCAGCGAACGCGGCTGCCCCGTCGTCTACTTCGACCTGGGCGAAACCCTCGTGCACACCGCCGACGACGGCGGCATCGGCTACCGGCGCGGTGCGGCCTCGTACCTGCGCGCCCTGCGTGAACGCCACGTCGCCGTCGGCCTCATCACCAACGTCCCGCCCTCCTGGGGCACGACCGACGCCGAGCGTGCCGCCAGGCTGAAGGAGGAGGTCGACGCCGCCTGGCGCGGCCCGGCCCCCTTCGCCTGGGCGGACTTCGGCGACCGCGTCCTCACCCCGCGCACCGAGACCGAGCGCAAGCCCGCCCCGGTCCTCTGGCAGCGCGCGAAGGCCGCGTCGGGCCACTGCCGGGTCGTCTACCAGGCGGAGACGGCCGAAGAGGTCGACGTGGCCGCCTCGCTGGGCTTCGTGCCGTACCAGGTCGGCCGCCCCCACCGGCCCGCGTTCCTGCCGGTGGGCCTGGTCGAACTCCTCGGCGGGCCCCGCTGACCGAGGAGCCCGATCAGGCCCGCCGAGGAAAGGACGTCCTCCACGTACGGCACGGGCCCGTGGCGGCGGTGGCCCGCCTTCTCGCCGATCGCCGACCGCGCGCGGGGCAGTGCCGGGGAAGCCGCCCGCGGTCCAGCGGCGAGACCCGGACCACCCGGTCGAAGCGGCCGGGACGGGTCAGGGCCGGGTCGAGGATGCCGGCGCGGTGGGTGGCCGCGGTCATGACGACGCCCTCCGAGCCGGAGAATCCGTCCCTCTCGGTGCGGATCCGGCCCCGGCGCGTTCAGGCGCCGGCCCGGGCCGCCGGCGCCGTGCCGCCCCGCCGCCCGGGCACCGGGGCCAGCCCGACCTCCCGGCCCGGCCAGCGGCGCCTCAGCCAGCGGTCGTGACTGGCGATGACGATCGCGCCCGGACCGGTGCCCAGGGCCTCCTCCAGTTCGTCGCACAGCCGCGGGGACAGGTGGTTGGTGGGCTCGTCGAGCAGCAGCAACTGCGGCGGACGGGCCACCAGCAGGGCCAGCGCCAGCCGTCGGCGCTGCCCGACGGACAGCCGGCCGACGGGTTCGTCCAGGTCCGCGTCGTGCAGCAGCCCGAGCGAGCCCAGCGGCACCTGCTCGGCCCGCTCCGGTCCCAGGGACAGCGCGTAGGTGTCGCGGACCGTGCGCTCGGGCCGCTCGAACACGGTGTCCTGGGTGAGCAGCCCCACCGTCAGCCGCCGTCGCCGGTGCACCTCGCCCTCGGCCGGCAGCCGGCCGGCGAGCACCGCGAGCAGCGTCGACTTGCCCGCCCCGTTGCCGCCGGTGACCAGCAGCCGGTCGGCCGCCGACACCTCCAGGGCGGCCACGGCGAGCCGGCCGGGCACCCGCACCCCCCGCAGGCGGACCAGCGGCTGCGGGCCCTCCTGCGCACCGGCGGCCAGCGTCCGCGGCGCGAACCGCAGCGGACGCGGCGGCTCGGCGACCCCGGTGCGCTCCAGCTCCTCCAGCCGCCGGCCGGCATCGCGCACCCGCCGGGAGATCTGGTTCTGCACCCGGCCCGCCCGGTGCCCGTAGCCCATCTTCTCGTTGTCGCGCGGCCCGCGGTCGGGCGCGACGCGGTGCGCGCTCACCCCCGCCGCGTGCCGCAGCCGCGCCGCTTCCTCCCGCTCCTCGGCGTACCGCCGCTCCCAGCGGGCCCGCTCGGCGCGCTTCTCGCCCAGGTAGGCGCTGTAGTTGCCGCCGTAGCGGACCGGGCCGTCCACCGCCGGGTCGAGGTCGAGCAGATCGGTGCAGACCGCGTCCAGGAACGCCCGGTCGTGGCTGGCGAGCACCACGCAGCCGGGCAGGGCGCGGACCTGCTCCTCCAGGAAGGCGGCGGCGCCGTCGTCGAGGTGGTTGGTCGGCTCGTCCAGCAGCAGCGCCGAGGGCCGCCTGACGAGCAGCGCCGCCAGGGCGAGCCGGCCGCGCTGGCCGCCGGACAGCGAGCCGAGCGTGCGGTCGTGGCCGAGCGCGCCGAGGCCCAGCCCGTCCAGTACGAGGGCGGCGCGGCGGTCGGCGTCCCAGGACTCCCGCTCCTCGGCCCGCTCCAGGAGCCGGCCGTAGGCGTCGAGGAGTTCCCCGTGGCCGGGGGCGTCCTCGGGGACACGGGACAGTTCCTCGCCGAGCCGTGCGAGGTCCGCGAGGTCCCGGCGGGCCTCGCGCAGCGCCTCGTCGAGCACCGCGCCGAGGGTCCAGCCGGCGTCGAAGGGCATCTCCTGGTGCAGGAAACCGAGGTCGGCGGGGCGGGTGACGCTGCCGGCGTCGGGTTCGTCCACGCCGGCCAGGACCCGCAGCAGGGTGGACTTGCCGGTGCCGTTCTCCCCGATCAGGCCGATGCGCCGGCCGGGGGAGGCGGTCAGGTGGACGCCGTCGAGGACGCGGCGGCCGCCCAGGGTGCGGACGATGTCGTGGGCGAGCAGAGCGGTCTGGGGCATGGGTGTCCGTCCGGGGGGTGATGCGGTGGGCGGCCCGCCGGGCGCCGGGCCTCGTGCGCGGGCCAGGTCGCACCGGCGGTTCACACCCCGGCTTCCCCCGTCTCCGTCAGCGTGCCGTCGGCCAGCCGCAGCCGGCGGCCCACCCCGATCTCGGCGAGGAACCGCTCGTCGTGGCTGACCACGACGAACGCCCCCTGGTAGGCGTTGAGCGCGCTCTCCAACTGCCCGGCGCTGACCAGGTCGAGGTTGTTGGTCGGCTCGTCGAGCAGGATCAGGTGCGGGGCCGGTTCGGCGCACAGCACGCAGGCCAGGGTGGCCCGCAGCCGTTCGCCACCGGACAGGACCCCGGCCGGCAGGTGCGCCCGGGCGCCCCGGAAGAGGAAGCGGGCCAGCAGGTTCATCCGCTCCGCCTCGGGCCGCCCGGGCGCGAAGCGGGCGAGGTTCTCCGCCACGGTGCGGTCCTCGTCCAGCAGGTCCAGGCGCTGCGAGAGGTAGGCGATCCGGCCGTCGGCGCGGGTGACCTGCCCGCCGTCCGGGGCGAGGTCACCGGTGATCAGCCGCAGCAGGGTGGTCTTGCCGGCACCGTTGGGACCGGTCAGCGCGATGCGCTCGGGGCCGCGGACGCTCAGGTCGAGACCCCCGCCGGCGAACACGGCCCGGCCGGCGCGGTGCACCTGCAGCCCCTCGCCGAGGAACAGGGTGCGCCCGGCGGGCACCTGTGTCCCGGGCAGCTCCAGGATGAGGCGCTGCTCCTCGCGCAGCGCGCGGCCCGCCTCGTCGAGACGGGCCCTGGCCTCGCTGACCCGGGACGCGTGCATCTGCCCGGCCCGGCCCGCGGCCTCCTGCGCACCGCGCTTCATGGTGCCGGCGAAGATGCGGGGCAGGCCGGCGTTCTTGAGGTTGCGGGCGGCGTTGCTCGCCCGGCGCTCGGCGCGCTCCCGGGCCTGCTGCATCTCCCGCTTCTCCCGCTTCAGTTCCTGCTCGGCGCTGCGGACGTTCTTCTCGGCGACCTCCCGCTCGGCCCGCACGGCCTCCTCGTACGCGCTGAAGTCACCTCCGTACAGGCGCAGTTCGTCGCTGCCGAGTTCGGCGATGCGTTCCATGCGGTCGAGCAGCGCGCGGTCGTGGCTGACCAGCAGCAGGCAGCCGGTGAAGTCCTCGAGCGCGTCGTAGAGCTTGTGGCGGGCCGTCAGGTCCAGGTTGTTGGTGGGCTCGTCGAGGAGCAGCACGTCGGGGCGCGCGAGCAACTGGGCGGCGAGACCGAGGGATACGGCCTGGCCGCCGCTGAGCGTGCCCAGGACCCGGTCCAGGGCGAGACCGCCCAGACCCAGGCGGTCGAGCTGGGCGCGGCTGCGCTCCTCGATGTCCCAGTCGTCACCGATGACGGTGAAGTGCTCCTCGCTCGCGTCCCCGGACTCGACGGCGTCCAGGGCGCGGATGACCCCGGCGACGCCGAGCACCTCGGCGACGGTGAGGTCACCGCTCAGCGGCAGGGTCTGCGGGAGGTGGCCCAGCACCCCGCTGACCGACAACGAGCCCGCGGTGGGCTTGAGTTCACCGGCGATCAGCTTGAGCAGGGTGCTCTTGCCGGAGCCGTTGGGCGCGACCAGGCCCGTACGTCCGGCGCCCAGGGCGAAGGACAGGTCGTGGAAGACCGGGGTGTCGTCCGGCCAGGCGAAGGACAGGTGCGAGCAGACGACGGCGGCGTCGGACATGAAGGAGACCTCGACGGTTCGAGGGCAGGGCCGTGCGGACCTCTGCCCTGGGCAGACGTGGGAAAAGGGGGTACGACGAAACGGACCACGTCGGCGGCGCTCCTGTGCACCGGCCGGTGGCCGTCAGAACCGGGTCTCACCCGGAGATGTCGTCGTCACCCACCACGTCTGCGACTCCTCTGCCTCTGCCACGGTCCAAGTCGCGCACAGCCTAGCAAAGGAGGCCACGCCCCGGCCGGGACCGCACCCGCCCCACCCCGCGACTGGCACCCCGCCCGGCCCGACAACGTACGGCTGTATTACACCCGCCCGGCAACGTACGGCTGTAGTACACCCGTCCGTGCACCCGCCGCTGACCCCCGCCCGGGCCTGCCGCCGGACAGCGGCCACGGTCGGCAGGGGCGGGGCCCAGTATTGCGAGGGGTGTCGGGCCGCCTGTACACGCAGGCGGTATTCCGCGCGGCTCGCGGACGTACGGCTGTATTGCACCCGTCCGCATACCCCCGCCGGCCCGGCTCCCGGAGCGCACCGCGCTCAGGGCGTCTGCGTGGGCCAGGTCGCGGCGATCACGTGGTCCACGACGTCACGCAGGCTGGAGCGGCGGCGGTAGGCGGCGCGCTGCCGGTCGGCTCCGCCTCCCTCGGCGCGCAGCCGGTCCCACCGGGCGCGCACCAGGTCGAGATCATCGGCACGGCGCAGGGCGGGGGACAGGACCCGCAGCATGTGCTCGACCTGCGCGGCCTGCGGGGCCAGCCGGCGGGTGACCGGGTCCAGGGCGTGCCCGCCCAGTCCGTCGCGGGCCGCCCGCCAGCAGGCCGCGCGCAGCATCTCCGGCACTGGGCGGGGGGCCGGTTCGCCGGCGCGGACGGCGTCGAGGGCGGTGGCGACCAGGGCGCGGACGACGGCGGCGAGCAGGACGGTGTCCTCGCAGGTCAGCGCGGCGTCGGCGACGCGTACCTCGACGGTGGGCAGGTGGTGGGAGGGGCGGATGTCCCAGTAGAGGCCGCCGCGGTCCAGCACGGCCTGCGCGTGGGTGAGTTCGTCGACCAGGTCCTGGAAGTGGGCCGGCGACTCGAAGTAGGGCGGCGGGCCGGAGACCGGCCAGCGTCCCCAGGAGATGGTGCGCCAGCTCGCGTAGCCGGTGTCGCGGCCCGCCCAGAACGGCGAGTTCGCGGTCAGCGCGGTCAGCGTCGGCAGCCAGGGCCGCAGGTGGTTGCTGACCTGGACCGCCTCGTGCGGATCGGCCACGCCGACGTGGACGTGACAGGCGCACGCGCTCTGCTCGTCGTCCAGCGCGCGGAACCGCGACAGGCTCTCCGCGTACCGCGGGCCCGGTGTGAGGGGCACGGGGGTGACCAGGCCCAGGACCGGGGAGCCGGTCGAGGCGATGCGCAGGCCGCGGCCGGCGGCCGCGGCCGCGAGGGCCGCCCGCGTGGCGCGGATCTCCTCGGCCGCCTCCGCCAGCCGGGTGTGCGGGGCGGTCCGGCTCTCCACCTGGTAGCGGGTCAGCTCGGTGCCCACCCGGTCGCCGAGCGCCCCCGCGGCCGCGGCGGCCACCTGCGGGCCGAGGGGGCTGACGGCCCTGGTGACGGGGTCGACGAGGAGGAACTCCTCCTCCACCCCGACCGTCAGCGGGGCGGACCTGCCCCCGAGGGCGCCGTGGCCGTGGCCGGTGGCGGGTACGTCGTCCGGCGGCGACTGCTGCTGCGGCTGACTGGTCATGGTGAGTGCACTGTGGCAGAGGGCGCCCGCCCGCACGCGGTGAAACGGCGAGCGCGGCCGATTCCCGACCGATTCCCGACGAAGCGAGCACCGCGCCCGGCAGCCCGCTCCGCCGAACACCACGTGCGCCGGTATGACCGGGCCGGGCGGCGGGAAGCCGGGGATCGTGAGAGCGGGGAGACGGCTGTGACCGGTGACGAGGGCCTGGGCCTGGACGACGTGCTTCGGGCGGCGGAGGACGCCGCTCCGGTGGAGTCGGTGGACGTGGTGGCCCGGAACCTGGAGAAACGGTTCTCGGCGACGGAGGTGTCCTTCCTGTTCGTCGACCTGCTGGGCCAGGAGGCCGTGCGGCTGCCCCGGGCCGGCACGGCCGGGGACGCCGCCGGCCGGGCGGAGCGCACCGCCCTGGCCGGCAGCGTCTACGACCGGGTGCTGCGCTCCCAGCGCCTGCACCAGGAGGACGATGGGGAAGGCGGCTGCCGGCTGGTGGCGCCGGTCACCAACCGCGGCGACTGCATCGGCGTGCTGGACATGGTGGTGCCCCACGCGGACGACGCGGTACGGGACGCGGTGGCGCAGGCCGCGCACGCGCTGGCGTACATCGTGGTGACCGACCGCCGCTTCACCGACCTCTACCACCGGGGCCGGCGCACCACCGCCGTGAGCCTGGCGGCGGAGATCCAGCACCAGCTGCTGCCGACCGCGCCCTGCTGCGAGGCGGCCCACTTCACCCTGGCCTGCGCACTGGCCCCGGCCGACGAGGTCGGCGGCGACACCTACGACTACGCCCTGGACCAGGACACCCTCCACCTGTCGATCACGGACGCCATGGGCCACGACACCGCCTCCGCGCTGCTGGCCACGCTGACCGTCAACGCCCTGCGCGGAGCCCGCCGCGCCGGACGGAGCCTGCTCGACCAGGCCCATGCCGCCCACCGGGCGATCACCGGCAACGCCCGCGGCATGACCACCGGCCAGCTGCTGCGCATCGACCTGGAGAGCGGCGCCTGCGCGCTGGTCAACGCCGGCCACCCCCGCCCGCTGCGCCTGCGCGGCACCCGCGTGGAGGAACTGATGGTCAAGGCCGACCTGCCGTTCGGGGCGCCCCTCCCGGTCAGCTACCGCGTGCAGCGGCTGCGACTGCGGCCCGGGGACCGTCTGGTGCTGCTCACCGACGGGATGCAGGAGCGCCACGCCGCCGCGGTCGACCTGCCGGCCCTCATCGCCGACACCCGCGAGGAGCACCCCCGCGAGGTGGTCCGGGCCCTGACCTCGGCGGTCCTGGACGCCGGCGGGGGACACCTGGCCGACGACGCCACCGCCCTGGTGCTGGACTGGCACGGCAGCCTCTCCGGGCAGCGTCACACCAGCGGCGGCTCCAACGCCTGAGCGCCGGCCCGCCGGGCACGCCCCCGGCGGGCGTTCTCAGCCGAGACCGTGCACGGTGGCCAGGTCCGCGAGACCGGAGACGGTCAGGACGGGGGCCAGCAGCGGTGTGGCGATGAGCTGGAGGCGTTCGGCGTGCACGAACAGCACGCTCAGACCGGCGCTGTCGAGGTAGCCGACGGCCGTCAGGTCCAGCACGAGCGGGCCGGCCGAGGCGTCCAGGGCGTCGGCGAGCGAGCCGGCGTTGCTCATGTCGATCTCGCCCGCGACGGTCAGTTGCGGTGTGCCGTCCGGGCGCCGGCCGGGGACGAGGGTGAGCGGGGTGGTCATCAGGCGATCCTCAGGTGCATGTCGACAGTGGTGCCGGCGATGCCGGGCGTGATGGTGACCTGCTGCATCAGGGAACGCATCAGGGTGACGCCACGACCGCGGTGGGGGTTGAGCTCGGGCTGCGGGTGCTTCCACCGGCCGGTGTCGGTGATGGTCAGGTGCAGGTCGTCGACGAGGGCCTCGGCCCGCAGGCGCACCTGCTCGCCGGGGGCGTCGCGGTGGCCGTGCTCGATGGCGTTGGCGCACGCCTCGCCCGCGGCCACCAGCACGTTCTGCACGGTGCCGGGCGGCAGTTCGCACTGGTCGAGCCAGCTGCGCAGGGCTTTGCGCACGGGCGCGAGCTGGGCGGACTCGGCGGGGAAGGACACGTCCAGGGGCGCCGGGTGCCGGTAGAGGAGCAGGGCGACGTCGTCGTCGTACCCGCCGGCCGGCGCCAGGCGGGTCATGATCCGGCTGGCCAGGTCGTCGACGGTGCAGTCGCGGCCGTCCTGGACGGCTTCGCCGGCCTGGTCGATGCCGTCGGTCAGCGGCCGGCGCCGCCGTTCGACGAGGCCGTCGGTGTACAGCAGCAGCGTGCCGCGCGCCGGCAGGACGCACTCGGCCTCGGGCCGAGGGCGGCCCGGCCGCACCGCGAGGGGGATGGACCGCCCGTCCTCCAGCAGCCGGGTGGTGCCGTCGGGGTGGGCCAGGATGCCCGGCGGGTGCCCGGCGCTGGAGTAGGTCAGGTGGCCGGTCTCCGGGTCCAGGACGCCGCAGAAGACGGTCGTGCACAGGGCGCCGGGAATGGTGGCGGCGAAGTGGTCCAGGGCCATGAGGGCCTGCGCGGGGCTGGTGTCCTGCAGGAGCAGGGCGCGGCAGGCGCTGCGCAGCTGCCCCATCACGCTGGCGGCCTCCAGGCCGCGGCCCACGCAGTCGCCGACGACGATCCCGGTCCGGCCGTCGGGCAGGGCGATGGTGTCGTACCAGTCGCCGCCGACCTCCAGGGGCTGGGTGGCCGGCTCGTAGCGGACGGCGAACCCCTCGGGCAGGCTGGACGGCCCGAGGATGGCCCGTTGCAGGGCGATGGCGGTCTCGCGCTGCTGGTCGAACTGATGGGCCCGGTTCAGTCCCTGGGCCAGGTGGCCGGCCAGCAGCGACAGCAGAAGCTGGTCCTCCTCGGTGAACGGCCGGTGCTCGCCCAGGTCGATCCACGCGACCATCGGCCCCCGGGGGTGCTCGACGGTGATGGCGGCGCCGGTGGAGTGCGGCACGGAGGTGAGCGCGGGCCGGCACCGCATGTCGCCGAGCGCCTGCCGGTCGGCGGCCGGCAGGTCCTGCCAGGACGAGCCGTCGGTGGCGGTCAGGGACGGCTCCGCGCCGCCGTCGAAGACGGCCGCCAGCACGCACCGGGCGCGCCACAGGGTCCGCAGCTCCTCCAGGGCCCCGGCGAGGGCCTCGGGCAGGCTGGTGGCCTGGGACAGGCGGGTGCTCAGCGCGGCCAGGGCGCTCTTGCGCTGGATGGCGTAGTGCTCGGTGGTGACGTCCCGGAAGGTGCCGACGGTGACCCGCTGCCCGGAGTCGGGGTCCTGGACGTGGGCGAAGCTGGCGGTCACCCACCGCCGGTGGCCGTCGCGGTGCGTGACGGGGATGGTGTAGGAGCCCCGGGGGTTGCTCAGGAGCTGGTCGAAGGCCTCACTGACCTGGCGGTGGGCCTCCGGGTCGGTCTGCGCCGACGGCCACCAGGGGTGGACCGGGAGGTAGGGCAGGTCCTCGGGGCCGTAGCCGAGGACGTCGGCGAACGCGGCGTTGATCTCGATGACGGCGCCCTGCTCATCGCAGACGAAGAAGGCTTCCTGGAGGGAGTCCACGAGCGCGGTGCGCCAGCGGGCGTGGTGGGTGCGCAGCCGTGCCAGCTTGACGTTGGCCTCGACCCGGGCGAGCAGTTCGGCGGCGGCGAACGGCTTGACGAGGTAATCGTCCGCGCCGGCCTGCAGTCCCTCGATGGAGGCCTCCTGCCCGGCCCGCGCGGACAGCAGCAGCACGGGCAGCGAGGCGGTGCGGGTGTCGGCGCGCAGGGCGGCCACCAGTTGCAGGCCGTCCAGGCGGGGCATCATGACGTCGCTGACCAGCAGCTCGGGGGGTTCCCGGCGGATGGCTTCCAGCGCCTGCAGCCCGTCGTCGACCGCCTCGACCTGGTAGCCGGCGCCGGCCAGGAGGCGGGTGAGGTACTCGCGCATGTCGGCGTTGTCGTCGGCGATCAGCACCCGGGCCTCCAGGCCGGCTTCGGCGGCGCGGGCCGGCGTGCCCGTCGTCAGCGGAATCGTCGCCGTTCCCGCGGGCTGGTCGGCCGCGGTCCGGGGCAGCCAGCGCAGGGCCTCCTCCACGAAGGGGTCGGCGGTGCCCGCCGCCGCGGGAACCGCGGCCCGGGGGCCGGTCCCGGCCGCGCGCGCGAGGGCGCCGGGGGGCAGGTGGGCGCTGCCGAAGGGCAGCCGGACGGTGAACTCCGTGCCCTCGCCCTCGGTGGACCGGGCGGTGATCGTGCCGCCGTGCAGGCCGACCAGTTCCTGGACCAGCGCCAGCCCGATGCCGCTTCCCTCGTTGGAGCGGGAGCGGGCGTTCTCTATGCGGTGGAACCGCTCGAACAGCCGGGGCACCTCGGCCTGCGGCACCCCGATGCCGGTGTCCCGGACGGTGACGGCGGCCTGGCCGTCCTCCTCGCGCACGACGACCTCGACGGAGCCGTCGAAGGTGAACTTCAGGGCGTTGCTGAGAAGGTTGAGGACCACCTTCTCCCACATGTCGCGGTCGACGTGGACGGGCCGGCCCAGCGGGCGGCAGTCCACGCGGAAGTCGAGGCCGGCCCGGTCGATGGCGGAGCGGAAGACGCTGGCCAGTTCCCCGGTGACCGCCGCCAGGTCCACGGGCTCGTAGCGGGCCTGCATACGCCCCGCCTCGATGCGGGAGAAGTCCAGCAGGGCGTTGACGAGCTTGCTCAGCCGCAGCCCGTTGCGGTGGATCATGTCCAGTTCGCCGCGGGCCCACGCGTCGTCCGCCAGCCGGCTCCGCAGCTCCGCGAGCGGGCCCATGATCAGGGTCAGGGGGGTGCGGAACTCGTGGCTGATGTTGGAGAAGAACGTGGTCTTGGCCCGGTCCAGCTCGGCGAGCTCCTCCGCCCGCTGCTGCTGGGTCTCGTAGCTGCGGGCGCTCCCGAGACCGGAGGCGAGGTGCCCGGCGGCCAGCTCGACGAAGCCGCGGTAGCCGTCGTCCAGCGCCCGGTAGCGGTTGAGGCCGGCCACCAGGAAGCCGTACGGGGCGGTCCCCTGCCGCAGCAGCGGTACGGCCAGGGCCTGCCGCGGCGGCTGCCGCCAGTCGCCGGCCGGCAGGTCGCCGAACCGGTCTCCCACCAGGTCGATCAGTGCCGGTTCACCGCGCGACAGCACCGCCGCGGGCCACACCGGGTCCGCGTCGCCGGCCCGCACCACCGGGACCGCCATGGGGTGGCCGCCGGGTATCCCGGTGGTGCCGGCCAGCCGGGCGGTGCCGTCGTCCGTGAACAGGTAGGTCAGCGTGAAGGGCAGGTCCCTGGCGTTGCGCGCGAGCTGCCGGCCGGCGAACTCCAGCACCTCCTGCTCGGTGCGGATGACACTGGGGTCGGAGCCCAGGTCGCGCAGGGTCGCCATGCGGCGCTCGCCGATGACCCGCTCGGTGTCCTCGCTGACCACGCACAGCATGCCGACCAGGGTGCCGTCGTCGTCGTGCAGCGGACTGTAGGAGAAGGTGTGGTAGCTCTCCTCGCGGTAACCGGCCCGCTCCACGAACAGCAGCAGCGCCTCGTCCCACGTCGCCCGGCCGGTCCCCAGCACGTGGTCGATGCGGGGGCCGATGTCGTCCCAGATCTCCGCCCACACCTCGCGGGCCGGGCGGCCCAGCGCCCAGGGGTACTTCCGGCCCAGGGTGTCGCGCCGGTAGGCGTCGTTGCAGAAGAACGTCAGCTCCGGTCCCCACGCCATCCACATGGGAAACCGGGAGGACAGCAGGATGCTCACCGCGGTCTGCAGGCTCTGCGGCCAGCCGTCCGGCGGTCCCAGCGGAGTCGCCGCCCAGTCGACCGCGAGGAGATCACGGCCGACCACCGGATCGGCGGTGAAGAGGGCGGCCCCGGCCGTCGACAGCCCGTCCCCAGCGTCCTCGGAACCCGCCACGTCACACCCTTTCCGACCCCACTGCCCCTGCAGTGCTCCTGCCCCCGTCGACGCCGTCGATCACGGCGCTGATAAGGAGATACCCACGACTCGCCGACCCACCGGTGCGGCGGTGCCGCGACGACTTCGTAGGATAAGCCAACTGTTCTGGGCAACCCGTCCAGCCCGGCACGGAGCACGTACCGCACCCGGGTCGTGGCAGCCGGCACCTGCTGGGCACGACGCCCGGCTGGCCCTCTCATTCGTGGGTAGGCGTGACAGCGCAGGGTGCGCCACATCCAGCTCCCGCCCGCATCCGCCGCTAGGAGAACGATCCTGTGACCGAGACAGAGCGCACGTTGGCCATCACGCAGGAACCCGGTCCCCGCGGATCGATCCTGGTGCGGGTGGACGGGGAACTGGACCACCACACCGCGCCGCAGCTCCGTGCGGTCGTGGCCGAGCTGCCCTTCGGCTCGGTCCCCGCGGTGGTCCTGGAACTGGCGGGACTGGAGTACTGCGACTCCACCGGCATCACCGCGTTCATCACCGCCTACCACCAGGCCACCGCCGCGGGATCCGCGCTGGGCATCGCGGGCCTGCGCCCGGGGCTGCGGCACATGCTGGAGATCGCGGGGATCGACCAGATAATCCCCCTGCACGCCACCGCCGAGGAAGTCCTCGACCGGGTGCGGAAGTAGCACCCGGCGGGCCGGGCCCGGCGTACCCGCGGGTCACGGGCCCGGCCGGGGCGGCGGGCCGCCCCCTCGTCCCCGACGGGGCCGGCGGCGCGGAGGCGCCCGTCGCGGTCCGGCCTGCGCGGGCCGACGGGCAGCACGGGGCGGCCGTGCGTGTCCTCGACGACGGGGGGCGCCGAGGCGTACCGGGCGGCCAGGCCCGTGGCGGCGCCGAACCAGCCGCCCACCTGGGTCACGGTGCGCCGGCGCCCCGGTCTGGAAGGCGCCGGCGGCCAGGAGGACGAAGGTGGCCGTCGGCAGCACCAGCTCGGCCGCACGGCGAGGCCGACGCGCGGCGCGGCGACGGCCGTGCAGGCGCTGAGGAGGCCCCACCCGAGCAGGAACGGCCCCAGGGCGTCGTGGGTATCGCCGGCGACCACCGGGGCGCGGCGCGAGCCACCCGTAGGTAGGCCGGAAGGCGCCGTACGAGACGAACGCCGTGGCGCCGAAGGTGCTGCCGTGGCGGAACTCGAACAGACCGGCCGCGAACCGGTCGAGGCCGCCGTGGAACCGGGCGAGGGCCGGTGCGGGGAGGGCCGCGCCGGACTCCCTGAGCGGGCCCGTGCCGACGGCGGACAGCAGCGGGGTGGTCGGGGCGAAACCCGCCAGGCCCGGCGGGGCGGGATCGCCGGCGGCCACCGGGCGCGGGGCCGGGCGGGCGGCTGCCGCGACGGCACCGCTCGTCGTCTCCTCGTTCACGGCCGGCACCCCTTCACTCGCAGCGGCCGGGGACCGGGGGAGGACCGCGCGGGCCGCGGCCGGCGCCCGTGCCCGCCGGGTGGCCGGTGGCCGCCGAGAATGACGTGAAATCAACCGTCCGGGAAAAGCCGCCTCCCCATAAGTGCACATGCCAAACGTATTGATGAGGAAGAGGAGGGAAGGCTACGCTCCTAGGCGCCGTTACCCGTCCGTGACCGAATAGCTGGACGACGGAGCGAAGGAAAAGAGCCGGCGGACAGCCGGGCTTGTATTTCGACGGGCCGACCTACGCGGGGGAAGAATTGGATACACGGCATTTCGAGGCGTTCCTGGGCGCCGTGGACGCGGGCAGCGTGACCCGGGCGGCCAGTCTGCTCCAGGTGACCCAGCCCACCGTGACGAACCGCATCAAGGCGCTGGAGCGGTCCCTCGGCCTGGTCCTGCTGGAACGCCTGCCCGGCGGCGTCCGGCCGACGAGAGCCGGTCACTCCATCATCGAACAGGTCCGCGAGATCGTACGGCTCAGCGGTCGCGTCCGGCGTATCGCGGACGCCTCGCTCACCCCGCAGGGCAGAATCTGCGTCGGCGCGTCGGAAAGCCTCATAAACCACCGGCTGCTCCCGCTCATCGAATACCTGCTGTTGCGATATCCGGAAATGGATGTGTCGCTCAGACTGTCCACTCCCCAGGAATCGCTCGTCATGCTGCGCAACGGGCAGCTGGACTGCGTGTTCATGATAGGGAGCGGAGCGTCCCAGCAGGACGTGGAGCACCGCGACCTGCGCCCCGAACCGTTCGCCCTGGTCGCCGGGGGGCGCCGGACCCGCGGCCGCCCGGACGCCCGGGAGCCGATCCCGTCGATTCTGGTCACCGCCGACCTCGACGTCCGGCACTGCGGCGGACTCCTGTACGAGGTCGAGTCGACCCTGCGGGCGGGGCGGACGCTGAAACTGGACTCCATCACCGCGGTGAAGCGCATGGCCGAGAGCGGCATCGGCGTCGCACTGCTGCCGGAGGTCACCGTGGCCGAGGACATCGCCGACGGCCGGCTCCGCAGGGTCGTGGGCTGGCGGCCCGCCACCCCCACCTACACGCAGGCCCTGTGGCGGCGCGGCGACGGCGCGCACCCGGTCCTCGACGCCGTGCTGAAGGCCGCCACCGACGTGGTCGGCGCGGGCTGACCGGACCCCGCACCCCCGGACCTCCGGGGCGCGGAGCCCGGCGGACGGCTCAGGCGGCGTCCGTGGCCAGGGCGGCCAGCAGCCGCCGGTGGTCGGTCTTGCCGTGCTGGTTGACGGGCAGGCTCCCCATGACGCGCACCACGCTCGGCGCCATGTACGCGGGCATCGAGCGCAGGCAGAACGCGAGCAGGTCGCTCTCCGCCGGAGCGGCCGCGCCGTCGGCCGGGACGACGAACGCGCTCAGCTCGGCACCCCCGTCGGGCCCCTCGTAGACCACGACGGCCGCCTCGCAGACCCCGGGATGGGCCAGCAGCCGCCGCTGCACCTCGGCCGGTTCCACCCGGTTGCCGCGGATCTGCACCTGGGAGTCCCGCCGCCCGCAGAAGCGCAGCGCGCCGTCCTCGCCCCGGAAGGCCAGATCACCGGTGCGCAGCAGGCGCTGCCCGGAGCGGGGCTCCAGCGGGTCGGCGACCAGGACGGCGTCCGTGGCCCGCGGGTCCCCCCAGTAGCCGGTCATCAGGGCCGGGCTGCGCAGGTACATCTCCCCGACGACGCCCTCCTCGCGCACCGGCGCCCCCTCGGGGTCCAGCAGCAGGATGTCGGTGCCCCGGTGCCCGTTCCCGATCGACAGGTGCGTCACCCCGGCGGGCAGCGGGTCGGGGACCTCGGCGAAACTGGCCGCCATGGACTCCGTCGCCCCGTAGCAGTTGACCAGGCGGATGCCGGGCCGCAGCCGCTGCAGGTGGCGCAGTTCGTCCAGCGGGAACTCCTCCCCGCAGAACAGGACCCCGCGCAGCTCGGTCAGCTCGGCCAGCCGCTCCGGCACGTGGCGCAGCGACTGCCGCCAGATCGACGGCACACCGTTGACGTGCGTGGCCCGCGTCGCGTGCAGCACCTTGAGGAACCGCGTCGGCCAGCGCAGCAGATCCCGCGGGACGGGCGCCACCGCCGCCCCGCTGCCCAGGGCCAGGCCGATGTCCAGCAGCGAGAAGTCGAACTGCAGGGGGGAGGTCGACGCCACCCGGTCTCCCACCGACACGAACTCCTCGGCGATCATGCCCCGGTAGAAGGCGACGACGGCCCGGTGGCTCATCACCACGCCCTTGGGCCGGCCCGTCGTGCCCGACGTGAAGATCAGGTAGGCGGTATCGCTCGGCGTCACGGCGCGCCGCAGCCGGCCGCGGCGCACCGGCGGGCGGGGCACCTCGATGCCGCCCGGGCCGAACCGGCCGTGTCCGACGCCCTGCCCCGGCTCCCCGCCGGCCGTCAGGCACAGCGCCGGCTCGGCCAGCCGCTCGATCGTCTCCCGCCGTTCGGCCGGTGTCTCGGGACTGACCGGGACGAAGGGCAGGCCGCGCGAGGAGCACGCCAGCACCAGGGCGACGGCCTCGGCGGACGTGTCGGACACGATCATGACGCGCTCGCCGACGTCCAGGCCGTAGCGGTCCAGTGCGGCGGCGTACCGCTCGGCGGCCTCGCGCAGGCCGTCGAAGGTCGTCACCCGTGGCGCGCCGTCCGCGTACTCCACCACCGCGGGCCGGTCGGGGTGCGTGTCGGCGGCGGCCAGGAGGAACTCGTCGAAGCGTTCGTCGGGCCGGTGGGGCACCGCGGGTGCGGGAGTCGCTGGCATGGTCCCTCCAGATCAACGCGGGTCGTCGGCAGCGGCCGGGGCGGGCGGTACCGGTGGTGCGGGCGGTACGGGTGTGGCGATGTGCGGTTCGCCGGTGACGAGGACCAGCGGGGGACCGGGGGCGGCGGTCAGATGGCGGACGGTGCCGACGACCAGCACATGGTCGACGGCGGTGAAGGTCTCCGCGACATCGCAGGTCAGCACCACGGCGGCGTCGTGCAGGACCGGGACGCCGCCCAGCACGGCGTGCGGCGTGCCCCGGAAGCGCTGCGCGGGGCTGCCGCTCGCGAAGCGCCGCACCAGCGGGCCCTGCGTGTGCGACAGCACGTTGACGGCGAACCGGCCGGCGGCGAGCAGGTCGTCCAGGGTGCGTCCGCCCGTGCCGAAGGCCACCAGCACGCTGGGCGGCGCCACGGAGAGCGACATCAGCGAGGTCGTGGTGCACCCCACCGGCCCTCTCGGGCCGAGGGCGGTGGTGACCGCGGCACACTTCGCCAGGCCCGTCATCGTCGCGCGGAACAGCGCCTCGTCCACCGCCGCCCCACCCGGCGGGGCCGCCTGGGGAGCCGTCGTCTCAACTCCGAGCACGGCTCACCTCCGGGCCGGCCGTGAGCCGGGCGAGCCGGTCGAGGGCCCGCCCGACCACGCCGGCGCGGGGGCGTCCGCGCCGGGCGGAGTCGGCGGCGAAGCGCAGGGCCTTGGGCAGCTGCGCCCAGGCGTCGGCCTGCTCCGGGGCGGGCCGCGGCCCCAGGCGGTGGAGCTGGTGCCGGGCGGCCGCCCACAGGTCGTCGGCGTGCCGCTCCAGCAGTTCGCCGTCGGCGGTGAGGCGGTCGTGCAGGTACCCGAGGACCTCCCGCGGCTCGCGCAGCCAGGTGCCCGGCCACTCCGTCGGGGGACCGGCGGGGGGCGCGGCGGTCCGGCGCAGCCACCGGTAGGCGTCCGTGGGACCCGGGTCCGCCGGTTCCCCCAGGGCGTGCACGTCCCGGTTGCGCACCGCCGCGTCGAGCCGCCCGACCGGCGCCAGGGCCCGGCCCAGCGCGTCGTCGCCGAGCACTCCCGCGTAGGGCAGCTGCTCGCCGCCGGGCATCAGGGCGTGGAAGGGGTCGGCCACCAGCCACCCCTCGGCGCCGTGGCCGCGCAGCAGGAACCAGTGGGGGACGGCCCGCACCCCGTGGTGCGGCGACCAGGGCAGGTGGAAGGCGTTGCCCGACACGATCACCTGCCCGTCCTCGGCGAGCCGGGCGGCGAGCGCGGCACGGGCCGACGGCCAGTGCGGCCGGTGCTCGGGCACCAGGGTCCCGCCGTCGATGCGGTCGTGGTGGGAGAAGGCGAGCGCGCCGTCCGGGCCGTCGGTGCGCACCCACAGGTGCACCGCGGCCGCCAGCCGGACGGCCGCCGTGCCTCCCAGGTACTCCACCAGCGCGGTGGAGTAGCAGGACAGGGCAGGTGTCATGGTGTCGCCTCCCAGGCGCAGGCCACGGGTACGCCGACGAGCCCGCGCACCTTGCGCCAGCGCAGCCCGCGCCAGTCGCCGTCGTCGAGGTGCGGGGGCACGTCGATGCTCCAGGGACGCCCCCCGATGCCGGATCCGTCGGTCTTCACGCAGGCTTCCTGGACCGTCCAGATCTCCGTGAAGACGGTGTGCCGCAGGGGCGCCGGCAGGCGGTCCAGGCGGTCCGCGTACGGCGCGGCGCACCGCCGGAGCATCGAGCGGCCGACCTGCCCCGGCGGCACCTGGACGTCGACCCCGACCCGGCGGCCGCGGGCGACGGCCACGACGGTGTGCTCCCCGTCGTGGGAGATGCTGATGCCGGTCCGGGGCCGGCCCGCCAGGACCGGCTTGCCGTTGCGGCCGGCCACGACCGGCTCGCCGGCGCCGGCGGGGGCCACCTCGGCGAGCAGACTCCGCAGCAGCGCGCGCCCGGCCAGCAACTGCCGCGCACGCCAGGCCGGCCGGCCGCGGGCCGCGTCGCGGTCGGCGCCGGTGAGACGGCCGGCGGACGCCTCACCGGTGGCCACCCACACGCGGGAGCCGACCTCCAGCACCCTCATGAGACGTCCTCCGGCCCGCCCTCGGCGGCCGTTTCGGCCACGATGTCCAGGACGACCTCGGTGGTGCCGCCGCCGATCCCGAACAGCGCCCCCTGGGCCCGCAGCTGCTGGGGGCCGCCGGTACGGAAGCCGTGCGCGCCCTGGAGGTGGGCGCACACGTCGAGGACGTGTTCGACCGCCCCGGCGGCGCTGGCCTTGAGCAGCGCGGCGGCCGAGGTGTCGCGCCGGACGGCGACCGCCTCGGTGAGGCTCTCGGTCAGGGCCCGGTGCTGACGCGAGTGCAGCAGGGCCTGCGCCCAGCGCCGGCGCACGTCCTCGCGCTGCCACAGCACCCCGTCGCCCCGGCGGCGCCGCCGCAGGTGGCGGGCGGTGTCGCGCAGCACCCGCTCGCACAGCGCGACCGCCCACAGGGCGCCGGCCAGCCGCTCGGTGGCGATGTGCGCCGCGAAACCGCTCAGCCCCCGGCCGGTGCCGCCCACCACGTGGTCGCGGGAGAGCCGGACGCCGTCGAACGTGAGGTGACCCGTGCCGGAGCCGTCGAACAGCGCCGTCTCGGCCGGTTCCGCGTGCACGCCGGGGGCGTCGGCCGGTACGAGCACCCAGGTGAAGTTGGTGAAGTGGGGGCCCGGCCGGTGGCGGGCCAGGACGAGGGCGGCACCGCAGGCCGTCGCGTTGGTGATCCAGCGCTTGGTCCCGTCGAGCCGGACACCGTCCGCGTCCAGGACGACCCGCGTGTCCAGTGCCGCCAGGTCGCAGCCGGAGGTCTCGTCGGTGGCGGCCAGGGCCACGACCGTGCGGCCGCCGAGACCGTCCGCCAGGGTCCGGGCGGCCGGGCCGCTCCCCGTGGCCAGCAGCGGCAGGCAGGTGGCCAGGGGGACGGTCACGGCCAGCGTCGCGCCCAGGCCGAAACGGCGGTCGACGTCGGTCAGCAGCGCGCCCAGGGCGGCCGGGTCGACGCCCCGGCGCGGGTCGCCGCCGCGGTAGACCCCGGCCAGCCTGTGCTGCGCGCCCAGGACGCGCCAGAGGTCGGCGCCGCTCGCGTCGGCGGGCAGCGCGCCGAGCCCGGCGCCGGCCGCGGGGGCGGCCCGCGGCACCGCGAGGACGCTCATGCCGCCGCCCTGCTGTCCTTCTCGTCGCCGGCGCCCGCCCGCCGCACCGCGGCCCACAGACTGCCCGCGGTGGCGAAGGTGGTGTCGTTGAGGTCCTCGTCCGGCAGGCAGACACCGAGCCCGTCCTCGATGGCGAAGAGCAGGTCGATGGCCTTCATGGAGTTCATCCCCAGGTCGTGCAGCCGGCTGTCCTCGGTCAGGGGGCGGTCCCCGAGGTTGGGCAGGAAGGGCGTCAGCAGGTCGATGAAGGACTGGTTCACGGCTTCTCCGTCGCGTGGGTGGTCGGGTGGGTCGGCAGGGTCAGGGGCGGGGGGACCGCACGGCGAACACCTCGCGGTCGGCGGCGAGCAGGGACACCAGCTCGGACAGCAGGCCGCCGGGTACCGCCCTGCCCCGCTCGGCACGCCGCTGGGCGATGAACGCCGACGCGGCGAGCCGGTCCCAGCGGCTCAGGTGCTCCCGCGCCTGAAGGCGCTCGCCGAGGTGCTCGCGGTAGGCGGCGTGCAGGTGCCGGGACCGCGTCAGCAGCCAGGTCTCCGCGGTCAGCCGGCGCAGCGCGGCGAGCCGGTCGGAATGGCCGGCGTAGGCACCGGCGTAGGCCGCCGGATCCTCGAGGTCCAGCTCCGGCCGGGGCGCGCGGTGGCCGGGCACCGGCGCCAGGGCGCAGGCGAAGGAGGCGGTGGGCAGCCGCTGCCAGGGCAGCGTCCAGCGGCCCGGGCGGGCCGGACCCCACGCCGTGTCGTTGTCGTAGGCGTCCTCGACGCCGGCTCCGTCCCGGTGCGCCGCGACCAGGAAGCCGTGGTCCATGCGGGCCCGGCCCGCATAGGGCAGCCAGGGCATGTCGTAGGCGTCGGCGACGGCGTAGACGACGGGCGCCCGCCCGGCCATGGCGCGCAGCCCGTCGGCGGGGACGCCGTGCCCGACGTCCCGCGGGCGCAGGCCGACCAGGGCCGCCCCGGCGCGCAGCTGGTCCTCCGCCCGCGGGTCCACCGTGGGCAGGCCGCCGGGGCCGGGCCGCGGCCGGAAGCGCAGGCGCGCCCCCAGCGCGAGATGGCGCCCGGGCCCGTACCGGCGGTCCGCGAGGACCGCCAGGTTGACCTGGACGCAGTCCAGGATCCCGGTCCGCACGGCCGGGGCCGCGGTCGCCGTCACGGCCGCGCCCCCACCGGCGCCAGCCCGGCCACCGCGCGGGCGAGCGCCTCGTCGGGCGGGGACTGGTCCTCCACCCCGCCGGCCAGGAAGTGCTCGTAGGCCCCGAGGTCCAGGTAGCCGTGGCCGCTGACGCACACCAGGACGCCGCCGGAGGTCCTGGGATCGGCGGCGATGCGGGCGGCGGCCGCCAGGGCGTGGCCGGATTCGGGCGCCGGCAGGACGCTCTCGTGGCGGGCCAGCAGCCGCCCCGCGTCCAGGGCGTCCGCCTGGCCGACCGCCATGGCGTCGACGTCCCCGCTGTGCCGCATCGCGGAGATGAGCTTGGCCGCGCCGTGGAAGCGCAGCCCCGCGGTGTGCGCGTCCGGGATCCGGTAGTCGCTGCCGATGGTGTACATGGCCTCCAGCGGGCCGCTGCCGGTGGCGTCGGTCTTGTCGTAGGCGTAGACGCCGCGCGTCAGCTTCGGGGTGCTGCTGGACTCGGCGGCCACCAGGCGGGGCCCGTCCGTGCCGGCCGCGCGGGCGGAGGCGTGGAAGGGCAGCGCGATGCCGCCGAAGTTGGAGCCGGCGCCCACGCACCCGACGACGGTGCCGACCCCGGCGTCCAGCCCGGCGAGCTGCTCCTCGGCCTCCAGGCCGATCACGGACTGGTGCAGGATGCTGTACGTCTCACCGCTGCCGATGCAGAAGGCCACCCCGTCGTGGCCGGCGGCGTACTCGACGGCCTCCCCGATGGCCAGCGAGAGGCTGTTGCCGGCGGCCGGGTCCTCCGTCGCGGCGACCTTGGTCATACCGCTCGGGCTGGCGTGCACCTCGGCCCCCAGCATGCGCATCAGGACGCCCCGGTAGGGCTTGCGCCGCAGACTGGACTCGACCATGAAGACCCGGCAGCGCAGCCCGAACAGGGCGCACGCCGCCGCCATGGCGGTGCCCCACTGACCCGCGCCGGTGCCCGTGACCAGCTCCCGCACGCCGGCCTTGCGGTAGTAGTAGGCCTGCGCGAGCGCCGTGTTGAGCTTGTGGCTGCCCGAGATGTTGACGCCCTCGTTCTTGACGTAGACGGGGACGCGGGCGCCGACGGCCTCCTCGAACCCGCGGGCCCGCCACAGCGGCGTCGGACGGTACTGCCGGTAGCGTTCGACGACCGGCGCGGGGATGTCCCAGTACTCGCGGCTGGAGACGCTGTGCCGGATCAGCTCGGCCGGCGTGTTGATCTTTATCTCGCCGGACCCGTCACCGCGGCGGGGCGGGGTGCGGTCCGGCGGCAGCGGCTCGGACAGGTGGGGCAGGACGCTGCGCCAGCGGGTCGGGATCCCCTGCGTCACCGCCGCACCTCCGCGGCCGTCACGACGTCGATCAGGTCCCGGACGGTGCGGAAGCTGCGCCCCACGAAGAGGTCGTCGGGCAGGATGACGTCGAGTTCGTCCTCGATCCGCACGAGCATCCCGACGAACCCGAGCGAGTTCACGTTGAGCAGGTCCCCGACGAGCGGTTCGTCGTCGGCGACCCGGTCGGGCGGCAGGGACAGCCGTGACTCGGCGATGACCACCTTCTTGACGACGGTGGTGACGGCGTCCCGGTCGAGGGACAGTTCCTGGGGCATGGCGTGCCTTTCGCGGGGGAGGAGCGCGGGGAGGGAAGGGGGAAGGCCGGGCGTCAGCCGCGCAGGGCGCCGTCGCCGTCGGTGACGTAGCTGTGGGTGACCAGCGCGCCGAGCGTCACGGGACCGCGCACGTGCAGCCGGCCGGTGGCGATGGCGATCTCGGTCCCCAGGCCGAGGGTGGGGCCGTCGTGCAGCCGCAGCGAGCCGTTGACCACGACCATCGCGGCGTCGACGCGGCGGCGGAAGGCCTCCACGACCTGCCGGTCACGGGCGATGACGCCCTCGGTGTGACCGGAGCCGTGCCGGCGGACGTGGTCCAGCGCGGCGCCCTCGCCGTCGACCGCGACCACGGCGACGACCGGGTCGAGGAACTCCCGGTCCAGGTCGTGCGCGGCCAGGGGCTCGGTCTTGAGCGCGCCGGGGACGACCGCGTCCAGGTCGGGGGCCGTGCGCAGGGTCAGCTCCGCCTCGCGGCCCGCCAGCCCGTCCGCCAGGGCCCGCAGGTAGTCCCCGGCGACGGCGCGGTCGACCAGCACGGTCTCCACGGAGGTGCAGCCGGCCGGCTCGGGCAGCTTGCTGTCCAGCGTGGCCCGCACGGCGAGGCCGAGGTCGGCACTGCGGTGGACGTAGAGGTGGTTGACGCCGCCGCCACTGGCGATCAGCGGGATGGCGCTGGTACGGCAGTGCTCCACCAGCGCGGGACTGCCGCGCGGGATGAGCACGTCCACCTCGTCCGGCCGCTTCAGCAGGGCCCGCAGCAGCCGGCGGTGCGGATCGTCCAGCACGGTGACCAGCCCGGTGGGCAGCCCCGCCCGGTGCAGCGCCGCGTGCACGGCCCGCTGAAGGGCGGCGTTGGTCGCCGCGGTCTCCTTGCCGCCGCGCAGCAGCACGGCGTTGCCGACGGCCACCGCGAGCAGGGCGCCGTCCACGGTGACGGTGGGCCGCGCCTCGTAGACCATCAGGACGACACCCAGCGGCCGGGGGACGCGGTGGACGTGCCGGGCCGCGCCCAGGACGGGCACCTCCGTCTCCTTGACCTGCCGCAGCTCACGCCGGACCACCCCGCTCAGCGCGGCCATCCGCTCCCGGTGGACGTCGCCCAGGCGCAGCCGGTCCACCAGCGTGGGCGGCATGCCGAGCCGCTCGGCCGCCGCGATGTCCGCCGCGTTGGCCTCGGCGATCTCCGGCCAGTGGGCGGTGAGCTCCTCGCCGAGGGCACGGCAGTACCGGTCGTAGGCGGGGTCGCCCACGGGCGGGGCCGCGTCGAACGCCGCCCGGGCCCTGGCCAGCAGCTCGTCAGGCATGCTGCTCCTCCGTGCTCGCGAGGAAGGCCCCGAGATGGTCCAGCAGGAGGGGCAGCCGGTCGCCGTCGAAGGCGCTGAAGTGGTCGCCGGGCAGCGGCCGCACGGTCAGGTCCGCGGCCACCTCCCGCCAGGCCGCCAGGTGGGCGTCGTTGTCCTCGCCCGCGCACGGCATCAGCAGCGTGGGGCAGTCGTGGCGGCGCCGCGCCCGGTAGGAGACGACGGCGTCCAGGTGCGCCTCGGCGGTCAGGGCGGCCCGCCCGGCGGGCACACCGCCGCCGTCGTCGGCGGCGAGGCCGGCGCGGACCCGCTCGCGCCAGCGCCGGGCCGCCGCGGGGTCGCGGTCGATCCGGGCGGCCGGGCTGTCCACCATCACGACCCGGGGCCGGTGCCCCTCCTCGGCCAGCCGGGCGGCCAGCTCCCAGGCGAGGACCCCGCCCAGCGACCAGCCGAACAGCAGCCGCGGCGGCTCGGGAAGGCCCGCGAGCAGCGCCAGGTACCGCTCCGTCATGGCGGTGACGGTGCGGTCCGGCTCCTCGCCCGGCGCCAGCCCGTGACCGCGCAGGGCGAAGACCGGACCGGAGCGGCGCAGGGCGAACCCCACCCCCGTGTAGGCCCCGACGCCCCCGCCGGCGGCGTGGACGAGGACGCTCGCCGCACCCGGCCGCGGCCGGCCCATCGGCATGAGCACCGGCTGGGCGACTCGTGCGCTGCTCATGGTGTTCGTCCGCGCTGCGGGCAACCGATCATCAACGATCTTTCCTTCCGCGCTCAACGGCATCGACGGGAAGCGACTTCCGCGCCTCCCACCTTTCAAACGAATTCCGCCCGCACCCCATAGAGGACCCTTATCGCTTTTCCCGGCGGGCATTATGGCGACAGGTCCGACAACGTAATTAGGCACTCTTATCGACGCCATGCGAAGCATTTATGGCTCTGCGCACGGTCTCGAATCAACGAATCCCGGACGGGTAACCGGCGCTCGACGCCACGACCGCCGAAAAGGGTCGGCCTGCCGTCGCCCAGGTATTCCGCCGAAACCAGAGGGACCCCGCATGACACTGATGCTCGACCAACCGGTCGGCGTTACCCGCTTCAGGGCCTTCGGTCCGCGGCAGATCGACGACATCGTCCGGCGCTACGGCCTTTCCCCGGAACTCCGGGACGGCATCGCCCTGCTGGCCCATGTCCTGCCGTTCCGCGTGAACGAGTACGTGCTGGACGAGTTGATCGACTGGACGGACCCGGCACAGGACCCGATGTTCCGCCTGGTCTTCCCCCAGCGCGGCATGCTCCCCGACCACGACGAGCGCGCCCTGGAATCGCTCGTGCGCTCCAAAGCGGCGAAACGGGAACTGGCCGCCGAGGTCGGCCGGATACGCGGCGGCCTCAACCCCCACCCCTCCGGGCAGCGCGAGTACAACGTGCCGGTGCACGAGGGCGAACGGCTGGCCGGCCTCCAGCACAAGTACCGCGAGACCGTGCTGTACTTCCCCACGCAGGGGCAGTCCTGCCACTCCTTCTGCACCTACTGCTTCCGCTGGGCGCAGTTCGTGGGCGACCCCGCCCTGCGCTTCGCCGCCCCCGGCCCCGACCGCCTCGTCCGCTACCTGCACGACCACCCCGAGGTCAGCGACGTCCTGGTGACGGGCGGCGACCCGATGGTGATGAGCACCGACCGCCTCACCGGGCACCTGGAACCGCTGCTGGCGGTGGAGAGCGTCCGCACCCTGCGCATCGGCACCAAGTCCCTGGCCTACTGGCCGCAGCGCTTCGTGAGCGACGCGGACTCCGACGCGCTGCTGCGGCTCTTCGAACGGATCACGGCCGCGGGCAAGCAGGTCGCCGTCATGGCCCACTTCACCCACCCCCGCGAACTGCGCACCGCCCTGGTGACCGAGGCCCTCCGGCGGATCCGGGCCACCGGAGCCGTGGTCTACTGCCAGGCCCCGATGGTCGCGCACATCAACGACGACGCCGAGACCTGGGCCTCCATGTGGACGGCCGAACTGGCCCTCGGCGCCGTCCCCTACTACATGTTCGTCGAACGCGACACCGGCCCCTACGACTACTTCAAGGTGCCGCTGGCCCGCGCGATGGAGATCTTCCACACCGCCTACCGCACCCTGCCGGGACTCGCCCGCACCGTGCGCGGACCGGTGATGTCCACCACGCCCGGCAAGGTCGTGGTGGACGGCGTCGAGACCGCCGGCGGCGACCGCTACTTCCAGCTCCGCCTGGCCCAGGCCCGCGACCCCGCCCTGGTCGGACGCCCGTTCCGGGCGCACTACGACCCGAGCGCCACCTGGCTCGCCGACCTGGAGCTCGCGGCGGACACCCCGCGCGACATCCGGGAGGCGCTGCGCCCGTGAACGCCTCGATGTCCCCCAACCTCGCCCTCAACGAAGAGGTCGCCCGGCTGCGGGCCCAGGGCCGCTCCGTCGTCCACCTCGGCTTCGGCGAGTCCCGGCTGCCCGCCTTCGCCCCCCTCGTGGAGCACCTGCGCGCCGGCGCCCGCCGCAACGCCTACGGACCCGTGGCCGGAGCGCCCGACGCCCGCGCCTCCCTCGCCGGCTACTTCCGGCGCCGCGGCCTGCCCACCGGCCCGCAGGACGTGCTGCTCGGCCCGGGCAGCAAACCCCTGCTCATGGCACTGAACCTGGTCCTTCCCGGGGACGTGCTGCTGCCCCGCCCCTGCTGGAACTCCTACGCACCGCAGGCCCGCATGGCGGGCAAGAAGGTCTACGGCGTCCCCATCCCCGCGCAGTGCGGCGGCGTCCCCGACCCCGACGCCCTGGCGGAGACCGTCGAACGCGCCCGCCGCGCGGGAGGCGACCCGCGCATCGTCGTCCTCACCCTCCCCGACAACCCCACCGGCACGCTCGCCTCCGCCCGGCTCGTCGAGCGGGTCTGCCGGATCGCCGAGGAACACGACCTGGTCGTCGTGTCGGACGAGATCTACCGCGACGTGATGCACCGCCCCGACGCCCCCTTCCTCAGCCCCGCCGAAGTGGCCCCCGACCGCACCGTGGTGACCACCGGACTGTCCAAGTCCCTGGCCCTGGGCGGCTGGCGGATCGGCGGCCTGCGCGTACCCCCCGGCGCCCGCGGCGGCGCACTGCGCGACCGGCTGATCGGCGTGGCCAGCGACATGTGGTCCACGCTGCCGGGCCCCATGCAGCAGGTCGCCGCCTACGCCTTCGGCGACCCGCCCGAGATCCGGGAGCGGCTGGCCGCGAGCGCCCGGCTGCACGGCGCCGTGGCCCGCGCCGTGCACGCCGCGGCTCTCGCCGCCGGCGCCACCTGCCGGCCGCCCACCGGGGCGTTCTACGTCTACCCCGACTTCGCACCCCGGCGCGAGGCGCTGGCCGAGCGCGGCGTGGACGGATCGGCGGCACTGGCCCGCCACCTCCTCGACGAGCACGGCCTGGCCGTCCTGGCGGGACACCACCTCGGCGACGACCCCGGCGCACTGCGCTTCAAGGCGGCCACCAGCATGCTCTACGGCGACACCGACGAGGAGCAGGAAGCCGCCCTCGCCGCCCCCGACCCGCTCGCCCTTCCGCACGTCGCCGACGCCCTCGTCCGCGTCGCCGAGGGCTTCGCCAAACTCGGCGCCTGACCCCACCGGGAGACACCATGGAGACACCCGACGTCCGCGCGGTCGTCACCGGCACCACCGCCGAGGTCCTCGGCGTCGACCACACCGACCTGCACACCGCCGGCGCACTCACCGACCTGCCCACCTTCAGCTCCTTCAGGATCGTGGAGATCGTCGAGCGGATCGAGGAGGAACTCGGCACCGAGGTCGAGGCCGGCGAACTCACCCCGGACAACCTCAGCCGGCTGGACACGCTCGTCGCCCTCTTCGAGCGGACCCTGCGCGCGAGCGGGGTGCCCGGATGACCGTCACCGACCTCCCCCGCACGGCATGGCGGCCCGCCGACCTCGAACGCGCGGTCCGCGAGGTCGAGACGGAAGCCGCCCGGCACGCCGAAGCCTGCGACCGCGAGGCCCGCTTCCCCGTCGAGGCCCTGCGGGCCATGCGCCGCACGGGACTGCTCGGCCTGCTGGTACCCGCCGAGGACGGCGGCCCCGGCGGCAGCACCACGGACCTGCTCACCGTCAGCAGCCGCCTGTCCCGCACCTGCATGTCGGTCGGCATGATCTTCACCATGCACTGCCAGCAGACGGCCGCCGTCGTCCGCGACGGCGGCCCGCTGCGCGAACGCCTGCTGCCCCGCATCGTCCGCGGCGAGCTGTACCTGGCCTCGGTGACCACCGAAGCCGCCACCGGCGGCCACCTGCTGTCCTCCGGATCGGCACTCACGGCCGACGGCGACTCCCGCATCCGCGTCGACCGCTTCGCCCCCGTCGTGACCGGCGGCAGCCACGCCGACGGATTCCTCATCACCGCCCTCGCCCCCGACGCCGCGTCCCCCTCCCAGCTCTCCCTCGTCTACGCCGACCGCGACCAGCTCGACATCACCGCCCGCGGCGGCTGGAACCCGATGGGCATGCGCGCCACCCACAGCGCCCCCCTGCACCTGGCCGGCGAGATCCCCCGCGACCAGGTCATCGGCGACCACGGAGGATTCCGGGACATCGCGGTACGCACCTTCGCCCCCCTGGCCCACCTGGGCTGGGCGGCGTGCTGGCAGGGCGCCGCCGACGGCGCCCTGCAACGCGTCGTGACCCTGCTGCGCGCCGAACGGCGCCGCCACGACCTGGAATCCCCCCTGCTGCTCACCCGCCTCTCGCGGGTCCGCCAGCGGCTGGACACCGTCCACGCGCTCGTCACGCACGCCGCGTCCGTCCTCGCCTCCGCCGAGGACACCACCACCGCACCGGTGCAGCTCCTGCTCAACGCGGTGAAACTGACCGCGTCCGAGCTGTGCCCGGCCGCGGCCGACGAACTGATCGACCTGATGGGCATGCGCCACGGCTACCTGCGCGACTCGCCGACCGGCCTGGAGCGGACCCTGCGCGACCTGCGCTCCGCCCCGCTGAACTACAGCAACGACCGCCTGCACGCGGCCGACGGAGTCCTGGCCCTGATGGACCGGGAGGTCCGCCATGTCTGACTCGCCGTCCGACCTGTCCGACCTGTTCGGTCTGTTCGCCCGGACCGCCCGCCGCCACCCGGACCGGCCCGCCCTGTGCGTGGCCGGCCGCACCCTCACCTACCGGGAACTGGCCCGGGCCGCCGACCGGCTCGCCGGCCACCTCGGCCCCGTCCCGCCCGGAGCACGGATCGGCCTGCTCGCCTCCCGCTCACCCCTGGCCTACGCCGGCTACCTGGCCGTCCTGCGCGCCGGGGCCACCGTCGTACCGCTCAACCCGCTCCACCCCGCGCACCGCAACGCGACGATCGCCGCCCGCGCCGGCCTGCGCTCGGTCCTCACCGACACCGCCCTGCGGGATCTGCTGCACACGAGCGGGGTTCCGCTCGCCCTGGCGACGGCGGACGGCACCCCGGCGGGACACCACACCCCGGCCCCACCGCCCGGCACCGCCCCCGAGCCGCCCGGCGAGGCGCCCGCCTACATCCTCTTCACCTCCGGCTCGACGGGCGTCCCCAAGGGCCTGCCCATCGCGCACCGCAACGTGCTCCCCTACATCGCCCACCAGGTGGAACGCTACGAGGTCGGCCCCGGCGACCGGCTCAGCCAGACCTTCGACCTCACCTTCGACCCCTCCGTGTTCGACATGTTCGTCACCTGGGCCGGCGGCGCCACCCTCGTCGTGCCCCGGCGCGAGGACCTCGCCGACCCGGTCGCCTTCGCCCGGGACCGGCAGCTCACCCACTGGTTCTCCGTACCGTCGGTGGTCTCGCTGGCCGCACGCATGCGCAGGCTCCCCGCCGACAGCCTGCCCGGCCTGCGCTGGGGGCTGTTCGCCGGGGAGCAGCTGACCCTCAAACAGGCGGCCGCCTGGCACCGCGCCGCCCCGCACGCGGTCATCGAGAACCTCTACGGCCCCACCGAACTGACCGTCACCTGCACCGCCTACCGCCTCCCGGCCGACCCCGCCGACTGGCCGGCGACCCGCAACGCCTCCGTCCCCATCGGCCACTGCCTGCCGCACCTGGAACACGTCGTCCTGGACGAGACCGGCCGCCCCGCACCCGAGGGCGAACTGTGCGTACGCGGCGCGCAGCGCTTCGCCGGCTACCTCGACCCCGGCAACAACGCCGGCCGCTTCCTGCACTGGACGCCCGGCACCCCCGCCCGCGCCCACGACACCCCCGACGCCCCCGCACCGCGGCTCTGGTACCGCACCGGCGACCGGGTCGCCGAGGAACACGGGGTGCTGACCCATCTCGGCCGCCTGGACGCCCAGGTCCAGGTGCACGGCTACCGCGTGGAACTGGGCGAGGTCGAGGCGGCCCTCGGCAGCCACCCCGCGGTGCAGGACGCCGCCGTCCTCTTCGACGGCACTGACCTCCAGGCCCTCTACGTGGGCGCCCCCGTACCGGCGCCGGAACTGGCCGGCTGGGTCGCGGACAGGCTGCCCGCCTACATGGTCCCCGGCCGGTTCCTGCGGGTGGAGCGCTTCCCGCTCAACGACAACGGCAAGCTCGACCGCAAGAGGCTGGAGACGCTGGCATGCTGAGGAACGACCACGACGCCCTCTGGCACAACTCCCTCACCCCGCAGGCCGTCCGGGACGGCGGCCTCGACCGCACCGCCGTCGTGCACGGCAAGGGCTGCCGCCTCCAGGACGCCACCGGCGCCTGGTACCTGGACGCGCGGGCGGCCATGTGGAACACCACCCTCGGCTACAGCTGCGAACGGATCGTGGACGCCGTCACCGAACAGCTCCGCCGCCTGCCGGTGGCCCAGGTCATCCGCTACGAGGAGCCCGCCGAGATCTCCCTGCGCTACGCCCGCCGGCTGGTGGCCGCCCTGCCCGACCCCCTCAACCACGTCCGCTTCGGCAGCACCGGCTCCCAGATGACCAGCGCCGCCGTGCTGCTGTCCCGCTTCGTGCGCAAGGTCCGCGGCGAGACGCGCCGCGTCAAGGTCCTCGCCTTCACCAACGGCTACCACGGCACCGGGGGCCTGGCCGGGGCGCTGACCGGCGAACGGCAGATGCACGCCCTGCAGGCCCCGCTCGTCCCGGACGTCCACCACGTCCGCCCCTGGGACCCGGCCGCCCTCGAACGGGCCGTGGAACGCCACGGACCGCAGCACATCACCGCCGTGATCGTGGAGCCGATCATGGGCACCGACGTCCTGCCCGCCCCCGCGGGCGTACTCGCCCGGATCCGCGACCTGTGCGACCGGCACGGCATCCACCTCATCGCCGACGAGGTCACCACGGGATTCGGCCGGACGGGCGCGATGTCGCTCATGGCCGCCCAGGGCGTCCTGCCCGACCTGCTGGTCCTGGGCAAGGGCATCACCTCCGGCTACTTCCCGCTGGCCGCCCTGGTCTGCTCGGACACCGTCTTCGACGAGGCGCTCTCCCGCCCCGACTACGTCTTCCCGCACGGCTGCACCGCCGACGGCCACCCCGCCGCCATGGCCGCCGGACTGGCCGTCCTGGAGGAACTGGCCGACGGCACCCTGCTCCAGCGGGTGCGCACCACCGGAGCGGCGATCCGCCGGAGCCTGCGTGCGGCGGCCGAGGACATCCCGCTGATCCACGAGGTACGCGGCGAAGGCCTCATGACCGGCGTCGAACTGCGCACCCCCGCCGGCCGGCCGGGCGCGAGCGAGATGGCCGCCGTACGGGACGCCTGCAAGACCGCCGGCCTGCTGCTCACCAGCACCAACAACACGCTGGTGCTGATGCCCCCGCTCGTGCTGGACGAGGCGGAGGCCGACGAACTGGTGGAACGGCTCACCACCGCCCTGCGCACCGTCGGGCACACCTCGTGACCGGGCGCCCCGTCGTCGCGGTCGTCGACGGCTTCGGCTCGGCCGACCGGCTGGCCAAGGCGTTCGACGCGGCCGGCCACGACTGCGTCCGCGTGCAGAGCACCGTGGACATCCCCGACCACTACCGCAGCGAACTCGACCTCGGCCGGTACACCGCCAACCTCGTCCACACCGGCGACGTCGAGACGACCACCCGGCTGCTGGCCGCCCACCGGCCGGTCGCGGTGATCGCCGGCGCCGAGCAGGGCGTCGAACTCGCCGACCTCCTGTGCCAGGCGGCCGGACTGCCGGGCAACGGCACCGCCCTCAGCCACGCCCGGCGCACCAAGGACGTGCAGACGCGGACCGTCGCCGCGGCCGGCCTGCCCACCGCACGCCAGCTGCCGGTCACCGACGCCGGCCGGCTGCGGGCCTGGCACGAGCGGCTGGGCGGACGCGTCGTGGTCAAACCCACCCGCAGCGCCCGCAACGACGGGGTGAGCGTCTGCGACAGCCCGGCCGACTCCGTCGCCGCCTACGAACGCGTCCGCCGCGCCGTCAACAACTTCGGCCTGCGCAACGAAGGGGTGGTGGCCCAGGAGTACCTGATCGGCACCGAGTTCGTGGTCAACACCGTCAGCCGGGACGGGCACCACCGCGTCACCGACACCTGGCGCTACCAGAAGATCGACGTCAACGGCGTCCGCGACCGCATCAACGGCATCGTCTCGCTGCCGCCGTCGGACCCGCGCTGGACCCGGCTGCGGGACTACGCCTTCCCGGTGCTCGACGCCCTCGGCATCGCCCACGGCCCCGCCCACCTGGAGATCATCCTGACCGCCGACGGCCCCCGCCTGGTGGAGGTCGGCGCCCGCCTGTGCGGCTCGGACGTGGCCCGGTACGCCGTCCTCGCCACCGGCGAGTCGCAGATCGACCGCACGGTGCAGGCGTACACCGACCCCGCGGCCTTCCTCGCCGACACCGCCACCCCCTACCGCAGGGACGCGCACGCGGCGATGGCCTTCCTCGCCTCCCCGCTGGAGGGCCGCCTGACCTCCTACCCGCTGCTCGGGGAGGTGGAGCGCCTCGACAGTTACCAGGGCATGACCCTGAAGGTCACCCCGGGCCAACGGCTGCACCGCACCGTCGACGACAGCACCGAGCCGCTCACCGTCGGCCTGGCACACTCCGAGGCCGCGACGCTGGAGAAGGACTTCCAGACCGTCTGCTACCTCGACGGCCACGGCTTCTACGAAGTGGAGGCGGACCGGCGCGCATAACCCCCCGTACACGGGCGTCCCGCGCCGCCCCGCGCCGGGACGTCACGATCGTGCGCGATCTCGACGGCTTCGGCTTCCCCCACGGGGAACCGGAGCACCGAGACCGTCCCGCCGCCGTCCGTACGGGGACGGCGGCAGCCGGCACCGCACAGCGCTGCCGGCGCACCGACCGACATCAGGGAGCATCGTGGCCGAGGGCTGGCGCAGAGACTTCAACTTCGTCTGGGCGGGCGAGACCGCCTCGCTGGTCGGAACCCAGGTGTACCAGCTGGCCATGCCACTGACCGCGGTCCTCACCTTCGACGCCACCCCGGCCCAGCTGGGACTGCTGGGCGCGCTGACCTTCGCCCCCTACGTCCTGCTCGGGCTGCCCGCGGGCCTGCTCATCGACCGCTTCCGGCGGCGCGGAGTACTGATCCTGGCCAACCTGGGGCAGGCGCTGCCGATCGGCGCCATCCCCCTGCTGGCGGCACTGGACCTGCTGACGTTCGGCCGGCTGCTGGCGCTGGCCTGCGCCGCCGGGACGGCCCGGGTATTCTTCACCATCGCCTACCGCTCCTACCTGCCGGCGATCGTGCCACCGGAGCACCTCACGGGCGCCAACTCCCGCCTGACCTCCAGCGAGTCCGTGTCGGAGATCAGCGGCCCGGGCCTGGGCGGCGCGCTGGTGCAGCTCGTGGGGGCACCGTTCGCTCTGCTCGTCGACGCCTTCTCCTACCTCGCCTCCGCGCTGGGCGTCTCGGCGGTCCGCAGCCGCGAGAAGCCCGTCACGCCGGACCCCGCGCCGCTGCGCATCCAGATCGCCGACGGGTTCCGCTTCACCTTCTCCAGCAGCTACTTACGGGCCACGCTCGGCGAGGCCGCCAGCTACAACCTGTGCTGGCAGATCGTCCTGACGATCCTCACCCTGTTCGCGGTGAAGGAACTGGACATGAGCCCGGGCACCCTGGGACTGATGCTGTCCGTCGGTGCCGTCGGCGCCCTGCTCGGCGCGGCCCTCACCGACCGCCTCGCCCGCCGGGTGGGCCTGGGCCGCACCCTGGTCATCGCCGCGGTGATCGGCGACGTCGCCCCGCTGCTCCTGCCGGCCGTGCACCGCGGCACCTGGGCGGCGCCCCTGTTCGCCGCCGCGTTCTTCGTGCAGGGCTTCGGCATCACCGCCTGCAACGTGCACACCATGACGATCCGGCAGACCGTGACCCCGCAGCGGCTCCTGGGCCGCACCAACGCCGCCTACCTCTTCATCGCCCTGGGCGTGAAGCCGGTCGGCTCGCTCCTCGGAGGCTGGCTGGGCACCCGGCTGGGCCTGCGCGGAGCGCTGCTGGTGGGCACCGTGGGCCTGCTGAGCACCTGCCTCTTCCTGGCCCTGTCCCCGCTGCGCAAGGTCCGCACCCTGGACGGCCTGCGCCCCGAACCCCCCGAGGAGACCCGCGCCCCCGCCCCGGCGGCCACCCCCTGAACGCCCCGCGCCCCGGGACCGCGCCCGCGGGCCGCCCGGCTACCGGTCCCGCTCCGCGACGAAGATGCAGAACGGGTGGCCCTCGGGGTCCCGGTAGACGCGGAAGCGCTCCTCGTCGTCGGCATCCGGCCGGTCCCGGTCGCTGAGCAGGCTGCCGCCGAGGGCGAGCACCCGCTCGTGCTGCTCGCGCAGCTCGGCCAGTGAGGTGACGCTCAGGTCGAGGTGCATCTGCTGGGGCACCGGGCCGTCCGGCCAGTCCGGTTCGCGCAGGCGCGTCACCTGCTGGAAGGCGAGCCGCGGGCCGCCGTCGGGGTGGCGCAGTACGAGCCAGTCCCGGCCGCGTTCGTCCGGCTGCCCGGCCGGGGGCGGCTCGTCCCCCGGGGCGTAGTCGAGTCCCAGCAGGGACCGGTAGAACTCGGCGAGTTCACGGGCGTCGGTGCTGTCGAGCACGGTCTGCACCAGCCGGATGCGGCTTGTGTCGTCGGTCATGGGCTCCAGGTGCCCCTCCCGGCCCCGCCCGAACGGGCCGCCCGGGGGAACGGACGCCCGGCGGACCGGTCCGGCCGGGTGCGGGAAGAGCGCAGGGCGCCTTCCCGGCGAGCGGGAGAAGGCGCCCTGCGCGAGCCCGGAGGCCTACTTGAACCAGTAGCGGACACCGCGGTGGTGCGAACAGGTGCCCTGCGAGTGCCGCGAGTAGGACACCGAGGCGTCCTTGCACTTGGCGGTCTCGTACTTGTCCTTGGGCTTCTGGTGGTGCGTCCACCCGCACAGCCCGGTGGTGTGGGAGACGCAGCGGTGGGCGGTGTTGGTGGCCGGCAGCGTCGCCGCGGACGCGGTCGGTGCGCTGAAGAAGACGCCGGCCACGGCCACCGCCACGGCGGAGACGGTCAGACGAGCACGCAAAGGGCCCCCCCCTTTATCGAGATGAGCTGGTGCAGGGGAGACACCCTATACAAACTTCAACCACCAGCGGACCGCTTGCGGTTGACGCGGTACCGGCATGCGCCCCCGCCGCCGGCCGGTACGGCGGCGGGGGAGTTCATTCCGCCAGGTCCGGGGTCCGTATCGGGCGGCGGAACCCGCCCGAGCGCACGGCCAGGATCCCCACGCCCGCCAGCGCCCAGACGACGCCCACGATCTTGGCCGGGGTGTCCAGGCTGATCCACAGGGCCGCGTTCACGACGAACCCGAGGCCCGGCAGCAGCAGTTGCAGCACGGCGGCGGCGGGCCCGCGGGCCTCCGCCCGCCCCGCCCGCCGGTCGCGGACCCAGAAGCCGATCACCGCCAGGTTCACCGCGGCGAAGGCCACGTACGCACCGAAGTTGATCAGCGACGCGGCGCTGCCGAGGTCCAGGAAGACCGCGGAGGCGGCGATGAGGCCCACGACGAGCACGTTGACGGCCGGGACACCGGTGCGCGGATCGACCCGTCCGAAGACCGCGCGCGGCAGCATCCCGTCGCGCCCCATGGCGAAGAGCAGCCGCGCCGCGCTCATCTGCTGGGTCAGCCCGCACCCGAGGACCGCGGTGAGGTACCCGCCCACGAAGACGGTCTGGAACGCGGCGCCGCCGATGTACCGGGCGATCTCCGGCGAGGCGCCCACGATGTCGCCCACGGCCGAGACGTCCGGGAAGAGCGTCTGCATGACGTAGGTGACGGCGAGGAAGAACACCCCGGCGGCGGCCACGATGAGCAGGATGGCCCGCGGGATGTCCCGGCGCGGGCGCTCGGCCTCCTCGGAGAGCGTGGAGACGGCGTCGAACCCCAGGAAGGACAGGGCCAGCAGCGACGCCCCGCCGAACAGGTCGGGCAGCGACACCGTGGCCGGGTCCAGCCCGGTGCTCCCGAAGGACCGGCCGTGGGTGAGGACCGCGCGCACCGCGAAGAACAGGAACGCGACGGCCACCCCGGCCTGGACGATCACGAGCGCCACGTTCACCCGGGCGGCCAGGCGCACGCCCACCAGGTTCAGCGCCGTGCAGATCACCACGGTGGACAGCACCCACACCCACGCCGGGACCGCGGGCAGGACGGCCCCCATGTAGATCGCGGCCAGCAGGGCGTTGAGCATGGGCAGCAGGACGTAGTCGAGCGTGGCGGACCAGCCCACCAGGAAGCCCACGGGCGTCCCGAGCGCCTTGCCCGCGTAGGTGTACACGGACCCGGCGGAGGTGATGCGGCGGGCCATCCGCGCGTAGCTGAGCGCGGTGAGCCCCACCGCGACGAGCACGGCCAGGTAGGCCAGCGGCACATGGCCGCCGGTCGCCTCCGAGACCAGGCCGAAGGTGTCGAACACCGCCAGGGGCGCCATGAAGGCCAGGCCGAGGAAGACGATGTGGCGCAGCTTCAGACCGCCGCGCAGCCGGGCGCCCCCGGGCGCGCCGTGGCCCGGCCCGGCAGCGCCCCGCGGGGCGGCCGCGTCCTCGGAGACGGCCGCGGCGGCCCCGGAGGGCCGCGGGGAGACCTCAGGCATGGGCGTGACCGCCCTCGGCCCGGGCGGAACAGGACGTGGGCGCGCCGTAGTGGCCGGCGGTGGCGCGCGCCGTGGCGGCCTCGTGGACGACCTCGCCGCCCACCCAGGTGACCTCGGCCCGCTGGTCGAGCAGCGCCGCCGGATCGGATTCGAGCGCGTAGAGGTCCGCGGACCACGCGACGAGGTCCGCCCGGGCGCCCTCGCGGACGACGCCGTACTCGTCCTCCCGGTGCCAGGCCCAGGCGCCCTCGGCGGTGTAGCCGCGCAGCGTCTCGTCCAGCCCCAGGCGCTCCGCCGGGGTCCAGGCGTCCCTGCCGTCCAGCCCGGCCCGCGTCAGGGCCGAGTAGAAGCCCACCAGCGGGTCCATCTCGCCCACCTGCCAGTCGCTGGAGAGGGCCACGTGGGCGCCGGAGCCCATGAGGGAGCGCAGCCGCCAGGCCCGGTCCCAGCGGGCCTCGCCGACGTTCTCCATCCAGGTGCCGGCCACCAGGTCCGGGGAGCAGTGGCGCGGCTGCATGGCCGCGGTGACCCCGAGCCGGGCGAAGCGCGGCAGGTCCTCCGGGGCCAGGCACTCGACGTGCACGAGCCCGTGGCGGCGGTCGCGGGTGCCGTTGGTGCGCGCGGCGTGCTCGACGGCGTCCAGGGCGAGGCGGATGCCGCCGTCGCCGGTGGCGTGGGTGTGCGTCTGGAAGCCGAGGCGGTCCAGCTCGGTGACGACCTGGGTGAGTTCGCCCAGCGGCGCCGAGGGGTGGCCGCGGTGGCCGGGCCGGTTGGCGTAGTCCTCCAGCATCCAGGCGTTGTGGGGTTCGATCACGTCGTCGGCGTAGAGCTTGACGGGGCCGAACGACAGGCGGTCGCCGCTCGGCGCGGTGTCGGCCGCCTGGCGCAGGCTGCGGCGGAACGCACCGTCGGAGCCCATCGGGTGGAAGAGCGCCGCGATGACGCGGGAGCTGAGGCGTCCTTCGTCCTGCGCGCGCCGGAACAGGTCGATCTCCGCGAGCGGGACCTGCGGTTCGACCACGGTGGTGATGCCGGCGGCGGTGGCCATCTCCAGGCTGCCGAGCAGCTTGCGGTAGCGCCGCTGCGGCGAGTACATCGGGATGTCGCGCTGCAGGCCGGCCAGGCCCGCCGTCGTCATGGCGCTGGTGTAGAAGTCGGTGACCCATCCGGTCGCCCGGCCGTCGGCGTCCCGTTCCGGGCGGCCCCAGGGGATGTCGCCGCCGTCGTCCAGCCCCAGCGCGCGGACGGCGGCGTCGTTGAGCCACACCGAGTGCTGGTCGTAGGTGGTGACGAAGACCGGGCGGGAGGTGATGCCGGCCAGGTCCCCGGCCCGCGGGCGCCGGCCGTGGACCACCGAGTAGACGGCGTTCTCGGCGCAGATCCAGGTCAGGTCCGGGCGCGCGCCGGCGAGTTCGGCGAGCCGGCGGCGGACCTCCTCCAGGGTGTCGGCCCCCTCCAGGCTGACGGCGTCGGGGTCGAAGCCGAGCAGCAGGTGGTTGTGGCTGTCGATGATGCCGGGGGTGAGCAGGCCGCCGTCCAGGCGGCGGTGCTCGCGGGCCGCGGGGGCGTCCGTCTCCTCGCCCACGAAGGCGATGCGCCCGCCGGTGATGCCGACGGCGCCGGCCCACGGCCGGGCGTCGTCGAAGGTGCGCACACGTGCGCCGGTGATCAGGGTGTCGAGCATGGTGGTCCTCGGTTCTGGGCCGCACTGCGAACGGGCGCGAGGGCGCGCGGAGACGGTGCGCGAGTTTTTTGCCATCAGCGTCAAAGAATGGGTCGAGTGTCATGACAACCTCCGCTAGTGTCAAGACATGGCCCGCCCCAAGAACCAGGACGAACGCCGCGCCCACCTCATCCAGGCGGTGATCGACACCACCGCCCGCACCGGACTGCGCTCCCTCTCGCTGGCCGACGTGGCGCGCCGGGCGGGGCTGACCCGGGGTGCGGTTCTGTACTACTACGACGACCTGGACGCGCTGCTGAGCGAGGCCTACCGGGCGGGCATGGAGCGCTTCTGCGACCGGCGCGACGCGCTGCGGGACACCATCGCGGACCCGGCACGGCTGCTGGGGGAGACGATCCGCGCCGGGCTGCCCACGGGGCCCGACGACGCGCTGATGCGCCTGCTGTACGAGTTCGACGTGGTCGCGGGCAGCTCGCCGCTGCACACCACGCTGGTCGAGGCGATGTACGAGCGGCAGCTGGCCACGTACCGCGCCGTACTGGAGCGGGGGGCCGGCGCCGGGGTGTTCGACCTTTCGCTGGACACCGCGACGGCGGCCCTGAACCTGGTGGCGCTGGAGGACGCGTACGGGCTGCACATCGTGGCCGGCAACACCCGGATCAGCGTGGGGCGGGCCGCCGAGGCGATGTTCGACGCCGCCCGGGTGTTCGGCGCGCCGGCCGTGTGAGCGGCCCCGGCGCCGGTGCGGTGCGTCCGGCCGGTGACCGGGGCGGCCGCGTCACGTCTGCGCCGCCGGATCCGCCGCGGCCCGGCGCCCGCGGCGGGCGCCGGGCCGTTCACGGGCCGGTGCCGGGGCGGGCCTCCAGCAGGGCACGCAGCGCGGCCTTGTCCGGCTTGCCGCTGGGCGCCACGGGGACCTCGCGGATGCGGGTGATCCCGGCCGGCACGTCGCCCTCGCCGAGCTCCCGGGCCACCAGCCGGCGCAGTTCGTCCGCATCCGGCGCGGCCCCGGGGTGCGGGACGACGAAGGCGTGGATCGCCTCACCGGTCCGCTCGTCCGGCACCCCGACGACGTACGCCTGGTCGACGCCGGGATGGGAGGCCAGGACGCGCTCGACGGGGCCCGCGTAGTGGACGACGGCATTGACGATGACGATGTCGCGCGTGCGGCCGGCCAGGCGCAGCCGGCCCTGCGCGTCGAGCCGGCCGAGGTCGCGCGTGCGGACCCAGCCGTCCCGCAGGACCTCCGCGGTCTCCGCCGGGTCCTGCCAGTAGCCGCGGAACGCGTCCGCCGTCCGGACCCACACCTCGCCGGTCCGGCCCGTGGGGAGTTCCCGGCCGTCCTCGTCGCGCACGGACATCGCGACGGTGTCCAGGGGCCGTCCGACGCTGTCGGCCAGGCCCGGGTCGGCCGCCAGCTCCTCCGGTTCCAGGACGGTCAGCATGCCCGTCTCTGTCTGGCCGTAGGCGTGGTGGACCACCGGCCCGAGCAGTTCGGACGCCTCGGTCAGCCGGTGCGGCGCCAGCGGGGACCCGGCCACGACGAGCGCCCGCAGGCTGCCGGTGTCCACCGCCCGGTGGCGCACGGCGTCGAGGATGCCGTACAGGCGCGGCACCGTCGTCAGACAGGCGGTGACGCGCCGGTCGGCGAACACCTCGGGGAAGTGCGGGGGCTGGTCCGGTATGACGGCGGTGCCCCCGCCCAGCAGCGCCAGGACCAGGTGCTCGAACATGACGGCGCTGGTGAGCGTGCCGAACAGCAGGAAGCGTTCGTACCGTGCCGCCAGCCGCCGGGTGCGCTCGCTCCAGCGGGCGGGCTGGAGGGCCCAGCCCTCGGACAGGGCGCCGTAGGTCACCATCACGCCCTTGGGGCGGCCGGTGCTGCCGCTGGTGAGGTGGACGACGCCGACGCCGCCGCGGTCGCCCCGCGCGGTCAGCTCGCCGGGGCCCGGCGCGGTCCGCGCGGCCCGCCGCAGCACGCCGTCGGTCCGCAGCACCGCGACGCCCGCCGCCGCGGCGGCCGCCCCGGCCGGCCCGCCGGTGCCGTCCGTCACCACGGCGCCGACGCCGCGGGCGAGGATGTCGTGCAGGTGCCCGCGGGTCAGCCCCGGGCGCAGGCCCACCACCTCGCACCCGACGACGTGCGCGGCCACCCGGACGGCGAACGCCTCCGGGGTGACACCGGTGCCGAGGGCCACCCGGGACCCGGCGGCCAGGCCGGCGGCGCGCAGCCCCCGCACGAAGGCGGCGACCAGCACGAGCACCTCCGCCCGGTCCACCACGCGGCCCCGGTACTCGAAGGCGGGCAGGGAGGGGGCGGCGCGGAACGCGTCGAGGAGGGCCTGCGGAAAGACGTCCCCGGGCTTTTCGTCCATTTCGTCTCCCCTCTGTGCCGGAAAAACCGGCGCGAAGGCGGTGAATGACTGGAAAGCGACCATTCCGGGTGAGGGGCTGCGGACCCGGCCGTCAATCGCCCTCACGTTAGCCGACGGGGCGGATTCACCACCCAGGGAATCCTGTGACCTACGCCACACGGAGGCGGTCTAGTCGCATGCTTTAAAGATCAAGTAATGTCTTTTCCCGCCCCGACGGAAGGCAGGACGACCCATGTCTGACTTAGGACAGGTTGACTATCTCGTCATCGGCGGCGGGCCCGCCGGCCTGCAAGCCGGTTACTTCCTCGAAAAAAGCGGCAGGAATTACCTCATCGTCGACGAGGGCGACGCCCCGGGCGCCTTTTTCACCCGTTTCCCCAGACACCGGACGCTCATCTCCTCGAACAAGGTGCACACCGGGTGGAGCGATCCGGAGATGCGGCTGCGCGTCGACTGGAACTCACTGCTCTCCGACGAGGGCCCGCTCTTCACCGCCTACTCCCCGCGCTACTTCCCGCCGGCCGACGACATGGTCCGCTACCTGGCGGACTTCGCCCGGGCGCACGGCCTGCGCATCCGCCCGGCCACCCGCATCACCCGCGTCAGCCGGCCCGGCGGCGGCCCGTTCCTGGCGACGGACCGGCATGGCAACGTTGTCCGGGCCCGCCGGATCATCGTCGCCACCGGCGTCTCACGACCCTACGTGCCGCCCATCGAGGGCGCGGGGGAGGCGGAGCACTACGCCGAGGTGTCCGTCGACCCGGCCGAGTTCACCGACCGGCGCGTACTGATCATCGGCCGCGGGAATTCCGCCTTCGAGACCGCCGACCACCTCATCGAGACCGCCGCCGTCATCCACGTCGCCGGACCCGGTTCGCTCAAACTCGCCTGGCGGACGCATTTCGTCGGGCACCTCCGGGCCGTCAACAACAACTTCCTGGACACCTACCAGCTCAAGTCGCAGAACGCCGTACTGGACGGTGACATCCTGCGCATCGCCCGGAAACCGGACGGTACCTATCTCGTCAGCGTGAGATTCGCCCGCGTCGAAGAAGTCGTGAAAGACATCTCCTACGACCGGGTCATCCTGGCCACCGGATTCCGTTTCGACGCCTCGATCTTCGACGACGACTGCCGCCCCGACCTCGTCGTCAAGGACCGCTTCCCGCGGCTCACCAACGCCTGGGAATCCGTGAACGTGCCCGGCCTCTATTTCGCCGGCACCATCACCCAGTCCCTGGACTTCAAGAAGTCCACCAGCGGTTTCATCCACGGCTTCCGGTACGGCGTACGGGCACTGCACCGCATCCTCGAACACCGCTACCACGACCGGGAGTGGCCGCACACCGCCCTGCCCGCGGACCCGGGCCCCGTCACCGACACGCTCGTCCGGCGGGTCAACCGCACCTCGGCGCTGTGGCAGATGTTCGGGTTCCTCGGCGACGCGGTACTGGTCGGCGCCGACGGCACGGTCCGCCACTGCGAGGAGGTACCGGTGGCGCACCTGCACGAGGCCGCCGCCCGGGGCGACTTCGGCGACCTCGCCGCCTACTTCGCCGTCACCCTGGAGTACGGCGCCGACCACGACCGGGTCGACCCCTTCGACATCACCGTCGGCAGGACCCCGCAGCAGGACACCGGCGGCCTCGACGCCCGCTACCTCCACCCCGTCGTACGGCACTTCCTGCCCGACGGCACCGGCAGAGCGGTCGCCGAGCACCACCTCACCGAGAACCTGGAGAACGAGTGGGACGACCCCGGCGTCCACGTCGGCCCGCTGCGCTCCTTCCTCGCCTCCCGGCTGCCCGCCGGCGAGGAACACCCGGCCGGCGGGCAGAGCGCCGCCCCCCGCGCATGACCGGCCCGGGAGCCGGCCCCCCGCCCGGCCCGGCCGGGCGGGCACGCGCGGAACTCAGCCCCGAGCACTACGACTTCTTCGCCGGCGGCGCGGGCCGGGAGACGGCGCTCCGGGAGAACGAGGACGCCTTCGCCCGGCTGGCCCTGCTGCCCCGGATACTGCGCGGCAACACCGACCGCGACACCCGGGTGAACGTGCTGGACCGGCAGTGGCCGGCGCCGTTGTTCGTCTCGCCCACCGCCTTCCACCGGCTCGCCCACCCCGACGGCGAACTGGCCACCGCACGCGCCGCCGCCGCGACCGGCACCCCGCTGGTGACCGGGATGGCCGCCACCACCGCCGTCGCGGACGTCACCGCGGCCGCCCGCGCGGTGGACCCGGAGGCCGTCGTCTGGTTCCAGCTGTACCTGCAGCCGCGCCCCGACGTCACCGCCGAACTGGTGCGCCGCGCCGAACGGGCCGGCTGCTCCGCGCTCGTCGTCACCGTGGACTCCCCGGTCTTCGGCACCCGCACCCGCGACCTGCGCAACGGCTTCCACGACCTGCCGCCCGGCCTCGCGGCCGAGAACATGCGCGGCCTGCCCGGCAGCCCGCCCGGCGGCACACGCGACATCGCCATGTGGCCGGCCGGCTGGGACGACCTGGGCCGGCTGCGCGAGCTGACCGGCCTGCCGCTCGTGCTCAAGGGCGTGCTGCACCCCGAGGACGCGCGCACGGCCGTGGACCGGGGCGTGGACGCGCTGCTCGTGTCCAACCACGGCGGCCGGCAGCTCGACGCCGCCCCGGCATCCGTCGAGGCCCTCCCGGCGGTGGCCGAGGCGGCCGCCGGACGCGTACCGGTCCTCATGGACGGCGGCGTCCGCCGGGGCACCGACATCGCCCTGGCCCTCGCGCTCGGAGCCCGCGCCGTCGGAGTGGGACGGCCCGTGCTCTGGGCCCTCGCCACGGGCGGCGAGGCAGGCGTACGGCAGGCGCTCACGGCCCTGCGCGAGGACTTCGGCCAGGTCCTCGCCCTCACCGGCGGGCACCGGCCCCGGGACCTCACCGCCGACCAGGTGGTCCCGCGCGGGCCCGCGCACCGGCCCCGGTCGGGGGAGCGGACATGGTGAGCCGGGCGAAGGCGGCGGCCCTGGCGGCGGGCGGCGCACTGCTGCTGTCCGCACCGGCCTGGCTGCCCGGCCGCGTCGTCGCCCTGCGCACCAGGGTGTTCGCCCGCGTCAACGGCGACGAGGCCCTGCTCCTGCCCAACGCCGTCTTCGGCCCCGACCGCTTCCAGGAGGTCTACGGCCACCCGGCCGCCGGGGGCCGCAGCAAGGGCGCGGCCCTGTCCGACCTGTTCTGGTACTGGCTCGCGCCCGGCGCCGACGTCCACCAGGAGCACCTGGAGGCCGGCCCCCGCTACGACGAGGTCGCCCGGCACACCCTCGCCATCCTCTCCGGCCCGTCGGCGCAGCTGTCGGCCGCGGCGGCCCGGCTCACCCGGCAGGCCCTGGCGGCGGCCGGCACCGGCCGGGTGCGATCGGTGCGGCTGCGCGACCTGATGATGCCGGTGTGGGCCGGGTTCTTCTACGAACTGGTCTTCCAGGAGCCCTGCCCGGACGAGGCCCGGCGGCTGATCGTCGCCAACGCCGAGGACGTCGTCAACGCCCTGAAGTGCACCCGCCCGCGCCACCTGCGCCGCAGGCACCGGCTGACGCGCTACCTGCTGCACCGGCTGGCGGCCGGTGACGTGCCGCACCCGCTGCCCGCCGGCCTGAGCCGGCGCCAGCAGGCGTTCTACCTCCAGGGCACCTTCTTCAACACCGCCGTCGTCCAGATGTCGGAGGCGATGGCCCACCTCCTGCTGGTCCTGGCGCAGCACCCGGGGACGCAGCGACGGGTGGCGGCCGGCCCCGACGACGACCGCCACCTGACCCACGTCATGCACGAGACGTTCCGCCTCTACCCGCTGTTCGGGGTGGCCCACCGGATCACCACCGCGGACCTCACGCTCGACGGCCTGCCCACCATCCCGGCGGGCTCCGTCCTGGCCTTCAGCTACCCCGACTACCACGCGGCCGGCCACCGCGACCCCGAACGCTTCGACCCCGAGCGCTGGGAGTCGCTGTCCGTGCGCGACGCCCACCACATCCCCTTCGGCGTCGCCGCCAACCGGCCCTGCCCCGCCTGGCGCCTGGCACCGGTCGTCATGCGCGCCGCCACCCGCGAGGTGCTGGCCCGCTACGTGCTCGACTCCTCCGTCGGCCACACCCGCTCCATCCCGCACCGCGCCCCCTGCCTGCTCTTCCCCCGCGACCGGCCGGTCCCGCGACGCCTGCGGACCGCCCTGCGCACCGCCCTGGCCGTCCGCGACCGGGCCGAGGACGTCGGCCGCAGCCTGCTGCAACTCGTCCTCGGCACCTGGATGGTGCTGGACGCCCGCCGCACCGGGCCCGCCGCGGCGTACTTCGCCCGGCACGACACCGAGGGCCGCCCGCTCGACGACGGCCACGACGGCCACGGCGTGCCCGGCGCCGCGGCCGGACCGGACCGGCCCGCGGCCACCTGCCCCTACCCGCGCCGCGACGCCTGACGGCGGGCCCCCACCCCGCACCCCTGAGGAGTCACCGTTGTCGACCACCGAGCTGGGCCCGGCGTTCTTCCTCGCCGTGGCCGTCGTCCTCGTCGTGTGCCGCCTCGTCGGCCGGCTCCTGCGCCACGTGGGCCAGCCGCCCGTGGTCGGCGAGATGGTCGCCGGCGTGCTGCTCGGCCCCTCCGTGCTGGGCCTGGCCTCACCCGGCCTGGAGGAGGCCCTGTTCCCGGACGAGATCCGGCCCGTGCTCTACGTGGCGGGGCAGATCGGCCTCGTCGTCTTCATGTTCCTGGCCGGGTACGAGTTCCGCACCGACCGGCTGCGGTCGGTGGGCCGCACCGCGGTTTCCGTCTCGGCGGCCGGCATCGTCGTCCCGCTGCTGCTGGGCACCGCACTGGCCTGGGCGGCCCGCGACGCCGTGGGCCTCTACCCGGACGGGGTCTCGGCCACGGTGGGCGCCCTGTTCGTCGGGGTGACGGTGGCCATCACCGCCTTCCCGATGATGGCCCGGATCATCACCGAGCGCGGCCTGTCGGACACCCGGTTCGGGGCGGTGTCCCTGGCCGCGGGCGCCCTGGACGACGCCGTGGCGTGGGTGCTGCTGGCCGGGGTGCTCGGCATGGCGGGCGGCGGCCCGGGCACCTTCCTGACGGCGGTGGCCGGCACGGCCGGGCTCGCGGTGTTCCTCGGGGTCCTCCTCCGCCTGCGGCCGCTGCTGCTGGAGCGGGCGCGACGGCTGACCGGGGAGCACATGCTGCTGGTCACCGTCCTGCTGCTGTTCCTCGCCGCGTGGTACACCGACCGCATCGGCCTGTACGCCGTGTTCGGCGCCTTCAGCCTCGGCGTCGCCGTGCCCCGCGACGCGGTGGTGACCCGCGCGGTGGCCTCCCTCGCACCGCTCGGCCGCATCGTGTTCCTGCCCCTGTTCTTCGCCTACTCCGGACTGAACACGGACTTCACGCTGCTCTCCGACGGCAGGCTGCTGCTGTTCACCGCGGCCTGCGTGGCGGTGGCGGTGGTCAGCAAGTTCGGCGCCTGCTGGGCCACCGCACGGCTGCTGGGCGAACCGCAGGCGGTCGCCGTCCGCGTGGGCACCCTGATGAACGCGCGCGGCCTCATGCAGCTCATCGCCATCAACGTCGGACTGGCCGCCGGCATCGCCTCGCCCGCCCTGTTCGGCGTGCTCGTGATCGTCGCCCTGGTCACGACCCTGATGACGACTCCCGTGCTGGCCCTCCTGGACCGCCGCGACCGCTCCCGGCGGCCGGCGGAGCCCGCACCGGCCCCGGCGGCCCCGGGGGAGAACACCCCGATCTGAACCGCGCCCTCCCGCACCGGGCGCGACGCCGGCCCATCGTCACGCACAGCGACCGAAACCCCGGGACGCACCGTGTGCGGAAGCTGATGTCCCACTCTTCCGCGCGCGGGCGTACGCCGATACGTGACGTGCCCGTACACCGCGCGCCGGTGCTCCCTCGGGAGCGCCACGGACGGGTGACGAGGGGATGCCGGGGCCGAAGTGATGGGCATGCGAGAGGCACACACGGTCACGACCCGGGGGTGTGTGACCGTCCCCGCCCCCCACGAAAGGACACCGCATGTCGTTCACCGCACGAGCTGTGGGCCTGATCGCCGCGACCCTCCTGACGGTCCCCCTCACCCAGGCACACGCCGGCGTTCCCCACCGGGCCGCGGCAGGCCCGGTCGGCCCCAACCTCGTCAGCAACGGCAGCTTCCTGAGCCCCGGCGTCACCCGCGAGCAGCGCTACAAGCCGTTCAACTCGGACACCGACGCCCCCATCGCGCCCTGGGAGGTCACCGCCGGCGAGGTGCACATCTTCTCCGAGCACGAGGCGGGCGCCGGCGGCGCCCAGGCCGCGGACCTGACCGGCGGCCCCAAGGCCACCATCAGGCAGGTCGTCCACCTCGACGAGGGCACCCGCTACCGGCTGACCTGGCAGGAACGCACCGAGACCTGGGAGGGGTGCGGGGTCAAGCCCGCCGAGAACCAGAAGTACCAGGTCGCCGTCACCGGCCAGCGGGCCAGGACCTACACCCCCACCTCGTCCTGGCAGCCGCCGGACCCCAGCCCCCTGGACTTCACCGCCACCGCGGACGACACGGTCGTGCAGTTCATCTCCGCCTCCGACAACTACGTGGCCCCCGAACACTGCGGCGCGATGGTCACCCGCATCTCGCTGAAGGAACTCCGGGGCGGCGGCAACTGACCACGCGGTCCCGCCCGCACCCGAGGGGCGTGCCGCCGCGGGACGGCGCGCCCCCTGCGCAGAGGAGCCCCAGCGTGAAACACACCGCCACCGCCTGCCTGCTCGCCGCCACCGCCTGGCTCACCGCGCCGGGTCCCCTCACCGCGACCGCGCACGGCACCGCGGCCGCCGCCGGACCGGCGGTCCGCAACGGCACCTTCACCGACCCGGCCGCCCCCGCCGGCGCCTACCTGCGGATCACGGGCGACTCCGCCCGCGGCCCGGCCCACTGGTCACTCACCCGCGAGGACATCGACCTCTACAGCCCGTCCCTGGCCCACCTCGACGACGGCCAGGCCGCCGACCTCACCGGGTCACGGAACGGCGCCATCGGCCAGAGCGTGGCCACCACGGCCGGCCAGAGCTACGAACTCACCTGGCAGGACGCTCCCGACACCTGGCCCGGAGCCCCCCAGGACCCGGCCGGCCCCGATCCGGAGAAACAGAGCTGCCTGGACAAGAACGCCGCCGACCAGCCCTACCAGCTCGTGATCGGCGAGACGCGCGCCGTCACCTACCGGCCGTCCGGCACCGGTCACCAGCCCCACTGGACCCCCAGGACCAGGCAGTTCACCGCCCGGGAGGACGACACCGTCATCCGGTTCGCCTCCCAGTCCGCCACCGCGTCCCTGCCGCACTGCGGCCCGCAGATCACCCACGTGGCCCTTCACCCGGCAGCCGCCTCCCACGGGTAGGCGGGGTTCAGGCGGGGAGGGAGGCGAGCCAGGCGGTCAGCAGGCGGTTGACCTCCTCGGGGCGCTCCTGCTGGACCCAGTGCCCGCATCCTTCCAGGACGTGGGCAGAGGCCAGACCCGGGAGGGTGACCGGGTAGGCGTCGATCGCGTCGGCCATCCAGGTCGTGGAGGCGTCCAGGGCGCCGCCGATGAACAGGGACGGCTGCCTGACCGGGGCGCCCTCGTACGGGGCGAGGTCCGCCCAGTCGCGGTCCATGCAGCGGTAGCGGTTGAGGGCGCCGGTCATCCCGGTGCGCTCGAACTCCCCGGCGTAGACGTCGAGGTCCGCCTCGGTCAGCCAGGCGGGCAGCCCGCCGCCGGGGAAGCGGTCGCGCAGCCGGCCGCCGTCGCGGGCCACGAAGTGCGGGTCGGGCTCGCCCGGGCCGGGCATGGTGCCGGCGGACAGGGCCGCGTAGAAACCCGCGAGCCAGCCCCGGACGTCGGGCTCCATCTCCGCCTCGGCCCGGCCGGGCTCCTGGAAGTAGGAGACGTAGAACTCCTCGTCGCCGCCCATCCGCGCGAAGACGTCGCCGGGGCGGGGGCCGCCGGGCGGCGTGTAGGGGACGCTCAGCAGCCCGACGGCGCGGAAGACCCCGGGATGGAGCAGGGCGGAGGCCGCCGCGATGCCGGAGCCCCAGTCGTGCCCGACGACCACCGCGCTGTCCTCGCCCAGGGCGCGTACCAGGGCGACGTTGTCCTCCACCAGCTCGACCATCCGGTACGCCTCCCGCGCCGCCGGCCTGGAGGAGCGGCCGTAGCCGCGCACGTCCAGCGCCACGGCCCGGTACCCCGCCGCCGCGAGGGCCGGAAGCTGGTGGCGCCAGGAGTACCAGGACTCCGGGAAGCCGTGGACGAGCAGGACCAGCGGGCCGCTGCCCTGTTCGACCAGGTGCAGGCGCCCGGCGGGCCCCGCGACGGTGCGGTGGTGTGGACCGGCGGACGACGGGGACGGGTGCATGGCTTCTCCTCGGTTCACCGGACGGACCGCGTTCACCCCACGGATCATCCGGCCCGGCGGCCGGCGGACGTGAGCGTTTTTGCCGTTCCGGCAAATCGGCAGGACAGGGCGCCGGACGGCTTCGGTCAAGAGTTGGATCCCTCTTGCCTCCCGTCCGGGAAAGACGCTGGATCGCCGGGCGAGCCCCGCCTTACCGTGACGCCATGAGTGATCACCCGGAAGCGCCTGTCGCGCCCGTCGAGGCCTATGAACCCCCTTACTACGCAGCCGTCTTCACCAGCGTGCGCACCGAGGAGCAGAGCGGCTACGGCGAGACCAACGCCCGTATGGAAGACCTCGTCAAGGACGTTCCCGGGTACCTGGGGATGGACCACGCGCAGACCCCCGGCGGGCTGAGCATCACCGTCGGGTACTTCCGCGACGCCGACGCCCTCGCCGAGTGGCGGAGCGACGCCGAGCACCGCGCGGCGCAGCGGCGCGGACGGGCCGACTGGTACCAGAGCTACACGCTGCACGTGGCGAAGGTGGAGCGGAGCCACGGATTCACCCGGGAACAGGCCCCGCAGAGCCCGACGGCGGACTGACCGGCCCGGCTCGCCCTGGCCCGGCCGGGGCGACCGGCACCTGGCACCACTGGCATCCCACGACACCACTGGCGCCATCTGGCATCACATGGCGCCACTCCGCGCCACCGGAGGCACCTGGAAGGACCGACGCCACCGTCTCCTCCACCCCCTCCCGCGCCTTTTCCGCAGGTCACAGCGGACGGGCTCATCGCGCCACACGCAAGTCGCCCTGGCTGCTTGCGTGTGGTGCCATGGTGGTGCCATGATGGCGTCATGGACCTCACCCCGTATGTCGACACCATCCACCGCGAACTCATGGTGGCTGCCGACGCCGGCGGCGACGAAGCCCGCGAGCTGGCCGAGCGGCTCACGGCCCCCCTGGCGTCGGCGACCCGGCTGACCATGCTCAACGTGCTCTCCGCCGCGATGGACGAGATCACCCGTGAACTCGCCCCCGGCTCGGTCGACGTACGGCTGCGCGGACTGGACCCCGACTTCGTCGTGACACCGCCGCCCGCCGACGGTGGTGCCACCTCCGGGCCGGCGGCCGCGCCCGCCGGACCGCTCCCCGCCCCGGCCCCGGCCGACGACGAGGGAGGCACCGCCCGCGTCAACCTGCGACTGCCGGCCCACCTGAAGGCGCGCGCCGAGGAGGCCGCGAACCGCGAGGGCCTGTCGGTCAACGCGTGGCTCGTGCGGGCCGTGTCGGCCGCGGTCGACGGCGGCGGCGGCACACCGCGCCCCGCGGAGCGCGCCGCCGGCATCGGGCAGAGCTTCACGGGCTGGGTGCGCTGACCGCGCCCCGGCCCCCGCACCTCGAAGAAGCACAGCACCACCACACCACGTCCCACCAGCGGGGACGCTCCCAGGACTCATGAGGACGGTACAGCCATGCCTTCTTTCGACACTCCCGAACCGATCGCCGTCGTCGCCCACGTCGGCGCCGGCTCCGTCCGCTTCGCCGCGAGCGACCGGTCCGACACCCTCGTCGAGGTGCGGCCCGGCGACCCCGGGCGGGACAAGGACGTCCGGGCCGCCGAGCAGACCGAGGTCTCCTACGCGAACGGCGTCCTGACCATCGGCACCAGGGAACGCCGGTTCATCGGGCCGACCGGCGCCGTCGACGTGCTGGTGGAACTGCCCACGGGCTCGCGCGTGGAAGCGACCGGCTCCTGGACCCAGGTGCTCGGCCAGGGCCGGCTCGGCGAGGTCCGGGTGAAGACCTCGGGCGGTGACGTCCGCCTGGACACGACCGGCCGGCTCCAGCTGACCGCCGCCCACGGCTCGGTCACCGTGGACCGGGTCGAGGGCGGGGCGGAGATCACCACCAGCTCCGGCAGCGTCCGCGTCGGCTTCCTCGAAGGCCCCGCCGTCCTGAAGAACTCGCACGGCTCCACGACCGTCGGCGCGGCCATCGGCGACCTGCGGGTCAACCACGCCAACGGCGACATCGACATCACCCGCGCCGAGGGCTCGCTCACCGCCACCACCGCCCACGGCACGCTGCGGGTGGGCGAGGTGGCCCGCGGCGAGGTCCAGCTGGAGACCTCCTACGGCGCCATCGAGATCGGCATCCGCGAGGGCACGGCCGCCTGGCTCGACGCACACTCGGGCGCCGGACGGGTGCACAACATGCTCACCGCGTCCGACACTCCCGCGCAGACCGAGGACACCGTCAAGATCCGCGCCCGCACCCGGTACGGCAACATCGACGTCCGCCACGCCACGGCCTGAGCACCTCCCGACGGCACCACCCACCCGCGCCGTCCCCCTCCGCCGGTCACCCGCACCCCTGCTCACCCCTGCCGCTCCACCCCCGTCACCCGACTCCTCGAACGGGAGGACTCCATGCCTTCATCTGTCATGCCCACGTCCAGACAGGGCGGCGGGCCGGCACCGGCCGCCGTCACCGCCGTCGGCCTGCGCAAGGCGTACGGCGACAAGACCGTCCTCGACGGCGTCGACCTGCGCATCCCCACCGGGTCCGTCTTCGCGCTGCTCGGCCCGAACGGCGCCGGCAAGACCACCGTCGTGAAGATCCTCTCCACCCTCGTGTCCGCCGACGGCGGGCAGGCCCAGGTCGCGGGCCACGACATCGCCACCTCCCCGGACGGGGTGCGGGCGGCGATCGGCGTCACCGGGCAGTTCTCCGCCGTCGACGGCCTGATCACCGGCGAGGAGAACATGCTCCTGATGGCGGACCTGCACCACCTCACCCGCCGGGACGGACGGCGGGTGACCGCCGAACTGCTCGGACGGTTCGACCTCGCCGACGCGGCGAAGAAGCCCGCCGCCACCTACTCCGGCGGCATGAAGCGCCGCCTGGACATCGCGATGACCCTGGTCGGCAACCCGCGGATCATCTTCCTCGACGAACCGACCACCGGCCTCGACCCGCGCTCCCGGCACACCATGTGGGGCGTCATCCGCGAACTGGTGACGGGCGGGACGACCGTCCTGCTCACCACCCAGTACCTGGAGGAGGCCGACCAGCTCGCCGACCGCATCGCGGTGCTGAACGACGGCAGGATCGCCGCCGAGGGCAGCGCCGGGGAACTCAAGCGGCTCGTCCCCGGCGGACACGTACGACTCGGATTCCGTGACCCGGCCGCCTTCCGGTCCGCCGCCACCGCACTGCGGGAGGCCGCCGGGGACGACGAGGCGCTCACACTGCGGATCCCCTCGGGCGGCAGCCAGCGCGAACTGCGCTCCGTCCTCGACCGGCTGGACGCGGCCGGCATCGAGGCGGACGAGCTGACCGTCCACACCCCCGACCTCGACGACGTGTTCTTCGCCCTGACCGGCGGCACCGACCGGACCAAGGAGACCGCCCGATGAGCACCACCGCGGCGCCCGCCCGCCCCTCCCGACTCTCCCTCGCCGTGCGCGACTCGTCCACGATGCTGCGCCGCAACCTCCTGCACGCCCGGCGCTACCCGTCCATGACGCTGAACCTGCTGCTCACACCGGTCATGCTCCTGCTGCTCTTCGTCTACGTCTTCGGCGACGTGATGAGCGCCGGCATCGGGGGCGGCGGAGCCGACCGCTCCGCGTACATCGCCTACCTCCTGCCGGGCCTGCTGCTGATGACCATCGGCAGCACCACGATCGGCACCGCCGTCTCCGTCGCCATGGACATGAACGAGGGCATCATCGCCCGCTTCCGCACCATGGCCATCCACCGCGGCTCCATCCTCATCGGGCACGTCGTCGGCAGCGTGGTGCAGTCGGTCGTGAGCGTGCTCCTGGTCGGCGCCGTCGGCGTGGCCATCGGCTTCCGCTCCACCGACGCCACGGCCCTGGAGTGGCTCGCGGCGTTCGGGCTGCTGGTGCTCTTCACCCTGGCGCTCACCTGGATCGCGGTCGGCATGGGCCTGGTCAGCCCCAACGCCGAGGCCGCGAGCAACAACGCGATGCCGCTGATCTTCCTCCCGCTCATCTCCAGCACCTTCGTGCCGGTGGACGCGATGCCGGGCTGGTTCCGGCCGATCGCCGAGTACCAGCCGTTCACCCCGGCCATCGAGACCCTGCGCGGCCTGCTCCTGGGCACCGGGATCGGCCACAACGGCTGGCTCGCCCTCGCCTGGTGCCTGGCCCTCACCACGCTCGGCTACTTCTGGTCCAAGGCGGCCTTCCAGCGCGACCCGAAATAATCCGCGACCGACCGCCCCCCCTCACGCGGGCGGCGCACCCCGACCCCTCCGGTGCGCGGACGGTGCGGTGGCGGGGTCTCGGCGGGGCGATCAGCGGAGCTTGATCGCGCCGCCGTCGGCCATCACCGTCTGGCCGGTCATGTACTGGGCGTCGTCGCTCGCGAGGAAGGCGACGATGGGCGCGACGTCCCGGTCGGGGTCGCCGAACCGGCCCAGCGGCACCTTGGCCGCGGACAGCGCGTACTGCTCGGGGCGGGCCTCGGCCCACTGGGCCACGCCGGCCGTCAGGGCCATCGGGCAGACCACGTTGACGCGGATGTTCAGCGACGCCCACTCATTGGCCACGACACGGCTCAGGCCGCGGATGGCCTCTTTCGCCGCCGCGTAGGAGGCCTGGTTGGGCTGACCGTCGAGTCCGGCACCGGAGCCGAAGTTGACGACCGAGGCGCTGCCGGCCTTCCTCAGCTCCGGCAGGGCGGCGAGCATGAAGTTGCGGGTCGCGTACAGGCTGGTGTCCATGGCGAGATTCCAGTCGTCGTCCGTCTGCTCCTCGAACGGCTTCTGCCGCGACACGCTCGCGTTGTTCACCAGGACGTCGAGCTTCCCGAAGTGCTCGACGGCCGCCGCGACCGCCGAATCGGCGACCGCCCGGTCGGAGACGTCGCCGTGCAGGAAGACCACCGCGTCGCCCAGCTCGCCGGCGAGCGCCTCCCCGGCCTCCCGCTGCAGGTCGACGACGACCACCCGGGCGCCGCGGGCGACGAACAGTTTCGTGATGGCTCCGCCGATGCCGGAGGCGCCTCCGGTGACGATGGCCGACTTGCCCTGCAGGCTGAGAGAACTCATTGGACGCTTCCTTGCGTGATCGCCTGCGGTGCAGGCTGCCCATAAAACCAGAATGAATTCTAGATCGAGCGGTGTGAAGCCAGGATCAAGGCCGTACGGCGACGGCGTCGTCATGACACCGGCTTCGACCCGGGCGGCGCGTGCCCGCGGGGCGGGGTGGCCGCGGGCCGGGCGCCCGCCCCTTGCCGGTGCCGGCCCGCCGCCCGGCAGCTGTTCACCGCCCTCAACCACGACCGGGAGACGACCAAGGCGGACCTGCGCAAGCTCACCGCCCATCTGCCCGCCCCCGCGGGCACCGTGCAGGTCACCGTGCTCAACGGCACCGGGACCCCGGGCGAGGCGGTGAAGGTCGCCGACCGGCTGCGCTCCCTCGGCTTCCGGATCGCGGCCACCGGCAACGCGCCCCGGCCGGTCGACAGGACCACGCTCACCTACGGCCCCGGCCAGGCGGAGCAGGCCCGGGCACTGGCCGGGCACCTGCCCGGCCTGGCGGCCGTCCCGGCCGCAGGGCAGGGGACCACCGCCGTGACGCTGACCATCGGGGCCGACCTGCCGGCCGTCACCGGCTGAGCACCGCACCCGCCGCGGCGTGCCCCGCCGCCCCGCGCGCACCGCGGCTGGTCAAATGAGGCATGGCATCGTCCTGGACCGGTAGCCGGGTGCGCCTGCGCGCCGTCGAACCCGGCGACTGGACGGCGTTCCGGCGCTTCGCCGACGACGACGGACGGCGGGGGAGCCGGCTGGAACTGCCGCGGTCCGCCGAGAGCTGGCGTGCCTGGGCGAGGGAGCAGGCCGTCGATGGGAGCCGGGACGACCGTTTCCGGCTGGTGGTGGAGTCGACGGCCACGGGGGAGCCGGTCGGCACGGTCGGCTCCCACCACACCGGCCCCCGCTCGGGCTGGTTCGAGTTCGACGTCGCGATCGCCGCCGAACACCGGCGCGCGGGCTACGCGACGGAAGCCCTGGTGCTGCTGCTGCGCTACATGTTCGCCGAGCGCCGCTACCACAGATGCCTGGCGAGGATCTTCGCCCATAACGAGGCCTCGCTGGCACTGATGCGCCGGCTCGGCTTCGTCGAGGAGGGACGCCTGCGGGAGCACGTCTTCTTCGCCGGCCGCCACCACGATCTCGTCCTGCTGGGGATCCTCTCCCACGAGTTCGACGCACGGCACGGGGCGGGCGGACCGTGAGCAGGCCCGCGGCTACCGCGGGGTGGCGCGCAGCCGCAGCCCGGCGGTCGTCAGGCCCTCGAAGGTGGCGACCCGGTGGCTGGGGCCCGGTCCGGGCGGCTCGTGCAGGCGGCAGCGGCGGGCGGTCTGCGCGGTGAGGAGCGTCAGCATCGCCATGGCCAGGGCGGTCCCCTCGCAGCCGTGCGGTCCGGTACCGAAGGAGAGGAAGGCCCCGGGGTCCTCCGGCGAGCCCGCGCCGTCGAGCCAGCGCTCGGGCCGGAAGAGGTCCGGCTCGCGGTGCTCCCGCGCGTCGCGGTGGGCGGTGTAGGGGCAGACGAGGAGGGTGGACCCGGCCTCGATGGTGTAGCCGGCGAGCTCGGTCTGCCTCGGCACGCTCCGGGTCAGCAGCCAGCTCGGGGGGTACAGCCGCAGCACCTCGCGCACCAGCGCCTGGGTGTAGTGCAGGCTGTCGACGTGCGTGGCGGTCGTCGTGGCCGGGTCCGCGGGCAGCAGGGCCGCCGCTTCGGCCGCGACGCGGTCCGCCGCGCGGGGGTGCCGGGCCAGGTGGAGCAGGATCCAGCCGGCCGCCCGGGACGGCGTCTCGAAGGTGGCGACGGTGATCCCGGGGAGCGTGTCGAGGACGGCCTCCTCCGGCAGCAGGCCGTAGCGGGAGGAGGGCCGGAGCATCTGCCCCAGCATGTCGTCGCCGAGGCGGCCCGAGGAGCGGCGCCGGCGGACGACGGGCCGCAGGGCGTCGGTGAAGGCGATCTGCTGCCGGGTGCGGAACCGCCGCGCCGGTGTGGGGACCCAGCGCGGCCACACCCAGTGCGTGGGGCGTACGAGCACCTCCCGGGCCAGGAAGAGCTGTCCGGCCAGGGGCAGCAGCGCGGGGGCGTCCTCGGAGTAGAGGTAGTCCACGCCCATCTCCGCCAGGGCGTGCCGGACCAGGGGCAGGACGTCGACGTCCCGGCCCGCGGGCCAGGACCCGGCGAACCGGGCGGCCCGGGGCGCGATCTCACCGATGCGGGACGCGACCGCCTGCGCGCGCAGTCCGCGCATGCGGGCGGCGTGAGCCCGCGCGCGCTCCCCGGGCGCCGGCTGTCCGTCCGGCCGCCGCAACGGCGGGAAGAGGGGCGAGGGCGCCTTGGGGAAGTCCTGCGCGCGGCGCAGGACCGCTTCGCACGGCTCGGCGGTGGCGGCCACGTAGACCCCCGGCTCCAGTCGCCAGACGCCTCCGCACTCCTCGGTGCCACGGCGCGCCAGCGCCAGCCGGTCGCGGCTCCAGGCGGCGAAACCGCCTTCACGCACCTGCGGCGGTTCGTTCATGCGGCCCATGGGATCGTCCCCCGGCCCTCGTAGCTGTCCAGGCCGATCGTCGCCGGCGTGACCTGGGGCCGGCGGGCGCCAGGGAGCACCCGCCGGCGGCGCGGCCGCTCAGTCGCCGGCGTACGCGTCCCATTCGTGCGACCCGTACGCACCGTAGTGGCGGCTGAAGGACAGCCTGCCGAGCAGCTTGGCGATCATGATGCACTCCTCTCGCCTGTCTTCAGCACTGAATGCCACACATGCCATATTTCCACATATCCCAGGTATGGCATGTGGAGCGTTTCCAGGGCATCTCCGGCCGCCTGAAGGGAGGTTGGCCGCCTCGCGGTCCCGGGCGGGACCCGCCGCCCCCGCGGTCGGGGCCGTGGGCGGGGGCCGTCGTCCGGGACCCGGCCGGACCGTGTCCGCCCAGGCCCGTGCACCCCTCGCCGGGGGCCGGCTCACGCCCCCTCGGGGGCTCGGCCGCCCGGGGCGACGGCCTCGGGCTCCGGGTCGGGCGGCGCGGCGTCGCTCAGGCCGAGGCGCAGGTGCTCGACGTGGTAGAGGGCCTGGTCGAGGAGTGCGGCGACGTGGTTGTCGTAGAGGGCGTAGACGACCGAGCGGCCCCGGCGGGTGCCGGTGACGAGGCCGAGGTTGCGCAGCAGGCGCAGCTGGTGGGAGCAGGCGGACTGCTCCATGCCGACCTCCGCGGCCAGTTCGGTGGCCGGCAGCGGGCCCTCGCGCAGGCGGGCGAGGATGAGCAGGCGGGAGGGGGTGGCCAGGGCCTGCAGGGTGGTGGCGACCTTGGCGGCGACGGCCGCGTCCAGGCGTGTGCGCGGGGCGCTGCTGGCAGGTGGTGCGGCTCCGTGACCCATGCGCCCAGGGTACGTGGCCATGAACGCATGAATCGTTGTTCATTTATTCCTGTTACGGTGGCGGGGCCGGACCCCTTCCACCGCCGTCGTTCCAGGGAACCGCCTCGATGTCTTCCACCCTCACCCGCCCGGCCCCGGCCGGCACCGCCCGCGAGGCGGCGCCTCCCCGGCGGCGCACCCGGATCCTCGCGCTGCCCGAGGCCCGCTGGGCGGCCGCGGCCCTGGTGCTGTTCCTGGCCGCGCTGCCGCTGCGACTGACCGGCGCGCCGGCCTGGACGTGGGGCCCGCTGTTCGCCCTCACCTACGCCACCGGCGGCTGGGAACCCGGCTGGGCCGGGCTCCGGGCGCTGCGCGGGAAGACCCTGGACGTGGACCTGCTCATGGTCGTCGCGGCCCTGGGCGCGGCGGCGATCGGGCAGGTGCTGGACGGCGCGCTGCTGATCGTCATCTTCGCCACCTCCGGCGCGCTGGAGGCGGTCGCCACCGCCCGCACCGCCGACTCGGTCCGCGGTCTGCTCGACCTCGCCCCGGCGACCGCCGCCCGGCTCGCCGCCGACGGCACCGAGGAGACGGTGCCGACCGACCGGCTCGGCGTGGGCGACACCATCCTGGTGCGGCCCGGCGAGCGGATCGGCGCCGACGGCCGGGTGCTGAGCGGGTCCGGCGAGGTCGACCAGGCCACCATCACCGGCGAGCCCCTCCCCGTCGCCAAGGAGGAGGGCGACGAGGTCTTCGCCGGCACCCTGAACGGCACCGGCGCCCTGCGGGTGAGGGTCGAGCGCGACCCGTCGGACTCGGTGATCGCACGGATCGTGGCCATGGTCGAGGAGGCCTCCGGGACCAAGGCCCCCACCCAGCTGTTCATCGAGAAGGTCGAGCAGCGCTACAGCCTCGGCATGGTCGCCGCCACCCTCGTGCTGTTCGCCCTGCCGCTGGCCCTCGGCGACGATCTGCGGTCCACCCTGCTGCGCGCCATGACCTTCATGATCGTCGCCTCGCCCTGCGCGGTGGTGCTGGCCACCATGCCCCCGCTGCTGTCCGCCATCGCCAACGCCGGACGCCACGGCGTCCTGGTGAAGTCCGCGGTGGTCATGGAGCGCCTCGGGCAGGTCGACGCGGTCGCCCTGGACAAGACCGGCACGCTGACCGAGGGCACCCCCCGGGTGACCGACATCCGCCCGCTGGCCGCCTCCGGCCTGAGCGAGGACGAACTGCTGCGGCTGGCGGCGGCGGCCGAGCACCCCAGCGAGCACCCGCTGGCCCGCGCGATCGTGGACGCCGCCCGGAGCCGCGACCTCGGCATCCCGCCGGCGGAGGACTTCACCTCCGCGCCGGGCACCGGAGTGCGCGCACGCGTGGCGGGCCGGCCCGTGGCCGTCGGCAGCCCCGCCCGCCTCCTCGCCGGACGCGCCGGCCACCCCGCCGCCGCGCAAGCCGCGGACCTGGAGCGGGAAGGCCGCACCGCGGTGCTGGTCACGCTGCACGACACACCCGTGGGAACGCTGGGCATCGCGGACCGGCTGCGCGAGGAGGCCGCCGCCACCGTCTCCGCCCTGGGCGAGCTGACCGGCAGCGCCCCCGTGCTGGTCACCGGCGACAACCCCCGCGCGGCGGCCCGGCTCGCCGCCGAGGCCGGCCTCACCGACGTGCGCGCCGGTCTGCTGCCGCAGGACAAGGTGAGCGCGGTACGGGAACTGGCACAGGCCGGACGGAAAGTCCTCGTGGTCGGCGACGGCGTCAACGACGCCCCCGCGCTCGCCGCCGCCCACACCGGCATCGCCATGGGCCGCGCCGGATCCGACCTCGCCCTGGAGACCGCCGACGCCGTCGTGGTCCGCGACGAACTGGCCGCCATCCCCGCCGTCGTCCGCCTCTCCCGGCAGGCGCGCCGGCTGGTCGTGCAGAACCTGGTCATCGCCTCGGTGTTCATCACCGGCCTGGTCGTCTGGGACCTGGCCGGCCACCTGCCCCTGCCGCTCGGGGTCGCGGGCCACGAAGGCTCCACCGTCATCGTCGGCCTCAACGGCCTGCGCCTGCTCGCCGACGGCGCCTGGCGCCGCGCCCGCACCGGTACCGGCCGATGAGCCGCCGCACCCGCAAGACCGCCGCCGCGGCGGAGACGGCCCGCTGCACCGTCACCGTCTGCCTGGGCTGCCGCTGCGGCACCACCGGGACCGCCGGCGCCGGCCCCGCCGCCCGCCTGGCCGTACTGCGCCGGGCACTGGAGGGCACCGCCCAGGTGCGGGTGACGGACTGCCCGGACGTCTGCGAGCACGCCGACGTCATCGTGGTGCAACCCTCCGCCGCCGGACGCGCGGCCGCCGGACGCGCGGCCGGCGGACGCCCGGTGTGGCTGGGCCCGGCCGGCGACCCCGCCACCGCCGACGACATCGCCGCCTGGGTGCGCTCGGCCGGCCCCGGGCTCGCCGACCCGCCCGGCGTCCTCGACCTGTACGCGTTCACCCCCTCCCGCCGCGTCCGCCGGGGCGCCGACGGCTGACCGGGGCCGCGGCTCCCGTGGCCGGCCGGGGCGCCGCCGTCCACCCGCGCGCACGCCCTCGCCGCGCCGGACGGGAACGGCCCCGGCGTCCTCGCCTGCGCGAGGACGGGCGCGGTGGTCAGACGGTCTTGACGACGGTGCCGGCGCCCTCGATCGCGGCCGTCTCGTCGGCGGGTGCGGTGGTGTCGGTGACGAGGGTGTGCAGGAGGGCGGCGGGGCCGACGTAGGCGTGGGCGGTGCGGCCGAGTTTGCCGCCGTCCGTGGCGGCGACGGTGCGGCGGGCGGAGGCGACGCTCGCCTTCTTCACCGCGGCGTCGTCGAGGTCGTAGGCGGTCAGGCCGCCGGCCGCGCTCAGTCCGCAGCAGCCGATGACGGCGGTGTCGAAGCGCAGGGCCGCCAGGGAGGCCAGGGCGAGGGGGCCGGTGAGGGCTCCCTCGGCGGCGCGGGGCCGCCCGCCGGGCACGAGCAGCGTGGCCGGGCCGGGCGTCCCCCCGAGCACGTGGATGGCCTGCAGGGACAGGGGCATCACGGTGACGGGCCGCTCGCGCAGCAGGCGCGCGACCTCCAGGCAGGTGGTACCGCTGTCCAGCACGACGCTCTCACCGTCGGCGATGAGCGCGCAGACCTCGGCGGCGATCCGCCGCTTGGCGTCGACCGCCTCGTGGGCGCGCAGCGCGAAGGGCGGTTCCTCGCCCCGGAGCAGCAGGGTGCGCGCCCCGCCGCGGACGCGTTCCAGGACGCCCTGCGCGGCCAGAATGTCGAGGTCGCGCCGGATGGTCATCTCCGAGGCGCCGGTCAGCCCGGCGAGCTCCTGGACCGTGGCGCCGCCGGAGTCCCTGACGGCCTTCGCGATCAGTCCGTGCCGGTCTGCGTTGCTCATACCGCGATTGAACACCACCCGGAAACGAACAACAACGTGTTCGATACCGCGCCTTTCAAACGTACTGTCTGTTCGTTACGGTGGGCGGATGGAACGTTCGCTGCGAGCCGCCCGCGTGGCGACCTACGTCTACTTCGTCCTGTGCGGCACCTTGATGGGCGCCTGGGTGGTGCACATCCCCGGGATCGAGGAACGCGTGGGCATCAGCCACGCCACGCTCGGCGGCCTGCTGGTGCTGCTCGGGCTCGGGGCCTTCGCCGGAATGCGGGTGGCCGGCCCCCTCGCCGACCGCCTCGGCACCCGCACCGTCGTCCCGGCCGGCGGCGTCCTGTGCGGCGCGGCCCTCGTCCTGCCCGGCCTCGCCCGGGACCCGTGGACGCTGGCCGGCGCCCTGCTGGTCTTCGGCTTCTGCAACGGCTGCCTGGACGTGGGCATGAACGCCCACGCCGTGCACGTGGAGAAGGCGTACGGCCGGCCCGTCATGTCGGGCTTCCACGCCACGTTCTCCGTCGGAGGCGTCCTCGCCTCGCTCGCCGCGGCGGGCACCGCGAGCGCCGGCCTGGCCCCGGCCGCCGCCCTGGCCGCCACGGGAGCCGCGGGCATCGTGGCCGCGCTCGCCTCCGCACACGCCCTGCTGCCCGCCGCCCCCGCCGCGGGGAGCACGGCCCCCGCCGCCGGGAGCACCGCCGCCGAGCGGACACAGGCGCCACCGGCCGGTCCGGACCGCGGCACCGCGGGCCGGGTCCGGCTCCTGGCCGTCCTGGCGCTGATGGTCATGCTGTGCGAGGGCGCCGCCAACGACTGGAGCGCCCTGCACCTGAAGGACGTCCTCGGCGCGTCCGCCGGCACGGCCGCCTTCGCCTACGGCACCTTCGCGGCCGCCATGACCCTCGGCCGGCTGCTCGCGGACCGCTTCGCCGCCCGGTTCGGCTCCCGGGCGGTCCTGCGCCACGGCGCGGCCACGGCCGCCGCCGGCATCACGCTCGTGGCCCTCGGCCCGTGGCTGTGGACCGCGTTCACCGGCTGGGCGCTGTTCGGGCTGGGCCTGTCCGGATGCGTCCCGCAGCTCTTCAGCGCGGCCGGGCACGCCGACCTCGCGGCCGCCGGCGCCAACGTCTCCCGTGTCGCCGGACTCGGCTACGCCGGCATGCTCGCCGGCCCCGCCGTCATCGGCTGGCTGACCCACCTCGTCGCCCTCGACCACGCCTTCGTCCTGCTGACCCTGCTGTGCCTGGCCACCGTCATGGGCGCCCGGGTCCTGCGCACCGGATCCGGCCGCACGCCCCGCAGCGAGCCGGCACCCGCCGGAAACTGACCGCTCGTACGACCCCACCCCCGCCCCCGTGCCGTACCAGCCTCCTCACCTCCCGGCCGCCAGGGCCGGGCACGGAACCCCGCAGCCGACCGAAGGAGCCCCTCATGCCCGAGCCCCACACCCCGCCGGCCCGCGGCCGTGTCGGTGTCCTGCTGCCCCGCGACCTCCCCGCCCGTGACGTGCTGCCCTACGCCCGGCGAGCCGAGGAACTGGGGTTCGACCAGCTCTGGGTGGTGGAGGACCTCGGCTGGCGCGGCGGCATCGCCCAGGCCGCCTCCGTCCTGGCCGCGACCGGCCGCATCACCGTCGGCATCGGCATCCTGCCCGCCGGCGCCCGCAACGTCTGCTTCGCCGCGATGGAACTGGCCACCCTCGCCCAGCTCCATCCCGGCCGCCTCGTCGCGGGCATCGGCCACGGCATGCCCGACTGGATGCGCCGGGCCGGCTCCTGGCCCGCCAGCCCCCTGACACTGCTCAAGGAGTACACGAGCGCGCTGCGCCTGCTCCTCGCCGGTGAGCCGGGCCCCGCGAACGGCCGCTACGTGCGCTGCGAGGGCGTGGTCCTCACCGAGACGCCCGACATCGTCCCGCCGCTCGTCCTGGGCGTCCGCGGCCCCCGGTCCCAGCAGGCCGCGGGCGAGATCGCCGACGGGCTCCTCCTGGCCGAACCCGCGGCCCCCGCCTACGTCACCGCCTCCCTGCGCCACCTGGGCCCCGCCGCCACCGGGCGCGCCCCGGAGATCGTCACCTACGACGCCGCCGCCGTCGACGACGACGAGGAGACCGCCCTCGCCCGCGTCCGCACCGGCCTGGCGGCGATCGGCGAGCCGGACTGGGCCGCGCACATCGACCCGCTGCCCTTCGCCGCGGAGCTGCGCGCGCACCGCGCCGCCTGCCCCGACGGCGGCACCTTCGCCCGGACCATGCCCGCCGCCTGGGTCCGCGAACTGAGCATCGCCGGCACCCCCGGCCAGGCCCGCGCGGCGATCGACGCCCGCCACGCCGCCGGCGCGACCAGTGTCGTCCTCGCCCCCGCCGGCCCCGACGCCCCGGCCTCCCTCGACTCGCTCGCCCGCGCCCTCACCCCCCGCCCCTGACCCCGGACCGCCCCTGGGGGCGGCCCCCTACAGAAGACCGAGGTCCGGATCGATGCCGGCCAGCTCACCGCTGAGGTCCCACAGGCGGGCGGCGACGGCCGGGTCGGCCATGTGCGAGGGGACGGGCTCGCACCGCGGTCTGCCGCGCAGGCCGAACACCCGCGGCCCCCACAGCTGCCCTCCCCGCACCTGCGGGTCCACCACGGCCCGGACCACGGGCCAGGCCCCGGCGTCCTTGCCCTGCACCAGGAGCGCGCAGGGCAGGGCGCGCAACCGCTCGCCGGGCGTCGTCACCCCCACCGGCGGGCGGGAGGGGGTGAGGGAGTCCAGGGCGCCGCCGGGGTGGGCCACCACGCTGAGCACCGTGCTGCCGGCGGCCCGCAGGCGACGATCGAGTTCGAAGCCGAAGCACATCTGCGCCAGCTTAGAACGGCCGTAGGTGCGCTTGGGCCGGTAGTCCCGGGCCGACTGCGGATCGTCGAGGTCCAGCCGCTCGGAGCGCGCCGCGAAGCTCCCCACCGTCACGACGCGGGCCGCCGGCGCCGCGGACAGCAGGGGGGCCAGCCACCGGGTCAGCGCGAAGTGACCGAGATGGTTGGTGCCGAACATCAGCTCGTGGCCGTCCCGGGTCTCCCGGCGCGGCGGGTCGTCCAGCGCGACCCCCGCGTTGTGGACGACCGCGTCGAGCCGGTCCAGGCCGAGGGTGTCCACGGCGGCCTTCAGGCCCGACAGGTCGGCGAGGTCCAGTCGGAGGTGCCGCACCCGGGCGCCGGGGACGCGTGCGCGGATCGAGGCCGTGGCGGCGTCGGCCTTCGCCCGGTCCCGGCTGCCGAGGACGACGACGGCGCCGGTGGCGGCGAGCTGCTCCGCGGTGAAGTAACCGATCCCGGCGTTGCCCCCGGTGACCAGGAAGGTCCGGCCCTCGGCGGACGGCAGCCGGTGCACGTCCCACGGTCGGCTCGGGGAGGCGGATACGGAAGACACGATGAAGGCTCCTTGTGCTCTGGACCGGCGTGCTCACGGGGAGCACCGACCCGCCCAAGATCACAACCTCCACCGACATCCCGCCGACAGACCACCCTCCCCGCCGACAGACCCCCGACACCCCCGCGGAACACCGCCCGGACTCGGCACGATGGACGTGCGCACGCCCTGCCGCCCACGAAGAAGCGGAAACTCCTCAAGCGCTGCCTCGCCACCGGCATCGCGCTGGGAATCGTCGGGATGATCCTCCACCTCGCCGACGCCTGGACGGCCGGCTGAACTCCCGTCGGCGGGTCTCCGGACGCGGGGGAGGCCCCGTGGCGCGACGCGGGCCGTCACACGCCCGACGGCTTCACGCGCCGCCGCCGAGTGTGCCACCCTCTCACCGACGCGTGACATTCCCGGCGCCGACGACCGCCAGGCGCAGGGGCGGCGCACCGCGCTCCGACAGGCCCGGGCGAGCGCCGCGCGGGCGCAGGCGGTCAGGTCGCCTCCGGCGGCCGTCCGCCTCCTCGCCTTCGCCCACCTCGGATCACGAGCACCGTCAGGACGCCACCGCACAGTACGGCGATGATCCCCAGCACGAGTGGGATCACCGGCCTGTGCCCACCGTTCCCGGACACGGCCAGGAACATCGCGGCGGCACCGGCGAGGCACATCACCCCTGTGGCGATCCTCAGCCTCGGCACCGATCCGGTCCTCCGCCGTTCACCGCTCCCGCCCCTCCTCATGGCCACCAGCGTGCCCGGGGGGTCGCGGACGAAACCGGCGCTCTGCCGGGTGGGGGCGCCGCTCGGACGAAAACTCCTGTGCGCCGGCTCACGCGCCTCTGCGATCATCCCCGGATGGCGCAGAGTCTCGAATCGCTGGTCATCCGGCACACCCACCGCCTCCCCAATCCTCAGGGCTCCACCGGTCAAGGAGCCGTCGCAGCCCGGCAGTTCGACGCGGCGCTGGCATCCGTGGGCTTCAAGCTCTCGGCCGAGCTGCTGGAGCGGCTGTCGGGGCTGTCCGAGGCCGCGGTCGTGCACACCGCCAGGCGGACGCTGCGCACCGTGAGCGAGATGGTGGGCGACCACGTCCGGCACAACGCGTACTTCATCGACTTCCCGGCGAACGTCCCGGACACCGAGGAGTTCTGGGCGCGGTGCGTGGCGAAGGCCCTCGCCGACGGCACATCGCGCGAGAGCGTGCTGAGGCAGCTGAGGAACGGGCTGCTGAACCTGCTCAGCCTGCCCGCGTACGGCCGCTACCAGCACACCTACGAGGAGCTGCTCGCCGCACAGGACGAACTGATCGCCTCGGCGGGCGACCGGGTCACCGTCCTGCACCTCGGCCGCGACCTGGACGACGAACTCACCGACCTGTACCTGGCTCTGGCCGGCAGCACGACCCCGCTGGGCGAGGACGACCTGCGCGACCTCAAGACCCTCGCCGAGCGGTACGCGCTCGGCCCCCGGCCGGAGGCGATACCGGTCCGGGAGAACCGGGCGGTCCTCAACGAGGCCCGGCTCGCCGCCGGCGCCGACCTCCTCCTCGACACCGTCACCGACGTACTGCGGCTGGCCTGCGCGCTGTCGGGCGGCGACGTGACGCTGCGGGAACCGACCCGGTTCCGGGCGCTGTCGCGGCCGCAGCGCCGGGGACTGCTCGCGGGCCTGGACGCCGTGGTCGCGGCGAACCCTGCGAAGCTCGCCGATGTGCACGCGCACCGGGAGCCGTTCAAGCGGCTCGGCGAACGCCTCCACCCGCACGAGTACCCGCGCTGGCCGCACGCCGCCGACGTGTTCGCGGTCGCACGCGGCGAGAAGGCGGCACGCTCCTTCGACAGCCGGGTCGAGGAACTGCTCGACGCCTCCGACGTCCCCGGCGCGGCGCAGTTGCTGAAGTCCGCTCCCGGCAGGCTGTTCCGCGCCCTGGACCTCCTGCTGCGCACCGCCGACGGCCAGGACGAGCGGGACGCCGTGGTGGCCGCCGCGGTCCAGGCCGCTCCCGGTGTCTCCGGCCGGGTCGTGCTCTCGGTGCGCGAACACCTCCACAACCGGGCACGCGAGAGCGGCGAACCCCGGATCTTCGTCAACCGCCGGGGCCGCGCCTGGGTGACCCCCGACCTCCGGCCGCCGGTACCGGCCGCCGACCGCGACCGCCTGATCGCCGCCCTCGACGACGAGCTGCGCCGCCGGCTCCCCGCACCGGACCGGCTGCTGCTCGACCCCGACGTCCTCGACGTCGCGCTCCCGCTCAGCGGCCGGGCGACCGCGGCCGGGCTCGGCGTCCTGCCGCGGGGGTCGGCCTCCCCGGTCGAGGGCGGACGACTGCGCTTCTTCGTGTACTGGAAGGAGAGCGGGAAGCGGACCGACTACGACCTGTCCGCGCTGCTCCTCCACACCGACTACAGCACCGACTCCTGGCTCTCCTACACGTCCCTCAAGGCCGTCGGGGGCGCGCACTCGGGCGACATCACCGAGGCGCCCGACGGCGCCTCGGAGTTCATCGACCTGTCCCTGGACCGCGTGCGCAGCACGTTCATCGTCCCGCAGGTCAACATCTACGCCGGCGAGGACTTCGAGGAGGTCGAGGAGTCGTTCTTCGGCTTCATGCTGCGCGACGGCGAGCAGAAGGGCCGCCCGTTCGAACCGCGCACGGTGCGGATGAAGTCGGAGCTGCGCGGAACGGGCCGGGTGGCGCTGCCGCTGGTGTTCCGGCGGGGCGACGACGGCCGGTGGCGCGCGAAGTGGCTGCACCTGTACCTGCGGGGCATCTCCTCGGCCAACCGGGTCGAGGAGAACCAGGCGTCCGTGTCGAAGGTGGTGCGCGCCGTCGTGGAACGCAAGCAGCTGACGGTGGGCTACCTGATCGACCTGATGTCCGCCGGCACCACGACCGTGGACCTGTGGGACGGCGAGCCGGTCCCGGACGAGCCCGTGACGTACATCGGCCTCGAACGTCCCGAGGGCCTGCACCCGGACTCCCGGATCATCACCCTCGAAAACCTGCGCGACTTGATCCCCGGCTGAGTGCTAGCGTTGCCCACGGCGAGGCCATGAAGGGGCTTCCTTCTCACCTTCCTTTCCTGAAACGAGTCCTTTCGCTCTCCTCGCCGCCGACTCCGACCGGGAGGCGCCCACCGGGTGCCTCCCGGTTCGCGTGTGCGGTCAGCTCTCCAGAGCGGCGAACACGCCGGGGGTGTAGGAGCCTCCCCGCATCCGCGTGATCACACCGAGCCGGTTCGCGGCGTTGCTCATGGCGACCAGGTTGATCCGGACCGCGCTCTCACCGAACGGACGGGCCCGCCGCACGATCCCGGCGGCCCGGGGACACGCGGTCCGGGGGCTAACCGCGTCCGGAGCGTTCTCGCGCACGCTGGACGTCGTCCTCCGCGGTCGGCAACGGCTTGTGGCCCTCCGACCAGTGGTTGATCCACCCGCAAGCCCCGCACGCGTAGCGGCCGTTCACGCCCGACACCTCGGCGCCGCACTGCCCGCACTGCGTCCGCGTGATCTCCTGCCCCGCCAGGAACTCCGCCGCTGCCGCCGCCGTATCGGTGTCCTGCGCAACCCGGTCGCGCTTCCGTGCTCCAGTCACGCCCCCGACCCTACCCACAGACCCGCCGCGTTCGCGGAGACCGGCCCGCACTGCGGGCACAACCATGCCCCGTTCGAGCCCTGCTGCGCCGCTCCGCCACACTTCGGGCAGTTCACCGGCCGACCCCCTGCCTCCCCGCGCCGCAACGCGCCGACGGAGCCGGCATGAGCCGCCCGCCCCGGAAGCGGTAGACGCCCGCAGGCCAGGCTGAACCCAGGGCACGGACCGGACCGGACCGGCCCGGAAGACGCCGGCGCCGCCGGCCGGCGGTCCTGCCACCCCAACTCGACGTCGCTTTCCCGCCGGTGGGAACACCGGACGGCGCGCAGCCTTGACGCATGACGACAGTGACGACGTATCAGCCGGCGGCCATCGCCTCCGACGTGCTCACCCAACTCCGCGAACGCGACGACGCGGGTGCGGTTCCCCGACCGTACGTCTGCGACGAGGGCGGCGCGCCCCTGCGCTGCTGTCTGCGGCGCAGCCGTACGGGCGAGCGGATCGCCCTGGTCTCGTACGCGCCGCTGCGCCGCTGGGCCGCGCTGAAGGCCGTGACTCCGGGCGCCTACGACGAGGTGGGACCGGTTTTCATCCACGCCGACCGGTGCACCGGTCCCGACCCGGCCGCCGGACACCCGTTCGCCGAGACCGGGGCATCCCGAGTCGTCCGCCGCTACACCGCCCAGGGCGGCATCGCGGGCGGTGCCCTCGTACGACTGCCCCAGGACCACGCCGAGGCACGGACCGTCCTGGACAGCGCCGTACAGGAGGCCTTCACCGACCGGGAAACCGCCCTGGTGCACGTACGGGCGGTGGAGTACGGCTGTTTCCTCTACGAGGTACGCCGGCACTGAGGGCGCCGGCGCAGGACGGTCCGGCCGATCATCCGGCCCTCAAGTACCTCTTCCCAGGCAAGGCGGTGTTGCCCGGGAAGCCCCTGCCCGGTCAGCAGAGCGCGTCGACGGAGCTCTGGAATGTGGTGGTGGCACATGGGCCAAGCGTCTGCCGCCAGGGTCCCGCCAACGCCCCGCCTGCGATCGGCCGTCGCTGCCCTGCCCTGGGGGACGGGGTTAGGCTCGTGGTCGGTCACGGTCACCGATCAGGGGGTTTCGAGGGATGAGCGCACGCGTCACGGCGGTCAGCAGCAACGGGGAGTACTCGTTCACCAAGCCGAACCGGGACAGCGTCACACTGCTCGCCGGGCTCGGTGTGGAGGGGGACGTGCACGCCGGTGTGACGGTCAGGCACCGCTCGCGCGTCGCGCAGGACCCCACCCAGCCGAACCTGCGCCAGGTCCACCTCATCCACGAAGAACTCTTCGCCGAGGTCGGCGAAGCGGGCTTCGAGGTGACGCCCGGCGACCTCGGCGAGAACATCACCACGCGCGGAATCGACCTGCTCGGCCTGCCGGCCGGCACACTGCTGCGCATCGGCGACTGCGCGGTCCTGGAAGTCACCGGCCTGCGCAACCCCTGCCTGCAGATCGACGACTTCCGAAGCGGGCTGCTGAAGCAGGTCGTCGGCCGCGACGACGCGGGCAACGTCGTGCGCAGAGCCGGAATCATGAGCATCGTGAGGGAAGGCGGCGTGGTGCGTCCCGGCGACCCGATCGTCCCGGAACTCCCCGACGGCCCGCACCGGCCCCTGGACCGGGTCTGACCCGATCCCCGGACAGGCCGCCGGACACAGCCGTACGCGCGGAGGGGTCCGCCGGGCCGGGGGACGGGGTCGTCCCCCGGCGAGGTGACCGCGGCTGCCGGCGCCCGCGCCCCGGCCCACGGCCCGTACCGGAGGCGCCTGGTGAACCCGGACAGAGCAACGGCCGTTACTTCCGGACCCCGCGGACGGATACCTCTCCTGTGTACGCTCCCGCACTCCGACCCGCGAGGTGCCCATGAGACTCGTGTCCGCCCTGGCCGCCGCCTCCGCAGTGGCCGTACTGACCACCGCCGCTCCCGCCCTCGCCACCGCCCCGCCCACCGTCCCCGCCGCCCGCACCGCCACCGCTGCCGCGCCCCACGAGGCCACCCGGCAGGAGGTGCTCAAGCTGCTGTCGACCGGCACGCCCGGGGCACTGGCAGCCGCCGAGGACTCCCGCGGCGCCTGGTACACCTCCGTGGGCACGGCAGAGCGCGGGGCGTCGGTCACCCCCCTGCCCGACGACCGCTTCCGCGCGGGCAGCATCACCAAGATGTTCACCGCGACCGCCCTCGTCCAACTGGCCGCCCAGGGACGCCTCCGCCTGGACGACACGGTCGACCGCTGGCTGCCGGGCCTGGTGCGGGGCAACGGCAACGACGGCCGGAACATCACCCTGCGCCAACTGCTGAACCACACCAGCGGCCTGTACGACTACACCTCCGACCCGGAGTTCGCCCGCGCCTACCTGGCCGGTGAGAACTTCCTGCGCCACCGCTTCGACCGCTTCACGCCGCAGCAGCTCATCGCGACGGCGCTCACCCACCCTCCCTACAACGGCCCCGGCAAGGGCTGGCACTACTCCAACACCAACTACGCCCTGGCCGGACTCGTGATCGAGAAGGCATCCGGCCGCAGCTACGCCCAGCAACTGCGCCGCACCATCATCGAACCCCTCGGCCTGCGGCACACCACCGTCCCGGGCACCTCCGTCGAGGTACCCGCACCCCGCCTGCGCGGCTACTCCAAGCTCGGCGAGAACGACCCCTCCGCCCCGGTCCACGACGTCACCCGCATGAGCCCCACCGTGCCGAACGCCGCCGGCGAGATCATCTCCACCGCCCCCGACCTCAACCGCTTCCTCTCCGCGCTGATGTCCGGCCGCCTCGTCCCGGAACCGTGGCTGCGGCAGATGCGCACCACCATCCCGCTCAACAGCCAACTCTCCTACGGACTCGGCCTGCTGGCCCGCAAGCTGCCCTGCGGGAAGACGGCGTGGGGCCACGGCGGGCAGATCCAGGGCTACCTCTCCTACGCCGCGGCGACCGACGACGGCACCCACCGCGCCACGGTCGTCGTCAACTCCGACTGGCCCGACCCGGCCCGCCTGGACGAGGTCCTCGACGCCGAGTTCTGCCAGGCCTGACGAACCGTCAAAAACGGAGCGGTACGCCGCGGGTCTGGTCCCATGGTGTGCCATGGAGGCCATGGTCACGAGCGTCATCGCGGTTCTCGGCACCTTGCCGGGCTCCACGGTGACGCATGTCTTCCAGCAACGCCCGGACTGGGGGAGCTGGGGACCGGACGGCGGCCCGGTCCGGGCCGCTCATGGCACCGGCCGGTCGACGCGTGCGCCGTTCGGCCGTGCTGCGCCGTGCGGGTGAAAGCGGGAGGTTCTCCGGTCACACCGGAACCTCTTCCGGGATCTGCCCCTCTTCAGGTGCGTGGCGCGCGCTGACATCGCGCGCCGATGCGAACACGAGGGGAATTCGAACTCAATGAAGAGCAAGCTGACCGCAGTGGGCCTCGCGGCCGTCGTCGTCGCCGGCACCGCCGCTGCCACCGTCCCGGCGTCGGCCGCCCCCGCCGCGCCGACCCGCTGCCACACCGCCGACCTGAAGGCCGGCTTCGCCACCGGCGAGGACGCGGCGCCGGAGATGAAGAAGACCAACAAGCAGACCCAGGCGTACATCTGGTTCACCAACCGGAGCGCCCGCACCTGCACCCTGTCCGGTTTCGCCGGCGTCGACATGATCGGTGCTCAGAGGACCGACGGCACCTGGTCGCTGCGGCGCTCCTCGAAGAAGCCGGTGAAGATGGTCCTGCGCCGGGGGGACACGGTGGACTTCAGCATCACCCTGCTCCCGGTGGCCAAGTCCAGGCCGCAGAAGGAGAAGTTCGTCCCGGGGAAGTTCGTGGTCACCCCGCCGAACGAGACGCAGCACTTCACCCTGAAGTGGCCGTTCGGCGGCCAGATCCTCAAGCAGGACGCCGCGACCCGCCCGGCCACCTACCTCAACCCGATCGGGCTGTAGGCGCGACCGGACAGCCGCCGGGCTCGGCCTCGGCGCCACGGGTGGCCACCGCGGAACCGGAGCCGGACCGGGCCGAGGCCTGCGGCCGGTGCGATGGCCACCCGTACCAGGCCCGTTCTTCGCACCGACGCGGGCGCGTCGGTGCGATGGACGGTGAGGAATACGGTGACGAACGGGGCGGGGAGCCGATATCCGGTCGTGGCATGATCGGCGCCATGGAGCACTTCGTACGCCCCGACGGTTCCCCGCCCGTCAACGGCTACAGCCACGCGGTCGCCTTCACCGGAGCGATGGTCGCCGTCTCGGGCCAGGTCCCGCTGGACCGCGACGGCAACCTGGTCGGCAAGGACGACGCCGAGGCCCAGGCCCGGCAGGTCTACGCGAACCTGGCCGCCGCACTGGAGGCGGCGGGCTCCGGCCTGGAGCACGTGGTCAAACTGACGGTCTACCTGACTGATCTGGACGATCTGGCCGCGTTCCGCAGAGTGCGGGACGAACACCAGGACGCGGAACGCCCGCCCGCCAGCTTCCTGGTGAGGGTGGCCGGCCTGGTGCACCCGGACTTCCGGGTCGAGGTGGACGCGCTGGCCGTGGTGCCGAACGCCGGATGACGGCAGCAGTCACCGCAGCGGACCCCGGCCACGCCCCGGCCCTGTAGCCGGCCCGCCCCGGTGACCGCTGCAACCAGGAAGGCGCGCCGGCACCGGACCGGCGAGCACCCCGCGCGCCGGCGACGTGCCACCTCTCAAGGCACCGCCCTCGCCGCCGTACCGGCGGCGGCTGAGCACACCGAGCAGCCAGTGCCCCCGTGAGCCCGGGCCGTGCTCGGACCGCGGGGCGTACTCGATGCGCGCCCCGCTCCCGCCGTACCGGAGGCGTCCGGGGGAGTGGGGGACGTCGCCGAGGTGCGGGCCCGGCCGACCTGCCGAAGAATCGTGTCCGTCCTGGTTCTTCGTGGAGGAGGCCCGCGCCGCGAACGCCCCGCCGGTGGAAGAGGGCGTACGGCGAGGGGATGTGCCGTGGCCCGGTCCACGGGTGCGGGCGTCCGCGGACCCGGGCCGCCCCCGGCCGTGCCGGGGGCCGGACGGACGGCGGGGCGGCGTAGGCGCGTCCGGACACGGCCCGCTGCCGCGCGGGCCGCCCCCACGTCTGGAGAGGTGCTCGCCCGATGCGGATCGATCTCAGTGGACGTACCGCGCTGGTTACCGGGTCGACGGCGGGAATCGGCGCGGCGACCGCGCAGGCGCTGGCCGCCGCCGGGGCCGACGTGGTGGTCAACGGCCGCAACGCCGAGCGGGTCGCGGAGACGGCGGAGCGGATCGGCGGACGCGGCGTCACGGCCGACGTCGGCACGGCCGAGGGAACGGCCGACCTGATCCGGCGGCTGCCCGAGGTCGACATCCTGGTCAACAACACCGGCGTCTTCGAGACCAGGCCCGTCTTCGAGGTCCCCGACGCCGACTGGCTGCGGTTCTTCGAGGTCAACGTACTGTCCGGGGTGCGCCTGGCACGCCACTACGCACCCCTGATGGTCCGGCGCGGGTGGGGCCGGGTGATCTTCGTCAGCAGCGAGGCGGGCGTCCAGACGCCGACGGACATGGTCCCCTACGGAATGACCAAGACGGCACAGCTGGCGGTGTCCCGCGGTATGGCCCAGGAGGTCGCCGGCACCGGGGTCACCGTGAACTGCGTACTGCCCGGACCGACGATGAGCGACGGCGTGCTGGCCATGTTCGACGAGCTGTGTCCCGGTCTCGGCCCGGCCGAGCAGGAACGGCGCTACCTGGCCGGGAACCGTGCGGCAGGTTCCCTGCTCAAGCGCCTGATCCGGCCCCACGAGGTGGCCGGCATGATCACCTACGTGGCGTCGGAGCAGGCTTCGGCGACCACGGGCAGGGCACTCGGCGTGGACGGCGGCCTCGTCCCCACGATCGTCCCCTGACGGGCGCCGGGCAGGGGCCGGGCCGGCGGGCCCACCGGCCGGCCTGCCGGCCGCGGCGCGGTACACGGCGGCAGCCCTCCGCACCCCTCCCGCTCGGGAGGCGGCGACGCCATTTGCATTACCCCGCGTTTGCAATTATCGTCGTCAACAATAAAGCGCGTCCACAATTAAATGTGGTGTGCGCCCGGCTCCGGCGAGATGCGGCCGTGCACCGAGTGCCGCGGCCCCGCCGCCGGAACCGGCAGACCACCGAGGCACGCGCCCGCAGCGCGGCCCGCCCGCGCCAAGGGACACTCCGGCGCGGAGACAGCGATCGAAAAGGCACCCCTCATGTCCCTCAAGAGCCTCCTTCCCGGCCGTCTCGGCTTCGGCACCGCCCCGCTGGGCAACATGTTCCGCGCCATCCCCGACGAGGACGCCCGCGCCACCGTCGAGGCCGCCTGGGACCAGGGCATCCGCTACTACGACAGCGCCCCCTTCTACGGCGCCGGCCTCGCCGAGGAGCGTCTGGGCCAGGTGATCTCCACCAAGCCCCGCGACTCCTACGTGGTGTCCACCAAGGTCGGCCGCGTCATCCTCGACGAGATCGAGACCGACGTCCCCGACTTCGGCGAGAAGGGCGGCCTCTTCGAGCACGGCAACCCCAACAAGGTCCTCCACGAGTGGACCGCCGACGCCACCGAACGCTCCATCGAGGGCAGCCTCAAGCGCCTGGGCGTCGACCGCCTCGACATCGTCTGGGTCCACGACATCGCCCAGGACTTCCACGGCGACGCCTGGCTCCAGAAGTTCGAGGAGGCCCGCACCGGCGCCTTCCGCGTCCTGACCCGGCTGCGCGACGAGGGCGTCATCAAGGCCTGGGGCCTGGGCGTCAACAAGACCGAGCCCATCGAGCTGGCCCTCGCCCTCGACGAGCCCAGGCCCGACGGCTTCCTGCTCGCCGGCCGCTACACCCTCCTCGACCACGAATACGCCCTGCAGCGCCTGCTGCCGATGGCCCAGGACCAGGACGTCGACATGGTCGTCGGCGGGCCCTACAGCTCCGGCGTCCTCGCCGGCGGTACCCACTTCGAGTACCAGCAGGCCCCGCCGGAGATCATCGACCGCGTCAAGCGCATCAAGGCCCTCACCGACAAGCACGGCATCAGCATCAAGGCCGCCGCCCTCCAGTTCTCCCTCGCCCACCCGGTCGCGGCCGCCGTCATCCCCGGCGCCACCCGCCCCAGCCGCATCGCCGAGGACACCGCCGCCCTGAACGAGGACGTCCCGGCCGCCTTCTGGCACGACCTGCGCGCCGCCGGACTGGTCAGCCCGGCCGCCCCGCTGCCCAACGGCGCCTGACCCCCACCACCCCCACCCGCGAAACCCTCGCGCCAGACCCCCGGAGAAAGACCATGGCCTCCACCTCCGTCAGCCGCACCGTGCCCGCCTCCCCCGACCGGGTCTGGGCCCTCATCGGCGGCTTCGACTCCCTGCCCGACTGGCTCCCCTACATCCCCGAGAGCACCGCGCTCGAAGGCGGCCGGGTGCGCCGGCTGAAGAACTCCGAGGGCGAGGTCATCATCGAGCGCCTCGTCGACTTCAACGAGACCGAGCGCCACTACAGCTACGCCATCCTCCAGGCGCCCTTCCCCGTCGACGGCTACGTCTCCACCATCCGGGTCCACGCGGTCCCCGGCCGGGAGGACACCGCCGAGGTGCAGTGGTCCGGCCGCTTCAACCCCGACGGTGCCACCGAGGACGAGGTCGTGGACCTGTTCACCGGGATCTACCGCGACGGCCTCGACGCCCTGCACAAGACCCTCACCGCCTGACACCGAAACCGGGCCCGCCGAGGGCAACCGCACCGCACAGCCCGGGCACGCACCACGCGTACCCGGGCTGCGGCGCGCACGCAGGACCGCGGACGACCGGTCCCTGCCGAGCGCCGGGCACCGGGGCCGGACACGGTCCGGGGTCCGTCACCGTCAGCGCAGGTCCTTTCCCGGGTCGATGACCCAGTGGTCGGTCTCGAAGACGCGGCCCGCGAAGGGCGTTCGGGTCCGGGAGAGGAAGCGGAAGCCGACGGAGCGGCAGATGCCGTTCGAGGCCGCGTTGCCCGCCGCCGGAAAGGCGTGCACCAGGCCCCAGCGGTCCTGGTCCCCGGCCTGTTCCAGAAGGGCGCGGACGGCGCGCCGGCCCAGGCCCCGGCCCTGGAACTCGGGCAGGACCATCCAGCCGATCTCGGAGACCGGCCCGTCACCGGTGTCGTGGGACCAGAGGGTCACCGTCCCGGCCACCACGTCCGGGCCGGCCGCGTCGGGAACGATCATCTTGAACCATGCGGTGTCCTCCGCCGCCTGCCAGGCGTCCCGGCGGACCTTGTCCGCCATCCCCTCGGACGGCAGGGGCCCGCCCAGGTCGGCCATCATGACGGGATCGCACCGCATCCGGACGTAGGCGTCGACGTCGTCCGGTGAGACGTTGCGCAACTGCACCTGCTCCTCCTCGTTTCCACCCGGGATGCTCCCACGGTCCGGACCCGGCCGCTCCGCCACCGGCCGAGCCAGGTCACACGGCACCGGGCCCCGGCCAGGGGAACAGTTGATGTTGTTGCCTGAACGGCCGGCGAAATCCTGCCTCACCGGGTTATGTGGTGCGGTATGGGCGATCTAGCCTTCCGCGCATGCCTGATCTTTCCCGCCGCAAGGTCCTCGGCGCCCTCGCCGGTGGCACCGCCGTCTCCCTCCTCCCCCCGTCGCTGCACCAGGCGATGGCCGCGCCCATGCCGCGCGGCGGGATGCGCGCCATTGAGCACGTGATCGTCCTGATGCAGGAGAATCGTTCCTTCGACAACTACTTCGGCACCCTCAAGGGCGTGCGCGGCTTCGGTGACCGCACGCCCCTGCGCCTGCCCACCGGGACCAGCGTCTTCGAACAGCCCCGGCGCCAAGGCGGCACGGTGCTGCCGTTCTCCGCCCGCCGCGCGGCCGTCGACGCGGGCCGCGAGGAGAGCGACATCCAGTACCTGGGATCGCTCGCGCACGGCTACTCCGACGCCACCCAGGCCCGGGCGAAGGGCTGGTGGAACGACTGGATCGCCGCCAAGACCCAGAGCACCATGGCCTTCTACGACCGGCGGGACATACCGCTGCAGCACGAACTGGCGGACCGCTTCACCATCTGCGACGCCTACTTCTGCTCCGTCTACGGCTCGACCAACCCCAACCGCCTGTACCTGTGGTCCGGCACGACCGGCTACGAGGCCGACGGCGTCAACCGGGCCGTCACCAACGCCGCGTACGACTACAAGCACCCCGGCTACACCTGGACGTCGTACCCCGAGCGCCTGGAGGCCGCGGGCGTCTCCTGGCAGATCTACCAGGAGTGGGACAACTTCACCGACAACGCGGTGGAGTACTTCCGCCCCTGGAAGGAGATCGGCCGGAAGATCCTCTCCAAGGTCACCGGCCCGTACTCCACCACCGAGCAGTTCTACGACAGCCTGTGGAACAGGACCGCGGAGCAGCGGAAGGCCGCGCTGGCGGAATTCCGGCGCGGCGTCGACGCGCTGACCGAGCCCGAGCGCCGGCTCTTCCTGCGCGGTGCCTACCGCTCCGAACCGGACACGCTCGTCAGCCGGATCCGCTCCGACATCAAGAACGGCACGCTGCCCCAGGTCAGTTGGGTGGTTCCGACGGCGGCGCTCTCCGAACACCCCAGCAGCTCCACCCCGGTCGGCAGCGCCAACCTCGTCTACGACCTCCTCGACGCCATCGCGAGCGACCCGAAGACCTGGTCGAAGACGGCGCTGTTCATCAACTTCGACGAGAACGACGGCTACTTCGACCACGTCCCCGCCCCCGTCGCGCCCCAGCCGTCCTCCGGCAACGGCGACGACTGGTTCAACGGCAACCCGATCGGCCCCGGTCCGCGCGTGCCGATGACGATCGTGTCGCCCTGGACCGCCGGCGGCTTCGTCAGCTCGCAGGCGTTCGACCACACCTCGGTGATCCGGTTCCTGGAGAAGTGGACCGGCGTCCACGAGCCCAACATCAGCGACTGGCGCCGCAGTGTGTTCGGCGACCTGACCTCCGCCTTCGACTTCCACCGCAGCCACCGGCAGCCCCGGGTCGAGCAGCCCGGACCGGTGCCCGCGGCCACCGCCCGCTGGAACCCCGTACCGCCGAAGAACCAGTCGCTGCCCCAGCAGGAGACCGGCACACGCCCCACGCGCCCGCTGCCGTACCGGCTCTCCCTGCACAGCGACGTCACCCGCTCCGGCTGCCGCCTCCGGCTCGGCAACCAGGGCGCCACCGCTGCCGTGTTCACCGCCTACCCCGGCGACGGCACCGCCCCGCGCGCCTGGACGGTACCCGCGGGCAAGAGCACCGACACGACGGTCGAGTACGGTGACGACGGCTACGACCTCCAGGTCCACGGCCCCGGCTGGTCCACCTGGGAACTGCGCGGATCCGGTGCGGGAGCCGACGCCCGCCTCGTCGAGCACCCGGCCCCCGGCCGGGTGGACGTCGTGTGCTCCAACCCCACCTCGACGACCCGCACCCTCCTCGTCGGCGAGTCGGTGTACTCCCACCGGCACGGCGACCCCGTCCGCACCGTCACCCTCGCGCCCGGCGCCTCCCGCACGGTCCGCTTCCGCCTCCCCGACCACGGCTGGTACGACATCGCGGTCCTCGACCAGCGCGACCCCGCCTTCCTGCGCCGCATGACCGGACGCCTGGCGGACGGCGAACCCGGTGTCACCGACCCCGCGACCGGCACCGTACCGGCGCTGACCGCGACGATCGGCCTGCCCGCCGCGCTTCCGCCGCTGGACACCCCCTTCACGCAGGGCAACCCGGCCGAGGTCGTCGTCACCGTACGGAACCAGGACGGCGGCCGGCTCGAAGACCTCGCCGTCACCCTGCTCGCCCCGTCCGGCTGGACGGTCGAGCGGACCGGCGCGCTCCCCAGGGGGCTCGGGGCCGGGAAGTCGGCCGACGCGCGCTTCACGGTCACACCCGCCGACGGCGCCACCGCGGGCCGGCTGGCCGTCGCCGCACACGCCGAGGGCGACGGCCTGCTCCGGCTCGCCGACGCCCGCGTGCAGGCCAGGGTCGCCCCCGTCCTGAGTGTCGCGCTGACCGGCCCGGCCGGCTCACCCGGGACCGACGGCACGGTCCTCTCGCCCGGCAGGCCCGCCACGGTGACGGCCACCGTCACCAACGCCGGCAGCACGCCCCTCACCGGACCGGCCGCCGCCCTGACCCTCCCGCAGGGCTGGACCGCCACCGCGAAGGGCGCCACCCCCACCTCCGTCGCGGCCCGCTCCTCCGTGACGCTGGCCTGGGACGTCGTCGCCCCCGTCGCGGCGGTCCGCGCCACCGGCACCCTCGAAGCCGCCGTCACGGCGAAGCTGGCGGGCCGGGCCGTGACGGCGTCCGCGTCCCTGCCCGCCAGGACCGGCCCCCTCATGACCGGGTACCTGCTCGCGGAGGACTTCGAGTCCGTCGCCCCCGCTCTCACCGCCGCGGCCGACCTCAGCCGGCCCGGCCTGCTCGGCTGGACCCGGACCCCGCCCGAGGGCTGGACGGTCACCAACGCGGCGGGCATGCCCCAGGGCACCCGGGAACTCCAGGGCTGGACCTTCCTGTCCAAGCAGTTCTGGTTCCCCGCCGCACAGGACCGACCGGGCTTCACCCGGTCCCTCGGGATCGTCGCCGTCGCCGACCCCGACGACTGGGACGACACCGGCAGCCCGTCCGCCCGGGGCCGCTTCGACTCGACCCTGGCCGGCCCGCCGGTGGCGATCCCCCCGGGCACCCCCACCCTGCACCTGGGATTCGACTCCCACTACCGGCAGGAGAGCCCGCAGGAGGCCGAGGTCGTCCTGGAGTTCGACTCGGGCGAGACAGCGCGACTGCTCCACTACAGCAGCGCCTCCTCGGGCAACACCAACCAGGGGGCGGACCAGCAGAACCGGCTCGTCCGTCTCTCCTGCCCGGTGCCGTCCGGCGCCACGTCCGTGAAGGCGAAGTTCCGGATCTTCAACGCGGGCAACAACTGGTTCTGGGCGGTCGACCACATCCGCCTGGGCACCAGCCCGATCACCGACGCCTGACCGGCCGCCCGGCCGCCTCGGTCCGTCCGACCCGCCGCGGACCGCCCACCGGCGACGACCCGTCCCGCCCCCGCCCGGCCCATGACACCGGCCGGGCGGGAGCGGTGACCCGCGCTCCCGGCCCCGCGGCACGAGAACGGCTTCCCGGGGAACGCCGTGCCGGCCTGCCGGGCAGCCGCCCTAGAACAGGGTGTCGGCGTCGGTGGTGTCCTCGCCGGGTGCCGGGGCCGGTGTGCGGGCGCTGTGGGGGTGTGCGGGCTCCGGGTCCCTGCCGAACAGCGGTTGTGTCCCGCACTCGTCGGGCACGGCGGGCACCGGCCGGCACACGGCCGCGTCGACCAGGTCGAGCGGAGCGGAGTCGTCGAAGTCGGCGGGCTGCATACGGGTCCAGTCGCGGCCCTGGGATATGGCGGTCACGGGCGGTCTCCTGTCTGCGCTCGGGGCCGGGGCACGAGCGGCGCGCCCCGACGGTACGTCGACGTCCGGGTCGGCGCCGTACGGCGGGTTACACAGACGGTTGCCCGCGCGGGGACGGCTCCAACGGTCCGGTGCGCGCTCAGCCCGCGGCGAGCACGGCCTGGATCAGCCCCGGGGACCGGCGGTCCGGGTCCTCCTTGCGCAGGCGCACGTACAGCCCGTTCCCGGCGTCACGCTGGTGGACCAGGCCCGCCTCGCGCAGGACGCGCCAGTGACGGGTGCGACTGGACTTGCCCACCGGGAGGTCGAAGGACGCGCACAGCCGCTCCTCGTCCGGCCGGTCGGCCAGTTCGGCCACGACCCGGCGCCGGTTCGCGTCGGCCGGCGCCGGCAGGACGGGACCCGCCTCCAGTTCCTCGGCGCGGGGGTGCGCCGACTCGCCGACGCGGCAGAGCCGCGGGGAGGGGAAGGGCCACGACGTCATCCCCGCCGCTGGATGAAGCGCTTGACCTCCTGGTAGACGGCCGCGTCGGCGGGGAACGCGGTGTGCCGCAGACATGCCGTCCTGGTGTTGAGCGCTCCGGCGAGAACCACGGTGCGGTCGGGTGTGACGATGCCGTCGCACGGGGAGCGCCAGGTGGCGTAGCGGGTGGTACCGGGCGTCTCGTCCCCGGCGTTGAGCGCGTTCAGGAACCTCGACCCGGGGCGCATCTCGGTGCACGGGGCCCCGCCGCACCAATAGGCGGCACCCGTGCCGTGGTGGGGGCCCGCCAGGGACACCCACGCGTCGACCTTGGCGTCTCCCGCCAGGTTCTTGAGGTAGTAGCGGGAGGAGAGGCCGCCCATCGAGTGGGTGACGAGGTCGACCTTGGAGGCGCCGGTGGCGGCCAGGACGCGGTCGATCTCCCGGGCCAGTCGGGACGCGGTCGTCGCGTTGGACCGGCTGCTGGGGTAGCTCCACTGGTCGAGGCGGCCGGCCGGCCAGCCGTCGGCCCGGAAGCGGCCGGCCATGGTGTTCCACGTGGAGCCGGAGCTGTTCCAGCCGTGCACGAAGACGACCGGATCGGGCACGGCCGCCGCGTGGGCGGCCACCGTCGGCGCGGCCACCGCCGGGGGGAGCAGCGCGAGGGAGACGAGGGCGATCGCGCGGTACGCAGTCCGCTTGGTCAGGTTCACAGGCAGCGTTGTAGCGCCGCCGGGCCCCGCCAAGAGCACCGCGCCCCGTCCGTCACCCGACCGGCCCGCCCGCTTCACTCCGCTGACGCGTCGGCCGGCCCGCCGGAACCGGCCGACCCCCGCCGGTCGATGACGCCGCGTCAGATGCGGAGTACGCGGCACCGTGCGCGGCGGAATGATCCCCCGCGGTGCGAGGTTGCCGGGACATGACGATCGATCAGCGGAACATCACCAACCCGGCCGGCCTCCACGATCCGACGCCGTTCGGCTACAGCCATGCCGTCTCCGCGTCGGGCGAACTCGTCTTCATCGGCGGCCAGTACGCTTCCGACGCCGAGGGGGCACCCGTGCCGGGCGACTTCGCGGCCCAGGTCGGCCTGGCCTTCGACCGGCTGCGCTCGGCACTGGCCGGAGTCGGTCTCGGATACGAGCACGTGGTCCGCCTCGGCACCTTCGTGGTGGAACACGACCGGGCCAGGCTGGACATCCTCGGCAAGGAGCTGCACGCCCGCTTCGGCGACCGGCTGCCGGCACAGACCCTGAGCGGTGTGGCCGCACTCGCCCTGCCCGGCATGCTGTTCGAGGTGGATGCCGTGGCGGTACGACCGTGACGGCATGACCGCGCCCGGCACCCGGCGACCCCGGCCCCGCGACCGTACGACGGGGCCGGGACCCACGACCGGGCGGCCGGCCCGGCGAACGCCGCACGCTCGCCGGGCCGGCAGGTGGTCAGCGGGTGGTGAAGCCGCCGTCGATCGCGAGGGCCGCGCCGGTGATGAACGAGGCGTCGTCGCTCAGCAGGAACGCCACGAACGGGGCGATCTCCTCGGGCCGGGCGATGCGGTTCACCGGATGCATCGCCGAGATCTGCGCGACGGCCTCGTCGCTGGTCAGCATCGTGCTGCGCGACAGCGGCGTGTCGACGCCGCCGGTGGTGATGGCGTTGACCCGCACACCCTGTTCGGCCACTTCGAGCGCGACGGCCCGGGTCAGGCCGACGACCGCGTGCTTGGCGGCGACGTACGGGGCGACGCCGGGCAGCGCGACGACCCCCATGTTGGAGGCGTTGTTGACGATCGCCCCACGCGTCTTGAGCACCTCCGGTATCTGGTGCTTGAGGCAGTTGAAGACGCTGGTGGTGTTCTGTGTGAGGTCGGCGTTCCAGGCGGCGCCGTCGATGTCGGACACCGGGCCGAAGGCGTTGACGGAGCCGGCGTTGTTGAACGCCCCGTCCAGTCTGCCGAATTCGCCGAGCGCCGCCGTGACCAGCGCGGCGGCGTCGGCCTCGACGGAGACGTCGGCCGGAACGAAGAACGCCCGGCCCCCCGCGGCCCGGATGCCCTCGGCGGCCTCTTCACCGACGTCCTTGCGGCGGGAGCCGAGGACGACGGCGGCGCCTTCCGACGCGAGGCGCCGCGCGACGGCCAGGCCGATGCCGGAGGAGCCGCCGGTGACGACGAAGACCTTGGAGTCCAGACGGGAAGACATGAGAGAGACCTTTCGGGAGATGCCGTAGCGGTGGGGCCGGCCGGGCCCGGAGCACGACCACCTCCGTCAGACTGCAGCACCGCGGCGGCCGAGCCTGGCGGCTATACGACCTCGCGTTCACCCGGCGGGGCCGCTGCGTGCGGGAGGGAGCGCCGGGCACGAGTGCCCGAGGTCTCACGCCTGTGGGACGCCCACCGTGCGGGCGCTCGCACGGTCCTCGCTACGGCACATCCTCCAGTGCGAGAGCCTCCGCGGCCGACATCCCACTGCGCCGCGCGTACGTCATGCGCTCGCGCACCTCGCGCAGTGTCCGGGGGCGGTATCCGGGCCCGCAGCAACAGCTCATGTGAAAGCCCACGCTCGCGTTGAGCAGCACGGTGAGGGTTCGCCATGCCGCGACATCCCGCACGTTTTCGCATGGGGCGCCGGATCATTTCAGGGATCGCTTTCAAAGGCGGCCAGCGGTATTCCCGCCGACCGTGCAACCGGCCGGCGGCGCGGACGGCGGGAAGCAGGAGCAGGCGGAGGTGCCGGACGCGTCGAGGCCGTCAGGCGCCGGGTACGGGCGGGGAACGAGCGCGCCCGCCTGCCTGCGACGGCCGGTGGACGGGTATTCAAAAAACTTTCCGAAAAGGCAATTTTATACCCTGCTACCGTTGCCTCCGCGTCCCCCGAAAAGAGGAGGAAACATGTTCACGGTGGAAGAGATACCGGAATCCCGCATCGCCTATCTGAGGCGGACCGGACCGTATGGCGAGGCGAATGCGGTTCAGATGGAAACGCTGAAGTCCTGGGCCGCCGCGCACGGTCTGCTGCGCGCCGACTCCGCCGTCCTGGGCATCGCCCGCGACGACCCCGCCCGCACCCCGCCCGGCGACTGCCGCTACGACACCTGCCTCGTACTGCCCGACGATGCCGAGGTCCGCCACCCCGAGGTCCGGGAGGCCCGCCTCGCCGGCGGCCGCCACGCGGTCCTCACCACCGCGCACACTCCCGAGGGCCTCGCACATGCCTGGGCCGGCCTGTTCGGCGGACTCGCCGCCCAGGACCTCACCTTCGACGCCACCCGCCCCGTCCTCGAACGCTACCGGCCCCGCCTGCTGGCCCGGCACCTCTGCGAGATCTGCGTCCCCGTCACATGACCCGGACCGCCGCCAGCCACCGGGGGAGACGGCGCCACTGATCAACCGGCCCCTGTGATCGACCCGTGGCCCGTCTTGACGTGACCGGTCACCGTGAAGCCGGATGCGGTGGGAAGCCGGCGACGAGGAGCGGCACCGCCGCGGGGGGCCCGGCGTGTTCATCACGGAGGAGGACGCGCCCGAGCCCGGGGAACATCTGCTATCGCGCGGCAGCCGGGGTTCCGGCGCGCGGATCGATCGGTGTGAGCACGCCGAGGCGGTCCTCGACCTCCTGGGCGGCGGCCAGGCACATATCCTCCCGGAACGCGCGCCCGACGACCTGTACGCCGCAGGGCAGCCCATCGCCGGCTCCGGTCGGCACGGCGACCGCCGGCACACCCACGAAGCTGGTCGCCCTGCACAGGCGCATGCCCTCCACGACACGTTCCCGTCCCGCCGCGTCGCGTGACTCCAGTCCCGGCTCGACGGGCGGCTCGGTGAACACCGGCCCGAGCAGCAGCGGGTACGCGTGGAGGAACTCCGCCCAGGAACGGCGGATGCCGAGCCAGGTCCCCATCAGCCGGGTGAGCTCCGCGGCGTTCACCGGCGGAGTCTTCTCCATGGCCATCTGGATGAAACGGTCCCCGCCCTCGCCGAGCAGCGTCCGCACCACCGGCCAGGCCGGCGCGAACTCGGTCACGGTGATCCGGTCGTACGCCTCCAGCGCCTCGTCCAGCCGCGGCACGTCCGCCACCTCCCGTACGTCGTACCCCGCGTCGCGCAACGCGTCCGCTGCCGCCGCGACGGCCCCGCGGACCGTGGGGTGGACGCCGCGGCCGCCCGGGTCGGTGACGACCGCGACCTTGACCGGGCCCGGCAGCGGCTCGCCGTAGAGGGGCACGGGTACGGCCCGCGGGTCCCGGGGATCGGTCCCGGCCAGCGCCTCGTACGCCAGCCGCAGGTCGGCGACCGTACGGGCCAGCGGCCCGTCGGTGACGAGCATCTGCGAGGCCGGCCCCGGGTCGTCCGCGCCGGGGATGCGGTGGTCGGCCGGGAACCGCCCATTGGTCGGCTTCAGCGCCGTCACGCCGCAGAACGAGGCCGGGACCCGCACGGAACCGCCGGAATCGTTGCCGAGTCCGAGCGCGGCCATGCCGGTGGCGACGGCCGCTCCGTCACCGCCGCTGCTGCCGCCCGGGGTCCGGCTCTCGTCCCACGGGTTGACGGTGTCGCCGAACAACTCGCTGCGCGTGTGCATCCCGGCCAGGACCAGGGTGGGCATGTTGCTGTGCCCGATCGGTATCGCACCCGCCGCGCGGAGCCGGGCCACAGGCGGTGCGTCGGCCGGAGCCACCAGGTCGCGGAAGCGTGCCGCACCGAGTGTGGTCGGCACGCCTTCGACGGCGGTGGTCTCCTTCACCGTGAACGGCACGCCGGCCAGCGGCCCGAGTTCCTCGCCCGCCGCCCGCCGCCGGTCCGTGCGCGCCGCGGTCTCGCGAGCCCGCTCGGCCAGCAACTGCGTCACCGCGTTGACCCGCGGGTTGACCTCGGCGATGCGTTCCAGGTGACTGTCGACCAATTCGACCGCCGATATCTCCCCGCCCCGGACCGCCTCCGCCTGGGCCGCCGCCGTCCTGGCCCACAGGGCGTTCTGCCTGATCATCGCGTTCCCCATCCACACGTCGAAGTGCCGTGGGTCCGAACCCTAACCCGGAAGCGATACGATCGTATTGGAATAAGGAGGCTGACCGAGCATGCCCAGACAGGTGGACTACGAAAGCCGACGCCGCCGGATCGCCGAGGCCGTCTGCCTCCTCGCCGACGAACACGGACCGGAGGGAGTGACCATGCGCGACGTCGCCGCCCGCGCACAGGTCTCCCTGGGCGCCGTTCAGCGCTGTTTCCGCAGCAAGGGGGAGATGCTCCTCTTCGCCGTCGACCACGTCGGCGACCGCATCACCGAACGTGTGCGGACCCGCCTGGCCGCGAGCCCGGCCCAGTCGGCCGCCACCGCCCTGGGCCACGCGACCGACGAGATGGCCCTGCTCCGCGAGGAACACCGCGCCGAAGCACGGATCTGGCTCGCGTTCGTCGCCCAGGCCGCCGTCAGCGAACCACTCGCCGGCCCGCTGAGAACCAGCTACGGGGCCCTCCAGGACCTCTTCGTCCGCCTCATCACTGAAGCCGCCGCGACCGACAACGGCCCGGCCCGCGAAGGCGCCACGCCGCCCGACCCGCCGCACGAGGCCCGCGCCCTGCTCGCCCTCGCCGACGGCCTCACCACCCACGTACTCATCGGGCACTTGACCGCACAGGAAGCCGGGGAAGTCCTGCACTCGCACCTGGCCGGCCTCTGGGAACGCCTCGGCACCACCGGCCCCCCGAAGGCCGTCTGACCCCCAAGGGCCGCCCGGCTCGGCGAGCGCCGCGAAGCTGTTCGCGCGGACCCGCACCGGGTTCCGCGCGCGGCGAGTCATGGCCGCGCGGCGGGTCCCTGCCCGCCCGCGCCCTGCCTGGTCCGCGGTGGCGGCGCGAGCCGAAGGCGGTGGCGGGCAGCGCCTGCCGTGCTGCGGTGCGGGCGTACGGGCAGCGCGCCGGACCCGCCGGGAGGTCACGGAGGTCCCGGGTCCCCACCGGGCATGTGCCGGCGCTCACGAGCGCGACCCGGCGGCCCGGGCGGCATCACGTGTCAGTCCTTGATGTCGCAGATCGCGGCGCCCGAGGTGACGGACGCGCCGATGTCGGCGGTCAGGCCCTTGACGGTGCCCGCCTTGTGGGCGTTGAGGGGCTGCTCCAT
>NZ_JBVHNF010000024.1:0-102153 GCF_055558055.1 Streptomyces sp. NPDC025833
GCCCCGGCCATGCCCACCCGGCCACGAGCAACCGAAACCACCACTTCACCGCGATCCGACCAGCTCAGCCACGCGAAGCGAAACGGGGAGGCTAGCTTGATCTTCAACGGCCGACCTCGCGTGGTGGCTCGAACCTGACCACTCGGCCCGGTGACTGCCGTACGGCAGAGCGGTCTTCGCCTGCACTTGTGCTCACCGCTCGTTCGCATGCTGTGTTCGAGCCGGCTGAGCGTGAGGGTGCGCACGAGCGTGATTACGACACCACCCTTCGAGGCGACGCTGATGTCGCGGATCCGCCAGCCCTCGCCCCGCTCCGCCTGCTGCACTGATCGTGCGACACAATCCCCAGCGCAGGACGGAAACCATGGACGCATCCACCACCGCGACCACGCGCGACCCCGGCGGGGCCGATGCACCGCCCCGCTCCCCGGTGATCGGATGGCTGGCCGTCGTCGCGGTGATGCTGGGCATCTTCTCCATCGTCACCACAGAAATCCTCCCCATCGGACTTCTGACCGAGATCGGCGCCGGTTTCACCGTCTCCGACGGCATGGCCGGCCTGACGATGACCATGCCCGGCTTCCTCGCAGCGATCGCCGCCCCCGTCGTCACCGTCGTCACCGCACGGATCGACCGCCGCCCGATGCTGTGCGCCTTCATGGTCCTGCTCGCCGCGGCGAACTTCCTCGCGGCAGCGGCCCCCGACTACTGGCTGGTCCTGGTCTCCCGCATCGTCGTCGGCGTCGTGATCGGCGGCTTCTGGTCCATCGGCGCCTCACTGGCCGAACGCCTCGTGCCCGCCGCATCCGTCGGCCGAGCCACAGCGGTGATCTTCTCCGCCGTACCCCTGGGCTCCGTACTCGGCGTACCGGCCGGCACACTCATCGGCGGCCTGGCCGGCTGGCGCACCGCGTTCATCGCCATGGGCGGCTTCACCGTCGCCGTACTGATCATGCTGTTGGCCGTCACGCCGCCGCTGCCACCTCGCCGGACCACCCGCCTGCGCGTATTGCGCGGCATGCTCAGCAGCGGCGCCACCCGGTTCGCACTGCTCCTGACCGTACTGATCGTGCTGGCGCACTTCGGTACATACACCTACGTCACACCGTTCCTCGAGCAGGTCACCGACGTCGGGTCCGGGCTCGTCACCGTCTTCCTGCTCGTCTACGGAGCAGCGGGCATCCTCGGCAATTTCCTGGGCGGCTCCCTGGTCGCACGCCACCCCCGGGCCACCTTCGGCACCGCCGCCGGCTTGATCGCTGTCGCCACCCTGCTCCTGCCCGTTCTGGGTCAGGGGAACGCCGGAGCGATCGCCCTCCTCATCGTCTGGGGCGTGGCGTACGGGGCGGTCCCTGTCTGCTCCCAGACGTGGTTCACCAAGGCGAGTCCCGACACCCCCGAAGCCGCTTCCGTCATGTTCACCGCGTCCTTCCAGGCCGCGATCTCCCTCGGCGCCCTGGCCGGTGGACTCATCGTCGACGCCGGCTCGCCCTCGGCGGTCATGACCCTGGGCGGTATGACAGCCATCCTCATGGTCATCGCCGTATGGGCCCACCACGCCCGACGCCGGACATGGCCGGACGACGTTTGACCCGCCCGGCCTTCGTCCGCGGCGGCGGTGTGAGAGGGCCGCGCCGGCGGGACGGCGGCCGGTCATGCGTCCGGCGGAGTGGGGCGCAGGGCGAGGAGGGCGATGTCGTCGGTACTGCCGGCGCCGAGGCTGAGGATCAGTTCGTCGCAGAAGACGTCGAGGGGTGCCTGGGCGAGGGCGGCGGTGTGCCGGCGCAGGCGGCCCAAGGCGTCGCTGAGGGATTCTCCCGGGCGTTCGATCAGGCCGTCGGTGAACATGAGCAGGGTGGAATGGGCCGGCAGCGAGTCGTGGGCGGTGGGTCTGGGAAAGGTGCTGTCCACGCCGATGAGGAGACCGGAGGCGGACTCCAGGTAATGAGTGTCGCCGTTGGGCCGGGTCAGTAGCAGGGGGAGGTGTCCGGCGGACGAGTGGTGCAGTTCCCAGGGGCCGTTGGAGGGTCCTTTGACGACGGCGTAGGCGCAGGTCGCGGTGGAGTTCGGGTAAAGGGTGAGGGTCGCGAGGTCGAGTCGGCGCAGTACCTCCGAGGGCCGGTCCTGGCAGTCGACGGCGATGCCGCGGAGCATGTTGCGCAGCTGGCTCATCGTCACCGCGGCGTTCAGATCGTGCCCTGACACGTCTCCGATGACCAGTGCCGTGTCACCGTCGGGCAGGGTGAAGGCGTCGAACCAGTCGCCGCCGACCTGGGCGGTGGTACTGGAGGGTGCGTAGCGTGCGGTCATCTCCATGGAGGGGATGTGCGGGAGGCGGGGCAGCAGGGACCGTTGGAGGCGCTCGGCCGCGGTACGGGTGTGCTGGTGCAGACGGGCGTTGTCGACACTCAGCGAGATTCCCTTCACGAGGTCGGCGACGAGGAGCGCGTCCTGTTCGGTGAAGGGATCGTCGTGGCCGGTGCGTACGACGATCAGGGCGCCCAGCACCTCGCGGCGGGCCCGCAGTGGCGCCATGATCGTGCTGCCGGCGTCCAGTTGCTCGAACAGCTCCAGCTGCCGGGCGTCCAGGGCGCTTTCCGCCTGGTCCGGTGAGGGGATCTCGGTGATCAGCAGGGGTCCCGCGCCGTTCAGCACCCGGGCCAGCGGTCCCCGCGCGTTCTCGGACACCGGGGGCAGTCTGCCGAGTTCCACCCCGGCGCTCAGTGCCCGAGGCTCGCGGTGGACGACGCAGACCCGTTCGGCATCGCCGTGCTCGTCGAGCAGATCGACCACGCACCATGCGGCCATCTGCTGGGTGAGGACGTGGCACACCCGGCGCAGTCCCTCGCGCAAGTCGAGTGTGCTCGACAGTGCACTGGTGGTGTCCGCCAGCAGGCTCAACCGCTCCCAAGCCCTCCGTGTCGCCGTCTCACCGCCGGCCCGCGGCGCCGCTGCCGCGCCGGTGTGCAGCCGCACCGAGAGCCCGGGATCGGGACGTGACACCGGCCGGTCCTCCCCGGGAGCCGTCGCTCTGGGCGTGAACTGGCCGACCCGCACCGTGCGGCCGTCGACCGCCTCCTGACTCTGCACGTGCAGACGCACATGGACCAGGCTGCCGTCGCGGTGCAAGGCCGGCAGCGGGATGGACCGGCCCATGAGGCGGGACCGGCCGGTCAGCCGGAGCGCGGTGAACCCAGCCCGGTGGCGCTCGCGCAGATGCTCGGGAATCAGCACGGTCAGCGGCCGACCGATCAGCTCGTCGGTCTGCCAGCCCAGCAGGTCGGCCAGAGCGGTGTTGGCCGCGATGATCCGGCCGTCGTCGTCGGCCGCGGCAGTCGGGACACTGCTGTCCTCCACGTCGCCGGCGTCCCACGGCGCGAATTCGACGGAGGTCGCGTCCGGCACACCGGGCAGCAGCGTCCACGCGGTGGGCGGACCTCCGGAGAGTTGGGTGACCAGTTGGTCGAGCACCCACTGGTAGTGGCTGCGCACGTGCGGCGGAGCCGGGAGGGTGAGCAGGGACCCCAGCTGTGCCGCCGTGTCACCGTGTTCGAACACGTTCCGCAACGTGTCCACGGCGGGCGCGGCGTCCAACGGGAACGCGATGTCCAGGGTCACCGTGGCGCCGCCGGTGACCGTCTCCTCCAGCGCGGACGTCACGCACGCGTTGATGACGTTGGCCACATCGCCGGCGACGAGCAGCTCGTGGCGTGACACTCCGGCGCGTTCCTCGACGCGTGTGGTCAACATCAGTTCGCGCAGCACCTCGTCACTGTGCTGCTGTGCCGCGCGGAAGACGATGTACGGCACGTCGATCAGGGTCACGGTCGCGGTTCGGCCGAGCGTGGGCACGGTCTCCCAGCCGGACGTCGGTGGCACCGGGGCCTTGGGCCACAGTTCGAACCAGACCGTCTTGCGGCCCTCCCCCACGTGGGCCCCATGACTGGAAGCCAGCTCCTCGACCATGGCAAGGCCCCGGCCGGCACCGGCATACGGCCTGGACTCCCGCGGCACCAGCGGGCGGTCCGGCCGGCCGTCGCCGACTCGCACGCGCACCTGTCCCTCGTGCGACCAGACCCGCACCTCCACCTCGGTCCGCGCGTGCAGCACCGCGTTGGTCACCAGCTCACCGGTCAGCAGCTCGGCGGTGTCCACCACCTCCGGCTCGACGCCGGGCAGCGCCGACCGCACGAATCGCCGGGCCAGCGGCACACTGCGCGTCTCCGGAGGAAATCGCCGAAAGAGAACTCCGGATGGACTAGAGCTATCCATAACACCATCAATCCCTCTGCCGGGCGAAAACCTAACTCACCCGGCCGGAGGCCCGGCGCGGCAGGAACCGGCGCGAGGCGGGGCCATCCCCGCAGACGCTCCGGCGACGTACCCCCGCGGGGCGCCGTCGCGTGCCCGGGGCGTACACCCGCCCCGCACGGGGCAAGGCCCGGCTGCGCGCCGCCTGGAGCGCCGCGGCCCGCGCCGAGGACCCGCTCACCCGCCGAGAACGGCGGCCAGGACCGCCGGTCCGGCCGGCGTCGAGACCGACACGCGGCGGCTGGGCCGTACGCGGTCCGGCGATGGCGTAGCGCTCGGCGACGGTGAGTGGGCGACGGCTCCGCCCGACCGCGGCCGTCGGGTTGCTCGACGCTTACGGTTCTCGCTGCCCCGATGGAAGGGTGCCACCGCGCGCCGTCTCCGTCCCGGATCATCCGGCGCGTGCGGACGCGAGCACCGGCAGAAGTGTTACGGACCGTATTCCTGCCGGTGGAACCGCCTGGGCCGCACGGACCGCCGGTGATCCAATCAGTTCTGGCGCGGGGCGCCTTGCCTTTCAGAGGCGGGGGCATCTCCCCTCTCGGGGGGGGGACGGGCGCCTGAGCACCACACCGCAGCATCAGAACGACCAGGGCCGGCGGCACCGAGCCGTGCCCCCGCACCAGGCACTCACCGGAAGAACTCCCATGCACACCATGCGCCACCGCTCCACGCTGCTCGCCATCGCGGGCACGGCTCTCGCCCTGTGTCTCACCGCCTGCCAGAGCGACACGGACGGCGAGTCCGCTCCCGCGGCGTCCTCCTCGGCGACGGGGACGGCGGTGGACGGCGAGCAGGCCGGCTCGACGGGCACGACGGGCACGACGGGCACGACGGGCACCACCGATGCGACGGCCTCGGCGAAGGCGAAGGACTCGGCCGAAGCGAACGGTTCCGACGGCTCCACCGCCGCCGGCGGCTCCGCGGGCCCGGACGGCGAGCAGGCACCCGCCACCACCCGGCTGTGCACCGCGGGGGATGTCTCCGTCACCGCCGCCACCCAGGGCGGTCCTCCCTACACGCACCTCGTCCTCACCGCGAAGAACACCTCCGGCGACTCCTGCCGGCTGGCGGGATTCCCGCACATCCAGCTGCTGGAGAGCCACAAGCAGGACGTCCCGGCCGTCGCCAAGAGCAAGCCGCCCACGCCGGTCGTGCTCACGCCGGGAGCCCCCGCCTACGCGCTGGTGAGGGTCTCCGACGGCGGGGTCGACGAGGACAACGAGCCCGTGTCGGCGTTCTCCCTCGTGCTGACGGAAGACTCCACCGTCATCACCGTCAGCGCGCCCGGCAGCGGCGGCATCGCCGCCGACCCGGTGCAGGCCCTCACCGGCTACTGGACCCCCGAACTCCGCAACGGCGCGGACGACTTCTGAGTCCACACCCCTGCTTTGCCCCCTCCCTGCCCTGCCTCGTCACGCAGGACAGACACACGAACCTCAAGGAGATGAAAGTCATGCTGGTCGGGAAACTCAAGGCTGCCGCGATCACGGCCGCCGCCGTCGCGAGTGTCGCGGGGGTGGCCACGCCGGCCGAGGCGAGCAACTGCTCGCGCGGAGGCGGTGTCTACATCTGCGAGTACGGCGTCACCAGCTACAAGCTGCCCGACGGAAGGAAGCAGGAGTTCATCATCGGCACCGACATGGCGGTGTGGACCCGCTACAACACCGACTCCAGCGGAAAGTGGAGCGGTTGGCAGTCCATGGGCGTAGGGGGAAGAGGGGTGACCACCCAGGCGTACGTCTACGACTACGACAAGACCGATCCCTGGACCTTCAGGGTCTTCTACTACGACCACCTCGGGCAGATGTGGGGCCGCAATCGCGACCACGACGGAAACTGGTCCGCCTGGACGGAGTACGACGTCCCGCTCAACTGATCACCGGGCCCGGCCGTGCGGTACCCACCGGCACGGCCGGGCCCGTCCCGCCTCGCCACGCTCCCCAGTGGGAAATCCGGAGGCGCCGATCCTTGTCGATCCAGCAGCTGTTCGCCTCCGCGGTCGGTGAGCCCGCGCCGATCCCCGCGGCGCGGGCCCGTGGCCCTCGTCGGGGCCGCCGCCTGGGTGGAGTTCGTCAGGGGGATGGTGGGGTAAACCCCAAGACGTTCCAGGTTGTTGCCCGGATGGGGCGGGCCTCTGGGATTCGCGAAGATCGTCGTATGACGCAGCACACGCGCACCATCCGCAACGCCGCCATCGTCGGCGTCTCCACCGCCCTCCTGGCCGTCACCGCGCCCGTGACCGCATCCGTGGCCGCGAGCTCCTCCGAGGGCCTCGCCTGGGCCGCCTGCGGGGGCTCCGGGATCGACCCCCGGCAGCAGTGCGCCACCCTCCGGGTCCCCATGGACTACGCCGACCCCGACAGTCCCCGCATCGACATCGCCGTCTCGCGCATCCCGAGCGAGAACCCCCGGGCCCGGCGCGGCACCCTGCTGCTGATCCCCGGCGGGCCGGGCGGCTCCAGCCTGAACGACCCCTCGGGGAGGGGTAAGAGGCTCCCCCAGGAGGTCCTGGACGCCTACGACGTGGTCGGCTTCGCCCCGCGCGGGCTCGCCCCGTCCACGCCCGTCGACTGCGGGCTGGACCACGGCGACCTGGCCCTCTCCAAGCTCCGCCCCTGGCCGGCCGCGGACGGCTCGGTGGACGAGAACCTGGCCACCGCCCGCCGCATGGCCGGCGCCTGTGCCGCGAACGGCGGCGAACTGATCCGGCACCTCAGCACCGCCAACGAGGCCCGCGACATCGACCGCCTCCGCGCCGCGCTCGGCGAGCGCAAGCTCTCCGCGTGGGGCGTGTCGTACGGGACGTACGTCGGGGCCGTGTACGCGCAGCTGTTCCCGCACCGCACCGACCGCATCGTGCTGGACAGCAACGACAACCCCGACCCTACCCGCGTCGCCCGCGCCTGGCTGGCCGGGCACGAGCAGGGCGTGGAGGACACCTTCCCCGACTTCGCCGCGTGGGCGTCGAAGCCGGACAACCCGGACCGCGTCGCGAGCAGCGCCGCCGACGTCCGGCCGCTGTTCCTGCGGCTGGCCGCCCGGCTCGACCGGGAACCCCTCCCCTGGCCCGGCGCCAACCCGGAGGAGCTGAACGGCAACGTCCTGCGCCAGACCATGCTGGACAGCCTCTACTCCCCCAGCCGCTATCCCACGCTCGCCAAGCTGATGCGGGCCGCGCAGGAGGGCACCGTGCCGCCCGCGCCCGCGGCGCCGCCCGAGGCCGTCCTGCAGAACGTCGCCGCCGTCGGCGCCGGCACGCTGTGCAACGACGTCGCCTGGCCCACGTCCGAGGCCGTGTACGAGAAGGACGTCGCCGAGAGCCGCGCCAAGTACCCGCTCACCGCCGGCATGCCCCGCAACGCGATGCCGTGCGCCGCCTGGCCGTATCCGCCGCGTGAGGCGCCGGTGCGGATCACCGGCCGGGGGCCGTCCAACATCATGCTCGTCCAGAACGAGCGGGACGTGGCGACCCCGCTCAGCGGCGCCCGGAAGCTCCGGGAGGCGTTCGGCCGGCGCGCGGTCATGGTGACGGTCAACTCCACCGGGCACGACGCCTACCTCGCCAACGGCAACGCGTGCGGCGACCGTACGGTCTCCCGCTTCCTGGCGACCGGGCAGCGGCCGGGCACGGACACCTACTGCGCCTGACGGCCGCCCGGTGTCACCAGCCCCGACTCGCAGGCCACGATGACCGGTTGCGCCCGGTCCCGCGCGCCCGGCTTGCCCATGATGCGGCCCACGTGCGTCTTCGCGGTCAGCGGGCTCAGCCCGAGGAAGTCGGCGACCTCCGTGTCGGTGAGGCCGCGGGTGTCCAGGGTGCCGCTCCCGCTCGGCAGCCGGCCAGGACCGCGGCCGCCCACCGCCGGGAGCGCGGGCCTGTGCGGCAACCGCTCGATCAGGCAGGCCGCCGGACCGGGCGAGAGCAGGGCCCCGCCGGCCGTCACGCCGCGGATCGACGGACCGGTTCCACGGCCTCCCGGCCCGTGCCGGCCTCGCCGACGACCTCCGTGTCGGGGGCCGAGGCGGCAACCAGGGCGAACGCGGCCCGGACCGGTGGACGCCGTCCGCCGGCAGGTCGGTCAGTCGTCGTCGGAAGCTCCTTGCCGCGCGGGATCGCTGCGTGTCTCCCGCGCCGCACCGGTGGGGGTGGGACGTCCGTAGGTGCGGGCCGCGACGGCGACGGCGACGGCCGCGAGGACGAAGGCGGGCACTGCGGTCGACTCGGGGCCCCAGGTGTTGACGAGGAGGCCGCCGACCGCGCCGCCGATGGCGATGCCCAGGTACAGGGCGGAACTGTTGAGCGCCACGGTGAAGGGGCCGCTCGCCTCGCTGAGCGAGAGCAGCCGGTGCTGCTGGGGCACGAGGTACATCCACCCCGTGGCGCCCCAGACGAACAGCGCCACGCCCGCCCCGATCAGGGACCCGGACCACAGCGGGAGCAGGGCCAGGTCCACCGCCATGCCGCCGACGGCGAGCAGGAGCACCGCCCGGTTGCCCAGCCGGTCGGTGGTGATCCCGGCGACGGTGTTGCCCGCGACGGCGCCGACGCCGAAGACGAACAGCAGCACCGACAGCGCACGCCCGCCGTCGGTGGCGTCCTGGAGCACCGGGCCGATGTACGTGTAGACCACGTGCTCGGAGGTGACGGCGAGCAGGGTGACCGACAGGGTGATCAGGACGGCCGGGCTGCGCAGGCCCGAGAGCCGTTCGGCCAGCGGGTGCCTGCCCGCGGGCGCCAGCCTCGGCAGCATCAGGACGCCCAGCAGCGCGACCGCGCCCAGCGCGGCGACCGCCCACAGCGTGGCCCGCCAGCCCACCAGGCCGCCGATCCAGGTGCCGATCGGCACTCCCAGCGCGGTGGCCATGGTCAGGCCGCCGATGACGATGCCCAGTGCCCGGCCCCTGCGCTCCTCGGGGACCAGGGACGCGGCGGCGGCGGAAGCCTGGGGCGTGTACGAGGCGGCGCCGAGCGCGGCGACGAACCGGCCCGCCGCGACCCATCCGTAGGAGTCGCCCAGCGCGGTGACCACGTTGCCGACGATGAACGTTCCCAGCCCGCCGGCCAGTACGGTCCGGCGGGACAGCGAGCCGGTGATCGTGGCGCTGACCGGGGCGAACAGCGCGTACGTGAGGGAGAACACGGTGATCAGCTGACCGGCGGCGCCAGGGGAGACACGGAGGTCGTCCGCGATCTCCGGCAGCACACCGGCGATCACGAACGCGTCCGTGCCGACGGCGAAGGCGCCCACCGCGAGCAGCCAGAGCACGGGTGGGGTGGCGTCTTTCACGGGAATCCTTGGAATCGGGTGCAGGTTCGGCCGCGGCCCCGGCACGGGTTCCGGAGCGGTGCTCGTGCCGGGGCGACGGCCGTCGGACGGTGCGGTCAGCGGCTGCGGGGAAGGCCGGCCGCCGACCACACGGCGTCGAGCGCCTCGACGAACGTCTGGACGTCTGCGGCCGTGTGACGGGAGGTGGGCGTGACGCGCAGCCGCTCGGTGCCCTCGGGCACGGTGGGCGCGTTCACCGGCTGGACGTAGATGCCGTGGTCGCCCAGGAGCAGCGCGCTGACCTCCTTGTTGCGATGCGGGTCGCCGACGAGCACCGGGACCACGTGGCTGTCCCGCGAGATGACCGGGATGCCGCGCGCGGTCAGTCCCTCCTTCAGTTCCGACGCGCGCGCCCGCAGCAGGTCCCGCTGGGTGGAGTCGTGGCGGACCAGACGCAGCGCGGACAGCGCGCCGGCCACCAGCGGCGCCGGGGCGGACGTGCTGAAGACGAACGGGGCCGCGAAGGTCCGCACGCTGTCGACGACCGAGGCCGGCCCGGCGATGTAACCGCCGGCCCCGCCGAGTCCCTTGCCGAAACCGCCCTGGAAGACGGTGATCCGGTCGCGGACGCCCTGCTCCTCCGCGTAGCCGGAGCCCTCCTCGCCGTAGATGCCGACCGAGTGGATCTCGTCCAGGTAGGTCAGGGCGCCGAATTCCTCGGCGATGTCCACGATCTCGCGGATCGGGGAGAAGTCGCCCTCCATGGAGTACAGGGACTCGAAGGCGACCAGTTTGGGCGCGTCCGGGTCCGTCTCCCCGAGCAGCTTGCGCAGGTGGCCCGTGTCGTTGTGGCGGAAGATCCTCTTCTGCGCGCCGCTGTTGCGGACGCCCTGGATGATCGACGCGTGGTTCAGCTCGTCGGAGAAGATCACCAGCCCGGGTATGCGCCGTCCCAGCACCGACAGGGTGGCGTCGTTGGCCGCGAAGCCGGTGCTGAACAGCAGCGCCCGCTCCTTGCGGTAGAGCGAGGCGAGTTCGGCCTCCAGGTCCTCGTGGAAGGTGCTGGTGCCCGAGATGCTGCGCGCGCCGCCGGTGCCCAGGCCCACGCCGCGCACCGCGTCGGCGACCGCGTCGATGACCGTCGGGTGGTGGCTCAGCGAGAGGTAGTCGTTGGAGCACCAGACGGTGATCTCGCGCGGACCGTCGGCGGCGTGGAGCACGGCCCGCGGGGCCGTCTCGGCGCGGCGCTCCAGATTCAGGTATGTCCGGTAGCGCCCCTGCTCCTTGGCCGACGCGACGTCCCGGGCGAGGTGTGACAGAGCCTGCATGGGTGGTGGTTCCCTTTCTGGCATCGGGGGTCAGGCCGCGAGCGAGCCGGTGCGCAGCGCGTGGCGGCGCGGCGCCGGGGAGGTGTGGTGGCGTCGGGAGCGCTCGCCGGGCCGTCGGCCGCCGCGTCCAGCGCGATGTCGACGAGCGTGGTGACGGTGCGGAACACCAGCGGTCCCGGGATGTCGTCCATCGTGCCGACGTCTTCGCCCAGCAGTGGGAACGGGCCCACCGCGGCGTCCCGCGAGACGTCGGACGCTCCGCTGCTCACCGCCGGGGCGACCCGGTCGACGGTGGATCCGGGCAGGCCGGCGGAGAGCACCGGGGTCTTTTTCCGGCGTTCCGTGGTCCTGTTCGGGAAACGGGTGGTGCGCTCGGCCGTGGACGGCGCGGAGACCACTTCGACAAGCGCCATCAGGGGAGCTTCTGCACTGTGGCGTCCGGCTTTCTGCGGCAGCACATCCAGCCAACGTAATGGACCCGCTCGGCCATGGCCGGGGTGTGCAACATGCCGTTCACGGAAGGTTCACCGGGGGCCGTGCGGGGCCGTGCGCAGGGGTTCATGGGAAGGCGGTGTGTACGGCCGGAAGCGGTGTGAGCGCGGCGGACGGGGATGGGCGCCGCCCGGGTGCACGGGTTCACGCCTCTGCCGCCGCCGGGCGGAGCCCCCTCGGCCGTGCCGTCACAGGCGGGCCGCCGAGGGCGCGCCTGTGCCGGCACCGCGGGTCACAGCCCCAGCCGGGACAGGTCGCTGGCCGCCACCACCTCGGCGAAGGCGCGGACCCGGGCGTTCTCGCGGTCACCGTGCCAGACCAGGCCGAGGGCGGACTCGGGCAGCCCGGTCACCGGGACGTAGGCCACGTCCCGGCGGTGGTGGTACTCGGTGGTCGGGTGGCAGAGCAGCATGACGCCCCGGCCCGCCGCGACCAGGGACAGCCCTTCCTGGAGGGTGCCCACCGCCGGACCCTGCGGCACCGGGCGGCCGGCCGGGGTGCGGGTGGGCGCCTGGACCTCGCGCCAGTACTCCGGCGCCGGGGCGGCCAGACCGACGAGCGGCGAGTCGACCAGCTCCTCGGCGTCCAGAACGGTCCGGCCGGCGAACGGGTGCCGCCGGGAGACCGCCAGGTACTGCGGCTGGCGCGAGAAGACGGGCCCGAGCACGAAATCCGGCTCCCGGACCGGCAGCAGGACGACGGCGGTGTCCACCTCGTCCCGGTGCAAGGGGCCGAAGGGGTCGGAGAGCGGCACTTCGGTGATCCGGGACTCGCAGCCGGGATGGCGGTCCTCGAACTCCCGCACCACCTCCATGAAGCCGTATCCCGCCACGCCCTGGAAGCCGATGCGCAGGGGGCGGCCGCCGAGCGCTGCCGCACGGGCGTCCTCGACGGTGGCGCGCAGGGCGGTGTAGGCGGGGCGGAGGGCGCCGAGGAAGTCCTCGCCGAGGGGGGTCAGCTGTACCCTGCGGCTCGTACGGTCCACCAGACGGGCGCCGATGCGCCGCTCCAGGGCGCGGATCAGCTGGCTGACCCGGCCCTGGGAGACGTACAGCCGCTCCCCCGTGCGCCCGAAGTGGAGTTCCTCCGCGAGGACCAGGAAGCACTCCAGTTCGCGGATCTCCACGGAGCCCACCGGTGGGGGGTTCCCACCGCCGTTCCCCGGCCCGGTGACGATCATGGTCATGCCCTCCAGCGGTACGGCCCGCGCAGGTCGCCTGTGCCTGATCCGCGCGCCCTTCGATTAGCCCACCTTATGAAAACATGAGAACTCCGCGCTTGTTCGGCCTTCGGCCGCGGGGTTGGCTGGTGCCATGGCAAAAGTTGAGGATCTGTCCGTGCAGCAACCCGCACCGAGGGGGGCCAGGAGCGGCGGGTGGCCCGCAGTGGTGGCCGTGGCGGCCGGAACGTTCACCGTGGTCACGTCGGAGATGCTGCCGGTGGGACTGCTTACGCCGATCGGCGGCGCCCTGGACGTCAGCGAGGGCACGGCCGGTCTGACGCTCACCGTCACCGGTCTGGTCGGCGCGCTCTCCGCGCCGCTGGTGACCTCGGCGGTGGGGCGGATCGACCGGCGTGCGGTGCTGTGTTCCCTGATGCTGCTCCTGGCGCTGGCCAATGTACTGGCCGCCTGGTCACCGAACTTCGCGGTGATGATGGCGGCCCGAGTGCTGATCGGCGTCGGCATGGGCGGCGTCTGGTCGCTCGCGGGCGGGCTCGGCGTCCGGCTGGTCCCGGCCAAGTCCGTCGGACCGGCGACCTCCATGATCTTCAGCGGTATTGCCATCGCCTCGGTCCTGGGCGTGCCGGCCGGTGTGTACATCGGTGAACTGGCGGGCTGGCGCGAGGCGTTCCTCGCCGTCGCCGGGCTGGCCCTGGTGGTGACGATCGCCATGGCCGTCCTGCTGCCCCCGCTGCCCGCCGAGAAGGCGGTCGCCCTCGGCGGTGTGATGCGGCTGTTCGGGAACCCCCGGGTGGTCTCCGGGCTCGCCGTGGTGGCCCTGCTGGTGACCGGCCACTTTGCCGCGTACACCTACGTCCGGCCGGTCCTGGAAGAGGTGTCCGGCGTCCAGGACTCGATGATCGGCACCCTGCTGCTCGTGTACGGCATCGCCGGCATCGTGGGCAACTTCGTGGTCGGCGCCCAGGTCGGGCGGTCGGTCCAGGGGGTCCTCGTGGTGATCAGCGTGGCGCTGGCGGCCTCCGTCCTGCTGGTCCCGCTGCTCGGGCTCTCCGTGGCCGGTGCCGCGATCCTGCTGCTGGTGTGGGGTCTGGCATACGGCGGTGTGTCGGTGAGCACCCAGACGTGGCTCGCGCTGGCCGCGCCCGAGGCCCGGGAGGGCGTGACCTCCTTGTTCGTGGGCGTGTTCAACGGGGCCATCGCCCTGGGCGCCTTCGCCGGCGGCCGGGCCGTGGACGGCCTCGGCATCAAGTCCGTGCTCTGGCTGGGCGGCGCGCTGGCGCTCGGGGCCCTGCTGGTCAGCCTCTTCGGACGGGTCCCCTCGCCGGCGGCGCCGGCGGCTTCCGGGGACTGAACAGAGCTGCCGGACGGCTCCCCATGGGTCGTCCGGCTCGGTCCGGTGGTCGCATTCCCCCGTCGGCCACCGGACCGGAACACCTTCCCGTGACCCCTCCCGGGACACCATCCCGACCTCGGGGAACGGCGTCGTCGCAGCGGTGTTCAGCATGGCTATTTTGCCAATGTATGACTGGAACATTGCCTTCTATGCTGATTTGACGACAACTCTTGCGTTGTGTGCGTCTTGTTGTGATGGGATGGGCAGCGTTCAGTCCATCGAGACGAGACGCGATCACGGGGATCAGGGGGATAGCGCACGCGCGCCGCCGCAGTCCGGCCGCGCGGGCCCGCCCCGGCCGGGCGGCACCCGCAGGGCCCGCCGGCAGAGCTCCGCCCGTGACTCGTACAACGGGAGGAGCACAGGAGTGGGAAAGACCGGCACAGTCCACCCGCTCGGGGGCGGCACGTCCCCGACGACCCTCTTACGGGAGCTGGTGCACCGCCACGGACCGACCCTCGACCAGGCGCGGGAGACGCTGCGCACCCGGGCGCACTGGTCGCCCTATCCGGAAGACACCGACGCCTACGGCCCGGACGCGGCGACCGCCGCCCGGGACGCCCTCGCGGCCCTGCGCGGCCGGACCTTCGACCTCGGCCAGCCGGGCCGGGACGGTCTCGTCGGTCCGTCCCCCGCCGACGGCGGCGAGCGGTCGCCCTACGGGCACGAACTGGCCGTCGCCTACCCGCACCACGACCCCGACGTCCTCATCGGCGCCATGCGGCGCGCCATGCCGCAATGGCGCGAGGCGGGCGTCACGGCACGTGCCGCCGTCTGCGCGGAGATCCTGGCCCGGCTCAACGCCGCCTCACACGAACTGGCCCTGGCCGCCGAGTACACCAGCGGTCACAACCCGGTCATGGCCTTCCACGCCGGAGCCGTGCACGCCCAGGACCGGGGGCTCGAGGCCGTCGCCCAGGCCGTGGTGGAGCAGACCCGGCTGCCCGGCTCCTTCGTGTGGAGCAAGCCGATGCCGGACGGCGAGCGGTTCGTCCTGGACAAGACGTTCACGCTCCGACCCTGCGGTGTGTCGCTGCTCGTCGCCAACAGCGTCTTCCCCACGTGGAACGGCTACCCCGGCCTCTTCGCCTCGCTCGCCACCGGCAACCCCGTCCTCGTCAAACCGCACCCGAACGCCGTACTGCCGCTCGCGCTGACCGTGCGCACCGCCCGGGAGGTGCTGAGCGAGACCGGGTTCGACCCCAATCTGGTGTGCCTGGCCGCCGAGCGGCCCGGCGAGGGGCTCGCCCGGCGTCTCGCCGTCCACCCCGACGTGCGGATCGTGGACTACTCGGGGACCACCGGCTTCGGCGACTGGCTGCGCCGGAACGCCCCCCAGGCACGGGTCTTCACCAGCACGTCGGCCGTCAACAGCCTGCTCATCGAGTCCACCGACGCCTACCGGGGCATGCTGGCCAACCTGGCCTTCGGGCTCGCCCTCTACAGCGGCCAGCTCTGCACCAGCCCGCAGAACCTGCTGATCCCCCGGGACGGCATCGCCACCGACGAGGGACACAAGTCCTTCGACGAGGTGGTGGCGGACCTCGGCGGCGCGCTGACGGACCTGCTCGCGGACCCCGCGGCCGCCGTCTCCGTCCTCGGTGCCCTGCTCTCGCCCGAGGTGCTGGCCCGGGTGGACAAGGCCGCGTCGGGCGCCCTCGGCCCGGTGGCCGTCGCCCCCCGCCCGATCGTCCACCCCGACCACCCGGACGCGGTCGTCCGGACCCCCGCCGTCGTCGTCCTGGACGCGGCCGACCCCGGCGCCTCGGCCACCCTGTCCACCGAATGGCTGGGCCCGGTGCACTTCGCGGTCGCCGTCGACTCGGCCGCCGCCGGCATCGAACTGCTGGCCCGCACCGCCCGGGAGCACGGGTCCTTCTCGGTCGGCGCCTGGACCGTCTCCCCGGAGACCGAGGCGGCGCTGGAGGACGCCTGTGCCGAGGCCGGCGTCATGCTGTCCTTCAACCTGATGGGCAACTGGTACATCACCCAGTCCGCCGTCTACTCGGACCTCCACGGCACGGGCATGAACCCGGCGGCCGACGCGGTCTACTGTGACGCCGCCTTCGTCACCGGCCGCTTCCACGCGGTGGGCGTCCGCCGCCACCGTTCCCCGAGCTGAACGCTCGTCCGTCCGCCGCTCCCCGTCGGGGCGCCCCGCCGCCCGCCTCCTGCCGGGCCGTCCCCCGGGCGCCCCGACGGCGGCCCGGCAGGCGTCCCCGCCGAACCGGTCCCCCGAGGGACCGGCGTCCCGGCGTCACGCATCGGGGCCCTGGCCGGCCACCCCCGACCGGCCGCCTCCTCTTCCCTTCCTGTCCGCCTCTTCCCTGCTGCTGAACCCCACCATGAACCCACCTCCGTGAACCCACCATTGCGCGAACGAACCCTTCCCGTGACCCTCTTGACCTCTCAGGGAGTAACCCCCCATGCTCTCGACATCCCCGCCCCTCGATCCCCCGTTGCGCGGTCGCGAACGCGAACTGACCCGCATCGGCGCCGTCCTGGACGCCACCCGCCGGGGCGGCACGGCCCTGGTCCTGATCGAGGCACCGCCGGGCTACGGCAAGACCCGGCTGCTGCGCGCCGCGATGAACCTGGCCGAACGGCTCGGCTACGCCGTGGCCGGCCCGGCCGGCGCCCCCTGCCCGCCCCCGCGGGCCGCCGGGGACCCCCAGGCGCCCGGTACACCCCCCGGCCCCGGCGGGGCCGCCCCGGCCGGGCCCGCCTCCGGCCATCCCGTACTGGTCGCCCTGGACGGCTTCCAGGGCCTGGACCCGGCGACCGGGCCCGGCGGCGGGCTCCTCGCCCGGCACGGCCTCCCGCACGACCGGGTCGTCTGGCTGGCCGCGCACCGGACCGACACCGGCCCCGACCCGCGCGGCGTCCTGCTCTCCGACCCGCGCCGCCACCACGAGCACCTGGTCCTGGGCCCGCTCGGCGACGACGCCGCCCTGCGGCTGGCGGCGGACGTGCTGGGCACACCGCCCGGCCCCTCGGTGGCCCGGCTGGTGGAACAGGCCTGCGGCCACCCCTGGCTGCTCACCGAACTGCTGACCGGGATGCGGGAGGAGGGCACCCTCCGCGTCGACGGCGCCCACGCCCGCCTGACCGGGATGCGGCTGCCGGACCGGGTGCGCACCCGGCTGCGCACCACACTCGCCCAGTACTCCCGCGAGTGCCGCCAGTTCCTGAACGTGGCCGCCGTCCTCGGCACCGAGGTGGAGTACACCGAGCTGTCGGCCATGCTGGGCCGTCCCCTGTCGGCGCTGCTGCCGGTCATGGAGGAGGCGTGCGCCACCGGCGTGGTGCGGCACGCGGCCGACCGGCTCACCTTCCACAGCGGGTTCATGCACCAGGCGGTCCGTGACGCGGTGCCGGACGCGCTCAAGCGGGTGCTGTACCAGGAGGCCGCGCTGCTGCGCGCGGCAGGCGGTGCCCGGCCCGGCGCCCCGTCCCGGGCGGGCGTCCGGGACCCGTACGGCACGGCCGCGCCCCGGTCCGCCTCGACGGCCCGGACCGGTCCCGGCCCCTGGGAGGCCCACCGGTCCGGCGGTGACTGGTCCTTCCCCGCACCCGACCGGCCGGGGAGAGCCGGGGACCCGGGCGAGCGGCCGGACCGGCCGGGCCCGTTCGAGCCGACGGAGCCGGCGCGGGAGACGTGGGAGGCGTGGGAGGCGAACCCGCCGCGGTCCGGCAGCCCCTCCCCGCCCCCCCGGCTCAACCGGCGGCAGCGGGAGCTGGTCCTCCTGGTGTCCGAGGGGCTGACCAACCGCCAGGCGGCCACCCGGCTCGGACTCTCCCCGCACACCGTCAACTACCACCTGCGCCGGCTCTTCAAGTGCTACGGGGTGAACTCCCGCATCGACCTGCTGCGGGCGGTCGCGGAACACCACCGCCGGCCGGTCGGCACCCTCTCCGCGCAAGGAGCCGGCCCGGACGACGCCCCGCTCGCCCCCACCCTGCTGGCACCGCTCGTGCCCCACCCGGCCACCGGTCAGGCGACGGCCGTGCCCGCTTCCCCGGCCGCCCTGTCCGCCGCCGGCGGATCCTCCGCCCCGTGCGCCTGACGGCCCCGCCCCCGCTTCCGTTCGCCACCCCTGGAGACAGCAGATGAACACGCTGACGCTATCGGCCTCCTGGCCCACCGACGCCCCCGCCCCCGCCCGGCGGACGGCCTGGCTGCGCGACGCCTTCGCGGCCGAACCCGACGACGGCAAGTCCCCCGTGCTGTCCGGCGACGTCCGCTGCGACGTGTGCGTGGTCGGCGGCGGCTACACCGGTCTGTGGACCGCCCTGGAGATCCTGCGCCGCGCCCCGGGCACCGACATCGTCCTCATCGACGCCGACGTCTGCGGCGGCGGCGCCAGCGGGGCCAACGCCGGTTACCTGATGCCCATGTGGGCCCGGTTCGACAGTCTGGTCGCCATCAGCGACCACGCCGAGGCACGCAGGCTGGGCGAGGCGTCCGAACGGGCCGTGGACGAGATCCTGGAGTTCGTCGACGAGCACGGCATCGACGCCGAGTACCGGCGGGGCCCGTGGATGTGGGCGGCCTCGTCCGAGGCCCAGCGCGGCGCCTGGAACACGACCCTGGAGAACCTGGCCCGGGCCGGGGTGGAACCACTGCGCGAGCTGACCGCCGACCAGTCCCGCAGGGTGGTCGGCACCCCGTCGCACTACGGGGCGGTGGTCGACCCGCACTGCGCCACGCTGCAACCGGCCAAGCTGGTGCGCGGCATGCGGCGCGTGGCGCTCGACCAGGGCGTCCGCATCCACGAGCACACGCCCCTGACCGCGCTCCGGCGGGAGAACGGCGCCACCGTGGCGGTGACCCGGAACGCCGAGATCCGCGCCGACCGGGTGGTGCTGGCGATCAACGCCTGGGCGGGCCAGCTGAAGGAACTGGCGGGCCGGATGGTGACGGTGGCCAGCGACACCGTCCTCACGGTGCCGGTCCCGGACCGGCTCGACGCGATCGGCTGGCGGGACGCCACGTCGGTCTGCGACGCCCGCAAGCGCCTGAACTACTACCGCACCACCGCCGACGGCCGCCTGCTCATCGGCAAGGGCGGGGTCGGGCTGGCCCCCGGCAACTCGGGCGTGAACACCATGTGGGGCGGCGCCCTGCGCCCCACGGAGGTGCGGCGCCAGTTCCTCAGGCTCTTCCCGGACCTGCGGAACGTGCCGGTGGACATGATGTGGACGGCACCGGTCGAGTACGCGGTCACCTCGGTCCCCTTCGCCGGCTGGCTCCGCTCGGTGCCGGGCGTGTGCTACGCCACCGGGTACTCGGGCGACGGGGTGGGCCCCTCCCGGCTGATGGCCAAGGTGCTGGCCTCGCTGGTGCTGGGCACCGACGACGAGTGGTCCGGGTCGGCGCTGGCCCGTACCCCGGGCGGGGCGATACCCGGCGAGCCCATACGGTACGCGGGGTCCCGGATGGCCCTCGCGGCGCAGCGGCTGCTGGAGGAGCGGGAGGACCGGGGCGCGTTCGTGCCGAAGCGGGTCAAACGCCTGGCGTCGATCGACCCGTCCGCCTTCCGGCGCTGAGGCGCCCCGGAGCCCAGGCCGCGGCACGGGCGGGCGACACCGGTGCTGAGCCCCGGTCGCCCGGCCTGGGCAGGGCGCCACCGGCCGGGCCGACGTCGGCCCGCCGCCCTGGCCCGCAGCCGTGCCCGGCGGGGGCCCGGCCGGGGGCTCCCGGGACGGGGTCCGCGGGCCGGGGGCTCCCTCCAAGGCGGGCCCCCGGGTGGGTGACCGCCGTCGCCCGGGCGCGGCTTCCGAGCGGGTGCCGCCGGGCCCGGCCGTGTCGCGGCCGGCGCTACCAGTTCGAGTAGCGCGGCCGGGCACAACGCCCCGAACCCGGCGAAGCGCCCGCCCGGCGTCCCCGCGCCCCCGCTAGCGTGGGCGAATGACGATCTCTCAGTACGGTTCGTCCGCTCCCCTGGTCCTGGGCTCGGGGCCCGCCCTGGTCCTGGCGCACGGCGCCGGCAGCGACGTACGGGACAGCTACGGCCCCGTCCTCGACACGCTGGCCGAGCGGCACACCGTGATCGGCCCGGACTATCCGGGCTCGGGCGACACCCCGCTCGCGGACGCCCCGCTGTCCCTGGACGCGCTGGCCGACCACGTGGTGGCGGCGGGGCTGCGGTCGGGCGCGGAGACCTTCGCCGTGTCGGGCTTCTCGATGGGGACGACCGTCGCCGTACGGGCGGCGGTGCGGCACCCCGAGCGGGTGACCGCGCTCGTGCTCTCCTCCGGGTTCGCCCGGCCCAACGCCCGGCTGCGCCTGGTCATCGACGTCTGGCGGGCCCTCGGCAGGACGGACGACAGCCGCACCCTCGCGGCCTACCTGTCCCTGGTGGTCGGCGGCGCGAGCTGGCTGGACGAGCGCACCCCGGAGGAACTGGAGGAGCAGCTCGCCCTGTTCGCCGCCGGGCTCCCCCCGGGCACGGACCCGCAGCTCGCCCTCTTCGAGACCATCGACGTGACCGGGGACCTGGCCGCGGTCCGGGTACCCACGCTGGTGATCTCGCCGCTGGAGGACGTGCTGACCACCCCGGCCCACTCCCGTGAGCTGGCCGACGGCATCCCCGGCGCCGAGCTGGCCACCCTGGAGTGCGGGCACGCCATCGCCGCCGAGCAGCCGGACCGGTGGGCGGAACTCATCATCGACTTCCTCGCGGGCGCCGGGAGCCGGCGGGCCTGAACCCCGCCGTGCCGCGTGTCCCGCGGCAGGACGACACGGCACGGCCCCTGGGGGCGCCGGTGGTCCCGGCGCCCCCAGGGGCTTCTTCTCCGCGCCGTCCGTCGGCGGCGCGTCAGCCGTCAGCCGTCAGCGGGCGCAGGTACCGGTCCAGGAGGCGGTCCGGGAGCACCCTGGCGAGCACGGCCAGCTTGCGCACGTCGGCGCCCACCCGGTAGCGGGTCCGGGGCCGGGCCTCGGTGAGCGCGCGGGCGACGGCCCGGGCCATGTCCTCGGAGGTGGTCCGGCTCTCCTTGGCGCCCTGCTCGTTGCCGGCGAGGAACCGGGTGAACCCCTCCCGGTACAGCGCGGCCACGTCACCGCCCGCGTGCCGGAGCGCCTCCTGGGCGACCTCGTTCAGCTTGCCCCAGATCGGCGTGTTGATCGCGCCCGGCTGCACCACGCTGACCGAGACCCCGAACCCGCCCAGCTCGCGCCGGAGGACGTCGCTCAGCGCCTCCTTGGCGTACTGGGCGGCGGCGTACGCCCCCAGGTAGGGGAGCGCCACCGTGCCCAGGCCCGAGGTGACGTTGACGATGCGGCCCCGGGAGCGCCGCAACTGCGGCAGGAACTCCTGGACGACGGCGAGCTGCCCCACCACGTTGGTCTCCAGTTGCCAGCGCAGCCGGTCCGCGGGTACGCATTCCAGCGGCGCCGAGACGCACACCCCCGCGTTGTTGACCAGGCCCCACAGGGCGCCGTCCGGGTCCGCCGCCCCGTCGGAGGCGGTCCGTTCGGCGATCCGTGCGGCGGCCGAGCGGACGGACTCCGCGTCGGTGACGTCGATCCGCACCGCCTCGAGCCGGTCGTACGCGGACGCCTTCACCAGCTCGTCGCCGTCGGTGTCCCGGCGCACCCCCGCGAACACCCGGAAGCCGAGGTGCTCCAGGTGGAGCGCGGTGGCCCGGCCGAGGCCGCTGGAGGCGCCGGTGACCAGTACGGCGCGGCCGTGCGGCACCACCGCGGCGGGCCGGGTGCCGGGCCGGGGCGCGGAGCCGGGCTCCGCGCCGTACCGGGGCTTGCTCACGACGGTCATCGGCTTCCTTCCGCCGCCGCGCCCGTGAGTGCGGGGGGCTCGGGTTCGAGGGTGAAGGTGAGGGACTGCTCCAGGATGCCGGTCAGCTTCCGGTCCGGCATGAAGCGGAAGTACGCGTCGCGTATCGGCCGGCGCACCGGGTTCTCGGACTGCTCGAAGTCGCTGACCGAGCGGGAGGAGGCCACCATGGCCCGGGTGCGGTCCCGGCGCTCGTCCTCGTAGGCCCGCAGCGCCGCCGGGATGTCCGTGGCACCGCGCAGCCGCCGGGCGAGGACGGCCGCGTCCTCGATCGCCATGCCGGAGCCCTGGCCCAGGCTGGTGAGCATCGGGTGGGCGGCGTCCCCGAGCAGGGTGACGGGGCCGCTCCCCCAGCGGTCCAGGAAGGCCCGGTCGCGCGAGGGCACGGACAGGATGTCCTCCTCGGGAGTGACGGCGATGGCCTGCTGGACCTCCTCGGCCCAGCCGTCGAACGCCCGCGCGACGTCGTCCTTGCCGCCCCGCCAGTCGTGGGAGCGGGCGGTCGGCATGTTCTTCGTGCCCCACCAGTAGAGGAGCCCGCCGCCCATGTCGATCAGGCCGAACCGCTGGCCGCTCCCCCAGTAGTGGGTGACCGAGCCGGTGGTGAAGCGCGGATGGCTGAACGGGGTGAGGGCCAGCCAGACGATGTAGCCGCTGTCCCGGGAGTGCTCGGGTCCGACCAGGTGCCGGCGGATCGCGGACTGGAAGCCGTCGGCGCCGATCAGTGCGTCGCCGTGGGCCTCCCGGCCGTCGGTGAAGCGGACGGTCACCCTGCCGGAGGCGGGGTCGGTGACGAAGTCCCGGGCGGTGGAGCCCAGGGTGAGGGGTATCCCCTCGGTGGCCTCCAGGAGCGCCTGCTGGAGCGCGGAGCGGGTGATCAGGACGCTCGGCACCCCCAGCCGCCGGATGATCGCGGGGAAGGGGAACTCCCTGATCAGCCGGCCGCGTGCGGTGCGCACGTAGTAGGACTCCAGGACCTGGCCGCGCTTCTCCAGGCCGAGGTCGAGCCCGATGGAGCGCAGCGCCCCGACGGCGTTGCTCATGACCGAGAGCCCGGACCCGGCCGCCCGCAGCTCCGTGGCCCGTTCGTGGATCTCCACGTCCCAGCCGGCGTCCCGCAGTGCGGCGGCCGCGGTGAGGCCGCCGATGCCGGCTCCGATGACGAGGGCCTTGCGCCTGCCCATACCGTTGCCTCCGGTTCGCGCTGTCATCTCATTCCTCGATCAGTTCGGTGACGACCCGGACGACGTGGGCGATGTGCGGCTCCTCCATGATGGTCAGGTGGTCGCCGGGCACATCGATCACGGTCAGTTCGCCGCTGGTCCGCTCGCGCCAGCCGTTGGTTGGGTCGCGGTGCATGGACTGGATGGCGGTGTGCATGGTGTCCAGCACCTCGGGCAGCGGCTCGGTGGCGTGGATGAGGACCAGGTCCTGGTCCACCACGTCGGGCCGGTAGGCGAACGCCGCGCGCCAGTTGGCCTCGTACACCTGGAACAGCCGGTGGACGACGGCGCCGGTGGCCCCGGCGGGCAGCACTCCCTCGTCGACCGCCAGTTGGGCGATGAAGTCGAACTTCTCGTCCAGCGTGACCAGTTCCGAGGGGATCACCTCCTCCGGGGAGTCGCCGCCGCGCCGCAGCCAGAGCAGCTCCCAGAAGAACCAGTTCAGCAGCGCGTCGTCGCTGGTGCGCAGTCGCCGGCCCGGGTTGAGGGCGGTGGTGTCCAGCAGCACCAGTCGGTGCAACTCCTGACCCTGGGCGCGCAGTTGGCGGGCCATTTCGAAGGCGACGAAGCCGCCGAAGGACCAGCCGCCGAGCAGGTACGGCCCCTCGGGCTGCACCTCGCGGATGCGTGCCACGTAGCTCGCCGCGATCTCCTGGACGCTGCGCAGGGGTTCGGTTCCGGCGTCGACGCCCGCGGCCTGGAGGGCGTAGAAGGGCCGGTCGTCCGGCAGGTGGGTGGCGAACCGGACGTAGCACAGGACGTTGCCGCCCATGGGGTGGACGAAGAACAGCGGGCGTTCGGTGCCGCCGGTCCGGATCGGGACCAGGGGGTCGAAGCCGGCGACCGTGCCGCCGGCCCGCAGCCGGGACGCCAGTTCCGCGACCGTGGGCGCGGCGACGAACTCCGAGAGGGGCACGGCCGTCCCGTACCGCTGCTCGATCATGACGACCAGCCGCATCGCGGTCAGGGAGGTGGCGCCGAGGGCGAAGATGTCGTCGTGGACGCCGAGCCGGGGTACGCCCAGCAGTTCGCGCAGGATCTCGGCGAGGGCCGCCTCGTACGCGTCGCGGGGCTCGGTGTCGTCCCCGGCGCCGTTCGAGGTGGTGAGCGGGATCTCGCGCAGGGTCCTGTCGTCCCGCTTGCCGCTGGGGGTGAGCGGCAGCGCGTCCAGCCACTGGAAGTGGGAGGGCACCAGGTAGTCCGGGAGCGCCGAGCGCAACTGCTTGACCAGTTGCGGCAGATCGGTGCTGTCCGGGTCGCCGACCAGGAAGGCGGCGAGGAAGGAGTCGTTGCCGTCCCGGCGCCGGGCGACCACCGCGGCCTCCGTCAGCCCCGGGTGCTGGGCGGCGAAGCGGGTGATGGCGAGTTCCACCTCGGCCGGCTCCACCCGGTAACCGCGCACCTTCACCTGGGAGTCGGACCGTCCGGTGCACACCACCGAGCCGTCCGGCAGGAGGTAGCCGAGGTCGCCGGTGCGGTAGAGCCGTTCGCCCAAGGTGCCGCCGGGCCGGGGGACGAACCGTTCGTCGGTGAGGTCCGGGCGGCCCGCGTAGCCGAGGGCGAGGCAGACCCCGCCGAGGTAGATCTCGCCGGTGACGCCGGGCGGTACGGGGCGCAGCCGCGCGTCCAGCACCAGTACCTCGGTGCCGTCGACCGGGATGCCGATGGGCGGCAGCGGCGGGAAGGCCGCCGGGTCGCCGGTCATGGTGTGGCGGGTCACCACGTGGGACTCGGTGGGCCCGTACTGGTTCTCCAGGATCACCCCGGGCAGGGCGGCGCACAGGGCGCGGATCTCCTCCGTGACCCGCAGTTGCTCGCCGGAGGAGAGGATCGCCCGGAGCGAGCCGGGGACGACGCCGAGCGCCTGGGCCGTCTCGGCGAGCTGCTGCAGGGCCACGTAGGGCAGGTAGAGCCGCTCCACCCGTTCCCGGTCGAGCAGCCGCAGGAGTGCCGGCAGGTCGCGGCGCTGCTTCTCGGACAGCAGCAGCAGGGTGCCGCCGCCGCAGAGGGTGGAGAAGATCTCCTGGAAGGAGACGTCGAAGCTCAGGGGCGCGTACTGGGCGGTGACGCCGCCCGTGACGCCGCTGGGTTCGCCGTTCTGCCATGCGATGAGGTTGGCCAGGGAGCGGTGCGGCATCTCGACGCCCTTGGGGGCGCCGGTGGAGCCGGAGGTGAAGAGGAGGTAGGCCACGGACCCGGGGTCCAGTGCGGTGGGCGGGGCGCCCTCGGCGGCCGTGTTCCCGGGTGCCGGGTCGAGCAGGTCGGTGGCCCGGACGACGGGTGTCTCCCGGCCGGTGCCGAGGATCTGGGCGGTGCGGGCGGCGTCGGTCCCGCTGGTGGCGTGGGTGACCACGGCCACCGGGCCGGCCTGGTCCAGCATGGCGGCGATCCGCTCGGGCGGGTAGGCGGTGTCAAGGGGGACGGTGGCGGCGCCCGCCTTCAGCACACCGAGGAGGACGGCGATGGTCTCCGGTGAGCGGTCCATGGCGGTGGCGACCCGGGCGCCGGGGCCCGCGCCGAGTCCGGTCAGGCGCCGGGCGGCGCGGTCGGCCGCGTCGGCCAGTTCGGCGTAGGTCCAGCGCCGGTCGTCGTGGACCAGTGCGACGGCGCCGGGGGTGCGGGCGGCCTGCTCCTCGAAGGCGCGCACCACGTCCGGCGCGGGCCGGACGGTGGGGACGGGGCCGAGGGGCGCGGCCAGGAAGCCGAAGTCCACCGGCTCGTCGCCGTGGTGGACGACCCGCTCCAGGATGCCGGTGAAGGCCCGCCCGTGCAGTGCGGCCTGGTCCTCGGTGAACTGCCGGCCCTGGTAGTCCATGCGCAGCCAGATCCCGCCGCCGTCGGGTTCGGTGACGGCGTTGACCAGCAGCGCGAAGTTGGTCTCCTCCCAGGTGCGGAAGTCCAGGGATTCGATGCCCGGCAGGGCGAACACCTCGGCGAGCTGGTGGAAGTGGATGTAGTTGAACGCGGTGTCCAGGACTCCGTGGCCCGCGTCCTCCTGGATGGCGCTGAGCGGGTAGCGGCGGTACGGGTGGCTGTCCTGCTCCTGGCGGAACACGTCCCGCACGGCGCCGAGCCAGCTTTCGGGGGTGCCGGTGACCCGGACCGGCATGGTGTTGAGGAAGAGCCCGGTGGCGCGCTCGGCGCCCTCCAGCTCCGGCCGGCCGTGCGTGACCAGGCCGGTGACCAGGTCGTCCTGCCCGGAGAACATCCGCAGGGTCAGCAGGTGCGCGGCGAACAGCACGGACTTCACCGGTACGGTGTGGACGCGGGAGAACTCCCGCACGGCCTCGATGAGCGGGGCGGGCAGGTCCAGCCGCCGGGTGATCTGCTCGCCGGTGCCGGGTGCCTCGTGCGGCCGGAAGCCGGGCAGGGGCAGCTGGGGCGCCCCTGCGAGGTAACCGGCCCAGTGGTCACGGGCCTCCTCGGACCGCAGCGTCCGCCGTTCGGCCAGCACGTGGTGGGCGGCTATCTGGTCCGGGGCGTCCGGGACGCCATCGATGGGCTCGCCCAGCAGATGGGCGTAGTCCTGGAGGAGTTCCCGCATCAGCGTGGCGACACTGCCGCCGTCCAGGATGGCGTGGTGGAAGCTGAACACCAGCTCCACGCTCCGGGGCAGTACGTGGACGCGCAGGTGGTGGAGCGGGGGGAGTTCGAAGACGTACCGGTGGTGGCGGCGCTCCTCGACGTGTGCCGCGATGTTCTTCTCCGCCTCCTCGGCGGAGACGTCCCGCAGGTCCGCGATGTCCAGGGCGCCGTCGACGGTGGCGTCCACGATCTGGAGCGGTTCGGCGTGGCCGCCGATGTCGAAGGAGGAGCGCAGCACCGGGTGCCGGGCGACCAGCAGCCGGTGGGCGGCGGTGAACGCCTCCGGGTCCCAGGTGGCGAGGGCGAGGCTGTAGCGGAAGACGTCGCGGTACATCCCCGATTCCGGCTCGACCCGGCTGTGGAAGAGCAGTCCGAGCTGGAGCCGGTTGGCCGGCCAAGCGTCCTCGTGGCCCTCGAGGCCGGCCCGGTCCACACGGGAGACCAGGGCGAACGGCTTCAGGTCCGGCTCCTCGCGGTCCGGGGCACCGGTGGTGGTGAGCGGCGCGAGAGCGGCGATGGTGGGGTTGCGTACGAGGTCGCTGAGGTCGAAGTGGTATCCGCGCCGCTCGGCCAGGGCCCGGACCCGCAGCATCAGGATGGAGTCGCCGCCGAGCGCGAAGTAGTCGTCGTGCACCCCCACGTGCTCCGCGCCGAGGACCTCGGCCCAGGTCTCGGCGAGGGCGGCCTCGGTGGCGTTGCGGGGCTCGGTGCGGGTCCGCCGGCCCGGTGCAGCGGGGGCGGGCAGGGCTCGCCGGTCCGCCTTGCCGTTGGGCGTCAGCGGCACGGCGTCGATGCGCACGAACACCGCCGGGATCATGAACTCGGGCAGGACGCGTGCCAGTTCGCGGCGGAGCGTGACCGGGTCGTGCTCCTCGTCCGCGACGTAGTAGCCGATCAGCCGGGTGCCGAGGTCGGCGCTGTGGTGGTCCACCACGACGGCGTCGCGGACACCGGGCAGGGAGGTCAGGGCGTTCTGCACCTCGCCCAGTTCGACCCGGTTGCCCCGGACCTTGACCTGGCCGTCGATCCGGCCCAGGTACTCGATCTCGCCGTTCGCGAGGAGCCGGGCGAGGTCGCCGGTGCGGTACAGGCGGCCGTCGGGGGCGAACGGGTCCTCGGTGAACTTCTCGGCGGTCAGCTCCGGCCGCTCCAGGTAGCCGCGGGCCACCTGGACGCCGCCGATGCACAGCTCCCCCGGTATTCCGACGGGCTGCGGCGCGCCGTACGGGTCGAGCACGCGCAGGGCGGTGTTGGCGACCGGGCGGCCGATCGGCACCCGGCGCACCGGCTGCCGGGAGTCGGTGGGGCAGTCGTGGTAGGAGACGTCCACGGTGGCCTCGGTGGGGCCGTACAGGTTGGTCAGCGCCGGTCCGCCGGGCAGGGTCCCCAGCACCCGGGCGAACTGCTCGACGCGGGCCGGGGGCAGCGCCTCCCCGCTGCAGAACACCCGCCGCAGACCGGCCGCCCGGGTGACCAGGGCGGGCTCCGCCTCCAGCAGGTCCAGGAAGGGGCCGAGCATGGAGGGGACGAAGTGCAGCACGCTGACCCGGCGTTCCTCGATGACGCGCAGCAGCGTCCGGGGGTCGCGTTCGCCGCCCACCGGGAGCAGCGCCAGTCCCGCGCCCTCCACCGCCCACCAGAAGAGTTCCCAGACCGACACGTCGAAGGAGACCGGGGTCTTCTGGAGCAGCGTGTCACCGGGGCCGAGCGGGTACCGCTCCTGCGTCCAGGCCAGGCGGTTGACCACCGAGTGGTGCTCGACCATGACGCCCTTGGGCCGGCCGGTGGAGCCCGAGGTGTAGATGACGTACGCCAGGTCCCGGGGGCCGGCCGCCGGTTCCGGCCGGCCGGTGGGGCCCTCCGCCACCAGGCGGCTCGCGTCCAGCACGGGCACCCCCGCGGGGAGGTCCGGGTCGACCGGGCCGGGGCCGGTGAGCACGGCCCGCGCGCGGCTGTCCTGGAGCAGGAAGGCGATGCGCTCGGCCGGGTACGAGGGGTCGACGGGCACGTAGGCGGCCCCCGACTTCAGCACGCCGAGCAGCGCCGGCACGGTGAGCGGTCCGCGCTCCAGCAGTACGGCCACCCGGTCGCCGGGGGTGATCCCCTCGGCGCGCAGGGCGTGCGCGACACGGTTGGCGCGGGCCTCCAGTTCGGCGAAGGTCAGCTCGCTGCCGTCGGCCGCGGTCACGGCCACCCGGTCGGGGTTGCGCTCGGCCTGTTCCTCGAAGAGCGCGTGCACCGTGGTGTCGGAGCGGTAGGGGACCTCGGGGCCCTGCTGCGCCGCGGCGAGGGTCCGCCGTTCGGCCTCGGTCAGGAGCGGCAGCGCCGCGGCGGGCCGTTCGGGCTCGTCCAGTCCGGCCCGGGTCAGGGTCAGCAGATGGCCGGCGAACGCCTCGATGGGGAAGTCGGCGTCGAAGACGTCCGTCGCGTAGTCGAGCTCGATCCGCAGGTCGGCGTCGTCGTCGAACGCCCGGATCATCACGGAGAGCGCATCCTGCTCGTGGACCGGGGCGGTGAGCGCGGTGTCCCGCTCGATCCCGGCGGGCGTCTCGGGGCGCGGCCCGCGCAGGTACGACACGACCACGTCGAACAGTTGCCGGGAGCCGGCCGCCGGTGCGGGGAGGTCGCGCAGCACGTCGCCCAGGGCCAGCCGCTCGTGCGCCCGGAGCGCGCCCGTCCGCTCGCGGACGAGGGCGGCGAGTTCGCGCAGCGTGGCGTCCTCGGTCACCGGTACGCGCAGCGGCAGGTTGTTGGCGAACTGCCCGGCCGTGGCGCGTTCGTCGTCGGTGACCCGGTTGAGGAACGGCACGCCGAGGACGATCTCGTCCGAGCGGTGCACCCGGGCCAGGTAGGTCGCGAAGACGGCGGCGAGGTACGCGAAGGGCGTCGAACCGCCGGCCCGGATCCGGGCGACCAGCTCGCCGCCGAGCGTGAAGGTGTGGTGGGCGCGCCGCGCGGTGGCGGAGGCCGGGCGGTCGGGGGACCGCTGGAACAGCGCGGGGGCCACGCCGTCGAGCGCGGCCCGGTGGAACTCCCGCGCCGCCGCGCGTTCCGGCGACGACCGGTAGGCCGCGTCGGCGGCGGCGAACTCCCGGTACGAGGGGGCTTCCCCGGGCGCGTCGCCGGCCGCCGCGTCCGAGGTCAGCCGCGCGTACTCGGCCCAGGTGTCGAGGCTGACCTGGTTGAGGGTCCAGGCGTCCACGACGAGGTGGTGGGCGTTGAGGTGGAGGTGCAGCACCCGGTCGCTCTGCCGTACCAGCGCCGCGCGGAACAGCGGGGCGTCGAGCAGCGGGAACGGCCGGACGAAGGCGGCCTCCCGCCAGTCCTCCCAGGCCCGTTCGGGGTCGGGTTCCCCGGACAGGTCGACCAGGTCGACCGTGCGCCGGGGGTCGTCGGACGGCTGAGGGGCGTCGGCCACCCACTGGTACGGGACTCCGTCGCGCTCCCCGAACCGCAGCCGGAACGCGTCGTGCCGGGCGAGGGTCCGAGCGAGCGCGGTGCGCAGCGCGGCGGCGTCCACCGGCCCGGTGCTCGTCTCACAGATCACGACATTGAACTGGGGGCTGTCCGGCGTCTGGGATTCGGCGGCCCAGATGTCATGCTGATACGAGGTGAGCGGAAAATCGCGGCCTGCAGCCACAACGGTTCCTTTCTCTTTCCGGAGCAGCGAGAAGATGATGGAAGCGAATTCCGGACAGCGATAACCGGAACGCGATGACGTGATCACAGTAGGTGCGCACGCCGTTACACGGCCACTGCGCGCTCGGGTAGCCGGCCCTACTCATCTGTGCCGTGACCGTGTAGTGCACCGCTCTGACCAGCGGCTTCATCGCTCCGAATATCGACCGTTCACCCGCGGTCCGTCTCCGGCAAAGCGGAAATAGGCCGTCGCGACACGGGATGACCAAGCCATTTTGTGAGGCAGGACACACCGCGATCCAGAATGCTGCGGGCTCAGGAGCTTTCCCCCTGCACGTACAGTCCGACGGGAGCGCACTGCCGGGAAATTCGGGGCCCACCGCCCGGAATTGCGCACGATGCGCGCGCCCGGCCGAGAAGCGGGAGACGCGCGCCGAAATCTCGCCATTACGGGGCGGGGCCACGACGTCCACCGCGCGGCGGACGATGATGTCCACCGCGGGGCGGGACCATGACGTCGGCGTATGCGACGGGACGGGCCCGCCCGGGAGAACGCGTCACACCGCCGTGTGCGAGCCCGTCAGTCCCGCCCCCGGGTCACACCCGATCCGCACTCCCCAGGCGGCTCAGCGCCTGCATGGCCTCGCGCTCGATACGCGCGAGATCGTGGAGGACCGAGCAGGCGTGTACGAGGCACTGCTCGTCGCCCGATTCACCGGCCTTCCTGATCGTCTCTGCCGCTTCCGTCCACAGGACGGCCGCCTCGGTGTACAGCGTGTGGCCGGTGCGCAGGTGGCTGCTGTCGAGCAGCTCGGTGCATTCGGCGAGGAAGTCGCGGTAGAGGTTGCGGAACAGGGCGCCGCCGGTGCCGGCCTTCTCCATCAACAGGGCGGCCTGCGGCAGGTCTCGCCGAGGGTCGTCGCTGCGCTGGAGCCAGGTGCGTACCAGCTTGCCGGCCTTGTCGATGCCGCGGTGACCGAGGTTGGCGATGGGCGGGTGGAGGAAGGCGTCGGCGCAGGCGGTGATGGCGGGGACGATCCGTCCGTGCGGGGCGGGCATGTCCGCCGGCACGGTGAGGGTGAAGGACCGGTGCCTGGCGGTCATCGGACCGCGCGCGGCCCTGGCCCGGGCGAGGCCGGCCAGGCTGACGGAGACCGCTCCGCCCTGCTGGTCGGTGTCCACCAGGTAGGCGTCGTGGTCGTCGTAGCCGTACATGGCGACGACGTGGCCGCCGAAGTGGACCTTCGAGCCGAAGTACTTCAGGTGGTAGCTGTCGAGCTGGAGGCCGACGGGCCGGCCGGCGTCGATGGCGGTCGCCACGTTGTCCCATGCCTTGCGCGGCGACGCGGTCTCCTGGACCAGGAGTTCCAGCCCGAGCCTGGTGGCCAAGTTGCCGGTGAGGTCGAAGGGCTTGACCCGTCCCCCGAGGAACGGAAAGCCCATGTTCTTGCCGTCCCAGTAGATGAAGGACAGTCCGGAGCCGAGGCCGAACAGCATGGGCTCCGACAGATCGAGTCCCTGGTGCCGCAGCAGCACGCCCAGGGCCGTCGTCTCGCAGTGCCGCATGCCGCGGGCGTCGATGTCCACCACCGTGGTCATGCCGTGCTCTCCTGTACGGGGACGATCAGCCGGGTCATCAGTTCTTCCTGCGGTGCCTCCGCCGGTCCGACGAGATACGCCTCGCGTACGGTTGCCCGCGGGCGCAGTCCGCGCTCGTGGATGGCGGCGAAGAGCGCGTTGTAGGCCAGAGGGAGCTGGGCGTAGGGCCCGATGTGCGTGGTCTCGGCGACGAGTCCGCCGGGCAGCGCCTCGATTTCCAGCCCGGGCACGCCGTCGCCCTGCGCGGTCTGCGCCCCGACGGCGATCTCCATCCGCTCTTCCAGGTCCAGCGGGTACAGCCCCCACAGCGGCGGTTCCCACGCGACCCCCGCTCTCCCGAGCACGGGCAGCAGCCGGCCCGCGCACTCCTCGAACCCGGCTCCGATCTCCGCGGGGCCGCAGACCGCTCGTACCACCGCCAGCCGTCGGTCCGGCTCCCTGCCAAGGGTCACCTCATAACCGGGCAGACCGCCCTCCGCCAGCCGCTCCAGCATCCCCAGCCGGACCTGGTCCCTGCTGATCCGCTCGGCCAGCCGGTCCCGCTCGGCGCGCAGGATCCCGGCCCTGCGCTCAGGCCCGGCGGCCAGCGCCTCGGCGATCACGGCCAGCGGGAGATCCATCTCGCGCAGCAGGGCGATGACCAGGGCGTCCCGCACCTGTTCCGGTGCGTAATAGCGGTAGCCGGAGCCGGCGTCCACGCGTATCGGAGCCAGCAGCCCCATGTCGTCGTAGTGCCGTAGCTGCTTCACGCTGAGGCGGCACAGACGGGCGAAGCGCCCGATGGTGAGAAGTTCGTCTTGCACGCCCTTATCGTGGACCCTCCCACGGTGGGAGTGTCCAGCGACGGGCCGCCTCGGCAGCGCGACGGTGTACGACCGGCCGGGTCCGCGGCCTGCCGCCCCGAAGGCCCGCTGTGACGCCCCCGGAGCGACGGCACGTCACACGTTCCGGGCGGCGAGCAGCGCCTCCACCGTGGAGACCGGGTCCCACTCGGGGTCGAGGCCGGTCAGCCGCCGCGCGAGCCGGTGCCAGGCCGCCGGGTCGGTGCCGAGTCCGGAGCGCACGAGGTCCGCGAGGAGGGCGCGGGCCTCGGCGGCCTCGGGCGGGGCGTCGGTACGGCGGGCGGCGGCGCCCAGGTAGGCGAGCAACCGCGCGGCGGGGGCCGCGCGGCTTACCAGGTCCGCGCCGTCGAGGAGGCCCGCCGTGAGCAGCCCGTCCAGTTGGCTGGTCGGTGCGCGGTGGAAGTGGCCGCCGAGACCGTGCCGGGCCCGCTCCCGGGTGAGCCGCGCGCTGCCGGGCAGGCCGTCGGGACCCGGCTCGGGCAGCAGCGCCGCGTGCCGCAGCCGTACGTCCTCGGGAACGCCGTCCAGGCGGACGATGTCCCGCCAGTGCGGGAGCGGTTGCCCCGCGTGGGCGGCTTCGAGAGCGGGCCAGTCCACGGGCTCGCCCGGCGGGAGGGATGCGAGGAGCTCACGTGCGTGTGCGGCGTGCCGGGCGCGCCGCAACTTCCGCACGAGCTTCTCCGGCGCCAGTTCGCGGTCGAGCCGGGCTCGGAGGACGGCGGCGGGATCGGCGGACGCCAGGGCCTTCGCACATACGGTGGTGGCGGAGCGCCCGAGCACGTCCCGCCCCGCGAGCCTCGCCAGCCGCTCGGCTCCACCGTGCTGGAACAGCCGCAGGCAGCCCAGCAGTTGGTGTCCGAGACCGAGCCGCCGTCCCTCCGCCGCGAGCAGCTCCTCCACCAGGTCGGGTTCGGCGGAGCACAACCACATCAGATCGCCGGCGGGACGCGCGGAGCTGCCCGCTCGCCAGTCGGCGAGCACCCGGGCGCCCAGGGACAACCGACCGGTGCCGGGCCGTGACCGGGTCACGATCCGGTGGGCGGCGGACCGGGGGATCCAGTGCCGCAGCAGGGCGAGGTCGACCTCGGGGTCGTCGAGGTCGACGAGGCGCTCCACCGCGCTGTGCTCCATCCAGCGGGACTGGGCGGCCAGGACGCGCAGCGCGTCGCGGTCGCGGTCCGCGAGCAGCCGGTCGAGGACGGCGCGTGGTGTGCGGTCGTGGCGCAGCAGGTACGCGGCGAGCAGCCAGGGCCCGTCGGGTCCGAGCCGGGGCAGTACGGCGTCGACCACCTCGGCGTCGGCCAGGCACAGCAGCGTGCCCTCCGGCCAGCCCCACAGGTGGTCGCCGTGCTCCAGCAGGCTGATCGCCTCGTCGGGGGTGGCCGGTCTGGGCCTGCCGATGGCCGCGGCCACGCTCGCCGCCGGGCCCGCACCGCACTGCGCGCGCTGGAGCGACTGCGCCCAGGTCAGCCCCTCGGAGGCCGCTTCGGACGCCGTCACGGTCGCGGCCAGGCGCAGCCAGGCGTCGGGATCGGTGCCTAGTTCGGCGCGCAGCCGGCGGGCGAGCGCGGACCGCCACGCCTCGGCGAACGCGAGCGGCCGCCAGTCGTGGGGCAGCAGGAGCAGGCGTCGGGCGGGCAGCAGGGTGAGCAGCTCGTCGGCGGGCAGCACACCTTGGACGTAGACGTGTTCGAGGTGCCGCGCGCCGGATCCGTACGTCTCGGGGAGGTGTGCGCGAACCTGAGCGAGGCTGGGCGCCCCGTACGCGAAGCCGTCCTCGGACGGGGGCACGCCGTGGAAGGCGCAGGCGAGGGCGAACCAGCGAGGGGTGGCGAGGCCGGGCGCCGTCCCCGGCTCGTACACGGCCAGCGCACGCAGCACCTCGGGATCGGTCGGCCGGGGGGCACCGTCCGGGGCGAGGGAGTACAGCAGGTCGAGCGCGGCCAGAGCGTGCACACGCTCGTGCCGGTGGAGGGTGCGGCGGGGCGTGGATTGCGAGACCTGTGGCGGGGGCTCGTTCGAGGGTCGGGGCTCGGCCGGGGTGCGAGGTTCGGCAGCGTCGTCGGTCGGTGGACCGCCCGGGGCGGGCGGTTCGGGCTCGGCCGACGGTCTGCGGGCAGGTGAGTCGGGATCAGCCGAAGGGGCCTGGGCGGGCGACTCGGGATCGGCCTTGCCCGCCTTGGCGATCAGCTCCGCGACCGTTCCTCCGTGCTCGGGCAGCAGGGCATCGAGCGCAGCCCAGGCTCGCTCTCGCTCCCCCAGGTGCGCCTGTGTCAGTGCCTGCAGTTCGGCGCGCGCCGCCGTGCCCAGCAGCTCTCGCTCGCCGAGCCGGGCGAGCGCGGCGAGGGCGTGGACGGCAGGGCGCGCGGTGCCGATCAGCTCGACCGGGTCGAGGTACCCAGCCGCTGCCATGCCCTCCGCCCAGACGGCGGCGCTGTCGTCGAGCGCCTCCTTCGCGAGGCGGCGGTCGGGCAGGGTGGTGTTCCCTGCCCTGCGGCCCCCGGCTCGCCACGGCTCGTTGAGGACGCTCAGCCGGAACGCCCGGCGCTGCGCATCGCTCGCCGCCTCGTGTCGGGCCAGCTCCTCGCACGCCTTGGGCATGAACGGGGTCGCGGCATGGGCCGCGGCGAGGGCGTCGAGATCGTGGGCGTACGGCTCGGACAGCAGGTCGCGCAGGGTGCTGGTGCCCCGGGCGGTGGCGAGCAGCGCGGGCAGCCGGGCCGGATCCTCGTACGGCTCGCCCTGCGCGCGCAGCCGGCGCGGGCCCTCGCCGTCCGGGGCGGTCAGGGCCTCGGTGACCGTGTCCACGGTGGCCCGGCACAGCCAGGCCGCCACGCCGGGGTCGTCGATCAGGGCACGTACGGCTTCCGGGCCGTTCCGCTCCCACACTCTCACCATGGCGTACTGCTGGGCGACCTGGCGCACCCCGCACCGCAGCGCCGGCACCACGAGCTGCGGGTCGCCCGAGCCGAGCAGTGGAGCGAGCCAGGTGCGCGGCGCCTGCCCGTGCGGCGCCGTCAGTTCGGCGCGCAGCGTGTCGTCGAGCGGCACGGTGTCGAGCCGCCCCGCGATGGCGCGGCGCAGGGACTGGGTGGCTCGCGGGTTGCGGTAGACGGCCGCGGCGACCTCGGCCTCGCCGACCGCGGCCAGCCGGGCCAGGTCCCGGGTGTCGAGCCGGGGATGCCGGGCCAGGGCTGCCCGGGTCCGGGTGTCTCCGTGGTCGATGACCGCGGCGACGAGGACGGGCGCCGGGAGGGTCCCGGCGGCAAGCAGCTCCGTCGTCACCAGCTCGGGCAGGGCCGCGAACGCGGTCGCGGCGTGCCGCGGCTCCGTGTGCTCCAGGAGCAGGCCGAGCGTGCGGTGGACGCTGCGGGGCGCGGGCGGACGGAGCGTGTCGTCCGGCGCCGCCGCCACCGGCGGCGCGGCGAGCAGCTCGGGCAGGGCGCCGCGGTGCCCGGCCAGCGCGTCGTGCACCGCGCACCAACGGGCCGCGTCCCCACCGAGGAGACGGTCCGTCAGCTCCTTCAGGTAGGCGGCTGCCGCCTCGTCGACTCCGCCCGCGGCGGCGACCTTGGCCGCCACCGAGCGCGCGGGCCGCGCCTGCTCCACCACCCGCAGCGCGGTACCGCTCCGCGGGCTCGTACGCTCAGCGTCCTTACCGGCCCCACCCGTCTCACGCAGCAGCCGCTCCGCCGCCCCCGCCTGCGTCTTCGTCATGATCGCCATGCTAGACACGGCCACTGACAATCCCGGGGGGGGCACCGGAGCAGCCTCGTCCACCCAGGGGCCTCCTGCTGCAACTACCCCGATACGGCGAACCGGTGACGCGGCGGCCAGGGGGCGATGCGCTCCCGGCCGGCTGAGCCACCCCGCCCGGCGGCCCACCGGGCCGACCGCAGGCCGACGTCCGCGCCGGGCCCGACGACCGCCCGCATGGGCCGCCCCCGTCGTGGCCGAGGCTGGGGCGGGTCCGGTCGTACGCCGTCTACTGGTTCTTGCTACTGCTTCTTGAAGGAGCGGATCTGGTAGCTGCCCTGGAGGTTGCCCCCGTGGCCGGCGGCCGTGGAGCCGACGCGGGCGTTGTAGTTGGTCTGGGTGTAGTACTGGACGCGGTGGCCGGTGCCGTTCCACACGGACCGCACGTTCTTGCCGTTCCGGATGAAGGAACACTGGTCGGCGGTGTTCGCGACCTTCTCCGACGTCCACTGGCAGCGGGTGCCGGCGCCGTCCCAGTCGCTGTAGATGCAGAAGTGTCCGGGGTCGCAGCGGTAGACCGCGGCGGCGCGTCCCGTCTGCGGAGCGGCCGGGGCGGAGGCGGCGGGAGCCGCTGTACCGAAGGCCGCCGCCAAGGCGACCGAGGCGATGGCGAGCGAAGTGACACGGTGCATGGTGATCGTCCTCTTTCCGCTGGTGCCGTGAGTGATGTCCCCGAAGGACGACCATCAGCATCACTCAAAGTGACCAGTTGCCACCAGAGCGTACACAGGGGCGCCCGAGGCACTCCGGTGGTTCCCGGTACCGCTCCCCCATCGACACGAGCCGGGGCCTCCGGCGGAGTCAGGGGTGGTGCCGGAGGCACGGCGCACCACCGGCGAGCGGGGTCGGGCAACCTGCGGAACAACAGCCAGCCGCGTTCCGGCATGAGGGTCAAGGTGGTCGGCGTGGCTCGCGGCGAGCGGAACTCGGCGTCGCGTCATGCCGATCGAGGCCGTCGCCACAGCAGCACGACCGCCAATAGACCTGCCACGCACGGGGCCATGCCGACCCAGCCCAGTACCGGCGGCAGGTCGGTCGCACCGGAGGTGTCCCTTGGTGAGCAGTTCGGTCAGCCCGACACCGATGCCGCACACGAGCAGCACGGCGGAGGCGGGCCGGGCCCACCGCTTGCCGGCCCTGACAGCCCAGACCGCCCCGAGCCAGCCCCCGACGGCGAGTGCCCCGATGACCGACAGCAGGACCACGTAGGCGTCGACGGCCGTGTCGATGCGCGCCTGGCCGTAGCCGGGGTAGCCGGACCGGATGTGGTCGGCCATCAGGTGGGTGGCGGATCGGTCGACGTAGGGAACGGCCGCCGCGAGAACGGTGAGACCGATGCCCGCGCACATCGCCGCGACAGCCCCTCGCTCCGGATGTCTCGTCATCGGACTGCCGCCCTTCCGCTTCATCCGACGAGTGAGGCCCGGAGGAATGCGAGGATCTCCGCCCGCGCGGGCCCGGCCTGCCGCGCGACGGCCGGCAAGCTGAGGAACGCGTGCCCCGCTCCGGGATGATCGGCAAGCCGTGCGCACGTCCCGGACGCCTGTAGCCGTTCGGCGTAGCGGCGGCCGTGATCGGCCAGCGGGTCGTGGGAAGGGATCACCACCAGCGTCGGAGCGAGCCGGTTCAGGTCCTCGGCATGCAGTGGGGAGAGCGCGCGGGGGTCGGTACCGGGCGGGACAGCGAGCCGCCGGAGAAGTTGCAGCTGGGGCAGGGTGAGGGTCGGGGTGTGGGTGTGCCGGGCGACCGAGGCGTGGTCGAACATCGCGTCGGTCACGTCGGTAACGGGGTTGACCAGGACCTGCGCCCGCAGCCGCAGGCCGGAATCCCTGGCCCGGATCGCCGCCATCGCGCAGATCAGCCCGCCGCAGCTCTCGCCGAAGACCGCGACCCGCGCCGGGTCGATGCCCCACTGGGCGGCATCGCGCAGCAGGTGCCGCAGTACCTCCCAGCCGTCGTCGACGGCGGCCGACAGCGGGGTGTCCGGAGCGAGCAGGCGGTGCTCGACCGACACGACGAGGGCGGGCAGTTGGACGGCCAGGTGGCTGTTCACCCAGTCGCTCTGCACTGCCGTGCCCACGAACCCGCCCCCATGCACGTGGAGTACGAGGGGCAGGTCCGTCCGGTCGGTGCCGTCGCCGTCGTGCCCCGGGGCCGGCCGGTACACCCGGACCGGCAGCTCGCGGCCGGGTAGCGCCAGTTGCCGCCAGCCGATCGCGGCGCCGGGATCCGGTTCCCCCGTCATCGCCCGCGCCGCGACGGACACCCGCCAGCGGTTCTCCGCGATCTGGTAGGCGGCCAGCTCTTCGTCCGTCATCGCCGACCACTCGGGCGCCGTCGGCCGCTGCGCAGCGGTGATCTCGGTCATCGTCTCATCTCTCCTTGCTGTGCGGGGTGGTCAGTCCTGGGGGACTCGTTGCCCCCGGAAGGTCGGCGAGCCGGATGGTGCCGACGCTGCTCGGACGGCCGCGCCAGCCGGGCCGCCAGCTCCCGGGCCTGCTCGGGGCGGGGGTTGGCACCCGTCAGCACCGTGGCCAGACGGGCACCGGTGACCGCGCCTTCGGCGATCGCCGCCAGGCCCGCGGCTCCCGCCGGTTCCAGGAGGATCCCGAGCGTGCGTGCGGCCAGCTCCATGGCGGCGGCGATGGCCTCGTCCGTCACCAGGACCATCTCGTCCACCAAGGCACGGGCCCGACGCACCGACGCCTCCAGCGGGTTGCGCACCGCGATTCCGTCAGCGAAAGTGCGGGTGCTCTCGACGTGAACCGCGCGGCCGGCGCGCAGACTCGCCAGCATCGAGGGGGCGCCCGCGGCGTTGACCCCCACGATCCGGGTGCCGGGCGCGTGCTCCTTCATCCAGCGACCCACACCGTTGATCAGCGCGCCGTCACCGACCGGGAGCACGACGGCATCGAAGCGCGGACCACGCGTGCCGCCGGATGCGCCGCCGGTCAGCTCCGCCCCGATCGTCCCGGCACCCTCGGCGATCGCGGTCTGCAGGCCGTCCTGCAAGTAGACTCGGTCGGGACGGTGTTCGACGTGGGCGGCCGCCGCCGCGCGAGCCGCCGAACCGTCCGACCCCGCCACGATGATCCGGGCGCCGAAGACCTCCATCCGTTGCCGCTTGACGGGATTGACCGTCTCGGGCACGAACACCTCGACCGGCATCCCGCGGGCGCGTCCGGCGTAGGCAACGGCCTGTCCGAAGTTGCCCGAGCTCGCGCACACCACCGGTGTCCCCGGGGCGAGCGTGCTCAACATCAGGTCGGCGCCCCGGCCTTTGAAGCTGCGCACCGGGTTGGCGGTCTCCAGTTTCACCGTCACCATGCGGTCGCCCAGCGCCCCGCACAGTTGCTCGTCGAGATACTGCGGGGTGTTCAGGAACACCGGATCGATCACTTGCACGGCGTGCTCGATGCGCGCCACGTCCAGATCCATGCGCCACGCCTTTCCTCGGGAGTCGCGGACTCACCTGACGCTATGCGGACGCCCGATCGAAGCGATTGAAATTTCTCGCGCCGGGACGCAATAATCTCGCGTGCCTGAGCCGACCCCGCCTCGTCTGGACGAGATCGACGCCCTGCTGCTGGACCTGCTCCAGCGCGACGCCGGGCACACCCTGCACGCCCTCGGCGAACAGGTCGGGCTCTCGGCGAGCGCCGTCCAGCGGCGGATCGCCCGATACCGCAAAGACGGCCTCATCGCCAAGCAGGTCGCCGTTCTCGACCCGCACCGCTTCGGGCCCGCCGTCCTGGCCACGGTGCTGGTGACGCTCCAGCAGGAATCCTTCGAGCACCACCGCGCCTTCTCCCTGCGGATGCTCTCGGAGCCGCAGGTCCAGCAGTGTTACCGGGTGGCGGGGCCCTGGGACTACGTGGTCGTCGTGGTTGCCAGGAGCATGCGCGACTGCGGCCGGCTCGGCGACCGCTTGTTCAAGTCGGACGACAACATCAGGCGCTACGAGACCCTGGTCGTCTTCGACACCATCAAGACCGGCCTCGCCCTCCCGCTACCCGGGCCGCAGCCCTCCCGCACACAAGACGGGTGACCGGCACAAGTGTGTTGGCTGTGGCCGCGGGAGCGCGGTCCCGGTCTCTGGCCGGGCGATGATGTGTGCGAATCCCGCACCCGGGCAGTGGTCGCCCACCGCGGGCTCGTCATCTCCGATACCGCTGCGCCACTGCCGTGAAGGCGGCCTTGGGTTCCCATTCCATGTCGGGGTAGGTCTGCCCCCGGCGCCCTTCGAAGAGCTTGACGATGCCCAGGCCGGACGCCATCACCGACGCCGTGGTCGAGCAGTACACGAACACCGGCGAGCGCGAACAGGAGGCGCTGCTGCTGATCACCGCCCGAACCGCGCTGCGCGACGCGTACCTCGACACCACCGCCGGCATCGAGCCCCCTCTCACCGAAGTGATCGCCGAGCGTCTGGGCGACGTCGGAGCGCACACCGCCCGCGTACTCGCGGCGAGCGTCGCCGCGGCGGTGCGCATCGCGTTGGAAGGCTGGCTCCGGCCGGCGGGGAACGCAGGGGCCATCGGCAGTGCCGGTACCGGAGGGCTGGTCGTGCCCTCCGGTTCACTGCCCGACCGACTCCGCGCGACGCTGGCCCCGCTCGCGCCCGCGTTCGACGCCGCCGAGCGACGCACCCACCCGTGAAGCCGGCTCAACCCGGGCGCCCGCGCCACCAGCGGCGATGACGCGGCCATGGTCCAGGCCCGGGACCGGTTCCTGTCCACCGGCGTCTACGCGCCCATCCGCCACGCCGGAGCCCGCCTGGCGGCCGACGCCGAGTCCGGTCAGGCCACGGTCGTGGACGTGGGATGCGGCACGGGCTACTACCTGGCCGGCGTACTCGACCAGTTACCCGGCGCCTGTGGCCTGGGACTGGACACATCGGTGCGCGCGCTGCGCTCGGCAGCCCGTGCTCACACCCGGGCCGCCGCGGTCGCCTGGGACGTCTTCCGTCCCTTCCCCCTGGACGACGGGGTGGCCGATGTCGTGCTGAACGTGTTCGCTCCGCGCAACCCCGCCGAGTTCCACCGTGTGCTGCGCCGACGGGCCGGCTGATCGTGGTCCGCCCCACCGGGCGGCACCTGGCCGAGCTGCGCGACCGGTTGCCCGCGATGGTCACGATCGACCCGGCCAAGGAGCGGCGACTGCACCGGGCGCTGAACCCCTTCTTCGATGCCGTCGTCACCGAGCAGGTCGAGTACCCGGCGACTCTGTCCAGGCTGGAAGCCGTGGACCTGGTGGCGATGACGCCGAGCGCACGCCACGTGGCCCGCGCCGACCTGGACGATGACGGCCTCTGGCCCGATCAGGTCACCGTCTCCGTGCTGGCCACCGCCTACCGGCCTCGGTGGCCCTGAACCCGGGCGGCTGCGTCGGTCCCCGCTCCGCCCCGGCCGGTCGGCGGGGCGGACGGGGCGGACGGATCGATCAGCGCAGTCCGGCGAAGAGGTCGTTCTCGGGCGTGGCCGCACCGGTGGGGTCCTGGACGCGCAGGAAGGTCTCCATGCCCATCAGCTCGCCGAACCTCTCCTTGCCCATCCTGAGGAAGAAGATGTTCTCGCCCTGACTGGCGTGCGCGGCCAGCGCGTCGAACTTCTGACCGCTGAACGCGGTGGTGTCCACCCAGGTGGTGATCTCTTCGTCGGGGAGGCCGATCTCGGCCATCGCGGCGGTCTCGGCAGGGTCCGGCTCCGGCATGTCCTCATGGAACTCGCGCATGATCTCGCCGAACCGCCGCATCCCGGAGCGGGGCATCGTGGTCCAGTACACCTTCGGTGCCAGCTCGGTCATCTCCAGGGCCGCCATCGTGATGCGGTGGGCCTGGATGTGGTCAGGGTGACCGTAGAAACCGTTCTCGTCATAGGTGACGACCACATCCGGACGGTAGTGCCGCATGAGCTCCGCGAGCCGGGCCGCGCCTTCCTGCACGGGGGTCCGCCAGAAGGATCCGGGGGCGTCGTTGCTCGGCCAGCCCATCATCCCGGAGTCGGCGTAGTCCAGCATCTCCAGATCGCTGATCTTCAGGGCATCACAGCTCGCCTTCAGTTCCTGACGCCGTATCAAGGCGACGGCGGCGGGATCGTGTCCCGGATCGCCGGGCTTGGCACCTCCCGGTCCGTCACCGCATCCGCCGTCGGTACACGTCACGAGAACCGTGCGGATGCCCTCCGCCGCGTACCGCGCGAGGACCCCGCCGGTGCTGGTGGCCTCGTCGTCGGGGTGAGCGTGTACTGCCATGAGCGTCAAGGGCCGGTCAGTCATGAAACAGTCCTCCTGCGGACGTATGTCTTGCTCCGAGTGCGCGGCGGGCATGCCGCGACCCGAGGGCCCGAATCCTGGTGGGGCGGACGACATCGTGGTGTCCGTGTGCCAACACCCTTACGGCGCCGGTCCCTCGGTCGATGCAACCGTGCCGCCGGACCGGCTGTTCCCGAGCGCCCGGGACGGCCCGCCCGGCAGCGGCCCGCGCTGCCGGTGCCGAAGCGTACGGGCAGCACTCACCGGACGCTCCGTCGGCCCGCGTGCCTCCGGGCGGCGGTCAGATCACGACACCGGCTCTCTTGTACGAACGCAGCAGCAGTGCCGCCTCCGCTCCCGTCACACCGTCCAGTTCCGCGAACACCCGCGTGGTGAAATCGTGCATCTCCTGGGCCGACCGGTGGCTGGAGTAGCCGAGGACATTCGCCTGGCCGGTGGTGATGACGAGGTGCCGGACCTCGGGTTCGCGGGCCAGGCGGCGTACGGCCTTGTCGAGCGCCCGGTGCTCGGCGCGGAGCCGGAAACGGGCCTCGACCGGGAAGCCGAGGACGCCGGGCTCGGCGTGCAGGCGCAGGTGCAGCACGTGCGAGTCCATGAGCCTGGCCAGTCGGCGTCTGGCCGTGGTCTCGCCGACGCACAGCTCACGGGCGAGCCGGGCCATGGGGATGCGCGCGTCCCGCTCCAGCAGGGCCACCAGCCGGCGGTCGAGATCGTCGATGACGAGCGGCTCGGGCGGGACGCCGCCCTCGGCGACGCGGCGACGGGACGGCGTGGGCTCCTCGCCGTAGGGGTCCCAGTCGTTGGCGGTCAGCAGGAGCTGCAGGACCACCGCCGTGTGCACGTCGGTGACACCGGGGATGCCGGCGATCGCCCCGTCGATCGTGGGCAGGAGCTGCTCGGGGCCCTGGACGAGGAGCTCGGCCAGCACTTCGGGGGAACCGGTGGCGACGTCCACGGAGCGCGTGTCCGGGCGGCGGGCCAGCGCGACCGCCACGGCGTGCAGCTTCCCCGGTGCGCAGCGCACCGCCAGCTCCACGACCAGCCCCTCGCCCAGGTACTCCGGCACCAGGAACGCCGTGAACCGCACCAAGCCGGTGCCGATGAGCCGGTCCAGCCTGCGAGCGACGGTGCGCTCGTGCACCCCGATCCGCCCCGCGACGTCCGCACAGGCGGCCCGGGGCTCACGGGACAGCAGGCGGAGGACGGTGTTGTCCAGCGCGTCCAGAACCAGCGGGGCCGTGGCGCCGCTCCTGTCCGAATCCGCCAACGCTTACCTCGTCAATGCCGGTATCCACTGAATCTACTGGGGATCATTGCCGATAGTACGTCGCACGGGCGACCTTGAGTGGCACTTTCCGCCAGCCACTCTCCGTGAACAGGTGCGGCTTCTATGAACGACACCCCGACCCTCGCCCCCTCGCCCGCGAGATCCGGCCCCCGCCCGACTCCGGTCGCGGCGGTGATCGTCTCCATGGTCCTGGTGGAGCTGTCCAGCGGCATCACCCAGGGGTTCCTGGGACCGCTGCTGAAAGGGCTCACCACCAGCCTGCACGTGACCGTCGCGGACCTGAACTGGATCAGCGTCGCGAATCTGCTCGCCAGTGTGGCCTTCACTCCTGTGCTGTCGCGCCTGGGGGACCTGCACGGCCACCGGCGCGTACTGCGCTGGAACCTCGGCATCGTGCTCATCGGCTCGGTCCTGGTGGGGCTGAGCCGGTCGTTCGAGCTGCTGCTCGTGGGACAGGTGCTCCAGGGCGCGTTCGCGGGCTTCTTCCCGCTGCTCGTCGGCATCCTGCGCAACCGCCGGACCGCTGCCGAGAGCCGGCGCGGCATCAGCTTCATGGTGGCCGCGCTGGTCAGCGGCCTCGCACTGGGCACGGTCAGCAGCGGTCTGATCGCCGAGTACGTGGCCGTGCCGACCGCCGCGCTGTGGGTGCCCGCCGCCGCGACGGCCCTCGCGCTGGTGGTGGCCTGGCCGCTGCTGCCGGAGACCGAGGAGCGGCCGGGCGGCACCACGGACTGGTTCGGCGCCGGTCTGCTGTGCGTGGGGCTCGTCGCCGTCATGCTGGGTCTCGGGCAGGGCGGCACGCCCGGCTGGGAGTGGACCTCGGTCAGGACGCTGAGCTGCCTGGCCGGCGGCGCGCTGGTGACGGCGGCGTGGGTCCTGGTCGAGCTGCGCACCGCGACGCCCGTGATGGACGTACGCCTGTTCCGGCGCCGCAACGTCGTCGTGGTCGCGGTCGTCACCCTGACCTTCAGCTCCTGCATGCTCGGTCTGCTGGTCGCCAACCCGGTGTTCCTGAGCACCTCGCGCGCCGAGGCGGGCTACGGACTCGGGCTCTCGCCGCTGGCCACCGCGTTCGCGCTGCTGCCGAACATGCTGGCGCTCGTGCTCGGTGCCCTCGTCGCACCGGCCGTCGCCACGCGGATCTCCGACCGGCGGACGCTGGCCGTCGGCTCGCTGCTGATGGGCGCCGGCAATCTGGCCGCCTTCGCCCTGCACGGCGGCCTCGTGCCGTACCTGGCCTGCACCGCCGTCGTCGGCCTGGGCAGCGGGCTGCTCCAGCACTCCACCCGGACCCTCGCCGTCGAGGCCGTGCCGCACGACCAGACCTCGGTGGGCTCCGGCATCAACGAACTCCTCATCAACGTCGGCGGCTCGCTCGGCGCCGCCGTGGTGCTCTCCGTCTTCGCCGCCGAGACCGCCGCGGGCAGGTCGCTGCCCGCCGTGACCGCCTACACCCACGCCTGGGCGATCTGCGCCGCCGTGTCCCTGGTCGGCGCGCTCGTCTCCCTGCTCTACCGCCGCACCGCGAAGGAGGCCCTGTGAACACCACCGCGCTGAAGGAACGCTGCCGGGACACCGTCACCGCCGTACAGGACCGGGTCCTCGGGCTCAGCCACAGCCTGCACGCCGAGCCCGAGCTCGCCTACGAGGAGCACCGGTCCGCCAAGAAGATCGCCGAACTGGTCGAGGGCGCCGGGTTCTCGGTCGAACGGGGCGTGTGCGACCTGCCGACCGCCTTCACCGCGACCGCCGGCTCCGGGGACCTGGTCATCGGGATCTGCGCCGAGTACGACGCACTGCCCGGCATCGGCCACGCCTGCGGCCACAACGTCAACGGTGCCGCCGCCGTCACCGCCGCCCTCGCCCTGGCCGCCGTCGCCGAGGACATCGGCGTCACCGTCAAGCTGCTCGGCACCCCGGCCGAGGAGTACGGCGGCGGCAAGGCCGACATGCTGCGCCGCGGTGCCTTCGACGACGTGGCGGCGGCGATGATGGCGCATGCCGCGCCCGCCGACGCCATCGGCATGACCTCGCTCGCCATCAGCAGCTGGAAGGTCGCGTACACCGGTCGCACGGCGCACGCGGCGGCGATGCCGCACCGCGGGGTGAACGCCGCCGACGCGATGATGATCGCGCAGGTCGCGATCAGCGCGTACCGGCAGCAGATGGCGCCCGGCGCCATCGTCTCCGGCATCGTGACCTCCGGTGGCGAGGCCGCCAACGTCATCCCCGGGCGTACCACGGCGGACTACGACTGCCGTGCCTCGACGATCGAGGAGCTGCGGGAACTCCAGGTCCGGATACGGGCCTGTTTCGAGGCCGGGGCACTGGCGACGGGCGCGGAACTGGCACTCGAAACGGTCGGCAACGACTACGCCGACCTACGGCAGGACCTCGACATGTGCGCGCTGTACCGCGAGGCGGCGGGCGACCTCGGCCGCACCGTGCCGCCGCGCGACCCGCGGTTGCGCGGCGGATCCACGGACATGGGCAACGTCTCGCAGGTCGTGCCGTCCATCCATCCCATGATCGGCTACGACTGCGGGGACGCGATCATGCACAACCCCGACTTCACGGGGTACGGCACGACCGCCAGCGCGGACCGCGCCGTCCTGGACGGCGGGCTCGCCATGGCGTGGACGGCGGTGGGCCTCGCGACCGACGAGGAGCAGCGGGGTCGGCTGCTCACACGGCTGGCCGAGCGCGGGAGCCTGGTCGGATGACGGGCGCGGCGGCACGGGTGCGCCGGACGGCACGCTGCTCGCGCATCCGGTGTGCCCCCGCCGCTCCCCCGGTCCGGAGGACCTCTGCCGCCCGGACCGCGCGGGGCATGTCGCCGTGCGTGGATGTGCCGGGAACCGATCAGACCTGTTCGAAGTGGAACGCCTTGATGAAGCAGTCGCGGGGCTGGGCGACGGCGAAGAGGATGCACTCCACGACCGACTGCGCGGTGAGGGGGTCCTTGGCCCCGCGCGGCGCGGATTCCCACTCCTCGGAGAGCGGGTCGGAGTTGTCGAAGTCGGGCGGGTAGAGGGAGATCACGCGTACCCCCTGGGGCCGCAAGCGCTTGGAGAGGATCTCGACGAACCCCGCCTGGGCACTCTTGGCCGCGTAGTAGGCGCCGTTCGCCTCCGAACGGTGGTGACCGGCGGCCGCGCAGGCGGAGACCATGGTCACCACGTCCGGCTTGTCCGATGCCAGGAGGAGGGGGAGGAAGTTCTTCACGGTCAGGACGGTGCCGGTGGCGCCGGATGCGATGGTGTCGACGACATCGGCGTCGGAGGGGGACTGGAGGTCCGGTTCCTCGAGGTAGCGGGAGCCGTTGTTGATCAGCACGTCAATGCGGTCGGTGTGCCGGGCGACACCCGCGGCGAAGTCCCGGATCGAGGCCGGGTCCGTCAGGTCGCAGGCGAAGGCGTGGACCCGCTGGTGCCCTCGGCCGCGGATCTCGTCACGGACACGTTCAGCGGCGGCGAGAGTGCGAGCCGAGAGGAAGACCTCGGCGCCGAGGTCCGCGAGCCGGATGGCCAGAGTACGTCCGAAATCGCGGCCTGCTGCGTTGATGACCACGCGGTGATCGTCGAAGTTCATGTCGGCGTTCCTGGTTCGTAGGTCGGAGGGTGGGGTGAGGTACGGCGGCCGGCCTCGGCGGCCGAGCCACCAGCGGCGGCTCGCCGCCGGGCACCGGCGACGGTGATGCCGATTCCGGGGGTGCGGACGGGTACCGCGGCGGACGGTTCGGTGGCGGGCCGGAACGGCGCGGTCGAGCGCGCTTCCGGGAGCCCGCTCGCGCTCCAGGCCGCACCCCGATCCATCGGCACGGCCGGTTCCGTCCCGGGGCGCACGAGCGTCGGCACACGCGTTTCGGAATCTGACACGTAGCCGCACACTACGGAGATCATTCCGGGGATCTACGAGTCACCGCCGATATCTCACGCCATCGAGTGAAGGGCCGGCACGAGGCGATCCACGTGCTGAGATTCGGTCACGCAACTGCCGACGGCGAGAGCGGCCGTGGCGGCAGATCACGCACTGCTGATTCCGCTACGGCTGCCCGTTCCGATCCCGGTCGCCCGCCTGCTCCAAGGCGGCCTCGTAGGCGTGCAGGGCGGTGATGACCGTGGCGCGCTCCGCGGGGGCGAGGCCGCGCATGACGCTCTCCCAGGCGGAGGCGCTGCCGGAAAGCCATTCGCCGATCGGTGCCGCGTAGGCGGGAGCGATGGCGACGATGCGGCGGCGGCGGTCGGCGGGATCCGCGGTGCGCTCCAGCACGCCCGGTCGTGACAGCTCGCTCACCATGAGGCTGACGGTCGTCGGGGCCACCTCCAGCCGGGCGGCCAACTCGTTGACGCTGGTGGGGCCGTCGTACTCCAGGTGGGCCAGCAGCGCGAGGTGTCGCGGGGCCAGGTCCAGGCCGCGGAGCGCCTGCGGTACGGGCAGGCGCTTGGCGCGGCCGACGAGCCGCGGCATGAGCAACAGCAGGGTGCGGACGGCCTCGTCGACGGCCGGGCCGTCCGATTCCGTGGACAACGGCGACCTCCCCAATTATCTTTGAAGACAAAGGCTTTGGTGTCAAAGGGAACGGGATCCACTATGCCGCACCTCACCGTCCACCTTCCAGAGAACAGGCTGACCGGCAACGAACCCGGGCTCGTCGCCGCACTGACCGACGCGATCGCCGACGTCTACGGCGAATGGGCCCGCGACCTCGTAACCATCCGCCTGGCCGGAGTCCCCGCAGGCCGTTTCGCGCGAGGCGGCAAGGCCGTCGACACGAACGCCTCGGTGATCCTGGGCGTCCGCGCCGGCGTCTTCGACCGCCCCGACGCCGCCCGGATCACCGCGCGCCTCAACACCGCGCTCACCGACGCCATCACGCGCGTCGTCGGCGACGATCTCCGCGACGGCACCATGGTCGAACTCGTGGCGTCACCGCCGGAACGCACCTTCGTCGGCGGCGCCCCCACCGCGTGACGCCCTCTCCGGGCAGCACCGCTCCTGCCTGCGGCGGGTGCGGGCGGGTTGACCGCCTCGCAGGTCAGAACGCGTCGACGTACACGTCCGTCCAGGAATGCCGGCAGGCCGTCCTCTGGAACGGCACGGTCGGCATGACCGTCCTGGACCACGAGCCGGCGGAAGGGCTCACCGCGGTGCCGCTGCTCGACATGCCGCCGAGCCGGGTGGTGGCGGCGTGGAAGGAGGGCGACACCGATCCACTGATCCGCTCGTTCCTCCGGACCGCTGTCGCCGCCTACCGCGACTGAGCGCCTCACGGCCCCGGGAGGTACGCGAGAGCGTGCGCCGGTCGGCCGCGGCCCGCCCGATCCGGTTCACCTCACGTGAGCTCCGGTCGCCACGGCTCGTCCGGCGGATCACGGGCCGGGCCAGGGCCGGACCGAGGCGGGGGCCGGCCAGTGCACCAATCGGTTTGACCGCCCCCGGCAGACAGTGCTGAAGTCGGCACGTGGACAGCATCCCCGCCAACCGGCGGCTCTGGAACCGGATCAGCGGCGCCTACCAGCACGAGCACGACCCGCAAATCGGCGCCGCACCCCGGCTGTGGGGCATGTACTCCATCCCCGACGCGCACCTGCGCGCCCTGGGCGACGTCACCGGCAAGCGCGTCCTCGAACTCGGCTGCGGCGCCGGCCAGTGGTCCAGGGCGCTCGCCGCCGAGGGCGCCACCGTGGTCGGGCTCGACCTGTCCGAAGCGCAACTCACCGCAGCGGCAGGCTCGATGGGAGCGGCCCGCTACCCGCTGGTGCAAGGTTCCGCCGAGCGACTCCCCTTCGCCGACGGCAGCTTCGATCTGGTGTTCTGCGACTTCGGCGGGCTCAGCTGGGCGCCCCCGCACCTGGCCGTCCCGCAGGCCGCACGTGTCCTGGGCCGAGGCGGGCGCCTGGTGTTCAACGTCGCCAGCCCATGGTTCGAGGTCTGCTACGACGAAGCCGCCGGCCGCGTGACCACGACGCTGCAGAAGGACTACTTCGGGCTGGACACCATCGCCGAGGGCGACGGCGCGACCAGCTATCAGCTCACCTACGGCGAGTGGGTCAAGGTCCTGCGCGGCGCGGGTCTCCTCATCGACGACCTCATCGAGCCGCGGCCCGAACCCGGAACACCCAACGGCTACAACGAGACCGACCCACCCGACTGGGCACACCGCTGGCCGGCGGAACTGCTCTGGGTGACCCACAAACGGTAGGTTCCGCCGCGTCGGGACGTGAAGGCCGCCTCCAGAGACACCGCACCGTGGCCACCATGTGCGACGAGGTCCGCCACGAGGCCACGGTCCCCCCCGCCGCCGTCAGCGAGTGCGGGTGACGTACCGGTCGGACGACAGCTCGAACACCCGGACTCGCCGGCCGCCGGTGGGGTTGACGGTCTCACGGACCGGCCGCATCCCCAGTTTGGTCATGATCCGTTCGGAGGCGTCGTTGCCCACTTGGGCGATGCTGACGATCCGCTCCAGCCCTCGCTCCTCGAACCCGAACCGTACGGCGGCCGCGGCGGCCTCGGTGGCCAGGCCCCGCCCCCAGTGGGAGCGTCCCAGCCGCCAGCCGACCTCGACCGCCGGCAGCACCTCCGGCAGGAAGTGGGGCACCGAAAGGCCGGTGAACCCGGCCAGCTCGCCGGTGGACCGGATCTCCACGGCGAACAGGCCGAAGCCCCGTGACTCCCACTCGCTCTCCCATGCCCGGATCCCGGCGCGAGTCTGCTGTTCGTCACGGACGCTGCCGTCCCGGATCCACCGCATGACCTCGGGATCGGCGTTGACGGCGGCCATGGGCGCGGCGTCCTCCTCGCGCCACCGGCGCAGGATCAGACGGGGAGTCTTGAGCGTGACCATCCCGCCATTCTGGATCACGATGGACTACCTGTGCTCCCTCAGTCGGCGACGACGGCCTCGACGACGGACAGCACGGTGGGTGTCGGCACGATCCGCCGCAGGCGCAGCCCCGCCTCCTCGAAGAGCTGGACGAAGTCCTCTTCGGTGCGCTCCCGTCCCACCAGGGAGCACATCATCATCAGGTCGAGGGTCTTGGACTGGTGGGCCAGGTCGCCTGGGGGCACGACGGCGTCGATGACGAGGATGCGGCCGCCGGCTGCCGCGGCCTGCCGGCAGTTGCGCAGGATCGTGGCGGACCGCTCGTCGTCCCAGTCGTGGAGGATGCGCTTGATGAGGTAGACGTCCCCCGGCGGGACCGAGGTGAAGAAGTCACCGTCGGACGTGGACCACCGGCCGGCGATGTCGTCGTGGTCGCCCAGCCGGTGGTCGGCGAGGACGTGCGCCTGGTCGTGGAGCACTCCGTGCAGGCCGGGCTGTCGGCGGAGGACTTCGCGGAGCAGGCCGCCGTGGCCGCCGCCGACGTCCACGACGGTGCCCGTGGGCGGGAAGTCGTAGGCCGCGGCGATGGGTTCGTTCTCGTGGTCGGACATGGCGGCCATGCCGACGTGGAAGACGGCGGCGGTTTCCGTGTCGCGTGCGAAGTAGTCGAAGAACGTCGTCCCGAAGATGCCGGTGAAGGCGGAGTCGCCGTGGGTCAGGCAGTGGTGCATCTCTCCGGCGGGGCGCCACATCGTGGTGTCGGTGAGCATCAGGATCGCGGCACGGGCGGAATGAGGGGCGTCCGAGCGCAGCGCCTGACCGGTGGCGGTCAGCCGGAAGCGTCCGGTGCCCGTCTCCTCGACCACGCCGCGAGTGGCGAGCAGCCGCAGGACTCGCCCGAGGTTGCGCGCGTCGGTCCCTGTCGCCTCGGCGAGCCGCTCCACGCTCGCGTCGGCGTCCGCCATGAAGTCGGCCACTCCCACGACCGCGGCGGCACGCAACGCCGCGGGAAACAGGAAGCCCAGGCTTTCGTCGATCAGCCGGGCGGCGGATTGCCGTGCCGTGTTCGTCACTGCGTCACCTCTTCTTGGCGGAACCCGTCCCCGTGGCGGTCTTGACGCGCGTGCGGGGCCGGGCGAGGGCGGGCGGTCCAGGAGGGCGGGGACGGGGGCTGCCTGCGGGGCTTCCACGGTCACGGCGACCGGTGTTGACGGGTGCGCGGATCCGGTGAGGCCGCCGGTCCCAGTGCATCCCCTAGGACTCGGCGCGGACAGGGGGCTTCCGGCCGTCTTCAGAGGTGGGCACGTCCTGCCCGGCCGGTGCGGGCAGCCTCGCCGGCCCGCTCCTCCGGCGAACGGACCGCCCGGGTGGGGAACGATCCCTGGCGGCGGCGCCGGGAACGTCGGCCGGTGTCCATGACCGGGCAGTTGCGGATGCTCGCCCGAACGCACGACGGCGCCCCCGCGGGTCTGCGGGGGCGCCGTCGTGCGGGGAGCGTCAGGCGGTGACCGGCAGGGTCACCTTCTGCTCGCTGTCGTGGACGTCGTACGCGTCGTCCACCGGGGAGCCCGAGGCGGAGTTGTACGCGTCGAGGTCGAGGATCTTCTCGCGGGCGGCGACGACGACCGGGACCAGTGCCTGACCGGCGACGTTGGTGGCCGTGCGCATCATGTCCAGCACCGGGTCGATCGCCATCAGCAGGCCGACGCCCTCCAGCGGCAGGCCCAGCGTGGACAGGGTCAGCGTCAGCATCACCGTGGCACCCGTCAGACCGGCGGTGGCCGCGGAGCCGATCACCGAGACGAAGGCGATCAGCAGGTAGTCGCCGATGTTGAGCTGTACGTCGAAGATCTGGGCGATGAAGATCGCGGCGAGTGCCGGGTAGATCGCGGCGCAGCCGTCCATCTTCGTCGTGGCGCCGAACGGGACGGCGAAGGAGGTGTACTCCTTCGGCACGCCGAGGCGCTCGGTGACCTTGACCGTGACCGGCATGGTGCCGACGGACGAGCGGGAGACGAAGGCAAGCTGGATGGCGGGCCAGGCGCCCTTGAAGAACTGGATCGGGTTGACCTTGGCGACGGTCGCCAGCAGCAGCGGGTAGACGCCGAAGAGGACCAGGGCGCAGCCGATGTAGACGTCGGCGGTGAAGGTGGCGTACTTGCCGATGAGGTCCCAGCCGTAGTCGGCGATGGCGTAGCCGATGAGGCCGACGGTACCGAGCGGGGCGAGGCGGATGACCCACCACAGGGCCTTCTGCAGCAGCTCCAGGACCGACTCGCTGAGGGTGAGGATCGGCTGTGCCCTGTCACCGAGCTTCAGGGCGGCGATGCCGGCGACGGCGGCCATGAACACGATCTGCAGGACGTTCAGCTCGGTGAAGGGCGTGATGACGTCCGTCGGGATGATGCCCGTGAGGAAGTCCAGCCAGGAGCCGGCGTGCTCGGGCTTCTGACCGTCCTTCGGGGTGAGGCCGGTGCCCGCGCCCGGGTTGGTGATCAGGCCGATCGCGAGGCCGATGGCGACCGCGATCAGCGACGTGATCATGAACCAGAGCAGGGTGCGGGAAGCCAGCCGGGCGGCGTTGTTCACCTTGCGCAGGTTGGTGATGGACACCAGGATCGCGAAGAAGACCAGCGGGGCGACGGCCAGCTTCAGGAGCTGGACGAAGATGTGGCCGACCTTGTCGAGCGTGGTGTACAGCCACTGCACGTCATAGGTGCGGGTGATCCAGCCGAGGACGACACCGAGGACGAGACCGGCGACGATCTGGGCCCAGAAGGGCACCTTGGGTATGTGCCGGACGGGCTTGGCGGGGGTTTCGGTGCTCGCGGACGCGGACACGGACACACTCCAGTGATGGCGTATCGGGGAATACGGAAGGGCGGGGTGGGTGCGGCGCACGCGCGCTACGGGCGGCGCCGCTGCATGATGCCGGTCAGATTGCGCGGCAACAGACCGCGGACATACAGCGGCACAGATCGACATGCAGGCGCACCACGAGCAGGGGGCTCATGGGTTCACGGGTGCGCACGGCTGTCTTCACAGCGAACACGTTAACACTTGTACTTTGAGACACTCAAAGTACTTCTTTGGCCAGTGGCCCTCGCGGAATGCCGGCGTCCGCGCGCGAGGCGCGCTTCGGCACGGCGGTGTGTACGTGTCACCTGACCCGCACCGGAGGTCGCGGGGGAAGCGGCGCCACCATCGGCCGTCGACCGGCCCGGCACGGGACGGGGCTGGCCGCAGGCGGGACGGATGTGGGGCCTGTTGACGGTGCGGGCGCGTTCCGGCACCGTCGAAGGCCACATCCCCTCCCTGGGAGGCACCATGCTCAGACGCGCACTCCGCACTCTTCTTTCACTTGTCATGCTCGCTTCACTCACTGGTCTCGGTGTCACGCTCACGACCGGCACCGCGCAGGCGGACGACTGCTACACCTTCCCTCGCACGCTGAGCCAGGGCAGCAGCGGTGAGGACGTGCGGCAGTTGCAGATCCGGGTGGCGGGCTACCCCGGGTACGGGGCCGTCCTGGCGATCGACGGGCAGTTCGGACCCGGCACCAAGGCCGCCGTCACCCGCTTCCAGCAGGCGTACGGGCTCGGCGCGGACGGCATCGCGGGTCCGGCGACCTTCAGCAGGATCTACGCCCTACAGGACGGTGACTGCACGCCGGCCCACTTCACCTACGCGGAGATGAACCGCTGCAACTCCGACTGGTCCGGTGGGGCCGTCTCCGCCGCGGCGGCCCGCGCCAACGCACTGCAGCAGATGTGGAAGCTGGAGGCGCTGCGGCACGCGCTCGGCGACCGCCCCCTGACCACCAGCAGCGGTTTCCGCTCCTACTCCTGCAACAACGCCGTCGGCGGGGCCGCCGGCAGCAACCACCTGTACGGGCGCGGGATCGACCTGGTGGGCTCGCCGTCCTACTGCGAGATCGTCAAGCAGGCCCGCAACCACGGCTTCAACGAGATCCTCGGTCCGGGCTACCCGGGCCACAGCACCCACGCCCACCTCGGCAGCCAGAGCTCCCGCTTCTGGTCCGCCTCCTCCTGCGGCATCTGAGCGGTTCCACACCCTCGGGCGGGGTCGCGGGGACCAGGTCGAACAGCGGCCGCGCCCGGTGCGGCAGCGGTCCCCCGCCCCGCCTCGACCGCGTCCCCCGGCCGACGGACACAGCGGGCCCGGGCACCGCGCTCCGCGTTCGCGCCGGACTGGTGAGCCGACCATGCGGCACTGGTGCGGAGTGATCGCAAATGATGGACGCAGCGTGAAAGTCGCCTGATCCGCGCCTGCCTGCGGCCGGGGATCCTCGCGGTCTCGCGGCTGCCGGACGGCACGGGGGCGTCCGCGCTGTCAGTGGGCCGTCCAGCCGCCGTCGACCGGCAGTACCGCGCCCGTGAGGTAGGACGCCGCCGGGCCGGCCAACAGGAGCGCCGCGCCCACGAGTTCGTCGGGTTCGGCCCAGCGGCCCATGGGGACCTGGTGGGCGAGGAAGTCCCGGACATGCGGGTCGTCGTCGACGCCGTCGTTCAGCGGTGTGCGGAAGGGGCCGGGAGCCAGCGCGTTGACGCAGATGCCGGTGCCCGCGAGTTCGACGCCGAGACTGCGGGTGAGCTGGACCACCGCGCCCTTGCTGGCCGCGTACCCTGCCCGGCCAGCGGCACCGACCACCCCCAGGGCGCTGGCCAGGGTGACGATGCGGCCGTACCCGGCCTGCCGCATCACGGGTACGACGGCCTGGCACGCGAGGAAGGTTCCGACGACGTTGACGTCCAGGCAGCGCCGCAGCGTCGCGGCGTCCAGCGCGCCGAGTTCCCCTCGCGCCTGAATCCCGGCGCTGGTCACGAGCACGTCCAGGCGGCCGTACCGGTCGACGACGTCCCGCACGAGGCCGTGGACCGAATCCTCCTCGGTCACGTCGCAGGACATGCCCACGGCAGTGGCTCCGGCCAGGGCGGTTATCTCGGTCGCCGTCCGCACGCATACCGCCGGCCGTCGCCCGGCCACCACCACCGTGGAACCGGCGGACGCCAGACCCAGCGCGATCGCGCGCCCCAGCCCGGTCGATCCCCCGGTGACCAGTGCCACCTGCCCGGTCAGATCGGCCCCCGGGCCGAGGGAACCCCCGGTCACCGGCCGACGGGGAGCAGGCACGCGCCCGCCGTCGTGCGGACCGGCGACACCCTGCCGGCGGGCAACTGCACTACGGTGGCCACCGCTTCCCCCTTGCCACAGATGACCGGGCCGCTTCGCGCGGCGTCCGGAGCCGTCGACGCGGGCCGCGGTCAACGCTGCACCGAATCATAGGGTGTTGGCCATGGGAAGGCCGCAGCCCCGGCCCACGAGGGCGCAGAGCCGCCGCGCCGCTCCACGCGCTCCCAGGTGTCCGGTGCGGCGGCGTCAGCGCCGGCGGACCGCGGTCGATGGCGTTCGCAGACGGTCTTCCCGCGGTCGGTGCGATCGGCATACCGGAGGCGTGACGGGTGACCGGCTGGCCCGGGCGCGTGGGTAGGGCTTCCCGCGATGTCGTCCGCGATCACGGAATCGGTGCGGGCGGCCGCGGCGCGGTCGCCGGCGGGCCGCGCCGTTCGCTCGGGGCACGTACCGTGATGGCGGCGTGACCAAAGCCGCGGGCGCCGGGTTGCACACGGCGGTCCCACCAACCGGCAGCCGTGCCGGACAGATAGGAGATGCCCGTGCTCGACACTGCTCCTGAGGAATCAGCGGACGTCATCGTCGTCGGGGCCGGCCCGGCCGGGTCCACCGCCGCCTACTACCTCGCCACCGCCGGTCACGACGTCCTGCTGCTGGAGAAGGCCGTCTTCCCCCGGGACAAGATCTGCGGGGACGGGCTGACCCCCCGCGCCGTGAAGGAACTGATCGCACTCGGTGTCGACACCGGCGGCGACGGCTGGGTGCGCACCCGGGGGCTGCGGGTCCACGGAGCGGGTGCCACGGTGGAGATGCCCTGGCCCGCGGTGGACTCGTTCCCCGGCTTCGGACTCGTCCGCACCCGGCAGGACTTCGACCGGCTCCTGGCCCACCACGCCGTGGCGGCCGGGGCCCGCCTGCTGGAGGCGACCAAGGTCACCGAGCCGGTCCTCGACGCGGCGACCGGTCGCGTCACCGGCGTGATCGCCGAGCGCGACGGGCGCAGCCGCACCTACCGGGCGCCGCTGGTCGTCGCCGCCGACGGCGCCTCCAGCCGCCTGGCCGTCGCGCTCGGCCTGCACCAGCGCACCGACAGGCCCATGGGCGTGGCCGTACGCCGCTATTACACCGCCGCCCACCGCAACGACGACCACCTGGAGGTCTGGCTCGACCTGAAGACCCGCGACCGGCGCGGCCGCACGTACATGCCGTTCGGTTACGCCTGGATCTTCCCCGTCGGCGACAGCACGTTCAACGTCGGGCTGGGCACCTTCCACGTGGGCCGCAAATCCCACGTCGACCACCGGCGCATGTTCCAGGAGTTCACCCGGCGGCTGCCCGCGGCCTGGCAGTTCGACGACGCGCACGCCGTCGGCCCGGTCCGCGGCGCGCCCCTGCCCGCCGGCTTCAGCAGGGACCCCCAGTACACCCGGGGCGTCCTGCTGACCGGCGACGCCGGGGGGATGATCAACCCGCTCAGCGGCGAGGGCATCGACTACGCCATGGAATCCGGCCGCTTCACCGCCGAGACCGTCACCCGCGCGCTCGCCCAGCCCACCCCCGGCGGACGCGAGGCGGTCCTGCGGTCCTATCCGCAGCTCGTGCGCAGCGCCTACGGCAGCTACTTCACGCTGGGGCGCCTCATCGTCCAGGCCCTCAACAAGCCACCGGTCATGAAGGCCGTCGCCACGAACAGCATGCGCCACCCCGTCCTGCGGAGCCTGATGTTCAAGCTGTGGGCCAACCTGTCCGACCCGCACAGCAAGGACGCGCTCGACCGCGTGATCACCGCCGTGCAGCGCCTCGTGCCGCCGGCCTGACGTCCGTGCGCCCGGCGGGGCAGGGTCTGGGGCGGGCCCGCCGGCCGTGCCCCGGCGGGCGTGTGCGTCGTTGAGGCTCTTGGCCGTGTGCATCCGGCCGCACGCCGTCGCAGGGGAGTTCCGGTGCCAGAGGTGAGTCCACCGCCCGTCGAGCGGGAGAACCGGTGTCCGCGAGGGCGCCGGGGGGCCGACCGCCGCCGCGGCCCGCGGCACGGCCGTGGCGCCGTCGCCGCGGGGCGGGCCCGCGGATGAGGCGGGAGCCGGCCGTGCTGCTGCGCGTGAGCGGGGTGCGCAAGGCCTTCGGTTCCCGGCGGGTGCTGTGCGGGGCCGGCTTCACGGCACGGGCCGGGCAGGTGGTCGGCGTGGTCGGTGAGAACGGTGCCGGCAAGACCACCCTGCTGCGCGTCCTCAGCGGTGACCTGCCTCCCGACGAAGGCCGCGTCGACCTGGCGGGCCGGTGCGGCTACTGCCCCCAGCAGCCGGTCCTCGACGCGGAGCTGACCGTACGCCAGCACCTGCGGCTGTTCCAGATCGCCTACCGGCTGCCCCACCTCGCGCGCGCCGAGCGGCTCGTCGAGATCCTGTCGCTCACGGCCTACCGCGACGAGCCGGTGCGGATCCTCAGCGGCGGCACGCAGCAGAAGCTGAACCTGGTGCTGGCCTTGATGCACGACCCGGAGGTGCTGCTGCTGGACGAGCCCTACCAGGGGTTCGACTGGGAGACGTACCTGCGGTTCTGGGAGGTCACCGAGGAGCTGAAGAGCCGGGGCCGCGGCGTGGTCATCGTCTCCCACCTCGCGCACGACACCGCTCGGCTGGACACGGTGTACCGCCTGCGGGACGGGCTCCTGCACGCCGGGCCCGCGGCGGGCACCGCGTGAGCGCCTTCCTCACCGCCTGCCGGTACGGCCTGCTGGCCATGGCGAAGAACCGGCTGGCGGCCGTGCTCCTGGTCGTGTTCATCCCGCTGTGGATCACCGTGGCCAAGACCGTCACCACGCCCAGGAGGTTCCCCTTCCGGCTGCGGGCCACCGGCACCTGGCTGCATGCCGGCGGCGACGAGATCACCATGATCAGCGGCTCGTTGAACGCCGTGTCCCTGCTGGTGGGCTTCCTGATGTTCAGCACCGCCCGCCGCACCCGGGCCTTCGACCGGCGTCTGGCGGCGGCCGGCTATCCCCGTACCGCGCTGATCGCGGCCAAGCTCACGGCCCTGCTCACCGCCGCCGTCTTCGTCAGCGCGTACGCCACCGGCTGGATGCTGGTCTTCTGGTCCCCCGCCCAGCCCGTGCTGCTCGGCGTCGCCGTCCTGGCCGTCGCCCTGGTCTACGGCGTCATGGGCACCTGCCTGGCCGTCTTCCTGCCCGGCGAAGTCGAAGGGCTGGTCACCATCATCATGGTCAGCATCATCGACCTGGCCCCGCAGAACCCCGTCGCCGCCACCACCGCCGACAACGCCCTGGTGGAACTGCTCCCCAGCTACGGTTCCCTCCAGACCAGCCTCGCCGCCGGCTACACCCACCAGACCGTCCTGACCCCGCTCACCCACAGTGCCGCGTGGCTGGCCGCCCTCGCCGCCACCAGCGTCGCCGCCTTCACCCGCCGCACCCGTACGTACCCGACCTCGTCCCCGGACGCACCGGGCGGAAGGCGGAAGGGCAGGCGCCGCTGACCGGGTCCGGAGCGCCTGCCGGCCGCCGCCAGGCGGTCGCCGCGGCCCGGGCCCGTGTCGGGGTGTTAATTCTGCCGGTGGTTCTGCATGGTCCCGCCCCACATGCCCGTGATCGACTTGCCGGGGGTGCGGGGACGCCGGTTCCCCCTCCCCCTTTCGCAGGTCCGTGCCACCGGGGAGAGGAGCATGCGCGTACGGCGACCGCCCGCACGATGCCCGCCCCGCGACGACGAGGTCCCCGAAAGCCGTCTCGCCCCACCCCCGCTCAGGCCGTCGACACATCGGCCGGCGGCAGAAGGAACAGGAGTCCGACCCTGTGACGTCCCATCGACGACCCAGACAACCGAGCCGTACGCGCGTGACCGTGCTGACCACGGCAGCAGCAGCCGCCGTCGCCCTGAGCGCGAACGCCGCCGACGCCACGCCGGGGCAGCGGTCCGGCAAGGACGAGGTCCAGGCGAAGGTCGACAAGCTCTACGAGCAGGCGGAGCAGGCCACCGAGAAGTACAACGGGGCCAACGAGAAGCAGCGGAAGCTGCAGAAGGAGATCTCCACCGTCCAGGACCGCGTCGCGCGCGGCCGGCAGGAACTGAACGTGCTGCGTGACGGCCTGGGTTCACTGGCCACCGCCCAGTACCGCTCCGGGGGCATCGACCCCGCGGTGCAGCTCCTGCTCTCCTCGGACCCGGACGGCTTCCTCGCCCGGGCGTCCACCCTGGACCAGTTGAGCGGCCAGCAGGTCGACGCCCTGCGGAAGATCCAGGACAAGCAGCGGCAACTCGCCCAGGAGCGTGCCAAGGCCACCGAGAAGCTCCGGGACCTCGTCACCACCCGCACCGAGCTGGGCGAGAGGAAGAAGGAGGTGCAGGGCAAGCTCGCCGAGGCGCAGAAGCTGCTCAACACCCTGACCGCGCAGGAGAAGGCGGCCCTCGCCGCCGAGCAGCAGCGCGCCAGCCGCGCCTCCACCGAGCGGGTGGAGCTCGACCCCGGCACCCCCGCGTCCGGCCGGGCAGCCGCCGCGTTCGCCGCCGCCCAGACCCAGCTAGGCAAGCCCTACGTCCGCGGTGCCACCGGCCCGTCCTCGTACGACTGCTCGGGCCTGACCTCCTGGGCCTACGCCCAGGCGCAGGTCTCCATACCGCGCACCTCCGAGGCCCAGTCGGGCATCGGGACGCGCCTGACGCGAAGCCAGCTCCAGGTGGGCGACCTGGTGGTCTTCTTCAACGACCTGCACCACGTGGGCCTGTACGCGGGCAACGGGCAGATCCTGCACGCCCCGCGCACGGGCACGGTCGTCCGGTACGAGTCGATGGACACCATCGGCGGACCGTTCATGTTCGGCGTCCGCGTCTGACGTGACGGTCCACCGTCCCCCCGGCTGACGGGCAGCGTCCCGATCCGCCGACGGGCCGCGTCCCGGCGAGCGTCCGGTCGGCCGCGTACCGCACGGCCGGCCGGGCGCCTGCGCGGTGTGCCCGCCCGGACCGGCGGGCACCGCCCGCGGAGAGCGGCCACGGCCGTCGTCGCGAGGTGGAGGCGGACCACCCGCACCTGCTCCACGCGGAGTCGCCCTGGACGCCGCCGCTCACGGTGCCGAAGGCCGGGGCGGCGTCAGCACCTCCAGTCGCCGCGCGGCAGGAGCGACCTGTACGGGTGGAAGGTCGTCGACACCTTGCCGCCCGGCTTCACGACCTCCCCGCCCCCACACGCAGAAGTGCTCCACGTGGCAGGGTTCCGCAGCCTTCGGCTTCGACGCGGCCACGGCGGCCGGTGCGGTGTATCAGGGGACGCGGGCCGGGGAATGTCTCGGCCGTGGAACCGGACGGATACGCTGAACGACCCTGTACAGGTGCGGAGTTACCTGTTCACACCGGCGTGCGGACGCCGACGGTCCACCACCCCGGCGGCTCCCGCCCGATGACGGGCACGGGCTGTCCAGGTGGTCGACTTCGGTGCGGTACGGGCGAGTCGGTCGAAGCGGAACGGAGAACAGTGGGACACACAGGGGGGAGACGGCGGGGTGGGCGCACCGGCGCCGCGCTGGCCGTCTGCGGGGTGCTGCTCGCGGGATGTTCCGGCGGCGGCCACGGATCCGGCGCGACGGCCACGACGAGCCCGGCCGCGTCCACCACCGTGTCCGCGCCCGCCGGTGGCGGGGGCGACGCCGTGCCCGCCGGCGGCGGAGGCAGGTCGCCCTTCCGGGCCGACCCCGCACGGCTGCCGAGGACCAGGCCGGCCGCGCTGGAGTGGCTCCGGACCGTCACCGTCGGCCCGGAAGGCTTCGGCCCCGGCTACGTGCGGCGCACCCCGTACGAGAGCGACCCGGGCGACTGGCCGGTGCTCGACACCGGTTGTGTCTGGCGGCAGCAGCCGCTCCCCCGCGACGTACTGGGCAGCCTCAGCCGGTACAGCAGGCTGCCTGCGGCCGGCGGGAAGGGCGAGGTCCACACCACGGCGACCGTCACCGTGCACCGCACCGTCGCGCAGGCCGACTGGGAGATCGCCGGGACCCTGGAGGAGGCGCTGCGCTGTCCCGACCAGCAACTGCGCGCTGCCGAGCGGATCTCCGGACTGAACTCGGTCGGCTCCGGCTACGGCACCAACGACAACCTGGCCGCCGACGACGTGGTGATGGAGCTGGGCGAGTACGTCAATCCCGCCCTCGGCCGGGGCCCGCTGACCTACGCCTGGTACCAGGTGCGGCTCGGTCCCGTCACCATCGCCGTCGCGGTCCAGGGCGGCCGGGGACTCGCCCAGGGCGACCTGATGACGGTGGCGGCGCAGGCGGTGGCGGACATGGAGACGAAGGTGCGCGACACACTGGGAGCGATGAGGTGACCGACCGTACGCTGCGGCCGTCCGACCCGGCTTTCGTCGGTGGCCACCGGCTGCTCGCCCGGCTCGGCGAGGGCGGGATGGGCGTCGTCTACCTGGGCCGGACGGAGTCGGGGGCGCTCGCCGCCGTCAAGGTGATCCAGGCCGCCTACGGAGAGGACGAGGAGTTCCGCGCCCGGTTCCGCCGCGAGGTGCGGGCCGCGCGGGGGGTGGACAGTCCGTGGGTGGTGAAGGTTACCGGAGCCGACCCGGAGGCCGGACAGCCGTGGCTGGCCACCGCGTTCGAGCCGGGCCCCTCCCTCGCCGAGGCGGTCGGCACGCTCGGTCCGCTGCCGCCGCGGGCGGTACGGGTGCTGGGCAAGCTGCTGGCACGGGCGCTGACCGCCGTGCACGCGACCGGCCTGGTGCACCGCGATGTCAAGCCGGGCAACATCCTGCTGGCCGCCGACGGGCCGCGGCTGATCGACTTCGGCATCGCCAGGGCCCCGCACGACACGGCCCTCACCTCCACCGGTCTCGTGATCGGGACGCCCGGCTTCCTCTCCCCCGAGCAGGCGGCCGGCGGCACGTCGCTGTCGCCGGCGAGCGATGTCTTCTCGCTGGGCTGTGTGCTGGCGTACGCGGCGACGGGACGTCTGCCGTTCGGTGCCGGGGCGGCCGACGCGCTGCTGTACCGGACCGTGCACGACGACCCCGACCTGGGCGGGGTGGAGCCGGAGCTGGCCGACGTCCTGCTGCGGTGCCTCGCCAAGGACCCCGCGGACCGGCCCACGCCCGCCGAACTGGACGCGGCGCTGGTCGAGGACGTGCCGTCGGGCACCGCGGACTGGCTGCCCCCGGACATGGTCCGGATGGTCGCCGAGCGGTCGGCGCGGATGCTCGCCCTGCCCGAGATCGAGGCCACCCGAGCCGAGCCGCCGGCCGCCACCGGACCGTCCCGCCGCTCCCTGTTCACCGCCGCGTTCACCGGGGCCGCCGCGCTCGCCGTCGGCGGCGGGGCGGCGGCCTGGGCGGCGCTGCGCGGCCGGAGCGGCGGGCCGGCGAAGCCGGCCGCGCCCGCGCGGGCGATCGGGGTGCAGGCCGACCTCAGCGGCCCGGGGAAGGCGGCCGGGCAGGCCCAGCTCCAGGGCGCCCAGCTCGCCGTCGAGCAGTTCAACGCACGCCGCGACAGGCCGTTCACGCTGCACCTGCGCAGCGCGGACGACGGCGGCAGCCCCGACCGCGCACCCGCAGCGGCACGCCGGCTGGCCGACGACGACGGCGTGCTGGCGGTGATCGGGTCCAGTACCGACCTGACGACGAGGGCCGCGCTCGCCGTCTACGACGCCGCGCTGCTGCCGGTGCTCACCATGTCCGCCGGGCAGAACCTGTACCGGAACGTCCGCTCCTTCGTGCGCGGCCGACCGTTGCACAACGCGGTCGCGATGAAGCTGGTGTTCCACTGGGCGGCGACGAGCGCGGCGGCACCCGTCGGCCTCCTGATGGACCGCAGCGGTGGCGACCTGTCCTGGATGACCGTCCAGATGGCCAACGCCCTCGTCCGGACGTACGACCGCACCACGCACCCCCGGGTCGTGCCGCCCGGGACGAGGGACCTGCGGCCCGTCCTTGACGAGATGCGCTCCGCGGGCATCCGGGCCTTCGTGTACGCGGGCCCGCTGGACGGCGCGATCCGAGCGGCCCGCGGCCTGGCCGGTTTCACCGGACCCAGGTACGCGGCGGAGCCCGCCCTCGACGCCCGGTTCGCCGCCGAACCGGCCGCCGCGGGCTGGACGGTGCTGGCCAGCGCCATCGGCCCCGGCGCGGTCGGGGTCCGCCGCTTCGCCGAGGCGTTCCGCGCCCGCCACGGCCACCCACCCGGCTTCTGGGCCGCCGAGGGGTACGACGCGGCGAACCTGCTGATCGGGCGGCTCACGGCGGCCGGGAGCGCGCGGCCGGCCCGCAAGTCGCTGATCGCGCCGCTCCAGAAAGTGAAGTACCGCGGGATCACGAGGGACTTCGTCTTCGACTCGAAGACGGTGGGCACGCCCATGCTGGCCACGCCCGCCAGCTTCGTCCACCAGGTCCGTGACGGCGCCTTCGACTACCTGGGCCCGGCGCCGGACAAGGCCGTTCCGCTGAAGGCAGGCTGACGGTGCGTCCGCTGACCGCGGGCGACCCGGAGTCCGTCGGCGGGTACCGGCTGCTCGCCCGGATCGGGGCCGGGGGCATGGGCGTGGTCTATCTCGCCCGGTCCCCGGGCGGCGCGCTGGCCGCCGTGAAGGTGATCCGCGCCGAGCACGCCGCCGACCCCGGGTTCCGGGCGCGGTTCCGGCGGGAGGCGGAGGCGGCGGCCCGGATCGACGGGCGCTGGACGGTACCCGTGCTGGCCGCCGACCCGGAGGCGGCCCAGCCGTGGCTCGCCACCGGCTTCGTGCCCGGCCCCTCGCTCGGCGAAATCGTGGCCGGGCACGGCCCGTTGCCGCCGGACACCGTGCGCGCGCTGGGCGCCCGGCTCACCGAGGCGCTCGCCGCCGTGCACGCGGCCGGGCTCGTCCACCGCGACATCAAGCCCGGCAATGTGCTGCTCGCGCTGAACGGGCCCCGGCTGATCGACTTCGGCATCGCCCGGACGGGCGGCGCGACCGCTCTGACCCGGACCGACGCGGTCATCGGCACGCCCGGTTACCTCTCGCCCGAGCAGGCGCGGGCCCGGGGCGGTGAAGCGGGGCCGCCGAGCGATGTGTTCTCGCTGGGCTGTCTGCTGGCCTACGCGGCCTCGGGGCGGGCGCCGTTCGGCAGGGGTGTGGCGGCGGCGGTGATCTTCCGTACGATCCACGAGGCCCCGGACCTCTCCGGGGTCCCCGACGCCTCCCTGCGCGCGCTGATCGCGGAGTGCCTGGCGAAGGACCCCGCCGACCGCCCCACGGTCCCGGAACTCCGCACGGCACTGGGTGACTTCGGCACCGACGGCTGGCTGCCGCCCGGCCTGCCCGCCCTCATCGCCGAACGCTCCGCGCGGGTCCTGGACCTGCCCGAACCGGAACGGACGGTACCGGAGGGGCCGGAACCGCCGACGTCGTCGGCCGAACCGACCCGGCGCCGCTTCCTGCTGCTGGGCACCTCGGCGGCCGGCGTCCTGGCGGGCGGCGCCGCCTGGTACGCCACCACCCGCCCCACCGGGCGCACCCCTGCCGTCCCCACCCGTACGCTCGCCGTCCATGCCGATCTCAGCGGCCCCGGCAAAGCCGTGGGCGTGGGGATCGAGCAGGCCGTCCGGCTCGCCGTCGCGCAGCACAACGCGCGCACGGACCGCACGTTCGGCCTCGCGCTCCAGGTGCACGACGACCGCGGGCAGGCCGCCCGCTCCCAGGCGGTGGCCCGGCGCATCGCCGCCGACGGCCGGGTGTGCGCGGTCATCGGCCCGTCCTCGGACGCCACCGCGCTCGCCGCCCGCGACGTCTACACACGGGCGTCGCTGCCGATGGTGACCGCCTGGGCCGGCTCCACCGACCTGTACGACACCGTGTCGATCAGCCATCCGACCGTGTTCCAGCTCCGGCCTGCCGACGTCGCGATCGCCACTCCCCTGTTCCGCTACCTGACCGGCATCCGGCCGACCGGCCGCTGGACCCTGATCGAGGACAAGGCGGACCCGGCCTTCAGCTGGTGGGTCGCCAAGCCGCTGCGGAACAACGCCCCGGCCCACGGCTCGGTCGTCACCCGGACGGTCGCCGCCGGCAGCGACGACTTCCGCCCCGCCGTCGCCGCCGCGCTCGCCGCCCGCGCCCAGGCGGTCGTCTACTGCGGGAACTCACCGCACCGGGCCGCGGCCTGCGCCCGGGCGCTGCGGGCGGCCGGTTTCACCGGCACGGCCGCGGCGGCCCAGCCGGTCCTCGACCCTGCGTTCCTGTCCGCGGCCGGTGCCGCGGCCGAGGGCTGGGTGTTCGCGTCGACCTGGGTGGACCCGGCGCGCCTGGCCTCGGCCAAGGCGTTCGCACGGGCCTTCACCGGGCGGTACGGCGTGCGGAGCGTCCCGGCCGGTGCGGCCGAAGCCTACGACGCCCTCGGTCTCGTGGCCCACGGCCTCACCGCGTCCGGGACGGGCCCGGTGGACCCGGGCGCCCTGGCCCACCGGCTGCGGTCGATGTCCTACCGGGGCATCACCCGCACCTTCTCCTTCGACGCCTCGACCGGCACGGTGGATCTGAACCCCGGCCTGTTCCTCTGGCGGGTACGGCACGGCAGGCCGGACTTCCTCGGCCAGTACCAGCAGGTCAGAGGCGCGTGACGCGTGGAGTGCCGCTTCCGGGCAGGAGGTCGCCCAGAACGGCGCGGCGCCGATGCCGACGTCGGGCGCGTGCCAGCGCCTTGGCCGGGTCGCCATCACCCTCGCCAGGCCGCGGATCACCAACGCCCGCCGGACCGCGACCTGTTGACCCGGCCGACGGGCCAGGGTGCCCGTGCTCACCTGTCGGCGGCGGGGACGGTGCCGGGGGCGCTCGACCGCTTGCAGGAAGTGGTGGAGCCCGCCCGCCGCCGCGTCGCCGAGGTGCTGGCCCGCTACACCCCCGAGCAACGCGAGCTCCTCTTGGACTACTTCCGGCAGGCCGCACCCGCCTTCCGCGCGGCAACCGAGGAGATCCGGCAGGCGACCCCGCCGCGGCGCAGGAAGGCCACCGGGAACAAGGCCGAAGCTGACACGGCGGGGCAGACGGCGCGACCGCTCCGTCCGTCGGCGCAGAGAGGGAGTCACCGTTGACCGTCGCGAAACGAGTTCACCGAGGGCTCGTCCTGCCTCTCGCCCTTGGCATCCTCGGGGCCGGGGCGGGCTGCGGCCTCGTGCCCTCCGACCCCGCCGACCCGGTACTGTTCGGTGCCCGCGCCGGCGGCGGGTCCATCACCGTGAAGATCCCGCTGTGCCCGTCGGACCGGTTGGTGCGGGTCCAGGTGTACGACTTCGACCGGCCCGACGAGTCGGTGCCGGCGGTGTGGTCGGCATCCGGACTCGGGACGAACCGGGTGAAGGACGGATTCGTGGAGCTGTGGACGGGAGAGGGGTTCGCCCGCCACACCCCTCGGCCGACGCACGTGCCACGCAACCTCGACGTCGGCTACACCGACGCCTCGGGCGATGGTCGCGGCGACGTCCTGCCGTTGCGGGAGATCACCGGCGCGCACCTGCGCTCCGGCGAGTTCTGGACCGCTGACGGTCCCGCGACCGCGGCGTCGATCGACGCACAGCTCGACTGCGACCGGTGAACGGGAACCGGCCACGTCGCGCCGACGGCCGTTCTACAGGGGCAGGCGTCCGCTGACGGCGCCGCCGGGGTCGTCGGCCAGGGCGATGCGGGCGGTGATGCGCTTGCCGACCGGCTCGCGCCGCGCTTCGAAGCCCTGGGCGACCGCCATCACGATCTCCAGACCGTGCTGGCCGACCCGGCCGACGTCGGCGGCGCGGGCGACGGGCAGTACCGGGTCGGAGTCCCACACCCCGATCTCGATCACGTCGCCGAGGACACGCAGGTCCAGCAGTACGAGGCCGGGGGCGTACTTGCGGGCGTTGGTGACCAGCTCGCTCACCACCAGCCGGGTGAGGTCCATGGCACGCTGCGAGACGGGCAGCCCTTGATCGGCCTGGATGCGGGTGAGGAAGGCGGTGGCCAGCTGACGGGCCTGGGCGATGACCGCACCGTCTCCGTCCAGGGCCACCGTGGTCCGCATCGCCTGCTCGGCCAGCGTGACGCACTCCTCGCCCGCGGGCACTGAATACCGGGCAACCGCCTTCGAAATGGGTTTCACGTCGCCGCGTGTACCCGGCTCCGGCAGAACAACACCTGGTGAATTCTCCGTCCGGCCGGAACGGCGGACCGCCCGCTCCGACCGGCCGGGACCCGAGCCGAGCCGCTCGGCGCCCCGCGACCTCTCGCCCCCGCGCTCGGACCGTCGTCCGGAACGCCCCCGGGCCCCGGACGCCGGAGTGCTCCGGCGACTGGTGCCGGCCGTCCTGCCTGTGCGACGCTCGGAGCAATACCAGCCTGGTCTGGTGAGAGGCCCCGCGCGGCCTTCGGAGATCACCACCCCGGTGACCGGGGCGCGGTGCGGGTTTGTCTCGCTCGGCTGTACGCGGCCCCATGTCGCGTTCTTGGCGCCCCTCCCGCGTGGAGGGCGTGATGGGCTCGACCCCGTGAATGCGAGGGGCGAACCGAATGAGCGACTTCACCGTCGTCACCCAGCAGCACATCGACCGTACTGTGATCACCGTCAGCGGAGAGATGGACCTGCACACCTCCCCCCGGCTGGCGCACACCGCGGCCGGCATCCCGAGGAGCGGCAAACCGCTCAGCCTCGATCTGACGGACGTGCCCTTCATGGACTCCAGCGGGCTGACCCTCCTGATGCGCCTGCGCCAGCGCGCGGACGCCGATGGCGCCCTCCTCTCCGTCACCGGCCTCCAGCCCCAGCTCACGCGCCTGCTGGAGCTGACGGGTACCTACGACCTCCTCACCGACGACACCCCGACCGAGGCCCACGCCGACTGACAAGTCCGGCCGGGGCGCGCCGGGACCGGATCGGCAGACGGCCGACGATCCCGCGGAGGCCTGGGGACACGGGCGGGCCCGGCCGCCCTCCCTCGGCGGAGACGGCGGCAGCGCGCCGAGAACGGCCTGAAGTCGAGGACTTCGTCCGGCCCGAGGGCCGGCGGGCTGAGCCGGGACCGGGTCCCGCGGGAGCCGGGCGGGCCTGCGCGCCCGCGGCCCCGGGGGTGTGACGCCGGGCGGGCGCGAGCCCTGCGGGGAGCGGTAGGCCAAGGGGCGTGGATCGAGGGGCGTCGCGGAACACGGACGGCGTACGCCGGGACGCGCCGGGGTTCAGCGTCGGCCCGGACGCCGGCCGCGCTGAGGGGGCCGTCCGGACCGTCGCGCGGGCGCGGGGCGCTCCTCCTCGGCTCCCGCCGCGGCGGGAGAGGAGAAACCGCCGGGGACCCCCGGCAGCGCGGGCACCGGGACCGGCGGTGCCGACTGCTCGACGGTGCGGTGCACCCGCTCGGCACGGGCGACGACGGTGGCGTTCGGGATCAGCGGTGCGCACGCCGCGCAGACCTCTTCCACGCTCCAGACCTGGCCCACACTCGGGTCGTGCCGCAGGATCAGCACCACCGTGCCGGCGCAGTGGACCGTGCCCGGGTGCGCGGAGCACTGCTGGGAACCGCAGTGGCAGAACGCGTTGGGGCGGACGGTGGCCGCCTTCGCGTGAGCGGCGGCGTGCCGGACGGCGAAGGCCCGCAGGGCGGGGAGGTCCCGGGTGCGCGGCGGCATCCTGCAGCCTTCCCGGCTGCAGGAAAGGGTGGCGGTGTGGTCGCGGTGCCCGGTGAGCCGGATCGTCCAGGCGCGCCCGGGGACCCGCTCGGCACGGGGTTCGCTGTACGCGGTCGTCACAACAACGGCCGTCCATTCTGAGTAGCTCGGAAGTATGCGTTCACTATGAGCTACCCACGAGACGGCCACGCACCGGTTTTCGACCGGCCGGGCGCGATCCGGACTCTCCCGCCTCCGAAGTCGTCCGAATCCCCCTGGGAGCAGTCTCGCAGGAGGGTTCGCCGGCCAGGCTCGACCACCGGCCGGCGGCGGACCGACTCGCCCCCACCAGCGAACACACCGCGCTCCGCCCGCCGTCACTCCGCAAACCGCACAGTCGTCGAAATTCCCGGATGAAATGTCAGACGTGTGTCGGGAATGCGGGAGAAAGCAGACGGTCACCAACAGAACGGTTGCATCCCGGCCCCAACTTGTTCGATTAGCAAGCCTGTGGCTACAGTCGGCCGCCGTGATCGCAGACCTCTCACTCATCCGGAGCAGCTTCGCGGCTGTTCAGCCCCACGGTCTCCAAGTGACCGCCTACTTCTACGACCATCTGTTCGCCCGCCACCCAGATGTGCGCCACCTGTTCGCCCCGCACCTCGACGAGCAGCGCGACCGCCTGTGGGCGGCGCTGGGTGCCCTGGTCGCCAACCTGGAGAACGCGGACGCGCTGTCCGAGATGCTGCACAACCTGGGGCGTCGCCACGTGGGGTACGGGGCGCTGCCCGAGCACTACCCGGCCGTGGGGGCCAGCCTGATCGCCACCTTGCGCCACTACGCGGGCGAGGCGTGGACACCGGACGCCGAGAAGGCGTGGACGGCGCTCTACGACGTGATCAGCAGCACCATGATCTCGGCCGGCCCGGTCACCGCGAGTTGACGAGGCCGCCGGCGGCTCGTCGCTGACGAGCCGCCCACGGGCTCCCGACTGTTCCTGGAGGTCACCCCGTTGATGTCAACCACTGGAGGGCGGACGTGAGCGATTCACAGGCGCTGAGAGATTCCTTCGCCCTGGTCGGCAAGTCGGGGGACGAGGTACCGCGGTACTTCTACTCCTACCTGTTCATCATCGCGCCGGAGGTCCGGCCGATGTTCCCCGTGTCCATGGGGGCACAGCGCGATCGGCTCGTGTCCGCCCTCGGCCGGATCGTCGCGGAGGCCGACGACCCCGACCGGCTCGTCCCGTACCTCCAGCAACTCGGGCGAGACCACCGTAAGTTCCAGGTCGTGGCACAGCACTACGATGCGGTGGGGCAGGCGCTGCTGGCCACGCTGGCCTACTTCCTGGGCGACGCGTGGACGCCGGAACTGCAGCGCGGCTGGACCGAGGCCTACACCCTGGTGGCCCGCACCATGGTCCAGGCCGCCGAGGCCGACAGCATGGCCAACCCGCCGTGGTGGCGCGGCGAGGTGGTGCGGCACGAGCAGCGCGGCTTCGACATCGCGGTCCTCACCCTGCGCCTGGACCAGCCGATGTCGTACATGGCCGGGCAGTCCGTGATGGTGGAGGCCCCGATGCTGCCGAGCACCTGGCGGGCCTTCACCCCGGCCAACGCGGCCCGCGCCGACGGCACCGTCGAGTTGCACGTGCGGGCCGTCGACGGCGGCCTGGTCAGCCCGGCCCTGGTGTACGGGTTGCGCCAAGGTGACGTGCTGCGGCTCGGGGCTCCGGTCGGCGACCGGCTGACGCTCGGGCGGTCGGGCGGACGGGATCTGGTGCTGATCGCCGGGGGCACCGGACTGGCCCCGCTGCGCGCCCTCGTCGAGGAGGTCGCCCAGCACGGCCGGCCTCGCCAGGTGGACCTGTTCGTCGGGGCGCGCGACACCCACGGCCTCTACGACACTCCCGTGCTGAGGCAACTGGCCCGGGCCCACCCGTGGCTCCGCATCACGCCGCTGGTCGGCGCGGACGCCGGCACGTTCGACAACCGCAGCCTGGCCGGCCCGGTCCTGCGCGCGGCCATGTGGAACGACCGCTCCTTCTACGTCTGCGGCTCGCCGGCCATGGTCTCCGCGACAGTGCGCGATCTGGCACAGGCCGGTATCCCCCACGAATTGCTGCACTTCGAAAACGCTCGATGATGGGAGACACGTGAACGAGACGGGACCACACCATCCGGAGGCGCACCTGGTGACGCCCGAGGCACTGCGGTCGATGACGTTCCCCCGCGCCTCCCTGACGCGGCGCGGCTACAGCGAGGACGCCGTGCACGACGTCCTGCGGCGCTGCGAGGCGGCCCTCAACGCGCTGACGGAGGAGAACAACCGGCTGCGCACGGACATGCAGCGCCACCGGGACTGGATCCGGGCGAACAACATCGGCGACGGCACCGGCCCCACCGGCGTGCCGACCGTGGACGCCGTGCTCCAGCAGGCGCGCGCCCAGCAGTCGGCGGAGCAGACCGTCTCCGCGGCGCGCTCACAGGCCCGCAACATGGTGCGGGCCGCCAGGGCGCAGGCCGAGGCGCTCCTGCAGCAGCGGTGGGAGCAGACCGCCCAGGCGCCCGACGGCGACCAGGAGGGGACCGAGCGGCTCATCTCCTACCTGCGCGAGGTCGCGCAGTCCCTGACCGTCACCGCGGACCAGTACGCCGCCAAGCGCCCCGACACGCCGCCTCCCGCGGCCCACACCGCCGCCCCCCAGGACATCTGACCGCCACCGGCGGACCGGCACACCCGCACCGGATCCGCCGTACAGCCCGGGACACCCACTCCCCCACGGCTCTATGAGAGGGCAGTCGCCCGCGCGACACCGGCACGACCGGCTGCCCCAGCCCCCTCACCAGTACCCGCGGCCCGGCCCGCGTCCGTCCGCGGCCACCGGGCGCACCCGCGCGGTCACGGCAGGCCCCGCGGCAACTACGGCTCCGTACGCGCCCATTCACCGGCGGGCCGACGGGGGCCGGGCCGTCTGGCGGCCATGTCCCGGACATCGTGCTCGGCCGTCTCCAGCAGTTGGTGTGCGAGATCCACCAGGGCCCTGCCCGCCGCCAGCTCGTCGCCGATCTCCGGCACGTTCGTGTCCGCCGGATGGCAGTGCGCGGTTCCGTGTCCGGTGAGCGCCGTGGTGCCGGTGTCCAGCACCAGGTGTGCCTTCGTCGTTCCGTCGTCGTCCTCGAAGAGGTCGAGACGCGCTTTCCACTGTCCCGTGTGTGACATCGCCGTCTCCTCGCCTCCGCGTCCGGCTGCCCTTCCACGATCGGCCGCCGTGGCCGACGCCCACAGGGCCGAACGTCCCCACAGGACCGGTGTCCGGCCCTGGAAACCGCGTCCGGCGACGGGACACGCCGTTTGGCGCGTGGCCGTGTTGCCCGGGGGCACCGCGGGGGTGACCGTGGAGGTGGGGGGAGCGAGGGAGCGAACACCGTGCGAGCGCTCGTCCACCACGCGCCTACGAGGTGTTCGCCCAGGGCACCGGCACGGGCGCCCTCGAAGTCGTCCTGCACCGGGAGTGAGGCGCGGTCGCCGCGGTGACGCGGGAGCCGGCGGGCGCGGATCCGCGACGGGGCCGCCGTGGGCGGGAGGTGTGCACCCGGCGTAGTCCTACGCACGCCTCCGTCATGCCGCCGGCTGCTCATCACTGGCGGCACGGCGACGGGTCCCGCAGCGTGGGGAGCGGGGGCGGACCGGCCGGCCTGTCGGCACGGACACCTGAGGAGAGGTTGGACGCATGGACAAGGATGCCTCCGAGCACCGGGTGGTGGTCGGTGTCGACGGGTCGCAATCCTCGTACGAGGCCCTGCGCTGGGCCGTGCGTTTCGCGGGTCTGGTCGGCGGGACCGTGGAGGCGGTGGCGGTGTGGGAGCTGCCGGGCCTGTACGGCTGGTCGGGGCCCGCCGTGGACATGGACGTCGACGAGGAGGAGACACGGCGGAACATGGGCCGGGAACTGGCCGAGGTGCTCGGCGCGGATGCCGCCGGCTCGGTGCGGACCCGTGTGGTGCACGGCAACCCCGCCGACGTCCTGCTGCGCGCCGCCGAAGGCGCCGAGGTCCTGGTCGTCGGCAGCCGGGGAAGGGGAGGGTTCGCGCGCGCCCTGCTCGGCTCCGTCAGCCAGCACGTGTCCCAGCACGCCGACTGCCCGGTCGTGATCGTACGTTCCGGGCAGCCCTGATCCTGGGCGCGCGATCGCACCGGGCGCGCCTCGCCGGAGCACCGCGTGGTGCGTCGTACCGCCCGTCGGCCGGCCGTCCTCGCGCGGCGCGGCGGTTCCCGGCCGGGCCGGGTCACGGCCCGTGCGGCGCTCCGGGCTCCGGGCTCGGCCCGGGCGGCTCCCGCAGCACGCTCCAGGCGACCGGACCCAGCAGGTCGGCGAGGTGCCGGAAGACCTCACAGAACAGGTCGTCGATCGTCAGTACGCCGACCACCCGGCCCGCGTCCGTGACCGCAAGCCGGCGGACCCCCGTGCGCCGGAAGGTCCGGTAGGCCACCTCCAGGTCGTCGGCCGCCTCGACGGTGGCGACGGGTGCCGACATGACGCGCTCCACCGGGGCCGCCGGGCCCGAGTCGGCGCGCATGCCGCGCACGGCGAGGTCACGGTCGGTGACGATGCCGTCCAGCACTTCGCCCTCGGCGACGAGGGCGGACCCGACCGCGTGCTCGGACATGCGGCGGGCCACTTCTGCCAGGGAGGCGTGGGGCGGTACGCACAGCGGCGGAGCGCTCATCATCTCGGAGACCTTCATGCGGCAACTCCTCACTCCGTGCGACCGGTTCCGGGTCAGAGGACCACGAGCAGCCCGGCCACGGGCCGCCGTGGGCTCACCGCGCCTCGGGGGCCGTGGCCGAGCCGGAACGCGGCAGGTACGTCTCGACGGGAAGGGGTTCGAGGTCCCCGGCGGGGCGGTGCAGGACGTCCGCGAACGCCTCGGTGTCCGCGCGCTCCACGCGGTGGCCGGCCAGGAACAGCCGGACGTAGCCCGCACCGGGATCGTCCCGCAGTTCCTCCTTGGGCAGCAGGTCCGCTTCGGAGACCACGCCCACCACCCGTCCCTCGCCCTCTATCACGGGCAGGGCGCTGATCCGCCGGTCCTGCATCAGCTGCACGATCTCCTTGAACGGGGCCCGTCGGGCGACGGCGGCCACGGTCTGGGTCATCACGTCGCTCACGATGTGCGGGGTGCCGTACATGGTGACTCCACAAGCGCCTCGTCGGGGACTCCGGCTTCCTCCAGGGTGTCCCGGTGGGGAGGGAGCGCGCCAGGGCCGCCCGGCCCCCGCAGCGGCCCGTCCGGCTCGCGGAACCGCGCGGAGGGTCGGTCGGCCCCTCGTGAGGCCGTGTGGCCCCTGATCCCGCGGGCGCGGCGGCGCCACGCTGGGAGCAGCGGCCTCAGCCCGGGGGTGGATGCCTCAGCCCGGAGGTGGAGACCATGTCCCGAACCGTCATCGCGGGCCTCGACGACTCGCCCGAGAGCCGCGCCGCGGTCGAGTGGGCGGCACGCGAGGCGGTACTGCGCGACCTGCCTCTCCGGATCGTGTACGTCCGGGAGCCGGCACCCAGGTTCATGGCGCGGACCCCGCTGCTGGATCCCGGGGCCTACCGTCGCTGGTCCGAGCGGCTGACCCGGGAATCCGCCGCCGGTGTCAGGCTGCGTCATCCGGGGATCGAAGTGAGCGCCGAGCAGCTCCAGGGGGCCGCGGCCGACGTCCTGTGCGAGGCAGCGGGTGCCGCCGAGATGCTGGTCCTGGGCTCGCGGGGCTCCGGAAGGATCGGCGGCTTCGTGGTGGGCTCTGTGAGCCTGGCCGTCGTGGCCGGCGCCGAGCGGCCCGTGGTGCTGGTCCGGGCGGGTGAACAGGCCGCCGACGAGCACGTGTTCGACCAGGCGGGGGTGCCGTCCGCGGCGGCGCCCTTCCGGCCCGTCGTACTGTGGCTGGACACGGACCACCCGGACGACACGCTTCTGGAGTTCGCCTTCGACGCGGCCGCGCGCAGGGAGTCACCGCTGCGTGCCGTCCACGCCCGGCCCGAGCCGCCGGCCCCCTTCCAGCGCTTCGCCGGTGGCGCCGCGTCCCACGACGCGCTCGAACGCGGGCAGGTCTCCCTCCTGAGCGGGGCGCTGCGTCCCTGGCGGGAGAAGTTTCCCGACGTCGAGGTGTGGGAGGCGAGCCGGTGCGGCAGTGCCGCGCAGGTGCTCGTGGGCGAGTCCGGGGACGCGTCCCTGGTGGTCGTCGGCCGCCGCGTCCGCACCGGCCCGTTCGGTGCGCGCATCGGTCATGTCACCCATGCCGCGTTGCACCACGTCACCGCCCCCGTCGCGGTCGTCGCCCACACCTGACGCACCGGCCGGGGGCGGAAGGACACGTCGGGCGCCCCGGGGACGCGTGGGGGCCGCGTGGCCGCCGTCCGGTCGCCTTCGAGGGCCGGACGGCCCAAGCGCGGACGGCCGCGTCCCACGGAGCCTGAAAGGGCGGGACATGTCCGGCATCGCGCCGGAGCCGGACCGCGTCCTCTTCACACGCGCCGGAGCGCCGGTCCCGCGGCAGACCGGAAAGGCTGGGGAACGCCATGAGAGGCTTCGTCTTCCACGGGCCCGCAGACGCCTCCTGGGAGGAGGTGCCGGACCCGGCCGTCAAGGAGCCCACCGACGCGATCGTGAAGGTCGGAGCGGTGACGATCTGCGGCACCGACCTGCACATCCTCAAGGGTGATGTCCCCGAGGTCCGCCCGGGGACGGTTCTGGGCCACGAGGCGGTCGGGGAGGTCGTCGAGGCGGGCGGCGACGTGCGCACCGTACGTCCCGGTGACCGGGTGCTGCTCTCGTGCATCACCTCCTGCGGCCGGTGCCGCTTCTGCCGGGAGGGCGCCTACGGCCAGTGCCGGGGCGGCGGGGGCTGGATCCTCGGCCACCTGATCGACGGCACCCAGGCCGAGTACGTCCGTGTGCCCTACGCGGACCTCTCCGTGCACCCGCTGCCCGCGACCGTCCCCGGCGCGGACGCGGTCCTGCTGGCGGACATCTTCCCCACCTCCTACGAGGTCGGTGTCCTCAACGGACGCGTACGGCCCGGTGACACCGTGGCCATCGTCGGCGCCGGCCCCATCGGACTCGCGGCGATCGCGACGGCACGCCTGTTCGCACCGGAGCGGATCATCTCGATCGACATGGCTCCGGCCCGGCTGGAGGCCGCCCACCGGCTCGGTGCCGACGCGGTCGCGGACGTCGACGAGGCTCCCGGACAACTGGTCGCGGACCTGACCGACGGGCTCGGGGCGGACGTGGTGATGGAGGCGGTCGGCGTGCCGGAGAGCTTCGAGCTCTGCACGCGCATGGTCCGCCCCGGAGGGCGTGTGGCCAACATCGGCGTGCACGGCAGGCCGGCCACGCTGCACCTGGAGGACCTCTGGAGCAGGAACGTGACGATCACGACCGGTCTGGTGGACACCTACTCCACGCCCACCCTGCTGCGGATGGCCGCCGCCGGGCGGCTGCCGGCCCGGCAACTGGTCACCCACACCTTCCCGTTGGACGCCATGGCGGAGGCGTACGAGATCTTCGCCAAGGCGGGCGAGACCGGCGCGCTCAAGGTGGTCCTCGGTGTGGGCCAGCACGCGGAAGTGGCCGTTCCCACGGCCTGAGCGGATGAGCGCCCCGGGCCCCGGAGGGGGTGGCAGCGCCTCCCGCTCGGCCGTCGCCGGGCCCCTGGCGGGCCCGGCTCGGCCTGACACGCGGGCAGCCGGAGCGGCGCGCCGGCCCGGCATGACCTCAGGCCACCTGACCGTCCTCCCCGCCGCGCCTGCCTGGCCGCCGACGTGGATGCGCTTGCCGACGTCCCCGCCGAGCCCGGACAGCGGTCGTCGCGCGGATCAGGCCGCGTCGGCGGCCGTCAGGCGGCAGTCCACGTCCACGACGCCTTCCACGCCCCCGACCAGGCGGACGGCCAGTGGGATGCGCACGGGGTCGTCGACGCGCCCGGTGAGGGTCGCGACACCGTCGGTGACCATGACGTGCACGGGCTCGACCGGGGCCGGGAAGAGGACGTCGACGATGTCGCGGCGGATCTCGTCGGCGAGTTCGCCGTCCGTGCGGAGGAACACCTTCAGCAGATCGCCCCGGCTGACCACCCCTTCGAGCACGCCCTCCGCGTTCACGACGGGCAGTCGTCTGACGTGGCGCAGCGCCATGATGCGCGCCGCCTCGGGGAGGGTGGCGTCCGCGTGGACGGTGACGGCCGGCGTGCTCATCAGCTGCTCGGCCGAGACGGCACCGGCCTTGGCGAGGTCGGGCAGCCGGCGCAGCCTGGTGAGCCGGTCCGGGTCGGCGTCCCGGAACTCCTCCTTGGGCAGCAGATCGGCCTCGGAGACCACCCCGATCACCCGGCCGTCGCCCTCCAGCACCGGAAGGGCACCGACCTGCCACTGCACCATGCGCTCGACGACGTCCTTGAACAGGGCCTCGCGGCCCACCGCCACGACGGCGCGCGTCATCACGTCACCCACCCGGTGCGGGCTGCTGTCCATGCCGGCCTCCTCGAATGCCCGGGCTCGTCCGGCGCCCGTGCGGTCAGGCCAGGCTTCCGCTGCCGTACGGGGCGTAGAGGTCGAGCAGCCGTACGCGCGAGGCGTGCAGCCGCTGAGCGACCACACAGCCGACCCAGACCGCGACGGCCCGCCCGAACACCGCGTCCTCCGCGCAGATGAGCCGCACCACCGCGGCGTCGAACTCCCAGGCCCGCACCGGGCTCATCGTCTCGGCGCCGAGGTGCCAGAGGTACGGCGGGAACTGCCAGGACCAGCCCACCAGTTCACCGCTGCCGAGCGTCTCGATGACGGCGGAGCGGCGGCCGGGGACATGCAGGTCGAGGGCGACGGTGCCGGTGCGCACGATCCAGAAGCGGTCGGCTCGCCGGCCTTCTTCGAACAGGCGGGCCCCGGCCGCGAAGGAGACCTCGCGGGCGAGGCGCATCAGCCGTTCGCGGTGTGCCGGCTCAAGAGCCATGGTGATGGTGGTGGCGGAGGTCATCGCACCTGCTCCCTTCACGGGCTGCCGATCCCAGCGTGCGCGCCCCCGTGCCCCCGCGCCACAGGCCGCCAGGCCCTGGCCGGGGGCTGTTCGGCCCATGCGTCCGAACATCACGGGCGTCTTCGCCGCTCCGACGCGCCCCGGTCCGGGGCGCCCGTACCGGGCCGCCGGAAGCCGACGGAGCGGGCCCCGGCCCCGGGCCGGCGCGGTCGGCACAGTGCCCGGCGAGCAGGCCGACGGTCGACCGGAGCAGTTCCTCCCCGATGGCGAGCCGCGACAGCCACGGAACGGCCGGCAGGGCGGGCGGTCCGTGTCGCCGCCGACCGCACGCCTCAGCGCGGCGGGGATCGCGTTGGCTGCCGGGGCCCGGGGAAGGCCGGCACCCCGGTCGTGCGCGGCACCGAGGGCGACGGTGAGACCGGGTCGCCGGGCGGGTACACGAAGCCGTCCTCGACGCTCTCGGCGAAGCGCGCGCCGGCCCACACCGCTCCCCCGGCCGGCAGACACCCGACGGCGGCCATGAGACCGGGCCCCACCGCGAGGACGGGGCCCGGGGCTGTCACCGTCGGCCGGGGAGTCCAGCCGGGATCAGTCGAGACCGCGATGGGCGGCCCACAGCGCCCCGGCACGGCTGGCGGCGTCCGAGACCAGGGCCGCCATTTCGGGCTTGTCGGGGACGGGGAACGACACGTACGCGCCCCGGCCGCCACCGACCGGTCGGCCGTAGGCCTTCACGGCGAGGTGGCCGTTCGGGAGGAGCCGGACGTTGAGTGTGGTCAGCGTGAACGCCTCACCGCGCCGCGTGTCCGTCCAGCGGAGCGCCTGCGGGATAGTGACGTTGATCGCTAGAGCACTTACTTCCAGATCGCTGCTCATGGACGGATGATCCCACGCGGGACGCCGCCGGCGCCCGCCGTCGGCTCGTGCGACAGGCAGCCCGCTCACCGCGAAGTACGTGCACCGGCAGTGCGGTTGGCAGGGCGACGAGGTGTGGCCGGAGGCGCCGCGCGTCCAGGCGCGGGCACCTCCGGCCGTGTGACGGGGTGGCGGATCAGCTCTGCGACTCCGGCCGCGCGCCGCCCCGATCGGCGACCTACTGCGGTTCGTCGGCGAGGTACGGAGGGGCGGGCTCGTACTGGATGTAGCGGCGCACGGCCCGGGCGTGGTCGCGGCCGTGCAGCCGGCCGGTCAGCCAGAGGGACATGTCGATGCCGGCGGACACGCCCTGGCTGGTGACCAGGTGGTCGTCGACCACGTAGCGCGCGTCCCGGACCACGGTGATGTCCCCGCGGGCCTGGAGGGTGTCCTCGAAGGCGTGGTGCGTGGCCACGCGGCGCCCCCGGGCCGGTCCGGCCTCGTGCAGCAGCAGGGCCCCGGTGCACACGCCGGTGGTCCAGGTGGCCTCGGCGGAGGTCTTGCGGATCCACTCGACGAGTACGGGGTTGGACACCTGGGTCCGGGCGCCGTTCCCGCCGGGCACGAGGAGCACGTCTAGGGGCGGGTGGTCGTCGAACGTGTGGTCGGGCAGTACGCGCATGCCCTTGTTGCAGCGTACGGGGTCCGGCCGTTCGGCGATCAGTACGGCGGTGTCCCCCTGCTCGCGGATCATGGCGGAGGAGGTGAACACCTCCCAGGGGCCGGCGAAGTCGAGTTCCTCGGCTCCCTCGAACAGCAGCAGTCCATAGACCGTCATGTGTACTCCTCGCTGGATCGGAATCTGTTCCGGTACTCGGACGGCGCGACGCCGACCTGCCGGTGGAAGGAACGCCGCAGCGTCTCCGCCGTACCGAACCCGCAGCGGTGGGCGATGGCCTCGACCGGGTCGTCGCCTTCCACCAGGGCCCGGCGGGCCGCTTCCACGCGCGCCCTCTCCACGTAGGCCGCCGGCGGCGTGCCCAGTTCGGCGGTGAACCGGCGCTGGAGGTGACGCGGGCTCAGGCCCGCGTGCGCGGCCAGCTCGGCGATGCCGTGCCGGGCGCGGGGGTCCGCGTGAATCGCCGACACCGCCGCCCGGACGGGGTCGGTGGACGGCTGGCGCGACCACAGCGGCACGCTGAACTGCGACTGACTGCCGGGTCGGTGCAGGAAGAGCACCAGCTCCTGGGCGACGGCATGGGCGGTGTCCCGGCCCAGGTCCTCCTCCACCAGGGCGAGCGCGAGGTCCATGCCGGCGGTCACACCCGCCGAGGTCCACACCCGCCCGTCCCTGAGGAAGATCGGGTCGCTGTCCACGCGCAGGTCCGGGTGGTGCCGGGCGAGTTGCTCGGCCCGGGACCAGTGGGTGGTGACCCGGTGGTTCCCGACGAGCCCGGCGGCCGCCAGCAGGAACACCCCGCCGCACACGGAGGTGACGCGGCGGGCGGATGCCCCGGCCGCGGCGATCCACCCGGTCAGCGTCCCGTCCGTGACCGCGTGGTCGACGCCGTCGCCACCGACCGCCACCAGGGTGTCGGTTCCGCGCGGGTCGAGGTCGGCCGCACCGTGCCCGGCGTGCACGGACAGGCCGCTGCTGGAGCGGACCGGGCCGGCGGTGGGCGCCAGGACCTGGCAGTCGTAGCCTCCCGCGAGCGCCCCTGCGTGCTGGAAGACCTCGTGGGGGCCGGTCAGGTCCAGGGCCTGGAAACCATTGAAGATCACGAAGACGATGCGGCGTGGTTGCACGTCTTGAGCCTGCTGGGTCCGGCGGAACGGCGTCAACGACGTCCGTCCCACGATTCGCGCCATCGCGGCGGATCGCGGGCACCGGGTGCGGGAGAGGCCCGGGCGAGGGGCCGGACCTCAGGGCTGCCGTGGTGCGGTGCAGGCGTGGATCACGTCGAGGAGACTGCGGCGCAGTTGCCCGGTGGTGAGCCGGTGCGGGGCCGCCGCGGTCAGCTGGTTGAGGAGTATGCCGTCCAGGAGGGCCACGAAGGCGTTGGCCTGTGCCGCGGGGTCGGGCGCGCCCGCCGTCGCGAGCAGGTGTTCGGCCACGGCGCGGTGGCGGCTGCCCGCGGTGTGCAGGGCCTCGCGCAGCTCGGGGCGGCGGGGTGCCTCCAGGGCGAGTTCGTAGCGGGCCAGCATGCGTTCGCGTCCGGCGGTGGTCCAGTGCTCGATGAGCTGCGCGGCGGCCTCGGCGATTCGGTCGAGGCTCGCGGGTCCGGTGAGGGCGGGTCGCTCGTCGATCTCGGCGAGGTCCAGTTCGGCCAGGCGCTCGACGGCTCCGCGCAGCAGGTCCTGGCGGGTGCGGAAGTAGTACGAGCACGAGCCTGCCGGGACGTCCGCGGCCTGGTCGACCGCGCGGTGGGTGAGCCCGCGCATGCCGGAGCGGGCCAGAGTGCTGATCGCCGCGTCGGCGAGCCGTTGCCGCCGGAGCGTGGGATGGGTCACCGGTTTCCTTCCTTGCCTTCGCCTTCCTCTACAAGTGTAGAGTGCCTCGCGTCCACTACAGATGTAGAGGGAGTTCTGATGGACGGGACGGGACACGCGGGCACCGGCGGAGGGCGCTCCGCGATCGTGGTCGGCGGGGGCATCGGCGGACTGGCCGCCGGCGTCGCGCTCACCCGGAGCGGCTGGCAGGTCCAGGTGCTGGAGCGCGCGGCCGCCTTCGGCGAAGTGGGAGCGGGGCTGTCGCTGTGGCCCAACGCGGTGCGCGCGCTCGACGCCCTGGGCGTGGGTGACCAGGTGCGCGCGCAGGCCCTGGCGGAGACCCGGGCGGGCATCCGGAACAGGTCCGGCCGCTGGCTGTCACGGACGGACACCCAGGAGCTGGCCAGGCGGTTCGGCCCGGTGGTGATGATCCATCGGGCCCGGCTGTCCGGCATCCTGCGCGCGGCCCTCCCGGCGGGGGCACTGTGCGCCGGCACCAGGGTCACCGGGGTCGGGCTCCGCCGGCGAGGGGTCGAGGTCGAGGTCGCGCACGGCGGAGGCGTCCGTCGGGCCGATCTGCTGGTGGCCGCCGACGGGATCGGCTCCACGGTACGGCGGTCGCTGTGGCCGCAGGCTCCGGCACCGCGGTACGCCGGGTACACCGCATGGCGTCTCGTGGTCGACCCGGGCCGGCGGCTGACGGCCGGCGGCGAGAGCTGGGGACGCGGCGAGCGCGTGGGCATCGCTCCGCTCGCGGACGGTCGCGTCTACCTCTTCTGCGTCGCCGACGCCCCCGAAGGACAGCGCGGCCCCGGCGGGGAACTGGCCGAGCTGCGCCGCCGCTTCGGGCACTGGCACGACCCGATCCCCCGGTTGCTGGCCGCCGCCGACGAGGAGGCGGTGATGCGCCACGACATCTACGAGCTGCCTCCGCTGGCCGGTTTCGTCACCGGGCGCGCGGCACTGCTCGGGGACGCCGCCCACGCCATGACCCCGAACCTCGGCCAGGGAGCCAACCAGGCGCTGGAGGACGCGGTCACGCTGGCCGCCCTCCTCGACACACATCCCCGTGTCGAGTCCGCCCTGGCCGCCTACGACGAGCAGCGGCGTCCCCGCACCCGGATGATCGCCCGTCGCTCCCACCTGATCGGCGCGGCCGCGCAATGGCACTCCGCACCCGCCGCCGCACTGCGCGACCTGCTGCTCCGCATGACCCCGGCCTCGGCCGTCCTCGACGCGCTCACCCCGATCCTCGACTGGCGGCCACCCGGTCCCGGCAGCGCCGTCACGACTCGGGGCGGCGAGCCCCGAAGGGTATGACGCGCACCCGACGGTGACCGAGCAGAGCGCACTCGGGACGGGCCGCACCAACGACGGACCTCCCGGCCGCGAGACGCGGCGCGCCCACTTGTGTCAGGTCCGTGGGGAAACCGCAGACCGGTTGTGAACATCACGGCATCCTTCCGTGCCCTTCACCACAGCACCGATGCAAATCGACGACGTCGAGGTGTGGCGATATGGCCGGTCGTTGTACCGATATGTGCCCCCGCTTCCATCGACAGAGACGTTTGAGCAGCATTGACACCTGCCCGCACCACCCTCACGCGGGGGGTTTTATGATCGTTGGTGAACTACCGGCTCCACGCCCGCCCTCCCGTCGTCGACGGTTCTTGGCGACCGCGAACACAACCGTCTGCGCGGGTCGCGTGGAGCACACAACGAGGAAGGGTGAACTCCATGGTTCTCGGGCTGCTCCGACGTCGGCGTTCCCACGGCGCCTCCGGTGCCGGACCGGCCATCTCGGTCCCCCTGCCACCCGGTGCCGGAGCCTTCGGCTTCGAGGTCGTCGATCCCGTGGGACAGCCCATGGGCGGAGTCGATGTCACCGTGACCGCGCTGGACACCCACCGGGTCGCCACGCGTGGGACCACCGACCCGCACGGCTATTTCATAGCGACGCTGCCACCGGGCTCGTACAGCGTGCTGATCGCGGCCGAGGGCCTCTCGCCCGCCCGGGAGGACCTCGGCATCACCGCCGGGACAGCTCTGCCCCCGGTGCGCATCGCGCTCCAGCCCGCCCGCCAGATGGAGCTTCCGACCGCCGGGACCTGGCTGTTCGACCCTCCGCACACCGCGATCCGGTTCATCGCCAAGCATGTCGGCATGGCGCACGTCCACGGGCGGTTCACCCGCTTCCAGGGCGGCATCCGCGTCGCACCGAACATGGCCGATTCACATGTCTCGGTGCGCATCGACGCCTCCAGCCTCACCACGGGCAACACGACCCGCGACAACCACCTGCGCTCCGCCGACTTCCTCGACGTCGAGCGCTACCCGCACATCGACTTCACCAGCACCCGGTTCGCCCACCACGGCGGCTCCAAGTGGACCGTGCACGGCACGCTCACGATGCACGGCACCAGCCGCTCCGTCGGCCTCGACACGACCTACCTCGGCACGGTCAACGGAGGCTACGACCAGGAACTGCGCTGCGCGGCGCTCGCGAAGGCGGAGCTCCACCGGGAGGACTTCACCCTCAACTGGCGCTCCATGCTGGCCCGCGGCATCGCCGTGGTCGGTCCGACCGTCCAACTGGAGCTGGACGTACAGGCGATGTACCACACCCACGACACGCCCACGCCTCCGCAGTAGGCCGCGCTCCGCGACGCCCGGCGTGGGCCGCGTTCCGGCGGTCCACGCGGCGGCGTACGAGACCCGCACGACGGCGGGCCTTCACATCATGTCGGTCCTGTGCAGCTTCACCGTAGACCTCATGGAACCCAGACGAGGCCACCGATCTCGCCCGGCGGTACCCGGCGGCAGCGTGATAGCACGGAGCGATCAGATGGGAAAGGGTTCACCACCATGGGCATCTTCAGTCGTCGTCAGACCGCCATCGACGAGCTGACCCCGGCTGTCGGCGCCGGCAGCTCCGTCGCGGAGGCCGCGCCCCAGGGCGTCGCGCTCGACCCGGCTCTTCGAGCGCTGACCGGACGGTGGATCATCGACCGCCCGCACAGCCGTATCGGATTCTCCGTGCGGCACGCCATGGTCACGACGGTCCGCGGGGCCTTCACCGACTACGACAGCACGTTGTACTTCGACGGGGCCCGCCCCGCCGAGTCGCGCGCCGACCTCGTCATCCGGGTCGCCAGCGTCGACACGGGCGTGGAGCAGAGGGACGCGCACCTCGTCGGCCGCGACTTCTTCGACGCGCGCCGCTACCCGGAGATGACCTTCCGCAGCACTTCCACCGTGCACGAGGGCGGGGAGACCTTCCGCATGACCGGGGAGCTGACCATCCGCGACGTCACCCGGACCGTCGACATGCAACTCGACTACCTCGGCTCGGTCCTGGACCCCTTCGGCTACGAGCGGGCCGGTTTCGACGGCACCACCACCATCGACCGTACGGAGTGGGGCCTGGTCTACAACCAGCGCCTCAAGGCGGGCGGCACGATGGTGAGCGAGAAGGTCAGGCTCCAGTTCGACATCTCCGCGGTCCGCGCGGCCTCCTAGGGGGTGTGCCGGCCGGTTCCACGGCCGGCACACCCCCCCCTTCGCCTCGTGGGGTGTCAGTGCGGAGAAGCGGGGTGCGGGAGCCGGCCCGTGCGGCGGGCCCACACGTCGAAGGCCACGGTCATGAAGGGCGGTACGGCGGCCAGCAGCGCGAGGAGCGTCGTGCGGCCCAGCCGCCACCTGAGCCGTATCGCCACCCAGACCGTCAGGATCACGTAGGCGACGAAGGCGGCGCCGTGCAGGGCCCCGAAGATCCGTACGCCGAGTTCGGTGGTTCTGGGGATGTACTTGAAGTACATCCCGGTCAGGAGACCCGCCCAGGTGCACGCTTCGACGACCGCGACCCAGGTGAAGGCGCGCAGCAGGCGGCCTGTCGGGACCGCGGGTCCGGCCGCCGGTGCGGACGGGGTCGTGCGGCGTGCGGGCCACAGGGCGCGGTCGCCGAGGAGCCGGACGACGGCGGGGACCAGGAGGGGGCGGACGAGGAAGGTGTCCAGCAGGATGCCGAAGGCCATCGCGAAGCCGAACTGGAACAGTTCACGGATCGGCTGGGTCATCAGGACGGCGAAGGTCGCCGCGAGGATGAGTCCCGCGGAGGAGACGACGCCGCCGGTGCGGACGAGGGCGGTACTGATGGCCTGGACCGGGGGCAGGGCGCGCAATTCCTGCTTGAACCGGCTCATGATGAACATGTTGTAGTCGACGCCGAGCGCGACGAGGAAGATGAAGACGTACGCGGTGACGCGGTTGCCGATGCCTTCGTCGCCGAGGACGGTGCGGGTGAAGAAGGTCGTGGCGCCCAGGGTGGCCAGGAACGACAGGACGAGCGTCGCGACCAGGTAGAGCGGTGCGAGCAGTGAGCGCAGCAGGAGGACGAGGACCGCGGTGACGATGGCCAGGACCAGGAGCACGACGAGGGTCGTGTCGCGGTCGAGGGCGGCGCGGATGTCGGCACTCCGCGCCGTCTCCCCGCCGATGAGCACCGTGGCGTCCCGCACGCCCGCGGTGTCGGCCGCGGCCTTCGCGGCCTTGTGGAGCGGGGCGATCGTGTCGAGCGCCCGGGAGCTGTACGGGTCGAGGTCGAGGACGACGTCGTAGAAGACGCTGCGGCCGTCGTCGCCGAAGCGGGGTTTCCCGACCCGGCCGACGCCGTCGGTGTCCGCCAGCGCGGCGGCGATGTCACCGGTTGCGGGTCCGGAGCGCAGGTCGTCCCGGGACTGGACGACGACGGTGCCGGGTGCGATCTCGCCGGGTCCGAACTGTTGCCGGATGAGCTGCTGCCCGTGCGCCGACTCGGTGGTGGTGCGGAAGCCGCTGAGGGTGTCGAAGGTTTCCCGGTAGCCGAGCAGGCCGGCGCTCAGCACCACGAGCAGCACGAGGGCGCCCGAGACGACCCGGACCGGGGCCCGGGTGACGAGAGCGGCGGTGCGGTGCCAGACGCCCGCGCCACGACCGCGCCCGGCCGCTCTGTCCACGCCGCCCGGCCAGAAGACGCCCGAGCCCAGGAGGAGGATCAGGGCGGGGACGAAGGTGAACGCCACGACTGCCATGACGGCGACGCCGAGGGCGAGGTAGGGGCCGAAGCCGTGCAGCGCCGGGGAGGCGGCCACCAGCAGGGCGAACATGGCGAGCACGACGGTCGAGGCGCTGGCGAGGACGGATTCGGCGGTCCGGGCCACCGCGGTCCGCATCGCACGGGGGCGGTCCGGCTCGTCGAGGAGCGCCTCGCGGTAGCGGGCCGTGATGATCAGCACGTAGTCCGTGCCCACTCCGAACAGCAGCACCGTCATGATCGAGGCCGTCTGGGAGCTGATCGTGATCATCCCGGCGTCCGCGAGGACCGCGCCGGTGGTCTGCGCCACGCGCATCGCCACGCCGACGGCGAGGAGCGGTACGAGGGCCATCAGGGGTGAGCGGTAGATGGCCAGGAGGATGACGAGGACGAGCAGGACGGTGGCCAGGAGCATGACCTTGTCGCCACTGCTGAAGACCTTCACCGTGTCGGTGGCGATCCCGGCGGGGCCGGTCACGGCGACCTCGGTGGGCCCCGCGTGGCGGGACGCCAGGTTCCGCACCTCGTCGACGGCGGTCCGGAAGGATTCGTCCGTGGGGCTTCCGGTCATGGGCGCGATGATCAGCTGAGTGCGGCGGTCCGGCGCGATCAGCTCGGCCGCGGCCTCGGGAGTGGTCACCGTGGAGATCACGCGTGCGACCTGGCCGGGACGGGCGCTTCCCGACAGGGCCGAGGTGATGCGGGCGACCGCTCCGCCGGTGTCCGTCGCGGCCTCGGCACCCCGACCGTGCACCACGATGATCGCCGGTGTCGCGTCCTGGCCCGGAAGCTGCGCGCGTACGAGGTCGCGGGCCTTCATGGAGTCCGAGGCGGCGGGCGGGAGATTGGCGGAGGCGTTGTCCTCGACGGATTCCAGCGTGGGGGCGGCTCCGGCGAGGAGGCCCGCGAGCACCACCCAGAAGGCCACCACCACGGCGGCGCGCCGTCTCGATCCCAGGAGACATCGGAGCATGCGGGAGTACATCGGTCGCATCAGGAACCCTCGGCAGGAGAGGCAGGGACAGAAGTTGGAGACAGGGGTGTCTCCAAGATGGCGTCAAGCTAGCACGGGGTCCCCGGCCGCTGCGGACGCGGGGATAGATTGGAGGGAGACGGCGCGGTGCCCGAGGCGGAGCGGAGAGCATGCCCAAGATCGAAGCCGGCAGTGTCCGTGAGCACCGGGCCCAGCGGCTCGCCCAGCTCATCGACGCGGCCGAAGCAGTCCTGAACGAGGGCGGTGTGGAGAGCCTCACCGCCGGTGCGGTCGCCGCACGGGCCGGCATCGCGCGCAACAGCATCTACCGTTACTTCGACTCCATCGAAGACCTGCTCGAACTCGTCGTCACCCGCGAGTTCCCCGCCTGGATCGAGGCCGTGGAGCGGGCCATCGCGGCCGAGACCTCCCCCCGTGAGCAGGCAGCGGCCTACGTCCGGGCCAACCTCGAACAAGCCGCGCGCGGCACCCACGGATGGCGGGCCTCCCTCTCCCGGACCTCGCTCTCCCCGTCGGCGCGGGAGCGCGTGCGGCATCTGCACACCTCCCTGCACGAGGCGCTCGCCAGGGTGGTCCGCGACCTGGGCCATCCGCAGCCGGAGTTGACCGTCGCCGTGGTGCAGGCCGTCGTGGACGCCTGTATCCGCAGGATCGACCAGGGCGACGAGCTGACGACCGTGTCCGACTTCGCCGCGGGAGCCGTGCACCGGCTGCTGGCGCACGACCCGCGATGAGGGAGCGGCCCTCGACGCCCACCCCCTCCGTGCCACGCCATGCCAACGGCCCGTAGCGGAGCGTCACCACGGGGTCGTCGGCGGTCCGGGCGCGCTGAGCCGGCCGGGCGGCTACCGGGTCCCGCTCCCGGCCCGCCCCAGCTGATGGCCGGCCGCGACGCGTGCCGTCGCCGGAAGGCCGGGCACTCGGCAGGGGCGGACCGGGAGGTGACCGGCATGCCTGGTGAGGGTCTGGGCCTGGACGAGGTTCTGAAAGCCGCGGAGGACGCCGCGCCCGTGGAGTCGGTGGACGTGGTGGCCCGGAATCTGGAGAAGCGGTTCGGGGCGAGTGAGGTGTCGTTCCTGTTCGTCGACGTGATCGGGCAGGAGGTCGTACGCCTGCCCAGGGCGGGCACGGCCGCGCAGCCACTCGGTGAGACGCAGCGGATCCCGCTGCCGGGGAGCCGGTACGACCGTGTGCTGCGCGGTCAGCGTCTGCTCGAGGAGGACAGCGCCGAGGGCGACTACCGGATCCTCGCCCCGGTGACGAACCGCGGCGACTGCATCGGCATCCTGGAGCTGGTCGTGCCCCACTCGGACGACACGGTCCGCGACTCCGTGGCGCAGGCCGCACACGCACTCGCCTACATCGTGGTCACCGACCGCCGCTTCACCGACCTCTACCACTGGGGCCGGCGCACCACGGCCATGAGCCTGGCCGCCGAGATACAGCACCAACTGCTGCCCTCGGCGCCCTGTTGCGAGGCGGCCCAGTTCACCCTGGCCTGCGGGCTGGCGCCGGCCGACGACATCGGCGGCGACACCTACGACTACAGCCTGGACCAGGGCAACCTGCACCTGTCCATCACCGATGCCATGGGCCACGACACCGCCTCCGCCCTGCTCGCCACGCTCACCGTCAACGCCCTGCGCAGATGCCGGCGTGCGGCAGGCGGCGTCCTGGAGCAGGCCGACGCCGCACATCACGCACTCGTCGACCACTCCCGTGGCATGACCACCGGCCAGCTGATCTGCGTCTCGCTGGACACGGGAGCCTGTCACCTGGTCAACGCCGGCCACCCCTGGCCACTGCGGCTGAGCAACGGCCGGGTGGAGGAGCTGCCCCTGAAGGTCAACCTGCCGTTCGGTGTCCCCGCACCGGTCACCTACGAGCTCCAGGAGTTCAGTCTTCTACCGGGTGACCGCCTCGTGCTGGTCACCGACGGCATGCACGACCGTGAGGCCGCCGCCGTCGACCTGCCCGCCGTTCTGCGGGACACCAGCGAGGAGCATCCACGCGAGGTGGTACGGGCACTGACCGACGCCGTGCACCACGCATGCGGCGACTCGCTGGCCGACGACGCCACCACCATGGTGCTGGACTGGCACGGCGGCCGGTCCGGAGTCCGCCACACCGACGCGGGCTCCGCCTCCGCGACCTGACCGCTCCGTGCGCGCGAACTCGAGGGCGCGTTGCGGCAGATCCCCCGTAGGCGGCAGGCCGGGGGGGGTGGCCTCCAGCCGGCCCTGGCCGTCCGGGGTCCGCAGCATCGCGATGTCGCTGGGGACCCCGTCGAGCCCGACGGCCCGGTCCGCGAAGAGCCGGCATGTCCCGGGGCGGGCCATGACGGAAGCGGGGGTTCTGCGCTCATGGGCTCATGGGCCGGCCCGACCCCGCCGGATGCTCCCCCGCGCCTCAGTCGATGAAGCGGACGTCCGGGTGGAGCGACGTGGGCCCGTCCAGCAACGGCCGGTGGCGTCCGCGCAGATGCTGGTCGAAGAAGGCGGTGAGGTAGGCGCGCCGGCTCACGGTGAAGCGCGCTGGGTCGACGGTACCGACCATTCGGGACGGCAGTCCTTGCGGCAGCGTGAGCCGCTCGGCGAGGCCGGGCAGGACTGTCTGGTAGTCGGTGAACGAGTTGTGCTCGGCCGCCTCCGTCCACAGGTCGCGCTTCCAGCCCGTGGAGTTCCGCCACATCGCCCGCCAGGACGGGGAGTGCTCATGGGTGTGCGGCACCCTGCCGGAGGGGACCGCGAGCCATGCCCCCATCTGCAGGAACGGCCGGTCCAGCCCGGTGCGGGCGACCGGCAGCAGCAGACCGGGGTCGGTCCAGTCGTAGCCGAGCGGCCCGTCGAGATTGACCCCGGCCCGGATACGGCGGTCCACGCGCATCGCCTCGGCGGTCGTCATCCCGCCCAGCGAATGCCCGAACATCCCGGTGCGCGCGAGATCCAGGACCCTCCCGAGACCGCGCGGCAGTGGCCTGTTCCCGGCGTCGGGGTTACCGCCCCGTGCGAGTACGGCGAGTTGGTCCAGGACGAACGGGATGTCGGCGACCCGGACCTCCAGCGCCGCCCTGGACTGCTCGGCGCCCGCCTCGATGGTGCCGAGCCCCGGCGCGGGCTCGATGACGCGGCCGCCCGGGAACTCGACCGCGTGGGCCTCGTGGACCGGATCGACGGTGACCACCACATAGCCGTGGCTCACGAGTTCCGCCACGGCGGTGGTGTCGAGCGTACGCTCGTTGTACATGCCCGGCGAGTACAGCACCACGGGCACCCGCCCGGCCCTGGCCGCCGCAGGCACTCCGACGCGGGCGTGGGTTCCGAACCCGGCCCAGTCGACGGCCCCTTCGCCGACCCCGAGGATCCGTGCCGCGCCCGCCCCGAAGACCGCGGCGGCGCCCGCACGCATGTAGGGCGCGCGGGGCCCGTCCCCCGCCGTGGCACGGGCGGCCGGGTACCAGACGCTCACCATGAGCTCCCGGAACTCCCCGGACGCGGCGCCCGCCCACCAGGGGCCGCGACGCGTCCGGTCCACCAGATGCAGCTCCGTGACGCCGAGCGGATGTGGTCCGGTGGGCCGGGGGAGGTCCAGCCGTACGGGTCCGGCGGGGTCCGTCGGCGCCACGGCGGCGTGGGCAGCCGGGCCCAGAGCCGAGGTGGCGCCCAGTGCGGCCAGAGCGCCGACGCCGGCCAGCAGACGCCGACGCGTCACCGACGGGGCCGAGGAATCGGAAGGGCCGGATAAGCCCGGGAGGCCGGATGAGCCGGGAGCACATGTGCATCGCATGCCGCGATCCTGGTCCCGTCCCCGCCCCGGGTCCATGGGGCCAGCCGGATGGTATCGGGCGCCCGATTGGCCTACCAGGGCCCCGCCGGGTAACTCGGCCCGGCCTACGACCGGTTGCGTCCGGCGCCCCGCCGGAGCCGGTCCGGGACACGAGCACGCGGACCGCCCCGGACCGTCGCCCGTCCACCGGGCCCCACACCCGGACCTTCGGCAGCGCCCATGTCCGAAACCGAACGCCGCACACCCTTCCCGCAATGGCCACACACCTGCGATCACCACCGCGGACACACCGCGCTGAAAGCACAACCACCCGCCAGCCGCGTCCCCAACCTCACCGGGCAATACACCTAGTCATTCCGTTTCCGCTCCCCAAGTCACCGTTCGGGGGCGTCGGAGGCGTGCTCCCCCGGCCTCCGGTGTCGCCCGCCCACCCTGTCGCGCGGGGACGGAAGGCGGCGGGTCAGCAGGCACCCGGTCAGCGCGGTGGCCAGGCCCGCCAGTCCGGCCGCCGCGAAACCGCCCGCCGGCACGGAGACGTCGATCGCCACCCCGATCAGCGGGGCGCCGAGCGCGAACCCCGCGTTCTGCGCCGCGTACTGCAGACCGGTGGCCTCGCCCCGCACGCCGGCCGGCGCCAGTCGGCTCACGGCGTCGGCCACCGCGGAGAGGGTCGGCGCCGCGAGAAAGCCGGTGCCGACCACGGCCACGCACAACCAGGGCCAGGCATGGACGAGTCCGGCGAGAATCGTCATGAGGCCGAGCAGGCCGAGCAGGAGCCATGTGGGCAGAGACCGGGGCAACGCGCCGTGGATGAGCCCGCCGGTGACGGAGGCCACGCCGAGCACGGCCACGACCACGGCGGCCTTGGAGACCTGGGCCGTTTCTTCGAGCGCGGCGACGATGGCGAGGTCGACGCCGCTGAGCAGCGTCGTGGTACCGAACGCCATCGTCAGTACGGCGATCATGCCGGTGCCCAGCCATTCCCGGCGCGGAGGGCGTCCGGCCGCCCCGGCATCCGCCTCGGCCGCGGACCGCAACGGCGGATCGAGCAGGGCGAGCCCGGTCCCGCCGGCCACGATCGCGGCGCCGATCCCCCACGCCACCACGGTGGGGGACGTCCGCGCGGCGCACAGGATCACGACCGCCGGGCCCACCATGTACGACAGTTCGCCCTGCACCGACTCCAGCGCGAACGCGGCCCGGCGCTGCCGCGCCGTCGTCATGGCGGTGATCGCCTGCCTGGTCACCGGCTGGACCGGCACCATCAGCACCCCCGCCACGAAGGCGGCGCCCAGGAGCGCTCCGTACCGCAGGACCGGCACGCTCGACCAGAACACGGCCTGCGCGACGATGGTCGGCGGCAGCACCGCACGCAGGCCCCGCCCGTCGATCACGCGGCCGAGCAGCGGCCCTCCCAGTGCCAGCCCGGCGGTCAGGGCCGCCGCGACACCGCCGGCCGCCGCATAGCTCATCTCCAGGTCCAGCACGACGTACATCGTCAAGGCCATCACGACGGACGTGATCGCGGTTCGGGCGAGGAACGAGACACCCAGCAGTGATGCCATTCCGGGGACGGCGAGCAAGTGTCGGTATCCGGTCACTGACGCGACGGTAGATCTTCCGGTCCGCCATAGGTAGTGGTTCATTCACTGGGGCCGTCATAATCAATCGTTATGGCCAGGGATCTCGAGACCGCGTTGCTGCGGTCCTTCGTCAGCGTGATGCGGGCGGGCAGCATCAGCCGCGCCGCGACCGCCCTCGGGCATTCCCAGCCCGCGCTCAGCCAGCAGGTGCGCAAGCTCGAAAGGGCGGTCGGCCGGCCGCTGTTCCACCGGTCGCCGTCCGGCGTCTCGCTGACCCGCGCGGGTGAGGAGTTCCTGCCGTACGCCGAACGGATCCTCGCGCTCTCCGCACAGGCGCTCACCGAGACCGGGCGCGTGCTCACCGGCCGCTGCGGCGTCGGGTTGCTGGAGGATCTCGCGGCGTCCCAGCTCCCCCAGGCCCTCGCCGACCTCGCCCGGCTGCACCCCGGCGCGACCCTGGAGGTGCTCAGCATGTCCAACGCCGCGATGCGGGAGGCCTACGACACGGGCCGCGTCCAACTAGTCCTCAACGAGGTGCCCGCCCTTCCCGGACCGCCGCGCTGGACCGTGCGCCGCCCCCTGGTCTGGGCGATCGGCCAGGGTGTGGACGTGGCCGCCGATCCGCTTCCGGTGGTGCTCTTCTCGAACACCTGCTCCTGGCGTACGTCGGTACTGGAGACCCTGGAACGCGCCGAGCGGCCCTGGCGGGTGGCGTTCGAGAGCAACAGCCTGGTGGGGGTCCTCGCCGCGGTGCGGGCGGGGCTCGGCGTCGCGGCGCTCATGCCCACCAACCTCGAACCGGGCATGGCCTGCCACGACGTGGACGCCCTGCCCACCCTGCCGGACGTCGAACTCGGCCTCGCACGGCACCCGCGGTCCGAAGGCGACCCCCTGATCGACGCCGTGGAGACGGCGCTCCGCCGCATGGCCTGAGCCGCGCGTGATCGAGGGTGTACGCCAGCGCCAGACCCTCCCGCGGGGGTCGGCCGCCCAGGCCGGGTGCCCCGGTCCGGCACAGTCGGGTACGTGCAGGACCGCGGCGGCCGGTGTCCGGAGGCCGGCCGCCGCGGTGCGGGCTCCGCTCAGATCCGGTTGGACAGGGGCACCGTGACCTGCTTCAGCCAGGTGCCGGTGGCGAAGTCGCGTGCCTTGAGGACCACGCGGTCGCGGTACACCTCCACCTGGAGGCCCTGGTTGAAGGCGCCCTCGACCGTCTTCTCGCCGCCCTGCCCGTTGTCCGCGAAACCGGTCTGCACGGCACCGGTGTTGACGACCGAGAAGCCGTCGAGATTGGCGGTGCCCGGCACCACGCGCCGCACGTACCAGTCCGACAGCCCGAGGTCCCAGTGCGTGTGCCCGCTGAAGAGGAACACGTCCCGGTGGCGGCCCAGCAGACCGAGCAGGCGGTCGGCCTGGAGGTAGTCGCTCATGTAGAGCTTGTTGCGGGTACCGGAGACCGTGTTGGGCAGCGGGTGGTGGGTGATCACCATGACGGGCCTGCGCCGGCGCGCCCAGTAGGCGAGCCGGTCCGCCAGCCACTGGAACTGCGCCTCGCTCAGCCACACCTCGTCCCACAGCTTCGGGTCGTGGTAGTGCATGTAGCGCTCGGTCCCGATGGTGAGGACGGGTATGCCCGCGAACGTCGTCTCCGCGTAGACCTTCCCACGCTCCGCGAACCGGTGGAAGCTGCGAAACAACGAGTCCTCGGTGGTGCCGTTGGGCCAGGTGGCCTGCGCGAGGGTGTCGGGGTCGGCCCACTTCGGCACGTAGAACTCGTGGTTGCCGATCGCCCAGGCGACCTCGCGCGGATGCGGGTTGCGGGCCAGGACCCGGCGCACCTCGGCATACTCGGCGTCGTAGCCGCGCGGGGTGATGTCGCCCGCCACGGCCAGTCCCGAGCTGTGCGGGTTGGTGGCGTGCATGTCCTTGAGCGCGGTGGCCAGATCACCCAGGTCGCCCTGGATGTCGCTGATGACGTTGAAGGTGGTCAGCGGCCCGCCACCGCGTTCGGTGCGGGCCTCGGCCGGGGTCGGGGTGAGCGCTCCCAGCGCGACGGCGCCGGCGGTCGTGGCGATAAGGGCTCTGCGTTCCACGGGATTCCTTCCGTATCGGCACGGGCGGGGTATGCCGGTGCCTGCTGTACGTGGTCCAGACCCGTTACCTTTACGCGACCCAAGCCGCCGCCAAGTGAACACCGGACGACAAGCGGGGCGGTCCGCGGGCATCCGCACCGGTTCGGGGGCACGAAGGTGTCCGGCGCGAGCCGGGCCGTCAGTGCTCGCTCATGCTGTCGAGTGCCTCGGTGATCAGGCGGGTGGCGAAGTTCTGGTCCTCGGTGATGCGGTTGATGTGCTCCGCCAGCAGCAGGACGGTGCCCTCCAGGGCGGTCATCTCCTCGTCGGTCCAGTAGCCGTACTGCCGGCGCCACAGGCCGGGGCTCAGACCGGTTCCCGCGGCGACGACCAGGCCCGTCATGGTGGGGATGACCTCGGGCGGGAAGCTCTTGGGCATCAGGCGCATCGTGGCCACCAGGCTCGGCACCACGTACTCGACGGGGTCCTTGCCGTGGTTCTCGTGAGCCCTGCGCAGCCAGGTCATGAACATGAAGATGAGGGTGCAGGCGCCGTCCAGCAGGTCGTCGAGTCCGCCCGCGCCGAGAGAGGCGGCGTACTGCGCCGTCAGTGCCTGCTGTTCGGCCGCCGGCCGGCTCCTGCCGTCGTAGACGGCCTTGAGGTGGGAGTCGATCACCATGAGCACCGCGCCGACGTCGCCGACGGGAGCGTACTGGGGGTCACAGGGCGATGACACGGAAATGCCTCCTCATCCGGCCGGCGCGTGGCCGGCGTGGTCACGCAAGCACTATGCCGGGCGCGGAGGACCCTCCGGCGGCCGATCCCCGATCCCCGGTGAGCGGGCCGCCGCCGGGCGCCCTCCGGTACGACACCAGCACCGTGGTCGCGTCCGTGATCGGGCGGTGGTTTCGAGCACGTGGTCGAGGAGGTCGTCGCGGCCGAGCCGGTGGACGAGTGGTGGGAGTTGCCGGTCTTCGGGGTACCGCCGCGTTCGCCGGAAGCCGGTGGCGCGGCCCGTCCCGCCGGCGGCGGCCCCGGCGCGGGACACGTCCGCCGGATGCCGCAGCGGAGCCCGGTCGAGCGGCCGGACGGTGGGAGAGTGGTCGTATGTGCGGTCGATACGTCTCCACCCGGCGCCCGCAGGACCTGGCGCAACTGTTCCACGTCGCCCGGTGGCCGGCCACCGAGGCGCTCGCACCGAACTGGAACGTCGCCCCGACCGACGACGTCTGGGCGGTCCTGGAGCGCACCCCACGCGACGCGGACGGAACCGCGGCGCCCGTGCGGGAGCTGCGGCCGCTGCGCTGGGGCCTGGTGCCGTCCTGGGCGAAGGAGCCGGGGATCGGCGCGCGGATGATCAACGCCCGGGTGGAGACCGTGCACGAGAAGCCGACCTTCCGCCGCGCGTTCGCCGGACGCCGGTGCCTGCTTCCGGCGGACGGCTTCTACGAGTGGCAGCCTGTCGAGGACCCGGCCACCGGCAAGGCCCGCAAGCAGCCGTACTTCATCCACCCCGAGGACGACCGGGTGATGGCGCTCGCCGGCCTGTACGAGTACTGGCGCGACGCGGCCGTCCCCCAGGACGACGACCCGGCCGCCTGGCTGATGACCTGCACCATCATCACCACCGAGGCCACCGACGCGGCCGGCCGCGTGCATCCGCGCATGCCCCTCGCCCTCACCGAGGAGCACTACGACGCCTGGCTCGACCCCGCGCACCACGACCCCGGCGAACTGCGCGCCCTCCTCGGCCGGCCCGCCGACGGACTCCTGGACGCGCGCCCCGTCTCCACCGCCGTCAACAACGTCCGCAACAACGGCCCGCAACTCCTCGACCCGGTCGGCCTGTAGCCGCCGTCGGCCCCGCCGGAGCCGACGCGCCGGGCCCGCGCGGAGGCCGGGGAGGCCGTGTCAGGCGAAATTCACGGGTGGGGCGGACACTGTCGGCGAGCGTGCGGAGCACGGCCGGAACAGTGGTGCCGTGTCGCCCGTGTTCGCTCGCAACCAGCAGGTCGGCAGCGGAGGTTGGGTACGTGAGGTCACGAGGGTCGGCCGCGGGCGTGTGGCTGCCTCCTGCGCGGGTGGGGCCCGCACGTCCGCGGGACACCGCGTCCGCCACGGGGAGCGAGCCCCACCGCCCGCACACCCTTGCCGGTCGGCGGCCACGCGGTGCAGCCTGTCGCACCGGTGCACCGACATGCCGGATGCGGACGATCCTGACCGGGGAGGCGTAGCAGTGCGGGACCTACTCCTGGGAAACCGGTACCGGTTGGTGAAGCAGCTCGGCGAGGGCGGAATGGGGCAGGTGTGGGAGGCGCAGGACGAGAGGCTCGGGCGGCCCGTCGCGGTCAAGGTGATCTCCCTGCTCGCCGGCGGCGGAAGCCACGGTGACGAGGCACGCGCCAGGTTCCTGCGTGAGGCGCGCATCACCGCCCGGCTCCAGCACCCCAACATCGTGACCATCCACGACCTCGGCGAGGCCGACGCGGGGGGCGCCACGGTCCCGTTCCTGGTGATGGAGAGGGTCCTGGGCGAGGGCCTGGACGCGATGCTGCGCCGGGGCGCCGTCACCCTGCCGGACGCCGCCCGCTGGGGCGAGCAGATATGCGAGGCGCTCGCCGACGCGCACGGCGCCGGCATCATGCACCGGGACATCAAGCCGTCCAACATCCTCATCACGCCTTCCGGCAACGTGAAGGTCCTCGACTTTGGCATCGCGCGGGCCGCCGACCCCTGGCGACCTCGGACCGGCTCACCCAGACCGGTTTCATCGTGGGCACACCCCCGTACATGGCTCCCGAACAGGCGCGCGGTTTCCCCGAGCCGCGCAGTGACCTGTACGCGCTCGGTTGTCTCCTGTTCGAGCTGATCACCGGCCGGCTGCCGTTCCAGGCGCCCGACACCGTGGGCTACCTCACGGCGCACCTCACCCAGGAACCGCCCACCCCCAGTTCGGTGGCCGCGAGCATCCCGCCCGCCTGGGACGAGGTCGTGCTGACCCTGCTGCACAAGGAACCCGGCCGACGGTACGCGCACGCCGCCGATCTCTCCCGGGCCCTGCGGCAACTCGACCGCGTCCCCGGAACCGTGCCGGCGACGCGCGGTTTCACGCACCCTCCCACCGTGCCGGACCACGGTGCGCTCGTTCCCAGCCCCAACACGCCCCCCGCGCCCCGCCGGTGGGGCCTGGCCGCGATCGCCCTCGCGCAACTGGCGGTGCTGTTCGGGGCGACGATCGGGGGCCGGTACGACTACAACGGCCTGCCGCCGATGTTGTTCCACGCCTTCGCGATCGCCTTCGGTGCCCTGTTGCTGCCCGGCGGCCACCTCGCGGACGTCGTGGGACGCAGACGAACGCTGGTCACCGGTCTCACGGGTTTCACGGCGGCCACCCTGCTCTGCGGCGTGACGACCGCCTTCCCGCTCTCCTCCGCCATGCCCGCGGTGATCCTCTCCCGTGTCCTCCAGGGCGGTTTCGGCGCGCTCCTGACGACGGCGGCGCTGGCCATGGTGGCCACCGGTGCCACCGGACCAAGGGAACGCGTCAAGGCCTTCGGGCTCTATGCCGCGGTCAGCGTCGGCGGCCCGGTGCTGGGACTCCTCGCGGGCGCGTCCCTGGCCGCGGGCCCGCTTCTGGGCTGCACCTTGATCTTCGCCCTGCTCGCCCTGACCGGCGTCCGCGCGCTCCCGCACGACACCCCGGACCGCACGGGCACCGGCACCGGTACCCGCTTCGACCTACCCGGTGTGCTGCTCGGCTCCCTCGGGCCGGCCGCCCTCACCTTCGGCTTCGCCCGCGCCCAGTGGTGGACCGGCTGGGCCGACCAGTGGGTGGTCGGCGCGCTCGCCACCGGCCTCGTCCTGGTCACGGCCTTCCTGTGGTGGCAGCGCCAGGCGTCGAGCCCGCTGCTGCCGTCGTACCTCCTCGGCGACCGCGGTCGCCGCGGCGGCCTCCTGACCATGGCCCTCACCGGTGTCGGCATCCTCTGCCTGATGCCGCCACTGGCCCGGATCGTGGGCGACGACACCGCCCTTCCGATGCTGCCCATGCTCGTCGCGATCGTCGTCTGCTCGACCCTGATCGCCCCGCGCCTACTCGCACGGGCCGTACCGCCCCGGCGCCTCATCGTGGCGGGCATCCTGATCACGCTGCTCGGACTGGCCCCGGGGATCGTCGCCATCGGTGCCGATGCCCCGTTCCCGGTCCTGCTGTCCTGCGTGGTCACCGCGGGCCTCGGCATCGGTCTCGTCTTCCCACCGCTCTTCGCCGGCACGACCGCCGGCGTCGCCTCCCGGCACTCCGGTGCGGCGGCGGGCGCCCTCGTCACGGCCCAGAGCCAGGGCCTCGGCACGGCGGTGTACAGCGGCCTCGACGGACCGCCCTGGTGGGCGGTCTTCTGCCTCCTCCTCGCCGGTCTGACCGCAGCCCCACTGACGACGGCCGGCACGTCCGACACCCGCACGCGAAACGGGAGTTAGACCGCCGGGCCACCCCCCGCTCGCCGCCTGGTGCGCCCGGGTCAGGGGGCAGGCCCCGCATATTGTCTAGACCTATTTTGTCCATACCTCTTGCCCGGCCGTGGCCCCCGGGCTACGTTTCCCGCCGTTCGGAGTACTTCACGTTTCCTTCAACTCCCCTGACGGGCAAGGCTGGAAGGAGCACGTCCGCATGCAGGACCGGAGTCTGTCCAGACGCAGCGTTCTCGCCTCCGCGACCGTGGCCGCCGCGAGCGCGACGGGCGTCGTAGGCATGACGGCCACTCCCGCTGCCGCGCACCGGCGCGACGGCCGCCTCAAGAAGATCCTCTCCAGGATGAGCATCGAGGCGAAGATCGGCCAGCTCTTCGTGCCGTACTTCTACGGTACGTCGGCGACTTCCCCCAGCCAGTTCGACCAGGACCGCAACCTCAGGGAACTCGGCGTCCGCACCGTGGCCGAGCTGATCGCCAAGTACCACGTCGGCGGTGTCATCTACTTCGCCGGCTGGGCGAACAACATCCAGGACCCGCGCCAGATAGCGGACTTGTCGAACGGTGTGCAGCGGGCCTCGCTCGCCCTGCCCACCCCCGTCCCGTGCCTGATCTCCATCGACCAGGAGCACGGCGCCAACGTCCGCATCGGCAGCGGCGCCACCCAGTTGCCGGGCGCGATGGCGCTCGGCGCGGGCCATTCGCCCTCCGACGCGCGCACCGCCGGCCGGATCTCGGGCACCGAGCTCGCCGCCCTGGGCATCCACCAGAACTTCGCCCCGGTCGCCGACGTCAACGTCAATCCGGCCAACCCGGTCATCAACGTCCGCTCCTTCGGCGCCGACCCCCGCGAGGTCGGACGCATGGTGTCGGCCCAGGTGACCGGTTACCAGCAGGTCGGCATCGTGGCCTGCGCCAAGCACTTCCCGGGCCACGGGGACACCGGGGAGGACAGCCACACCGGACTGCCGGTGATCACCCACACCCGCGAGGAGTGGGAGCGCATCGACGCCCCGCCCTTCAAGGCCGCGATCGCCGCCGGCGTCGACGCCATCATGACCGCGCACCTCCAGGTCCCCGCGCTCGACCCCAGCAACGATCCCGCCACCCTCTCGCGCCCGATCCTCCAAGGCGTGCTGCGCGACGAACTCGGCTTCGAGGGCGTGATCGTCACCGACGCCCTCAACATGCGCGGCGTGCGCACCAAGTACGGCGACGACCGCGTACCCGTCCTCGCCCTCAAGGCCGGCGCCGACCAACTGCTGTTCCCGCCTGACATCGACGTCGCCTACAACGGTGTCCTGGCCGCCGTCCGCGGCAAGGAGATCACCGAGGACCGCCTCGACGAGTCCGTCCTGCGCATCCTGCGGCTGAAGGACAAGGCCGGCCTGCTCAGCGGCAGCCCCTACGTCTCCCCGAAGGAGGTCGACCGGGTCGTCGGCGCCCGCGGTCACCGGCTCGCCGCCGCCCGGATCGCCGAGCGCACCACCACCCTGCTGGTCAACAGGAACGAGACGCTGCCGCTGCGCCGCGGGCAGAGGAAGCTGCTCGTGGTCGGCGCCAGCCCGGCCTTCCCGACCGACGACACCCGCACGACGGTGCCCGAGCTGGCCGAGGCGTTCGACGAACTGGGCTACCGCACCACCCAACTCGTCACCGGCCGGACGCCCGACGCGGCGAAGATCGACGAAGCGGTGGCCGCCGCACGCGGACGGGACGCGGTGGTGGTCACCACCGACAACGTCGGCGCCACCAGTGCCCAGCGCACCCTGGTCTCCCGGCTGCTCGCGACGGGCGTCCCCGTCGTCCACCTCGCGGTGCGCAACCCCTACGACATCGCCCACCTCGGCGGCGTCCCGGCCTCGCTCGCCTCCTACTGCTGGACCGAGGTCGAACTGCGCGCCGCCGCCCGGGTGATCGCCGGCCGGGTCGAGCCGCGCGGCAAGCTGCCCGTGCCCGTCCAGCGGGCCGACGACCCGGCCAAGGTCCTCTTCCCCGCCGGGCACGGCCTGTCGTACGACGACTGACACCCCCGTCCCCGCACGGCTACCGGCCCCGTGCCCTCTGATGAGAGGGGGCACGGGGCCGTCGGAGCCACCCGCTGGTGCGGTGACCGCTCCCGTGCCCCGGAGGGGTGTGTGTTAGGGTCAGGGTGTTGCAGTTTTGGTACCCATGAAGCTATGTGCGCCTGACGGGAATGTTTCTCCTGCAGGCGCATTGTTTGTTTTCCGGCGTCTTCCGGATG
>NZ_JBVHNF010000025.1:0-70183 GCF_055558055.1 Streptomyces sp. NPDC025833
TTCGCGATCTCCCACAGCCCGTCCGGAACAATCCAACTCCACGTATCCCGCCCCATGCTGAGTCCAACGACGCCTCACCACATAGGACACGGTCTAAGGGCGCGCAGAGAATCAACACGCTGGTTTGATCTTCGTTGGCGGCTGGTTGCCATACCTGTCGAGGTGGGCAGCGAGGTCTGCTGGAGTGCGGAATCTGGCTGTTGACGGCGGGATCGTGGGGCCAGACTTGGCCAGGAGGGGTCGCACTTCCTGGATGGCGCGGGTGAGGGTGCTTCCGGTGACGCCGAAGAGCTGGGCGAGCAGATGGTGGGTACCGATCTCGCGCAGGTAGAGCACGGCGGCCAGGATCCGATCGGCGTCGGAGAGCTTGTCCTTGGCGCCCGCACCGCGTGCCCGGCGGCGTTGGCCGCCCCGTCGCTCGTGGCGGAGCCGCTCGCGCTGCTCGGCCAGCGCAGGGATCAAATCGTCAAGCACGGTGTCCATTTCGGGGACGGTCATGCCGGTCAGCTCCGGGTGCCGGAGTGTGGAGCCGTCGAGGTGGGCTCGACCAGCAGCCGACCCTGCGGTGGTCGCGATGGTTGCGGGTTTCGACCGCGGACCGGGAGCGGGCGGGACATCGGCGGGATGGAGCGTGTAATTCCAGTCTCCGTAAAAGCGGTGCCTGCTCATCGCCAGGGCGTCGATTTCGGCGTCGGTGACCTTGATTCCGGTGTCGTAGGTGTTGGTGTCGAGTTCGGCCTCGACCCGCAGCCCGGTGCGGGTAGTGGTGGCCGCGATGGTATTCACGATGACGTCGTGGCTGGTCAGCGGTCTCCCACGCCAGTTCATGGAGATGTGGGAAAACAGCCGGTGCTCCACTTGATTCCACTTTGATGTGCCGGGCGGCATATGGCACACCGTGACCTGTAGGCCGGTCTCGGCCGAAGGGCTGCGAGTTCGGTCTTCCAAGCGCGGGTGCGGTAGCCGTTGGAGCCGCCGGCGTCCGCAGTGATCAGCAGCCGTGCGGCGTGCGGGTAGTCGTGCCGGCCACGGGCATGCCACCAGCGGCGGATCGAGGCGACCGCAAAGGCAGCGGTGTCGTGGTCGCACCCGACGTTGACCCAGCCGGTGTTCGCAGTGGTGTCGTAGATCCCGTACGCAATCGCCTTGCCGGGCCCCTGCCGGTCGAGGAAGTCGTGCGTCTTGACCTTCACCGGGTCGCCTTGAGGCTGCCACTCGCGCCCAGCGTTCTTGTACTCGCCGACCAGTTCTTTCTTCTTGGTGTCCACGCTGATCACCGGATCCCCGGCGTCCCGGTGATCACGGGCTTGTTCGTTGATGTAGCGGAACTGCGCGTCGCGGTCTGGATGCTGGGTTCCTTCGATCGTCTTGGCGTTGGCCTGCAGGCTGAAGCCCTCCTCGCGCAGCAGATCGCCGACAGTGTCCGCCGAGACGCGGTGGCCTTGCCGGGTGAGCTCGTCGGCGAGCTTGCGTGTCGACTTCGTCGTCCAGCGCAGTGCAGACATCGGGTCCCCGCGCATATCCGGCTCGACCAGCGCCAGCAGTGCAGGTCGTAACCCCGGATCCACCTCGGCGGCCCTCTTGCGCCCGCCGCCGGGGCGGCGGACTCGCCCCGGCGGCTCCACGCCCGCTTCCAACTCGTCGACACCCTTGCGGACCGTGGTCTCGCTGACCTCGGCCGCCTGCGCCACAGCCCGGATCCCACCGTGCCCCAGGATCCGGGCCTCGGCTCCCATCAGCAGACGACGCTGACGTTCGTCCAGGTGCGGAAACAACACCGTCGATCTCAAGGCGAGTTGATCACGAATCTCCTGCGATATGGCCATACCACATCAACGAGCCAGATCCACGGAAGCAACGCCTTGATTCTCTGCGCGCCCTTAGCGGCGCTGCTGAACAGCAGTGTCTGGGGCGCGGACGCCCTGGGTGACGACGTCAGTGCCTACGTCGCCGAACGGCTGAGAGGCTCGCGCGCTTGCGCACCTGCCTCGGGCAAGCCCGCCATCGGCAGCCCCAGGGCTTGCCCAGGCGAGACGGAGGACGGCCTGCTGACCTCACCGGAGTACATAGGAGGCGGTGGGCTGCGAAATGGTCAATCTGCTCCACGGCCTGCTGTCTCATTTTTTTTCTGATCCCCACACATCACACAGATCAGAGCCCTGCGCCGGTACATGCTCCCTTTATGGCAGGCAGGGCACTTTCTTGCCACGCCTCTGTCGACCCTTGATGGGTGCGCGTGTGTCAGGGCTACAGTGACCGGGTCGTGAACGGTTTGGATCAAACCATTCTTCTCCGTTTCGCGGCTGGCCCAGCGCATCGAGGGGGGACGCGTCCGTACGGTCAGTCCGCTCTCGGTTCGCTTCCATCCATTCAAGGAGGGGGAGCCCGTGCGCCGGTCCGCACCAGCCGTCGCTCTCACTGCTGCCGTCTGCGTCGCCGCGAAGTGCATGCAAAGCCTCGGTTTCCGCTTCACCCCGTCTCCGTCCGGTACGCAGCCAGCCGCTAGCTACAACGCGATCAAACAGCCAGCGAGTGGTGCTCCTCGGCTTCGTGCATGGGCCGGAACGGGCGCAAGGTGAAGAGCCTGAACGACACCGAGGACCGGTTCGCGCAGCCGAATCTTCCTGGCATCAGGCCGCGGAAGTCGGAAGTGTCGTTGGCTGTGGACGATGTGGCCCTGCAAGAAGACCTCCGGCCTGGTGACCATCTGGTACGAGACGGGAATCGCCTATCAGAAGAAACAAATAGCCTCCCACAAGAAGGAGTTAGGAGCGGAGAAGAACCGCGACGCCAAGATGATCGAGAGGACCGGCGCCATTCTCGCAGCCAAGCATTGAGCGGGCTCCCAACAGGTGCTCCACAGTACGGTATCGAGCCGCCGATCGAGCGAATCCGCCTACCGCCCATACATTCACTACAGTGAGCGTCGCAGCTAGGGACATCCCCACAATCTCTAGTTTCTTTTTAGAGTGGAAATCACCCCTACAGCGGCTGCTTGAGTCCGCATGGAGCGAGAGCGCTATTGAGGCAGCAACCGGGAGGCCGGAGTCGTCCGTGCCGCGCGTCAGTACTGGAAGTGAAACAGATCAGCGCGGGCACAGTCGCAGGGCCCGACACCGCTGGTTCACCGCCTGCCGCGGCAACGTGACAGTAGTCCTCACCGCTCCGGAACAGACATCGTCCCGCTAATGCCAAGGCCGTCGCTCGGCAGTTCTTGACGTCACTGGCCGACCACCAAGTTCTCGGCCTTCCACCAACTCTCCCGGCCGGGGGCCAGGCCGAGCCGTACCCAACAGGGCGTGGGGACCACAACGAGAAACGAGGAAGACTCTGTTGAGATTCACAAGACGAACATACCCACGGCTGGCGGCAGCGCTGGCCTGCGCCGCGCTGACCGCCGGTGCCATGCAGGCCGCACCCGCTTCCGCGGCGCCACCCAGTCCGCCGCAACTAGGCCAAGTCACGCCGGCGCCGGACAGGCAGAATGCCAAGCCCACCAGTAGGCCGCACACATTCAGCATCCCATCCGCGCAGCGGCAAAAGCTACTGGGCAAGGACTTCAAGAAATCCAAAGATGTCGCCTGGACCACCACTGGCGACGCCCAGGGCTTCCACCTGCTTACTGCTGCCCGGAGCAGAGGCTACGCATGGACCACTCTGGCCTCTCTGGCCGAGCCCGGTTTCGACGCCGATCAGTGGATCGGTAACGCCTGCGTCACCGGTTCCGGTAAGCACGCCGTCGTGGTTTACGCCCCGCGCACCTTTACGAACGATCCGAGACTGATGGCCCGCGGCGGCTTCACCGCCGTCGTCAACCTCACGACCGGCGAGACCACCAAGCTGAAGCTGAACGCCTCGCTCAGCTACTACAACCCGGGCTGCGGCATAGGAGATGACGCCGTACTCACCCAGTCCCCAGGCCAGGACAAAGCACAGACCCGGCTGTTCCATCTGGACGCCGCCACCGGCGAACTCTCCGACCCGATCAGCACCAGGGGGCAGGTGACCTCAGCCACCCCCGGTCAACATGGCGCAATCGTCGCTGCGTTCGGCCGCAACCTCATCGAGATCAACGGCAAGGGTGGCAAGCACACACTGGCCACACTCGCGACTACCCCGTACCGCATCGCCCCCGACCAAGCCGGCGGCTACACCTTCGTGCAGCGATCTCACATCGCGAGCATCGAAAACACCGAGACAGCCACCATAAAACACTGGCAGGCCGGAAGACTCGTCGACCTCGCCTCCGGCAAGCTCGACGAAACAGGTCTTATCCAACAGGGCTCCAACGTCCTTTTGACGGGCAAGCTCAAAAAGATGGCAAAGAGCCTCCCGAGAGGCATCACCGTGCTCGTCGGCACCCAGCACGACGCGTCTGCGTCCACACAGGGCGAGCTGATCGTCCAGCACGCGGAATGGGCTGACGGTAAGGCATCACCTAAGTACCTCAACCGGGAGAAGGCCACCGAAGTCCGACCAGTCAACATCGTCGCTACCATCCGCGACACCGGGAAGTCAGCCACCTTCCAGATCAACCCCATTCAGGCGCGGTCCAAGAATTGGAAGACCTCCCGCGTGCCCTCCGCGCTGCTCCCTGTCAAGCCCAAGCAAGCTAGCAGGAACGGCCGTACGGTCGGGCAGCCCTTGCAGTCTACGGGTCTTCATGCGCTGGCCGGGATGAGTGCATCCTCCACCACGGGCTCGCGGGCAGAGATCGTCGAGTTGGAGCGCACATGTTCCGTACCCCGCAATGATGCCCGTAACCAAGCGATGCAGCCCAAGCCGCGCCAGGTTGAATGGGCCGTCGACAAGGCCATCACCGGCAAGCTCAACATCGGTGCCAGCCGACCTGCGAACTGGAAGAACCTGGGCATGCCCGCATACGGCCCCCAGACCCTTTTCCCCAAGCCCGAGTTAGCCGGCGGTGGACGTGTCCCCGCTCAGGTGTTCCTCGGCATCACTGCCCAGGAATCCAACATGTGGCAGGCCGCACGGGAAACCGTCCCTGGTGTTACCGGCAACCCGCTGATCGGAAACTATTACGGCATCGACCTCTACGACGGCGACTCCTACAACGACTGGGACGTAAACTGGTCCAAAGCCGACTGCGGCTACGGCATTACTCAAGTGACGGACCACATGCGTCTGGCAGGCCGTGAGCACGGCAAGGGCGGTGCTGCCCTGCCGTACGACACGCAGCGCGCTATCGCCCTGGATTACGCCGCCAACGTCGCTGCCGGCATGCAAATCCTCGTCGACAAGTGGAACCAGACCAGGAACGCCGGGATGGTTGTCAACAACGGCGACCCCGCCAAGCTGGAGAACTGGTTCTTCGCGCTGTGGGCCTATAACGCCGGTTTCTACCCCAACGACGGGACCAACCTCTGGGGCGTGGGATGGACGAACAACCCCGCCAACCCTGAATGGGACGAGTCCCGCACCCCCTTCATGGAGACGTCCACCGGCGCGGAGGACGCCTCTGACGCGGCGCACCCGCAGAACTGGCCCTACCCCGAGAAGGTTCTTGGGTTTGCCGCGCACCCTCCGGCGTTCCTAGAGTCGCCGGGAACGATGGTTCCCGCCTTCCGTGCCGCCTGGTGGAACGGTGGCACGGGCGATGCCACCATATCGGGGTCGGCGTCGTACAACCGGGCCCACGTGAAGCCGCCGATCGACCAGTTCTGCACCAGCGCCAACGCGTGTGACGCATCGAAGATCTCAACCTCGGCGTCCAATCAGAGCCCCAGCTCGGGACCGTGCAACCGCAGTGACCTGAAGTGCTGGTGGCACCAATCAGTGACCTGGAAGTCGGACTGCTCCTACTCCTGCGGTAACGAGTTCTTCCGCTTCACCAGCCCGGACTACGACGCCGAGCAGGCGGACGGCTCCGCCTACCCGCCCGCCTGCGCGCGCATGGGTCTCCCAACCAGCGCGAAGATCATCGATGACGTGCCGACCGGCACCCCCGTCGTCCGGCCCTCGTGCTATAACGGCGACTGGATCAACTCAGGCAGCTTCGGCCTCGATTTCGGCAATGGCGAATGGGGCGTGGCGCACGACGGCAGCGTTGCCACCGTCTGGCCCAGCAAGGTCGACCTGCACCAGCTGGGTGCCGGCTTCAACGGACACTTCTACTTCGGCCACTCCCGAGGCGATGACACCAAGGGCAATCGTCTCAAGATCACCGGCACCTGGACTCTCGACTCCGCGATCAACGGTGCCGCGAAGATCTGGATCCATCTGCCCGACCATGGTGCCCAGACCGGTGACGCCGAGTACAACGTGTACACGGCCAAGGGCGTCAAAACCCGCATCGTCAACCAGAGTGGCTCTTCCAATCGCTGGGTACCGATCGGGGCCTTCATGTTCAACGCTGCTCCCAAGGTCAGTTTGTCCACCACGACCCGGGACGGCACCGGGGACCAGGACATCGCATGGGACGCCATTGCCGTCGAACCCATCAACGGTAAGTACGTAGAACGCTCCATCACCGCCGTGAGCGTCTTCGACCCGGCTCAGAACATCGACTCCAACATGCCAGCGAGCATGAACACGCCTCTGCGTACCCGTCAAACGCTCTACGACTGGGCTCGTGGGCACGCCTACCAGGGCCCTCGCTGGGATAACAGAGACGTAACCGTGAACGGCGTGACGTGGTTCCCCCGCTGCTCAACCGCGACACCGAATGAAAACTGCTCCGGCCAAAAGAGCTGGGACGCCACAAATCAGTGGTGGCAGTGGATCAAGGAGGGCGGGCTGAACGGCAACAGCACCGACGGGTCCGCGCCGAGCATGGCCATCCCGGTGTGGATGGCCATGGCCAACTCGCGTCCCAATACCGCCCTGCCCGCATCTGAGGCCTTCAAGGACCCCAACAGCTACAAGATCAAGACGAAGGTGGACGTTTCCTACATAGCCGACAGTACCACCGGGAAGATCATCGAGGGCAGCGAGTCCTCCGGACTCGACGCCCGAGTGGGCAACGCCCACCTGCCGTACTTCGTCACCGATTTCATGAAGGCAGTGGAAGCCGACTATGGCATCGCCAAGCCGGACATCGACTACCTCACCAAGGATGCCCTCACCTACGGCCGCGACCAGCTCGTCTCCCCCTACACTGACGGCGACACCCCTGGCCAGGCATTCTTTCCCCACCTGCGTGCGGCTCGGGTGAATCCCGAGGACACGTGCGTCGACGTGCGCGCCGTCGGCGGCGGCGTCCACGGCTACCGGCCGATGGTCGCCCACAAGTACATCAACGACAACGTCAAGGGCTGGGTCGATGAGATCAACACCAGTCCGGACACCAACTACGCCATCCGCTCCCTGGCGGGCGACATCTACTCGCTGTTCTTCAAGAACGACGGCAACAACAATGCCTACGGCTCCATGATCGGCAACGCGCCACCGATCTGGCAGGACATCGCAGCCCAGTTCTGCACCGACGGATCGGTCAAGCCGTTTCACGCCGCCGCCGACCGCGACATGGACCCCGACTACAGCCTCGTCTACCAGTCGTACATGCCCGACCTGTATGTCTACGTCGACGACCGCATGACCGACAATGCAGGCCAGCCGAGCTCCTCACCCGTATACGCGGGAGACTGGCGGAACTTCTCCAACCTTCCGGTCGGCTACGGCCACGCCTACGGCACGTGCGACACCAATGCTCGCGGCTCCGGCGGCAACCCCTGGGGTACTGCGCCACCCATCCCCGTGGTCGGCGATGGCCCAGGCGAGCGGCCGACCGAGGTCAGGCACTGTGACCTTCCCCTGACCACCTTCAACAGTCACATCACCCCGTGAAGGGCAACCTGCGCGAACTATCATGAGACAACGGGGCCCGTCAGCAGCCGCTGACGGGCCCCGCCCAGGTCAGCGGAGCCCGACCCGTGAGACAGGAACCTTCATGATTCTGGCAGCACTCTCGCCGATCATTGCGCCGTTATGGTGCGTAATCACCGGTCTGTTCTGCATTCGCATCGGTCGTCAGTCGGAATCGGCGCGCGTGGGTTGGTTCTTTTTCCTTGTGATCGGCCTGCTCCCCATTGGAACGCTGTTCGCCCTCATCGGCAGTATCATCCCTGTCGTCGTCGTGGCAGGCATCGCCGTCCTGGTCATCACCCTGATGTTCCTTGACTGGTACGGCGAGAGAGCCAGCTGAACACTTCCCGGATGCGGTCGCGTTGTACCAGTCGCGACCCGAGGCGACGATCCGGCAGGTCGCTGCCGATCTGAGGGTCAACCCCGAAACGCTGCGGAACTGGGTCCGGGCGGCTGGAGCGAGCCGGCCCCGGGGGGCGCCGGGCAGAGGCGCCCGCCGAGCCGCCCACGCCACTGGAGGTGGAGAACGCGCTCTGCGGAAGAAGGTCCGTGAGCTGGGGGAGGAGCGCGAGATCCTGCGGAAGGCGGCAAAGTATTTCGCCGGGGAGACGCGCTGGTGAACCGCTTCCAGTTCGTCGCCGACCACCAGCGCCGCTACGGCGCGAGGCGGCTGTGCGCCATGCTGGGCATCACCCGCTCCAGCTTCTACTACTGGCGCCTGACCGCCGAGGTCCGCGCGGCCCGACAGGCAGCCGACGCCCGCCTGGCCGCCCTGATACGGGCCGTGCACCGCGAGTCGGACGGCACCTACGGCGTCCCCAGGGTCACTGCCGAGCTCCGCGGGGACGGCGAGCGGGTCAACCAGAAGCGCATCGCGCGCGTGATGCGGAGCATCAACCTGGTGGGCGTGCGGCTGCGACGCCGGCACCACACCACGATTACGGACCCGGCTGCGGCGAAGGCACCAAACCTGATCGGCCGCGACTTCACCGCCAGTGAACCGAACACCAAGTACGTCGGCGACAGCACCTACGTCCCCGTGGACGGCGCAAAGACGGCGAGCCGGGCGGCTCGTGCGGTTGGCCAGCCACGTCGGCCGGGCAGGGTCTCCCGCTTGAGCGAGGCGGAGAACGACTCCGCGGCGGCGTTGTCCGCCGAGGTGCCGCCCGCTCCCATGCACCGGCGGATTCTGGCGCGGTAACAGGCGTCGGCGAATGCCTTCGACCCGTACTGGGCCCCGTGATCGCTGTGAAAAATGACGCCGCCCACCTGTCCGCCGCGGGTTCGGATGGCCGCGTTGAGTACGTCGGTGACGAGTTCGGCCCGCATGTGATCGGCCATCGACCAGCCCAGCAGGCGGCGGGAGAACACGTCGATGACGGTGGCCAGATACAGGAATCTCCCGCCGGCGATGGGCAGATAGGTGATGTCGCCGACCCAGGCCCGGTCGGGGGCGGGTGCGGTGAAGTTCCGCCGCAGCAGGTCGGGCACCGCCTGGGCGGTGGGGTCCGGGATCGTAGTGCGGTGTCGCCGTCGCAACATCCCTGGATGCCGTGTTGACGCATGAGCCGCTTGATACGCTTGCGGTTCACCATCACACCGCCTGCGCGGAGTTCGGCGGTGATCCGCTTGGCTCCGTACGTCCGCCCGGACTCGGTGTGGACCGTGCGTATTCGTTGGGTGAGTGCGGCGTCCGCGGCCTTCTTCGCGGCTCGGTCCGGGGCGGTCTTCAGCCATCGGTAGAACCCGGACCTCGACAGGTCCAGAACGGTGCACAGCCGCTTCACGCCGAAGGCGCCGCGGTGGTCGGCAACGAACTCGAAGCGGCTCACCAGTTCGTCTCGCCCGCGAAATATTAACCAGCAGCGCAAGCGGTTCCGTAAGGACACCGTGCTGATCGTGGACGGGACCCTGGTCCCCACCCGCGACCACCAGATGGCCGAGCAGTCGAAGAACTACCGGTACTCCACCAACCACCAGGTCGTGATCGACGCCGACCCCCGGCTCGTCGTCGCCGTCGGCCGGCCGGTACCGGGCAACCGCAACGACTGCAAGGCGTGGGAGCTGTCCGGCGCCAAGGACGCCGTCGGCAAGACCACCGTCATCGCCGACGGCGGCTACCGGGGCACCGGCCTGGTCATCCCACACCGCCGAGAGCCAGGCCAGGCCGACCTCCCCGGCTGGCAAGAGGAGCACAATGCCTCCCACCGCAAAGTCCGCGCCCGCGTCGAGCACGCCTTCGCCCGCATGAAGACCTGGAAGATCCTCCGCGACTGCCGCCTGAGAGGCGACGGCGTTCACCACGCCATGCTCGGCATCGCCCGCCTGCACAACCTCACCCTTGCCGGGTAACGGCGAGACAAGCAGGTCAGCGGACACGTCGTAGATCATTTACGGGACAGCCTCTAGGAACTCACCGCACGGAGGTCTTCGTGTCCCACCGTATGCCCGGCTGACCGTCTTCGGTAGGCGCCTGTTGGTCGAGCGGGTCCGCTCGGGCCGCCCGGTCGCCCATGTCGCAGCCGAGATGGGTATATCGCGGGCCACCGCGCACAAGTGGATGCAGCGGTGGCGGGCCGAAGGTGACGCCGGCCTGGCCGACCGCTCCAGCCGGCCACGCACGACACCTCACCGGACTCCGGCCGACATCGAAGCCAAGGTCTGCGAGCTGCGGCAATCCCGCAAACTGGGACCGGCGAGGATCGGCCCGATCCTGAGCCTCCCGGCCTCGACGGTCCACCGGATCCTGACCCGTCACCAGCTCCATCGGCTGGCCTGGCTCGACCGTCCGACCGGCACCGTGATCCGCCGCTACGAGCGTGAGCGGCCCGGCGAACTCCTCCACGTCGACGTCAAGAAACTCGGCCGGATCCCCGACGGCGGCGGTCACAAGGTCCTGGGCCGCCAGGCAGGCCGCGCCACCCGCAGCGGTATGGGCTTCGACTACATCCACTCCGCCGTCGACGACCACACCCGCCTCGCTTACAGCGAGGTCCACGGCGATGAGAAGGCCGCCACCTGCGCTGCCTTCCTCCGCCGGGCCGCGGCCTTCTTCACCGCGCACGGCATCGACCGCGTCGAGCGGGTTCTGACCGACAACGCCTGGCCCTACCGCAAGAGCTTCGCCTGGCAGCAGGCCCTGGCCGACCTCGGCGCCAGGGGCAAGCTCACCCGCGCCTACCGGCCGCAGACCAACGGCAAGGTCGAACGCTTCAACCGGACCCTGCTCGACGAGTGGGCCTACCTGCGGCCCTACACCTCCAACGACGAGCGAACAGCAGCCCTGGCAGATTTCCTGCACACCTACAACCACCACCGCTGCCACACCGCACTCGACGGTCACCTCCCGATCAGCCGCGTCAACAACGCTGCGGATCAATACACCTAGGGCGTGTGGATCGGACGGGGGTGGCCATCAGCCTGCGTGTGGGCGTGAGGTAGGCCTGTGTCTGCGGAGTCCTCCCGCTGGCTCCAGTGGCGCGATATCTGTTTTGTCCTTCCGTGTGGGTGATCACCGCGCGCGGTATTCGCTCAGTCGCGGCGAATCGAGCCGCGAGAGCCCGGCACCGACCCGGGAACACCGGGCGGGGCAGCGGTCAGCCGATAGTGTGCATGACCGCGGTGGTGACGGCTTTTGCGGTTTTCGGCTCATGTGTTTGTTCCGGAGCTGTGACGGCGAGGACCAGGTCTCCGCGGGAGGCGGTGAACCAGCCGGTGATCGGCTTGTCGCTGTCGACGAACTGGTCGGCTACCCCTCCGAAGGCGGCACCGGTGAGGCCGGAGGCATCGGCGTACGCGTGCATCAGCGCTCGCAGGTCGCCACGCACGTGTTCGGGGAGAGACCGACGGGTTCGGGCCGGTGTTTTCCCGCTGGTTGCGGGGTCGATGAGCAGGGGCTGACGGAATGTGCCGCTCTGGACGGTGGCGGCGACGGAGGCGAGGTTGAGAGCGTTGAGACGCACCTCGCCCTGGCCGATTGCGGCTGCGGCCTTGTCGGCTCCGTTCAGTTCCGGGACGGCGCCGTCGGCTGTGGTGACACCGGTCTGCCAGTCCAGGCCGAGGCCGAAGACATCACGGGCCTCCAAGGCGAGGTCCCGGCCGGTGAGTTCGTCGGCGAGGCGTACATATCCGGTGTCACAGGCATGGGCGAAGACCTCGGCGAACGGCGCGTGTTCTGAGGTCCATCGACCGGGATTGGTGAACGTCCTCCCTCCGTAGGGAGCGCTTGCAGGGCAGCCGACTCGTGTGTTGGGGATAACTGCGCCGTGCTCGAGGAGGGCAGCGGCGGTGACGAGTTCGAATGCCTGTCCCGGTGCCTGCACGCCTGTTAGGGCGGGGTCGAATCCCTCTTCGGTGGTGTGGACGGCAAGCACGTCACCGGTGCTGGGCTGGATGGCGACCGCTGCGGCACCGGGATACCGGGATGCCGCCGTGTCCACGGCCTGCTGCGTGCGCGTGTCCAGGCGGGTGTGCAGCCGCGCTTCCTCTCCTGTGCCCAAGGTGGCGACGATGCGTCCGCCGTCTTCGTCACCGGCAGAGGAAAGCCGTATGGCGAGGGCCTGGGGGTCCTCGCCGGCGTAGCGGTCGTGTAGTTGTGCGAGAACCTGTGTCAAGCCGGGCTGGTCGTGAGCGGTGAGCCGGGCGCCGTTGCGGTCAGTGATGATGGTTGGTGCCGGTCTGGTGAATGCTCGCAGGGTGTATCCGCCTCCACCCGGGAGGGCGGGGTGGATTACCGAGCTGTGCCAGGAGACACGCAGGCGGTCGGTGGCCGGATCGTTCACCACGGACAGCCGGGAGGTATATCGCCAAGTTGCCTCGGTGTGGTGGTACGCGAGGCGGGCTACGACCTTGAAGGATACGGTGTCGCCCTCCGTGTGGTCGGGCGCCAGGTGGACGGAGTCGATACCGGTCCTGTTCCGGTAGGCGGTCAGCTCGGTCCGGGCCTGGCCGGGGTTGGTGGTCAGTCGCGCGGCCTTGTCGAGGTCACCGACCTGCCACGCGGACAGGAAGGCCCGAGCCGTGCCGTCGACACCGCCCGAGGCGGAGTCGTCCTGGAGGATGCCGCATGCCGCCGCCGTACTGGCCACAAGGGCGAGGACGAGGGCGGTTGCCGGGCGGCGGTTGGTACGCATCGGATTCCTTGCTTGGGGTCAGGTAAATCAACGGCGGAGAGCTTTGACGGGTTGGATGCGAGCAGCACGCCAGGCCGGATACAGCCCGGCCAGTAAACCGGTGGCGAGTCCGATCACCGGGGCGGCGAGTACCGTGCCGGGCTGTACGACCGGGGTCCAGTCGCGGGCGGCGGCGACACCGACCACTGTGGCCACGCCGAAGGAGGTCCCGGCCAGGCCACCCAGCGTGCCCAGTACGGCGGACTCGGTGAGGAATTGGGTGAGGATGTGGCGTGCGCGTGCACCGAGGGCGCGGCGTAGCCCTATCTCGCTGGCGCGTTCCATGACCGCCACGAGGGTGGTGTTGGCGATGCCGACGGCGCCTATGAACAGGCATACGCCGGCCAGGAGCAGGAACAGCTGGCCGAGATCCCGGTTCACGCCACTGCGTAGGCTTTTCGGGTCGGGCGGTGATACTGCCTGGAGGTACTCGGGGTGGTCCGGGCGCAGGGCAGTAGGGGCCTCGCGGGCCACCTGCCGTGCGGCTCCGATGCGGGTGGAAATGAGCATGTCCGCCCCGTCCTTGGGCGGCCCCCACAGCCCTTGGGCCGTGCTGCGGGGCACGATCACCGAGAGCAGCACGTCAGTCCTCCGGTGTACGTTGCCGATGATCCCGATCACGGTGAACGCATGGTCGCCGATGAAGACCGCGGGCTGGGTGTCCAGGGTGGTGATGCCGAGCTTCCTTGCGATTCCCGCTCCGAGCAGCGCGACTGGCTGCCGAGTACGGTCGTGCCAGCAGTCGAACAGCCTGCCTTGTCGGAGTGCCGGTTCGGTGGCTTGCACGGCTCCCGAGGAGGCGGCCACGACCTGGATCTGGCTGCCCGCGCTGGCGCCCGCAATGGGCGCCGACCGCACCTGCTGCTCATTGCCGAGTTGTACCGGCCACAGCACCCCGGCCGCCTTCACTCCGTTGAGGCGTCTCACCCGCTCTTCGGCGTTGTAAGGAAAGGCGAGCGACACGAATTCGGTGTGCTCGTGCGCCACGTCGTGCACGGTGACCTCGGTGGCGGTCAGGCGGTTGAAGCGGCTGTCGATCTGGGAGGTCGCCGTAGCAGTCAGGCCCAGAACCGTGACGAATGCTCCTACGCCGAGCACGGTACCCAGAGCCGTCAGCACGGCACGGGCCGGGCGCTGGAGCACACCCGCGGTTGATTCCGAGATCGCGTCCCGCCAGTGGAAGCGCGACTTGTTCACCCTGATCTCACCCAGGTGCCCGCTCCGGCGATATCGCCGACGAAGTGATCCGAGTGTCACGTCGGCATGCCCGCCTCGGTCAGTATCCCGTCACGGATGCGCAACGTGCGTGTGCCACGCCCGGCGACCGCAGGATCGTGAGTGATGACGACGACGGTCACTCCACCTTGATTCAACTCCACAAGGAGATCGAGGACTTGTGCTGCGGTGGCACTGTCCAGGTTGCCGGTCGGTTCGTCACACAGCAGCAGCGAAGGGCTTCCTACGAGGGCACGGGCGATCGCGACGCGCTGGCGCTCGCCGCCGGAGAGGGTGGGTGGAAAAGCCTGGATCCGATGGCCGAGCCCGACCCGTTCCAGCGCCTCGCGGGCTCGATCGGACCGCTGCCGGCGTGGCACACGCTGGTAGACTAGGGCGAGTTGTACGTTCTCCAGCGCCGTACGGTGCGGCAGCAGGTGGAATGCCTGGAAAACGAACCCTATCCGCTGTCCGCGTACCGCCGCTCGTGCCGGTTCATCGAGCCGCTCGGTGTCGATCCCGTCGAGTAAGTAGCGGCCCCCGGTCGGCGAGTCCAGCAGGCCCACGATGTTCAGGAACGTCGACTTCCCCGAGCCCGACGGACCGACGACCGTCACGAACTCCCCCGGCTTAACATGCAGATTGCAGGGCAGGAACGCCGCCACAGGCGGTGGTCCCGGATATGTGAGCGCGGTCCGCTCCAGCGTGATCACCGGCACTGTCACCCCGCACCACCGATACCGGTGATGACCTTCTCCCCAGCGGCCAGGCGCGCCCCCTGAGCGGGCAGGACCTCGACGTATCCACCGCCGGTCGCCCCAGTAACCACCGGCACCCGTCGACGGCGGTCGCCGTCTTCCTCGATCGTCACCGCGGTGGTGCCGTCGGCGCCCGCAGAGATAGCAGTCACTGGCACCACCAGGACCTTCTCTTTGGTGGCGGCAGTCTGAATGGTTAATCTTACATCCTGCCCCGCCAAAGACGAGGGCAGTTCCTTGTCCGGTGCTACGGTCACGGCGAATCCCCGAGCTGCCGTCTCCGTCGTGGTCCCTGGCTCATCCTGGTCGCGAGCATCTGCCTGTGGGCGGCTGGCTGTATCGCCGATGGACCGGATCGTGGCCCGGGCTGTGGTCCCGTCGAGTTCAGACAGGATCTGCACAGGCTGTCCCGGCCGAACGAGAGTGCGCTGTTCGCGGGAGAGGAATCCCGTCACGACAAGCTGTCCGGCCGATAGAGTCATAGCGCTACCGGTAACCTGGGAGCCGACCGTCACAGCCACCTCGTCCACCCGGGCGGGGAAGCTTTTGAGAAACACCACTTCCGACGCGGACAGCATGGGTCCGCTCGCGGCCTTGGCGTCGGCGAGTCTTTTCTCGGCCCGTGCCAGATCTTCACGCGCGCGAGTGACGTTTATGAAGTGGTCACCGCCGTTCTTGCCGGGCGCCGCAGAGCCCTGACCAACTGACTGGACGTCCTGCAGGTGGCGGCGGGCATCAGTCGCCGCGTCCTGGGCGTCGGTCACCGTGTCCTCACCGTCGGCGCCGACGGACAACGGGTCGTAGCCGATACTGCGGTACAGGCCCGTCAGCGCGGACTTCGTAGCCGGCCCGAAAAACCCGGCGCGGTCCCCAACCACCGGGTGGCCGGTGACCTTAAGCGCTTGCTGAAGCTGGGCAACGTCATCGCCCTCGCTACCCGGCTTGAGGTCCCGGTACACCGGCAGCATGCCCTGCAGAGCGATGACAGGACGACCGGACACCTCCAGTAGCGGGTGTCCCGGGCGGAAAGTGTCCCCCGCCGTCACATTCACTTTTGTGACCATCGCGGAACGGGCTCCCTCCTGTCCGGATTCGGACGGCGTGACCTGAATGGTCTGAGATGCCGTGACAGTACCCCGGACGATCACCGAGTCCCGTAGTACCCGGTGCTCCACGGGAACGGTCATCACACTGGGCGGTGGAGGCGCCGTGTCGGCGGCGGCCTGTGCGGGAGATCTGATGAGCTGTGACGCGCTCAGCCCCAGCCCCGACACGGCGATGGCCGCGACCATCGCCGTGCCGAGAACGCGCCGGCGCCGGACGAATCCTCTTCCGATGGAGCCCGATCCGCCGTCGACCTGTCCCGTAGTGCGAGGTACCTCAACCACGGAGCGCCGCCTCCGCAGCCTTGACCGCCTCGATATTCTTCTCCTTGAGCTGCTGCAGGGCGAGTTGGTTATCCTCCACCTGCCGCTTCTGAATCGCCTCGTCGACGCCGTGCCAGATGCGCACCAGGTCCGTCTTTTCCTTGCAGGCGATGTCAGCCATCGCAACGGTGACTTCCACCTGCGACGCGGTCCCGCTCCCGTTCTTGGGCGCCAGATCGACCGCCGAGTAGGGGTCAGCCACCGTGTAGCCCTTCGACTTCATGCAGGTGGACCAGGCCGTGAGCGCTTCCTGCACACGGGGGTCTTCCTGTGACTTCACCAGGCTGTCGTGGTCCAGCTTCGACGGCAGCGTGAAGTCGATACGGGCTCCCAGCCTGTCGAACGCCTCTTGCTGACAACCGCCCCGCGGGATCTTCTTGCCTTGGTAGGTAGACGGAGCCTCCGCGGCGCGCGGGTTCAGCCCTTTGCGCCCGGTGAGCACCGCCACCGCGGCAGGAGTCAGCTTCGGGGGCTTGGGATGCTCCGCGAGGTCCGGCGGCAGCTCGTAACCGTACTTGGCGGCGCTGTTGCGGTCGCTGATCCCGTACCGGCGTGGCATGTTCGTGTCGTCCGCGTTCGGCGGCGGATTCACACCCGCCGGAGGAAAGGTGACCGTGAATCCGTAACGGGACATGCACTGGGTTTCCATGCTCCGTGCGGCGCGTTCGATCACCACGGAGTCCTGGTACGTCTGCATGTACTGCTGCAACGGCAGGGACAGCCCCTTGACGAGCCCTGTGTCCGCGACCGGCTTGGGCCACTTCGACGTGTCTGCGCGGATGGCGGTTGAGGGGGCCGACGAGGCGCTCGCCGAGGCAGCACGCGGGGCGGACGGCGACGAGGAGCACGAGGACACTAGGACAACCGCCGCGACGGCGACGACGCCGGCCGTCATCCGACCCCACCCATTATCAGGCGAAGTGAGAGGAAGCATTTTGGTTCTTCAGCGTGGCGTCGAGGTTGGTGGTGGTGGCACAGCCCCAGTAGTGCGGGATGGACTGCGAGTGCCCGGCGTAGCCCGAGTTGTAGTAGACGCGGTATCCGTCCGCCGCAGAGCAGTTATTGGCCGATTCCGCGTGGTTCTTTACGGCCGTCCCGGACCCGGTGCCCTGGTTGGAGTAGAACACGTAGATGTAATGGACAACAGCGGCGCCGCCATTGTACGAGACATACTCGCCCGCGTGATCGGGAACGTTGCCGTAGAACTGAGCGAAGCTTCCTGTCGGATTATCCCCTCCGGAAGCCGAGTTGTAGTATAGGAACAGGTCGCCCTCGGCGCAGCCCTTGAACTTGCAGTTGTCGCTGACGTACTCCGTGGTCGTCCCTGCCGCGGCCGGACCGGTCCCATACAGGACGGCCGATACGGCAGCCGCCAGTGCGGCAGCGACGACACCTAACTTCTTGAGACGCATGAGGTCTCCTCAAGTCGATTCATGACGGATACGGGCACCTGGCCGGCACCTCGACGGAACTCCCCGCTGCTATCACTCGTTCACGACGAGGAGACCAAGTTTGTCTAGTCCAATCGCGGGATAGCGACATCCAAGCACAGCATGAACACGTCGGACAAGCCCTTTCCAGCGCATGGTACGACGTGTTCGTCCCCGCTTGACACCCATGCCATCGGCGCGCTTTGTGCGTCGACCTGCGATGAGAGGGGCCCGACCGGCAAAAGGTCCGCACGGTCTCGACGCCCACCCCGACTATTCCACTTGATCGATTCTTTACCGAGTCGCTACTGTCGGCGACCAGGCTCTGCAGAGCGTTGGTTTCGGCGGCTGTCTACCCGAGCCTGCTCGTCAATCCACGACTTGCCGAGTTTTCTGTCCGGATTCGATTCACGGGGCGGGCGGCCGGTTTTCCATGATGCCGTTGGGAGGGGGCACGGGAACCGCCGCGTGGGGGCGCAGTCTGTGTCAGATTGCCGGTTGGGCAAGATGTTTTGTCGCCTTATGGACCTCAAGAGAAAGCTTGGTTGGTGTGGTCTGATGGCTGGTTGGATACGACTCGGCCCGTCCGCCTTGGCTCAGCGGCTGAGAACGGGCAGGGTCTAGGACGCCGATTGATTCAGGAGCGGTCGGCTACGGCGGCTGTGGGCTCCCGGAATCGGGTGCTGCCGGGCACGGGATCCAGGTTTCACCCTTCCCGACCAAGGTGGCCGGGGAGCATGGACGGACGCGTGAAGCGCCGGCGGTCTCCACACTCGGCAGGAGGCGCCCGCGCCGCGGCCGCGGGCGGTCGTACGTCATCCCCACGCCATCCGCCCGGCCCTCCTTGGAACGCACTGTCAGATCGGCAGCCGATTCGTCTTGGGGGAGCCTGCCGACCCGGCGTCTCACGTCGCGAACGACGAAGACGCCGGGCTCTTCTGGCCGGCGACGAGCCGGCGGTTGACGACGGAGCGCGTCCCGCTCAGCTCATCAGCCGTGGATGAGGGGCGACGAGCCCTGCAACTCCTGAGTGATGGGCCCCTTGGCATCACCTATGAGGTCGTAGACGATGGTCGCGTCCGACGACCAGTACACCTCACCGTCATAAAGAGTGGGCGGCGCGACGCAGGTGTTCGCCGGATCGTCCTGCCCCCACGTGACTTGGTCGTTGACGATCTGGGTCAGGTCACACGTCTTGCTCGTCACAACATGATCCTCGGAGGTCTGCATGAGGCGCTCCTCGATCCGCGTCGTAATCTTGAAGCTGTTGAACCTCACGTGGCCTTCCACGGCCTGCCAGTAGACCACCGACTTGCCGGTCATGTCGCCGCTCCACGCCCCGATGTTCTCCACCCAGAACGTCGTGCGTGGCTTCTGGTCCGGGAGGCCGACGGTGAATTCGGACTTGCCCGTCGCGGCGGCAGCCGGACTGGCCAGCAACATACCTAACGCGAGGGCGGAGGAAGCCAGACCGGCAGTGGTCATAAGCTTGCGCATGAGTGTTCCCTAAGAATGTTGGCCGGTCGGTAAAGACCGGGTGTGGCTGACGGGTGTTTACTGTTGACGGCTCGGAAGGAATGGCCCACACTTCACCAAAGGCCCCCTGACCAGGGATTTCCGCAACGACTCGGACGTTCAGCCCTGTAGGCAACGGGTGTCCGGGCGAACTGCGGCGCTGCCAAGGCTTCCCTACTGGTGCGAACGGCCGATTTCCTGTGGGCCAAAAAGGACACGCAGGGCCGACCGAATATTTTCGCTGCAGTACCGAAGAGCACTTTTCGCTGTCGGATTCGGTATGGATCCTCCTTCGGACAACGTGCCGGTACCTGCGATTTCCGGCCGTAGTGCTTGACTTGGCGGTGAGTGTGATCTCGCTCGCCGACACGGCCAACACACGTGGCCAGACCGCCAATCGAGATGGCTTCACTGCGGAGATCATTGTTGAAGCGGCGCCGTCGACTTCGTAAGAGAATCCCCTCTTTTTCGTCAGGCGGGGGAACACGGCAAGACATAACGCCATACGTGTACGTGCCCCCAACAGCGATACACGCGGACCGGGTTGCCCAACCCGGTCCGTCGAACGCCTGATCACTGTAGACCCAATGTGTCCCGCAGCAACAAGGTTGATCAAAACCAGCAACGACTCGGCCTTACCTGTCCTCGGCAGCGGGGAGTGTCCCACCATGTCCTGGCCTGGGGAGTCCTTGTTAAGCGGAATGGTGGGGACGGAGGAGGTGCGACTAATAGATTGGCCAGTTTCGCTACACGTGCATTGGCCCGGATCCTCGAACACAGGCCATACGACTGGTTTGCTATCCGCGATGCGGATCAGTTGGTGGTGGATGGTCCCGGAGGGACGGCAGGAGATCTCCGTGCGGGCCGGTGGACGCTGAGGCGGGCGAGAACCCAGTGCCGTCAGTCCTGATGGTGCCAGGGCCTCGGCGAGCGCGTTGTTCGCGCTGGAGCCGATCGTGCTCATGGACTGGCGGACGTCGGCCTGACGGCAGGCGTGCAAGGCTCGGCTGGTGCACTGGGTAGCGTGATCGGTGCGCAGAACCGCTCCGGCGAGGCCGCCGCAGGTGCGCTCGGCGGCGGCCAGGGCGTCGGTGACCATGTCGGCGCGCATATGGTCCGCGATCGCGCAGCCGGTCAGGCGGCGGGAGGCGAGGTTGACGACGGTAGCCAGGTAGAGAAATGGTTTCGTCGCCCGCGGATGGTGCTGCCGGCCCTCCAATGGGACGGTTTCTGACCGCGGGCAGTGTCAAGAACGGCATTCTGGCGTCGGTGCTGTCCAGTGACCGGTGGGCCCAGGTGATGGCGAGCGTTCCGCGCCGCGCCGGCGCGGCCCTGTGTCCTCCCAACTGCGCGCCGAACGACGACAGCGCGTGCGGACCGGACAACTCCGGCCCCTGCGGCCCGGCCGACGACGGCTGACACGACGCAAGGCGAGCAGACCGCGAAACAACGGAACGGAAAGGGACCGCGGGTGTTGGAGCTGGACTGGGCGCCTCACGCGCGCCGTCTCGCCGATGGGCATCTGCGGCCGGAGTCGCCGTGGTGGCGGCCGGTCGCCTCCACTCCCCGGCACCTTTTCGTGCCGAACTGGTGGGACGCGCCCTGACTTCCCATGCCCCGGTCGAAGGCAGCACGCGCCCCGGCGCCGCTGCCTCCCCAGCCATGCCCTCACGACCGCAAGGAAAGACCACGAACGGGTGACACGAAGCGTTCGAGTGTCTCCCCGCGCCCGTCGAGCCGCACCGAAGCGCCGCCCACCCCTCAATAGAACCTTTGTCCACGATCTGCCCCGGACTTGCCCGTTACTGGTCCATCCAGGGGCCGTTGTTAGAGCACCAGTACCCCTCGCGCACCCATCCGGAGGGCCCCGTGAATCCTGTGCCCGCCCTCGTGCATCCTCCCGCCGCATTCGAACATCTCCAGCTTGCCGTCCCGCACCTGGCGCGCCCCCGGCACCGGGTTGACGCCCTTCGCAGCGCAGCACGACCGGATACGAGGTGGGGGGCATAAGCGACGGTAGTGGTGCAGCCGCCATCCGCCAGGGCGCGGTCCCCGCCCCGCGCGGGGCGGAACTTCCTCTGCCGCCCGCCGCCGTGCCGGGCGGTCCGTATGACGGTGACATCGCCGACGGTCTGGAGGAGACGTACTGGTCCGTGTACGACGGCGCCGCGTCCAAGGCCACGGTGGGGCAGATCCTCGCGCGTCTGCCGCGGATCGTGCGCCAGATCGGCCGACTGGCCTGGGCCGCGGACCGGACCGCGACGCTCGCCGTCGTGGTCCTGCAGCTGGCGTCGGCCGCGATGACGGCGTTCGGGCTCATGGCCTCGGTGGCGGTACTGCGGGAGCTGTTCGCCGAAGGGCCCACGTCGGACCGGGTGCGCGTGGCCATCCCCCAACTCGCCGTAGTTGTCGGCCTCCTGTCCGCCCGGGCGCTCCTTGAGGCGGGCGTCGCCGTCGCGCAGGCCAGGGTGACCCCGAAGATCCGCACCGCGCTGGAGTGCGAGTTCCTCACTCTGACCGCCCATGTGCGGCTGGAGGTCGTCGACGACGCGGACTGGCACGACGAGGCCTACCGGGCCAACGACCGCGGTCTGTTCTACGCCCGGCAGATCGTCGGCCAGGTCGTCTCCCTGGCCGCCGCACTGCTCGGGCTCGTCGGCACCGCCGGCGTCCTGGGCGTACTCCACCCGGCTTTGCTGCCCCTGCTTCTGCTGTCGGTGCTGCCGGTCGGCGCGGCGGCTGTACGCACTGCCCGCGCCCGCTTCCACAGCTTCAAGCGGTGGAACACCCTGCAGCGCAGGGTGCGGGTCTTCTCCTGGCTGCTGCTGGAGAGGGACGCCGCCGCCGAGCTCCGCTCGGACACCGCTCAGGGTGCGCTGCTGGAGGAACACCGCCGGCTGACAACACGGATCGCCGAGGAGGACACCCGCCTGGGCGTGAGCTCGGCCGGGCTGAACCTGGTGGGCCGGGCGGTCGGCGGGATCGGCACCGGCATCACCTACACGGCGCTCGGCGCCATGCTGATCGCGGGCTGGCTGCCCCTGGCCGCCGGCGCGGGCGCGGTCCCCGCCATCCAGGCCGCCCAGTCCTCGCTGACCCGGCTCGTCGACGTCTCCCACCTGGTCTACGAGCACGCCATGTGGGTGGACGACCTGCAGGCCTTCCAGGAGCGCTGCCGCACCCTCCAGCCGCGCCGCAGCGGGGCGCCCGCCCCCGAGACAGTGAAGACCATCACCCTGGAAGACGTGTCCTTCACCTACCCGGGCAAGGCCACCCCGGCGCTCAACGGCATCTCCATGACGCTGCACGCCGGGCAGACGGTGGCCTTCGTCGGCGTCAACGGCTCGGGCAAGTCCACGTGCGCGCGCCTGCTCGCAGGACTGTACGAGCCCCAGGACGGAGGCACAGTCCGCTGGGACGGCGTGAACATGCTCGACATGGACGCCGAGTCGCTACAGGCCCGCGTGGGCTGCGTGCTCCAGGACCCGGTGCGGTTCCCGTTCAGCGCGCTGGCCAACCTGACGGTCTCCCGGGGCACCCTCACCGAGGCCGACCCGCAGCGGGCGCTGGACGCCGCGCGGGCCTCCGGCGCCGAGCAGGTCATCACCGGACTGCCCGGCCGGTGGGAGGCGCTGCTGTCCAAGCGGTTCCGCGGCGGTCAGGAACTGTCCGCCGGCCAGTGGGCGAAGATCGCCGTCGCCCGAGGCCTGTACAAGAACGCCCCCGTCCTGCTGCTGGACGAACCGACCGCCAGCATGGACCCCCGCGCCGAGCACGCCGTGTACGAGGCGGTCCTGCGGGACAACCCGCGCCCCGATCAGATCACGGTGCTGATCTCCCACCGCCTGGCCAGCGTCGTCGCCTGCGACCGCATCTTCGTCTTCGACGGCGGCCGCATCACCGAAAGCGGCACCCACCAGGAGTTGATGGACCTGGGTGGCGAGTACGCCGCCATGTTCACCCTCCAGGCCGCCGGCTACCGCGCCGAGGCCGGGGAGGCGGCGTGATGCCCGACCATGCACACCCCCATCCCGCGCCCGCGCCGGACGACGCCTGGCCGGAGCACTTCACCAGCCATCACGGGGGCACCGACTGCCCGATGTGCGCGAACGACTTCGCCGCCGGCGACATCGGCTGGGGCCTCCTTCTCCGGCGCGGCGAGGTCAGCAACGCCTACTTGTGGCGCAGCGGGCAGGTCCGCGGGTACGCCGTCGTGATCTACACCGGCCGTCATGTCGCCGAGCCCACCGAGCTGGACGAGGGGGAGGCGGCCGCGTTCTGGCGCGACGTCCTCGCCCTGGGCCGGGCGGTGGAGGCGCTGTACGAGCCACTGAAGATGAACTATCTACTGCTGGGGAACCAGATCCCGCACGCCCACTGGCACTGCGTTCCACGCCGCGAGAACGAAGCGGACCCGGCTCCGGGCGGGCCGCTGCCCTTCGAGGCGCTCGATCTCGGGCGCCAGGACGAGGAGCAGCTGCAGGCGGATGCCCGAGCACTGCGTCAGCTGCTGGCCGACGCGGCCGGCCGGCCGGGGGTGCGGCGGTGAGCGGCGCTGAGTCAGACGTGATGGTCGTGGCGGGGATCCTGCCGCTGTTCTACCGGATCATCCCGATCGCGGTCGACGAGGGTCCTGCGGGGACCGCGACCCGCAACTATGTGGCCCGGGACAGCGAAGGCGGACGGTGGTTCGTGAAGGCCTACCCGGCGGGGACCGATCTGGACGCGGAGCGCCAGGCGCTGGAGCTCGGCTAGTCCGCGCGGCTCGGCCGTATTCCGGTGCCGGTGGTGCGGCAGACCCTGGACGGTGGCCTCATCGCGGCCGCCGGCGGGATGGCGGTGTCGGTCGCGGCGTTCGCAGACAGCGGAGGGCGGCCTGTCCGGCGACCGGTGGGCCGCGGTGGGCGAGACGGTCGGACACCTGCACCGGGTCCTAGCCCGGCATCCGGCCGGGCCTCCGCGCCGCGTGCCCGCCCGGGAGATCTGCAATGTGAAACGAGCCCGGCAGCGCCTTGACCAGCTGCTCGCTCTCTTCGCCAAGAGGCCGCCCACCTCCGGGTTTCCCGACTGGGCACGCGAGACCGCCGCCCGGCGACTCGACGCACTGCCTGCTATGGCCGCCATGGTCCAAGGACTGCCGCCGTCCTTGACCGTGCAGACCGTCCACGGCGACCTCGCGTCGCCCAACCTGCTTCTGCGCGGACAGCGGGTGGCGGCCTTGATCGACTTTCGGCCGCCCGGTCACCGCAGTCCCGCCTGGGAGCTCGGGCGGATCGTCCTGGACCCGCGCACCGTTCTGGCAGCTGCCTACCGGGCGGCCAACCCGGCGCTGCCGGCCGAAGAACTCCTCGCGGTGCCTCGGATCGCCGCCGGGTACCTGGCGTGCTCGGTGTATCCGCTGTCCGAGGCCGTCGACGACCCGGCCGCCGTCACCCCTGAACTCGAGGCGTACGGCCGCAACCGGCATGCGGCCATGTCCGAGCTGTGCGAGCGGCTGACGGAAGCCGAGGAGGTGCTCCATGACCTCCTCCACTGACCCCTCCGTGTCTTCCGGCGCCCGGCCGTCGCTGTGGCGGCACCGCAACTTCCGCCCCTACCTGACCGGCCAGGCAGCCAGCGTGACCGGCAGCTCGATCAGCAGCATGGTGATCCCCGTACTGGCGGTGCTCGAACTCGATGCGACCACCGCCGAGGTCGCCTGGCTGACGTTTCTGGGCCAACTGCCGCCCGCGCTGCTGGCGTTGTGCGCAAGGGCGCTGGCCGACCGCCACTCCAAACGAAAGCAGATGAGTAACGGCCATTTATGACGCTGATACACCGTGTTGACGTCTCGCCGGGTCCTCACCTCTTGGGAACACCGGCCTGCGGCAGTGAACCGCCAGCCCAGGCCACCTCGCTGCGGCGGAGGCCCTCACCCGAAAGTGAGTAACGAGCTCGCGCTGGTCGCGTGGCCAGGGCGGTGGCTCGCGCCGTCCGGGCCCGCCCCGGCCACGTGGGCCCGCTTGGGCGGCCCAGGTTCTCGGTGTGCCTGCTCACCGTTGTGCCGGCTCCTGGATGGACCGGCGTGCGGTACGCCTGGGCCGGGCGGCCGGGTCGGGGTCGGGGGGCAGTGCCTCGTCGGTGGAGCGTGGGGGGAGGGTGTCGGAGATGTCGGGCCTGGTTGCGGTGGATTCCAGGAGGACGGTGATGCGGTCGGCGAAGTCGGGGCCGGGCAGGGGGATGTCGGAATCCGGGTGACGCAGCCATCCGGCGGTGACGGCTGTGGTGACGTAGGCCATGAGTTCGGTGACGGCGGCTGAGCGAGGACGGACGGTGTGCTTGGCCAGGTGCCGTAGGACTCTGAGGAGAGTCGTCGTGGACGTGCTGGTGAAAGTGTCGGTGGTGGGGTTCCAGGCCGGGGTGGGCCGTCGTTCGTGATGTCCGTAGCAGGTGGTGGGCTCGGGCGGTGGTTCCAGGTCGTCGGTCTGCTGGTGCCACCATTGGGCGGTGATCTGCTCACCTTGGGCGAGGTGGTGGAGATAGAGGCAGTAGGCGGCAGCTGGCTGGCCGGCGCCGGCGGCGAATTGCCACCACATGCGTGCGCCGTCGTCGGTGTCGGTGAGCTGCAGGATGCAGGCGAGGGCCAGGGCGCCGCGGGGCTGGGGGACCTGGTCGGTCAGGAAGTCGGCGAGGGTGGTGGGCGGTGTGTGGGTGAGGACGGTCTCGCACAGCGCCTTGAGGTCCTCGGCGGCTTCCCGGGAGCCGGCGTCGGTGTCGTGCGCGTGGGGGCGGCCCGGGCTGGAGGCGTCTGGGATGTAGACGGGGACTGTGTCCCTGGGCACGGTGCGTTCCCTGATGAGGCAGGCCCTGGAGAGCAGGTCGTCGAAGCGTGTCATGGAGTTGTCCCTTCGTCGTTCTCGGCTGGAGAGAGAGTGCTCTTCAGGAAGTGCTCGGCGTGGCGCTGGTTGGAGCGCACCAGGGCCGGTGCGAGTCCCAGTAGTTCGGAGACGCGTTCGGTGGGCGTGCGCCACAGGATGCGCAGCGCCATCACGTCGAACTGGGTGGCGGGCAGCCGGCTCATCACCTGGAACAAGGCGATGGTCTCGGTGAGGTGGCGACTTCGGGCTTCTTCGTCGGTGAGGTAGGTGAGTGCGACGGTGTCAAAGGCGGCCTGGCTGAAGCAGGGGCGGCCGTCGATGTGGGGGGTGCGGGACATGACGGTGTGGCGCAGCACTTTCCAGGCGAAGCGGCGGGTGTCGGCGCTTGCCAGGGCGTCGTTCCAGGACAGCCAGAGGATGTCGAAGGTGTCGGTGACGGCGGCTTCGCACTGGTAGTCGTCGGGGATGAAGGCCTGGGCGTACAGGAGGTAGCCCTGCTCGACGTCCTCGCAGAATGCGCGGTGGTCGATCGGTGGTGCGGCGTGCGTGGTCGTCAGGGCGGTGGCGTTGTCGGTGGAGCGGTCGGCCCACTCGCGGCTCTTGTGCGCTTCGAGGGCGGCCTGCTTCCACAGTCGGTGCAGCGGGACGTGGGGCAGGCCGAGCAGGGTGGCGAGGCGGGAGACGATCTCCCACCGGGGGTAGAGGTTGGTCCCGCGGAGCAGTTCGGAGAGTTTCGACTTCGCCAGGGGCACCTCGACGCTGAGGTCGCCCAGAGTGCGGCCGCTGGCGAAGTACGCCTCGCGCACGGGTCCGAGCCAGGCGCGGTGGATGCTGCCGGCGGTATCGGTGATCGGGCCGAGTTTGCGGCCCGGCCGTCCGGCCGGTGGCTGGGAGGGGTCGGGGGGCATCATCGGGCGGCGTCGTCCTCTTCGTCGGGGACGGCCGCCACGCGGCGGCCGGAGGCCGGTGCGTGGGCGCGTACCGCGCGGACGATCTGGACAACGGTCAGCCCGAGCACGGGCGCCAGGGAGGTGATGGCGACGGTCTGGCCTAGCCAGGCCATGACCGCGCTCCACGCGAGGACGAGACCGGTCACGGTCATCGTGATGAGCAGTATCTGCTTGCGTTCCATGCAACTTCCTTCGGGTGTCGGCCGACGGGCGAGGCCCCCCATCCGGGAAGGGGGCCTCGTACGCTCCCGGGAAGAGACGGCGGGTGCCGGCCGCTGTCCATCCGGGCTGCTGGCCAACCAGCATGTGAGACAGGTCAGTTACACACAACGTGATCAAGGAATCACGGAACAATGAGGTCCGCATCGCAGGCGCCGTCGCCTGGTGCACTGCGGGCAAAGGAACCGCACAATTGCGGCGCGTCCGGGGGTAAGTTCCCGGTTCTCCTTGCATTCGGCGCGCTCAGCCGCGTCAATGGAAGCAAGGCATCCACTGGGTGTCGGCCTTCCATCCGGAAGAGCCCGCCCCCGTGCCGAGATTTTCTGGGGGCGTGCTGACTGCTCTCGCCTGGCCGGAGCAAGCGACCAGGCGAGAGCGGAGCCGCCCAAGCGGGCTCAACGACGGTAGCTCAGCCCACTGACAACCGCCCCGCAACAGCTCCCCACCTGGCCCTCTGTGTCCAGGTAAGCCCCTGATGCCGCCGTTGCTCTGCAGACCGGAACGCGCCCCGCGAGTCCGCAGCGACGGAGCCGTACCAGCCCTGCCCCCGGCTGTAGACAGGGCTGGGGATCGCGTCGCGTGCAGACTCGCATCCACCGTCCGGGGCCCGGCCGCGGCTCTACCCGATCAGCCGGTAGGGTCGAGACGCTGACGCGCGGACCGGGCCGCTTAGGATCCCTGCCCGTGGCAGAGACCCCCGATGAGTTGATCGAGCTGGAACGAGCCGCCGAGGACGAGCGCGCCAGACTCGTCGGCCTCACCGATGACGCCTACGCTGCCCAGTGGCGCCGCTGGCGTGCGGCCGCCGAGCAGACACAGGCCGCCATCACCGCGCACGCTGAAACCACCGGTGCCAACCGGTACGAGCTGGAGCAAGCCGTGAAGAAGGCCGTCCGGCACGAGGGGGAAGATCCCGCGAAGTAGACGGCCTTCCGGCCGGCGTATCCGGAGGCTGCGCTACTGCTCCTGCGGCCACGTCACCAGCACCTTGACCGTCTCCTCGTCGGTGAGGATGATCCGGGCGCCGGGCATGCTGCCGCGCTCCCCCATTGATGCGATAAATGCTCGGCGGGCCACATCCTCGCGATCCCACCAGCCGTGCATCAGCGCCCGACCGCCCGCGGTGAGCGTCAGATGGTAGCGACCCGGGCTCGCATCCGGCATACGGCCACCATGCAGTCGCAGCATGCGTCGCGCCAGCGCGGGCCGAGGCCGGGCACCTGACGCCAGCAGCGATGCGCGCCCGGTCCACTTGGCCATGACGGGACGTGAGCGGGGTATCACCGCCAGAACAACGGCACCGCCTCAGCCTCCATGTCCGTCCGGAGAGCTGGTAACAGGCACGTATTCGGATCGCGCGGTATTCGTTCATGGCAGGTGGACCATCGACGGTAGATCGACGACCGAAGTCTGCGCGGTCTAGGAGCGTGGGTGGGAAAGCCGCTGGAATGCGCCGGCGTGGGGCGCGGTGGCGGCGAGGGTGTAGGTGACGATGGTGAGGCCGGGATCGGCGGGAACTTCGAGGGCGTCGTAGCCGAGATCGAGGTCGCCGACGTCAGGGTGGTGGAAGCGCTGCCGTCCGCTGCGGTAGTACTCGACGTCGTGGTCGTCCCAGCGCTGGTCGAATTCTTCGCTGCAGGTGGTGAGTTCGTCGATGAGGTCGGCGAGGTCGGTGTCGGCGGGGGTGCGGGCTGCTTCGGTGCGCAGACTGCCGAGGGCGTCGTGGGCGATGCCTTCCCAGTCGCGATAGAAGCGCCGGGCGCGGGGGTCGCGGAAGACGAAGCGGGCCAGATTGGGCGGCTGCTCGGCGCTGTCGAGGGCCTCGGCGTACAAGGCGCGGGCGAGGGCGTTGGTGGCCAGGACGTCCAGGTGGGCGTTGCGGACGAAGGCGGCGGCCCCGGTCATGGCGTCGAGGATCTGCCGGAGGCTGGGCCGGACATGGCTGGTGCCGCCGTCGCGATCGGGGATGCGGTGGGGGTTGTTGGCGGCGCGGACGAGCGCGGCCAGGTGGGCGCGTTCGACGTCGTCCAGGCGCAGGGCGCGGGCGAGAGCGTCGAGGATGTCCTCGGAGACGCCGCCGACGTTGCCGCGCTCGATGCGGGTGTAGTACTCGACGCTGATGGCGGCGAGCTGGGCGACCTCTGAGCGCCGCAGCCCGGCCACCTGCCGTCGGCCGCCGAAGTCGGGCAGACCGGCCTCCTGGGGGGTGAGGCGGGCGCGGCGGCTGGTGAGGAAGGTACGGATGTCCTCGCGGACAGTGTCGGCTGGCACCGCTCCAGCGTAGGCCGGTGCCGCCGGCGGGGGTCCCTGCCAGTACCCCTCCCAGCAAGGACTCCCAGGTCAGAGGCAGTGCGTGGTTCCGTGAAGGGGTGAGCGGGCCAGCAGGTCGGCCCGAACCTCCAAGGGCCCGAACCTCCAAGGGAAGGATCCCGCCCGCCATGACCGTCACCGCTTCCTCGCCCAGCTCGGCGCCGGTGGCCACGGCCCGCACCGACCGGCACGCCGCGGCGACGCTGGCCGCCGCCGTTTTGGGATTCTTCGTGATCACCCTGGACGCGACGATCGTGAACGTCGCCCTGCCCTCGATCCGCAGTGCGCTCGGCGGCGGGATCACCGGCCTGCAGTGGGTGGTCGACGGCTACACGCTGATGTTCGCCGCCCTGCTGCTCTCCGCCGGCGCCCTGTCGGACCGGATCGGCGCGCGCAAGGCGTTCGCCGGCGGTCTGGCCCTGTTCGTGGCCGCGTCGCTGGCGTGCGGGCTGGCCCCGTCGCTGCCGACCCTCATCGCCGCCCGCGTGGTGCAGGGCATCGACGCGGCCGTGACCATGCCGACCTCGATGGCGCTGGTCCGGCACGCCTTCCCCGACCCGGCCCGCCGGGCCCGCGCGGTGGGGATGTGGGCGATGGGCGGCGCCATAGCCGCAGCCGCGGGCCCGGTGCTCGGCGGTGTGCTGAGCCTGGCCTCCTGGCGGATGATCTTCTTCATCAACCTGCCGGTCGGCCTGCTCACCCTGGCGCTGCTCGCCCGCAGTACGAAGTCGCCGACCCGTCCGGCGCCGTTCGACTGGATCGGGCAGGTCACCGGCATCCTCGCAATGGGCGGCCTGACGTTCGGCGCGATCGAGGCCGGCGAAGCCGGGTTCACCGCCCCGAAGGTACTGCTCTCGCTCGCCGTCGCCGTCGTGGCGCTGGCCGCATTCGTGCTGGCCCAGGTCAAGGTGGCGCACCCGATGGTGCCGCTGTCCCTGTTCCGGTCCAAGACGGTCGTGATCGTCACCGGGATCGGCTTCGCGTTCATGGTCGGCTTCTACGGGCTGCCGTTCGTCTTCAGCCTCGACTTCCAGCAGCAGCACGGCCTGTCCGCGCTCGGGGCCGGGATCGCGTTCCTGCCGATGATGCTGCTCAGCGCCTGCCTGACCCCGTTCTCCGCACGCATCGTGGAGCGCACCGGCCCCCGCCTGCCGGTCATCGCCGGGCTAGTGCTGATCGCGGCCGGATCGATCGCCCTGGCCGCACTGCCGGTCTCGGCACCGGTGTGGGCCAGCGCCCTGCTGCTGATCCCCGTCGGGATGGCCGGCCCGCTGGTGATGCCACCGGCAACCGCGCTGCTGCTGGAGCACGTCCCGGCTGAACAGACCGGCACCGCCAGCGGGGTGTTCAACACCAGGCGCCAGATCGGCGGGGCACTGGCCGTCGCAGTCTTCGGCGCCCTGATCTCCGGCACGGCCGGCTTCCAGCACGGCCTGCGCCTCAGCCTCGCCCTGGCCGCCGCCGTCGCTCTGGGCGCGACGCTGGCCGCCACCCGCATGGTCGCCGCCCGGCGCGGCAACTGAGCCCGCCCGCGCAGACAACGGCACCGTCAGGCACCACCACCGCCCCGCCGCTGCGGGGCCCGACGAAAGGAAACCCTCATGCCCGGCACCGAGCCCTCGGGCGCGGCGAAGATGTTCGGCGACTTCGCCCCGCAACTGGTGCACTTCACCGACCACGTCCTGTTCGGCGAGGTCTGGCGGCGCGCCGGCCTCACTCCCCGCGACCGCTCGCTGATCACCGTCGCCAGCCTGGTCACCGGCGGCAGCACCGAGCAGCTGCGCCACCACCTCGGCCGCGCCAAGGACAACGGCGTCACCGAGGCCGAGCTGATCGAGGCCATCACCCATCTCGCGTTCTATACCGGCTGGCCGCGCGCCATGTCCGCCATGGCCGCCGCCGAGGACCTCTTCGCCAGCTGACACGCCCTCTATCTCGTTCAGGAGCCACCTGATGGAACTGCGCACCCGTCCCGCCACCGCCAAGCTGCCCGAGAAAATGCTCACCGGCGACGCCTGGGCCGACGTCCTCCACCGCGGTGAGGAGCCGTCCAGGATGCGGGCCAACGCGGTGCACTTCGCACCGGGTGCCCGCACCGCCTGGCACTCCCACGGCATGGGCCAGAGCCTCTACATCGTCGAGGGCATCGCCCTGATCCAGTCCCGCGGCGGCAAGATCCTCGAGGCCCACCCGGGCCAGGTGATCTGGACCCCGCCGGGCGAGGAGCACTGGCACGGCGCCGCACCCGACCAGTTCATGACCCACATCGCGCTGTGGGAAGGCGACGACGTCGACTGGCTCGACCACGTCACCGACGCCGAATACACCGGCCCCCGCACCCGCGAACTCTGACCTCTCCGTCACGACCACCAGGAGGACCCCGCCATGCGTGCCACCGTCCTGTACGGGCCCAGGGACGTCCGCGTCGAGGAACGCGACACCCCTCAGATCCTCAAGCCCACCGACGCGGTCATCCGCACGTTCGCCACCTGCGTGTGCGGCTCGGACCTGTGGGACTACCGCAGCATCAACCCCGCCAAGGACCCCGCCCCCATCGGCCACGAGTACGTCGGCATCGTCGAAGAGACCGGCGACGAGGTCACCACCGTGCGGCCGGGCCAGTTCGTCGTCGGCTCCTTCTTCGCCAGCGACGGCACCTGCGCCAACTGCCGCAACGGCTACCCCAGCAACTGCCTGAACCGTGAATTCGTCGGCGGCTGTCAGGCCGAGTACATCCGCGTCCCGTGGGCCGACGGCACCCTGGTCGCCACCCCCGAGCTGCCCGCCGAAGCGCAGGTTCCCGACCTGCTGGCCTGCTCCGACGTCATGGGCACCGGCTGGTGGGCCGCAGTCGCCGCCGGCGTCCAGCGCGGTGACACCGTCGCCGTTGTCGGCGACGGCGCCGTCGGCTTGTCCGCCGTCCTGGCCGCCCGCGAGCTCGGCGCCGAACGCATCATCGCCATGTCCCGCCACGAGGCACGCCAGCAGCTCGCCGCCGAGTTCGGTGCAACCGACATCGTCGCCGAACGCGGCGACGAGGGCGTGGCCCGCATCAAGGACCTCACCGGCGGCACCGGAGCCGACCGCGTCCTTGAATGCGTCGGCACCGACGAGTCCACCCGGCAGGCCCTGAACTCCACCCGGCCCGGCGGCGGCGTCGGCATCGCCGGCGTCCCCCACGGCGTCCAGATCGACGGCACCGCCCTGTTCTACTCCCACGTCGCCGTCCAGGGCGGGCCCGCCCCCGTGCGCCGCTTCCTGCCCGACCTCATAGACCGCGTCATGACCGGCCACATCAACCCCGGCCGCGTCTTCGACCTCACCCTGCCCCTCGACCAGGCCGCCGAGGGCTACCAGGCCATGGACGAACGCCGCGCCATCAAGACCCTCCTCCGCCCCTGACCAACCTCACAGCCGAGAGTCGTGCCTCTCTCGGCGAGCGCTCATGCGTCAGCGGAGTACCCGTGGGTCCGCTTTCCCTGGATCCCCGAGGATGCGGTCCACTACGATGCTTCGATCGAGTGACCGGCAGCAGGAACCGCGAACAGGCGCGGTAGCGAGGCGGCGCTCTCCTGTAGCCCTGAGGCTCTCGGCTCACTTGTCCGGCTCTGACCAAATCACTTTGACCCGGTCGGAGGTGATGTCGAACCCAAGCAGCGGCTCGGGATCGCCGCCCTCGGGGAACAGCGGTACCGACTTGCGCAGCCGCCGTCCGATTGCGGTCAGAAGCCCGTACAGGACGTCCAGCCGAGCCTGCCCCTGGAGTTCCCGGAGGTCGACGTCGAAGTCGATCTGCTCGGTCCCGAGGAAGCGGAAGATTGCACAGACCTCCGGATCGGGCCACACCTTCAGGGTCGGGCACTCGGCGTCGGCCCGGCGGGAGAGCACGGCCTCGGCTCGGGGCAGTGGCAGGACCTTGTCGCCCTCGGCGTACTCGAAGGCCCAGTTCTGTTCCTCGACCAGGTCGAGCACGGCCTGCCAGTCCTCCGTCGTCGTACCGTCAACGAACACGTCGGGGAGGTAGCTGCCGTCGGTCGGGTCGAGCAGCCATGCGACCTGGTCGTCCCACAGCAGATCAGTCATCCCGTCACCGGTTTCTTCGCGAGGTTGAGCAGGCAGCCAAAGTGCAGGGCACCCTCGATGTCGACCAGGTCGCCCGCGATCCCGGCCAGGTGCTCGGCGGCCTGGCTGCTGCGCTGGAGGCGTACGGGCAGGTCTTTCAAGGTCGCCTCGGCGAACTCGAGGCGGGTGGGGTGGTGGCCTTGCGGTGCGGGCCAGGCGCCGAACGTGAGGGCGGCGGTGACGTCCCGGACGATCTCCTGTCTCAGGTCGTCGAGTTCGTCGTCGGTGACCGTGTCGGGGATGGCCGCCTGGTCGGGGATCCTGTCGATGTGGCGCGGCACGTCTACTCCTTCTCCTCGTCGTCGCTCAGGTCGATACCGAACTCGCGCCCCTCACCCGAGGTCGACCCCCAGCTTGTTCTCCGGCCGGCAGATCGGGCATGGCTCGGCCTCAATCACCGCATCCGTGAGCGCCAGGCGTGCCTGCTGCGCGCTGATCGCGGAAGTCATCCGGCGCCCCTGCCGGATCGTGCAGCCGCCGACGTGAACGACGACCGGCAAGGGATCCGCCGGCCCGAGCTTCGCCTCCATCAAGTACTCGGCCGACGGCAGAACCGTCTGGGGCCCGGGCTGCCGCGCCGGGCGCTCCCGGCCGGGGGCCGACGAGGACGCACGCGCGAGGGCCTTGCGTACCTCGTCGCTCTGGAGCCGCAGGTAGATGCCGATGGTCTCGGTCTCGGCGATCTGCCGCTCCAAGTGCGTCAGGATCGCCCGGAGCCGAGGCGGATCAGGCGGCAGACCGGACATGACGAGCCTCGCGCAGCGCAGCCCAGGCCTGCGAGGGCCGGCCCCGCCAGTACGGATGGAACAGCACTTGCGCTGATAGCTGGAGGAGACGACGTCGCAGACCGGCCCGCGGACGCACCGCGAGCTGCTGGTAGACGACGTGCCACTCCTCGTGCGCTCGGGCGAGGTCATCGGGAATCGGCCGCATGGCCAGATTCAATCATCTGTTCGAATTTGTGTTCCAGTCGCGGGCCCCTGCGGGCGGTACGGTGGTGAGACTGAGCGCGACAGGCGGCCTTTGACCACGCTGGCTGGCCGCGAGGGTGTGCGTACCTGAGCAGGGAGATTGGCCGTTCGACCCCGTCGCGAGGCCGTTCACGCCGGGTGCGATTCTGGGTGGATGCACGAGACAGCCGCTGCTCTGGCGGCCGCTCGATGGCCTCTCACCGCGGGCCGGGAAGCCGACTGGTTGCGGGACCTGACCTGCGATGACGGACTGACGGGGTTCATGCCGCCAGCGCTGCCGGATGCGGTGTGGGTGCTTCACTCCATGTACGAGCACGAGCTCGTACCGACGGCCCTGGCCTACGTCGAGTACAAACGGCGCGTGCTACAGGGCGGCGGATCCGAGATCGTCCCAGGTGTGGACCCGGCGGACGTGCTGGACGCGGTCCCGGTGAACACCCCGGACCTCATTGGCGCCGACTGCGATGGACGGAGCTCGCGCGCAGGATCGGTGACCCAACCGTGCCCGAGGGACGCCTGCCGTGCCACAGCTCCTTCCCCTCGGTCGCGCCGCGCCCGTGGCCGGCTGGGATCCAGGTCCCGTCCGAAGGCAGCATGGACCGGGCCGCCTGGGACCGCGTGATCACCATCCTCACCGAGCACAGTCCGCAGGGCCCCAACACCCCCTGCCTGGCCTACTACAGCCCGCTGCTGCATGGAGCCGAAGACTTCGACCACCCGCACATCCGAACCGGGACGCTCGCGGACGCCCACGTGCTGTACGACCACCCAGAGGAGCACAACTGGAGCCCGTCCAACCTCTGGCCCAAGGACCAGTCCTGGGTGCTGTGCACGGACTACGACCTCTGGGCCACCAAGCTGGCCGACCCCACCGTGCTGATCGAAGCCTTTCTCAACGACGGGGACCTCGAAGCCATACGGCTTCCCTGGGCTACCTGACCGGCCGGGGCGGGGCCGTGCTCGGGAGGTGTCGATCCGGGCCAACAGCGCTGCATCTGGCGGGACTGAGTATCGTGCCTGGCGGATGCCGTGCGTGCTCAGGACATGCGGCGCCCTACTGCACGCGGTTCGCCTACAGTGACAACAGAGCACCCGCAGCCACTTCTCCTCGCTGCGAGTGCCCTACCGTCTGTCAGCTGAGGCGTAATGTCTCTGCGGCGAGCGCCTTTCGGTGCTCGTGCGTCTGCTCCAGTGTGGTGCGCAGGTCCTCGACTTCCTGCGTGACGGCTTCCAGGGAGGGCTGCTCGGCCTCTGGGTGGCCGGCAGTGAGGATGCGGGTGCGGTAGACCTGGGTGGCATCAGGGTCGCTCCAGCCGCTCGTCTTTGCTGCCCGCGTCGCGGCCTCCGCCCACCGATCAAGCGCGGTGCGCGCCTGATCAGGTTCGACGGTTCTCCAGACGCTTCGTATGTGTCCCGGAAAACCTGCAAGGCCTGATCGGTGATGTCCTCACTCCGAGCCGTAGTACAGCCGGAGGAACTCCTCCATCGCCGCGTCGACGCCGGCGCGGTCACCGGTGGCGAGCAGGTCCAGCAGCAAGCCGCGGACGGCGGCGAGTCCCAGCCTGGCCCGGTTCCGGGCCACGGCAGGGTCCGCCCCCGCCCCGACCTCGGCGGCCACGAGCAGTTCCAGCCAGTCCGTCACCAGCCCTTCGAGGATCGGGGCGGCCTCGGGGCGGCCGCGCAGCGCGTGCCCGCAGATTTCGAAGAAGAGCCGCTTCTGATTGGCCAGCCGAGGGGCCGTGAGCTGCCGCCACAGCAGCCGCGCGGCATCGGCGGGCGAGAGACCGGGCTCCAGGCGGAGCCGGGACAGCACGTCGCGCTGGCGTCGCTCCGACGTCTGGACGATCTCAACGAGCAGCTGCTCTTTGGAGCCGAAGTAGTGGATCAGCATGCGGTGGCTGACGCCGATCGCGGCGCCCAGCCTGCGAAGGCTCAGGTCCGCGATGCCGTGTGCCGCGACGTGGTCGACAGCCGCGTCCACCAGTTGTGCGCGCCGAGCCCCGTGCGCGCCTTGCTCGGCCTCGCCTTCGGGATGCGAGTCGTCCATGGTCACCACATCACGACTGTACCAATCGGTACATGGCACATGTACCGTGTGGTACATGCAGTCTGTCATCGTGTCGATCGACGTACCTCAGACTCCCGAGCAGGTCTACGGCATCCTCGACGTCATGGCGAACCACGAGCGGATCACCGACCACTACCTGACCAACTGGCGCTACACCGGCCCCGCCAGGGGCATCGGATCCTGCGCCACGGTCACCGCCGCACTGGGCGGCACGAAGACCGACGTCACCATCGATGTCATCGAAACCGAAGCCCCTCGGCGCATCGTCGAACGCAACGTCAGCGCGGCCGGCCAGCGGCAGGGCCGCGGCACCTACACCATCGAACCGCTGCCCACCGGCGGGGCCCGCGTATCGTTCACGTACACGTGGGTGCGCGCCCCGCTCGCCGACCGGCTGCTGGCCCCCGTCGTACGGGCCACCATGTGGCACGCCAACCGCACGGTCATGCGACGCCTGGCCACCAAGTTGGCTTGCCACGTGTCCGCCGCCGAACCCTGACGGCGGTAGGTGCCGCCCCATCTGCCCAGTGCAGGCTCGACACCCACGGGGCCCTGCCCTCGGGCACGGACTCCTCTAGCCGACGCTGCGTCTCGACCAAGTGCACACGCCTGTTTTTGGCGCAGGCCGCACACATACCGGCCTCCCCGCCCCGAGGAGGCACCCCACCAGTACGCCGAAGGCCCGAGCCCAGGGGCAGAACGAATTCGGCAGAAGCTGCGCGCAGGTGTCTCGCGAGCCATAGCCCAGTCTGGAGAAGGACGGCTACCGCGCCCAGCTCGCCGTGTAACAGGGACGGGCGGGTGCTGCTGCGATCCCGTCAGGGCACGGACATGACCGGCTCCTTCCTCGAGATCCGGGCCGCAGTTCTCGCGCAGCTCCCGGCGGACATCGAGCCGGACGGCGAGTTGGTGGTGTGGGAAGCCGGCCGGCTCGTGTTCGAGCGGCGCCTCGCCCGCCGCGGAGCCAGTGCAGATGAGGCGGCGCGCCGGTGGCCGGTGCTCTACGTGGTGTTCGATCTCGTGCACGCGGGCGGGGACCTGACCGGCCGGCCGTATGAGCGGCGGCGCGCGGCGCTCGAGGCGCTGTTCACGGACCGCGGCCTGTCCGCGCCGCTGACGCTGTGCCCGTCGACCCGCGACCGGCCACCGCACCAGGTGAAATCCCCAAAACGGCTGCGCCCGGGCGGAATGCATCCGAAGGGCCAGAGTACTACCGGCCTTCAGCACTGCGGCCTCGGTGGAGCACCGCGGGTCCTGTTCGGGCGGCAGGTGGACGGTCTCGGTGCTGCGAGAGTCACCCGACTCGGGCTGTCGATGCGCCGCATCGACAACAGGTACTGGCGAGGCGGCTGATGTTCGGCGAAGCGGCGGAGGTACATCTGGGAGACAGTGTGGCCACGGGTTCCGCCTTCTTTTCTCTTCTGAGGCGCCCTGCCACGCGCAGGACTTCCATCGAACTGGTGCTCGCGCCAAACATCCGACGCCTTGCCCCTGTTGATGACTTCCCCCTGCGCCTTCGTGGTGTGAGCGTGAGGGCCTTAACCGGGTTAAGAGGGCGCGCAGTCGGGGCGGACGGCCTGTCGACTGTGCCTACGAACCGACCTCCTAGTAATGTTCGGCCTCATGAGCATCCCCAACCCCCGTGGGGAGCGAGAGAAGCTAATTACAGCCCTCACTCCCCAGCTGCGCAGACACTTGAAGATCCGAGCCTTCGAGCACGGGATGGACATTCAGGACGCAGCCGAGCACGCGATCAACGCCTGGTACTCAGCGGACGGCCTTCCGGAGGTGAAAACCGACGGGGCGAAGACGTGGGGTACGTTCCTCCCCGTTGGCGAGCCGGACAAGTTCAAGGCGGCCTGCTCGGAGCGGGGCGTCACCTATGTTCAGGGATTGGCGCAGGCCCTCACCCTGTGGCTCGACAATCACCCCTCGCCCACCGCTCCGTTGGTGGCTCAGCCGGTGGTACGGGTGATAGTGGCCAATCAAAAGGGCGGCGTCGGAAAGACGTTCATCTCTTCCGGCATCGCACAAGCGCTGGCAGAGGCCGGCCATCGCGTCCTGCTCGTCGACTACGACCCGCAGGGGCACCTCACCGCAGAGCTGGGCTTCGAGGACCTCATGTATGAGGACGATGTCGAGACGCTCATGATGCACATGGACGGCACCGCCAAGGGCGACATCCATGACCTGCTGGTGGCCTTGGACGGCGAGCGGTTCGGTGAGCGGCTGCATCTGCTGCCGGCGTCCGACGATGCGTTCCTCCGCGACGTGGCCCTGTCCAAGGTGAGCTTCAGCGAGGCCGCGCTGGAGCGGGCGATGGAGCCGCTGGAGGCGGATTACGACGTCATCATCATCGACGGTCCTCCCAGCCTGGGACTGAACATGGACACCGCGCTGTATTACGTGCGGCGCCGCGATGGTGAACTCGCAGATCGGTCGGGCGTCATCACTCCGGTGTGGGCGAACAAGGCGTCGCACAGGGCGTTCCGGCTCTTGAAGACTCAGAAGGAAGACCTGTGCCGCAAGGGCCGTATCCAGGTCGACTACCTCGGTCTGATCGTCAACGCCTACGACAGCCGGCGCGGCAAGCTCGTGAAGGAGAACAAGGAGCAGTGGGAGAAGAGCAGTTCCCCTGCGGTCCTGGCCGTGATCGGTGACCTCAAGGAGGGGCGGGAAGCCGCGGACGGTGAGATCCCGCTGCTGGAGTACGCGCCCGACAGTGAGCACGCGCACGTGATGCGCGACCTGGCGAAGGAGCTGGCCGTATGACCGCTCAGCGAGTGACCCGTGGGTTCAGTCTTGACGAGGACGGCCAGGACACGAAGCCTGCTCCCCGGCGCGTCAGGACTCGTCAGCAGATCATGAACGGGGAGGGGAAGCGACCGCCGGTGTCTGTGGCGTTGTCGGTGCTGGCGCACAACCCGTTCAATCCGCGCGACGAGCTCACCGAGATCGAAGAAACTGCGGGCTCCTTGAAGGAGAAGGGGCAGCTCCAGCCTGTCGCCGTGGTTCGGCGGGCAGCGTTCCTCGGGGTCCATCCCGACCAAGAGGCTGAAATCGGGGAGGCCGAGTACGTCGTCATCGACGGCAACCGGCGTTTGGCGGCCGCCGCTGTCGCCGGCCTGGCAGAGCTGCGGATCGACGTCAACGACGATCTCGCTGCCAGCGCCGAGGACATGCTCGAGGCCGCGCTGATCGCGAACGTCCACCGCGTTGACGTTCCGCCGCTGGATCAGGCGAGGACCATCCAGGAGCTGCTCAGCAAGCACGGTAGCCAGGAGAAGGTGGCCAAGCGGCTCGGGAAGTCAGGCGCCTGGGTCTCGCAGCGCCTGGCACTCCTTGGCCTGTCCGACGACTTGAAAGAGAAGGTCGAGTCCGGCGAGCTGACGGTCAAGGACGGCCGTCGCATCGGCCGGCTCCCCGCTGCTCAGCAAAAGACCGAGGCGGCCGCAGCCCTTAACCGGGTTAAGGCACCCCGTAAGCCCCGGTCCAAACCAGCAAGTGATCCGGCCGAGAAGTCGTCGACGACTCCGTCACCGATCCCTCCGCAGGGTTCGGGGACAGTAGCGGTCACCGAACCGGCCCCCGAGCGTCTTAACCCGGTTAAGGGTGAGCCTGGACCTGTCGGCAGGCCTGACCTCCCGTGGGAGGACCCCGCGTGGTTCAACGCACGACTTCGGGAACACATGTCGGCCGAGCACCGCGAGGAACTGGTACTGCTGCTCATGGCAGACAACTGACCACTGGGCCTTAACCCGGTTAAGGCCTGGAAACGCAGAAAGGCCCGTACTCCCCTGCGGTACTTCACCGCGGGAGTACGGGCCTTCTGGTTCTCGTGCTGTCAGGCTGCCCAGGTGGCGGGCGCGCCATGGCCAGGGTTGGGGAGGCCATGGGTGGTCACGCACTCACCCCCGCGACGGCAGCTTCCAGAAGCGTGACGGCGTCGGCCTCGAACGGGTCGGCGAACAGCTGGTGGTCGCTGACGTCAAACGGCCCGAACCTCGCGGAGATACGAAACCCGGGCGCCAGGGTGGTCTCGCGTCCGTCCAGCGCGGCGGTGAGCCGGTCGTAGTCCCGCTGGGCGTGCCGGGTCTGGGTGTAGGGGCCGAGGCGCAGCAGGGTGTAGCCGTCGCGACTGTCGTCGCGTTTGCGTGCCTCGATGTGGAGGGCGTAGTGCGCGGGTTCCATGCCGACGTCGTCGGGCAGAGGCAAGTTCGCGGCGGCGTGGGTGAGCATCGTGTAGCCGGGCTGCCAGAAGCCGAGGATCGCGGTCGTGGCGCAGCGGAGCCAGCCGCGTTCGGTGTAGCCGAGTTGGCGGCCGTGGAGGTAGGCGCCGGCGTGCGGGGTGTCGGGGTGGACCAGGGTGACGGCGATCAGGCCGCCGTGGTCGTCGCCGGGCCGGGTGTGCGCGCGTTCCACGAACGGTTCGACCCGCACGGCGATGTCCTGCCCGTGGCCGGGCGTCCAGGGCTGTGGGTTGCGTACGGTGGTGAATCGCGTCGACCCAGCCGTCGACGGCGCAGTGCTTGGTGTCCATCAGCTGGCCTCCGCCAGAGTCTCGGTGGGGCGAGGGGGGCGAGGTCGGGGGGTGCGCTGCGCCAGCACCAGGAGCTCGCAGTTGCGCTTCTGCTCAGCGGGCGTGAGGGGCCGGGCCTTCGCGGCGCCGTGGCGGTGCCACAGCGCAGAGGCCGGCGGTTCGGGGTAGGCGAGCGCGTGGTCGACGTCGCGGTCGTTGCTGTTCATGGGGGCCTCCAGTCGGGAGGGTTCGTGGGGTGGCTTGGTGCTCTCGGGCTGGGTGTCGGAGGCGCACCGGCCGAGGTGGGCCTCAGTGGGCGGTGATCCAGTCCTCGGCGCACGCCTTGTCGACGGGCTCCCCGGGGTGGGAGCGCATCGGCGTGGACTTGTCGCACAGCACGCAGGGGCGGTCCTGCCAGCGGTCGTAGTGCTGGCTGTCTCGCCATTTCCGGAGCGCGCTGGGAGCCGGGACCAGGCCCGGCTCGAGCGGCTGCTTCTTCTTGCTCCGGGTGGTCACGGCCGGAAGTCGGGCAGCTGCTGGAAGACGCACTCCAGCAGGTCCGGCGTCGGGTTCCACGGCACGACCTGTCCGCGCGCGGGAACGGGCAGGGGCAGTTCCTGGACGTCCTGGAGCACGAGGTGCCAGGCGCCTAGGTGCGCCCACTCGGAGCAGAGCTGCGCACCGTCGGGGTCCTGGTGGCAGTCGGTGATCCGGGCGACGCCGACGACCGCGCCGGTGACCAGCTGACGGCCGCGGATCGTGCGGCCGATCAGCGGGACGCGCAGGGCGGGCCGGTCGATGGTCTGGCTCGTGTGCAGCAGTACCCACCCGGTCCGCCACCGGGCGGGCCGGTTCTCCACCGTCTTGGCTCCGGCGAGGATGCAGGCCGCGTACGGCTGCCGGATGCTGATGCCGCGGATCCAGTCGCCCTCGGGCAGGGTTGCGGTGCTCATGCGGCCCGCCCCCACACAGCTGTGCCCGGGCGGCCGGCGCGGCGCCCGTTGATGGACGTCACCGTGCGGTATGTCGCCGTCGCGAGAACTGCGGTGCCGGAGTGTTTGCCGTCGTAGAGAGCGGCGTCGGCGGCCCTCTGCAGCACGGTCAGGTCGCGCGAGCCGACCGTGGCCGGGGCCGCGGCGCCCACCGAGGCGGCGACGTCGACGGTGCGCCCGTCGTCCAGGGTGACCGGCATGTGCAGCATCTGGACCAGCTGCTCCAAACTCTGCTCCCGGAGGGCGGCGTCCAGCTCCAGGACCACGGCGAACTCATCGCCCCCGAGGCGGCCGACGGACGAGCGCGGTCCGGCCCACGCGGTGAGGCGGGTTCCGATCGCGGCGAGGACGGTGTCGCCCGCCTCGTGGCCCATGTCGTCATTGATCTGCTTGAAGTGGTCGGCGTCGACCATGACCACGGTCACCTTGTCGCCGTGGCGGGCCAGGAGCCGGCGGGCGCGGGCGGTGTAGGCGTCGCGGCGCAGCAGCCCGGTCAGCGGGTCCTTCTCCTTGGCGGCGATCTGCTTGTACAGGGTGGCGGCGTGGACCGCCCAGCCGGTCAGCGGGACGGCCGCGGCGGTAATCAGGAGGGTGCGCGGGCCGAACCGGCCCGTGGTGTGCAGGACGGAGTCCATACTGAGGATCTCCCTCTCGTCTCGTACGGGTTGGGTGAGCCCAGGGCAGCCGTCGAAGCCGCCAAGCACGTGCGGCTGTCCCGGGGCAGAGCTACATCTCGAAGGGCTTGGAGTTGAGCCAGCTGTACGGGCTCCTCCAGGGGCCGGCCTTCGCGGCGGGCCAGTCGAGCTTCCAGCCGGGCCGGTATCCGCAGGCACCCCAGCCGTCCGGACGCCCGTGGGGGATCTCGCGGCCTGCCTCCGCCGCGGCGCGTGCCGCGTCGTAGACCTCGCGCGCGGCCTTCACGGCGACGCTGCGGCTGTCGGCCTGGCCGGTGAAGACATGCACGCCTTCCAGGCCGGGGGTCTCGGTGCTCCGTATGGGGACGTCGACCTCGAAGTAGGGCAGGGTCATGGCGTCCGTCTCCTTAACGCGGTAATTGAGGGACCGCCGCGAGCGCCCCGGCCCCCGGCGGCCAGCCGGGTCCGGGGCAGCACGGAGGGTCCGTCAGCCCCGGACCGCTTCGGGGGTCTGCGCTTCGAGATCGGCCCGGCCTTCGGGGTCGTCGTCCTGGTCGTCGCCGTCGTTCGGGCCGTGGACGGCGCAGACGGTGTCCTCGTCGTCCAGGTCGCCGTTCAGCGCGCGGAACAGGCAGGTGACGCTGTAGGCGGGCACCCACGTGTAGCCGTCGCATTCGTCGTCGTGCGGGCACGGCACCAGCACGTCGAACCCGACGTCACCCGCGCCGTCCACGTCGGTGCGCTGGGCGAGGGTGAGGTACTGCTGACCGAGGCGGATCTCCGCGACACGGTCGCCGCCGGCGACGTTTGAGCAGGGCTTCCACTGCCACAGCGACACGATCGCCTGGCCGAACAACCGGGAGACGAGGTTCAGGTCACCGAGGCCGCGGCTGCCATCCAGTCCGAGGTCGGTTTGCCGGGCCTGGCTAAGGCGCTCCAGGAACGGCAGCAGCTGGTAGAGGCTGTCGGAGAAGACGATCTCTGCGAAGCCCTCCACCTTGAGAGTCCGGTACGAGTCGACCATGCCCTGGTGCTGCTTGATGACCGTGGCATGAGGAACCGTACGGTTGCCCGGCCGCCGCTCCTGTCGCTCGATGCAGACGCTGCCGGGCGTGGCGACCCTGACCGCGATGGGCAGCATGTTGTGCCGCTTCGCTGCGGCGACCAGCGGCTCCTGGGCCGCTTTGGTGACGTTGGGTGCGTCGACGACCGTGAACAGACGCTGGCGCATCCTCGCCTCCAGGAGCAGGTGCAGGGCGGCGTCCGCGTCGCCGGTCGCGCCCTGGTTGCCCGCGTCGTCGCTGACGACCTCGCGCAGCGCGTCCAGGGACAGGACCTGCGAGGTGGGCCAGGTGGCCGCGAGCGTGAACTTCTTAGTGCCGGACGGGCCGATGAGGACCACCAGGCTGTGCTCGGGTATCGGCGGGCAGATCGGCTCGGGCATGCGAGAACTCCTCGCCGGTGAGGGGCGCCGGGCAGCCCGGATGAGGTGCTGCCCGGCTTGGGCGTCGAGTAGGGCGGGGGCTTCGTACAGCGGGCAGGAGGCGTCGCCGTCGCGGTCGGGCTCGATCTGCTCGGCACGGCGCGCGGCGACGGTGACCAGCTGCGCCAGGGCCGCGAGAAAGCCGTCGGGCGGGTTGGTGTCCTCGACGGGTTCGCGCAGGATCGCGGCGAGCTCCTCCGTCGACGTCGTCGGCGCTGAGGTCGTCCTCGATCTGCTGGAGGGCCAGCGATGCGGTCCCGGCCGAGGCGCGGACGCGGGCCAGGCGGGTGCGGCTCACCGGCGGCCGTCGGGACGGGTGGTGAGCCAGGTGGTGACGGCCGCGGCTCCGATGCCGATGGCGCGATGGAGAGCCGCGTCCAGCTCCATCCACGCGCTGCCCGGACCCGTCACCTCCTTGGTGACCACGCCTTCGTCGTCGAGACGGACTGCCTGGCAGTGCTCGATGTAGCCGGTCTTCTTGGTCTTCTTCGCCAGCCACAGCAGTAAGGCGCCGCGGTCGATGGCAGCGTGTGTTCCGGCGTTGATGGCCGCGCCGGCGAGCAGCGCGCCGGGGATGACCCGGTAGCCGAACGCGCGGGTGAGCGCGACGGTCGCTCCGAGTTGTACGGCGGTGTAGGACGCGACGTGGCAGGCCGCGGCACGCCTCCCGAGGGTGCTGGTGGTCATAGTCGGGCGGGTGGAGTCCTGTGTGGCGGGGGAACCGTCGGCGGGGACCAGGTCACGGCCGTACAGGCGCTTGCGCATTGCCGTCTTCGAGCCTTGCACCCAGTGGTCGCACAGTGGATGCAACTCGCCGAAGGTGGCGACCAGGGTGCCAAAGAGGGCCAGGCGCTCGGTGGCGCAGGACAGATGAGGCATGCTGGAGGTCTCCTGATCTCGAAAAAAGGGTGAGGGAGCGGGTGGTCGGCCCGTTTGCCGATGCGCGCAGCCACCCGATGTGGCTTTGTCCCGGCCCAGTACGGGCCGGGACAAAGCCACGACAGTGCAGCCCGCCTCCTGGGCCGGGACGGCCCGGGGCCAATGCCCTATGTGCGGAGAGCGCCCTTCAGCGCTTCGGAAGGCGGCGCGTGGTACCTGACGCGGTTCCTTTACTCGCGGCGGTTTCAGGTGGTGACTGCGAGTACGGCTGCGATCAGGAGCAGGGCGAGGGCGGCGAGGATGATGTCGACCGCGCGGGCCAGGCGCTCGAACTTGGTGACGGCGATGATGGACAGCGACCTGACCCGGGTGAGGCGGGTGTCCTGCCGCATCGCGTGGAGCAGGTCGTCCTCGCTTAGCTGCGCCCAGCAGGGGAAGCCCTCACGGACGACACGGCCACGGCCTCCGAGGTTGGGGCGCACGACCAGGAGCAGCAGCACGGCAGAGGCCGCGAGAGCGAGGACGGCGGCGCCGCCGGCGAGCTGGGTGGGCAGTGGCAGGTCCGTGTCGGCGACGCTGGCGAGTCCGGCGAGGACGACGCCATCGAAGGCGAGCAGTAAAGACGCCTTGTTATCGGTGCGGCTGATCTTCGCTTCGACGTCGTGGCAGGCGTCGTCCAGGTTCTTGTCGGGGTCGGTGGCGGGAACCGTGACGCTCATGGGCGGTGACTTTCCTTCGCGGGCATCGGTGATCAGGCGGCCAGCCGGGCGGCCGGGGCCGTGAATGCCAAGTAGGTGTCAGGGTTGGGCTCGTAGCCCTTGGCGCAGGGGCCGCAGACGCCCTGGGTGCGCAGTGGAAGGCAGAAGTAGTAGCGGCGCCGGCGCGGGCAGGTGGATCTCGCGGCCATGGCCCGGTCGAGCGCTTCTTCCTGCGCGAGGGTCGGTATCCGCTTGGGCCGGGCGAGGTCCAGGCTGTAGAGCCAGGCCCGGGTGGGATGGATACACGCCTGGTCGGGCCGGTAGGCGCACGCCTTGCAGCGCAGCACCGCGACCGGGCCGTGTCCGCCGGGGCTCAGTCCGCGCTCGCGTAACTGCCTGCGAGTGACCAGGCCCTCGGGACAAGCGCGCCGGTCGAACTCCTCCAGCATCGCGGCGCTGCGCGGCACGCGCTTGCCCTCATGGCGCCCCTTCTTCCTCGGGCGGGGCATCACCTGCTGCAGGTGCCGGGGAGCCGGGCGGGGCGGTGCGGGTAGCGGGGGCCGGGACGCTGCGGGCGGGGCCGGCCGATCCGGCGGCGCGGGCGGGGAGTGAGCACGAGCGGTTCCTCCTGATGTCGGTGGACAGCAAGCGCCGCGCCCGCCGGCTGTTCGCCGGCGGGCGCGGCGCGAGGCGGCCGGTCGGCCTGTCCAACCCTCGCCCACCCGGGAACGGGGTGGGCGAGGACCAGGCGGAGCGACCGGAAGGTCAGTCCCGGAAGGGGCAGCTGCTGTGCGGGGGCTGTTCGGCGGGCTCGGCCGGGACCGGGTACGGCACCGGAACATGGATTTCGGACCGGACGCTGACCTTGGCCGGGCGTCCAATGACGCGGCGGCGCAGGGTCAGGCCGCGCAGGGCGACTGCGGACAGGAGCGTCCAGGAGAGGGCGGCGAGGCCGGCCACGACAGGGCGGCTGGTATCCGGGGTGGCCGTCCAGACCATGAACACGGTGGCTGCGCCCCATGCCGTCCACATCGCGCGCGCCGCGTTGTTGCGGGCGAGGAAGCCGAGGACCAGGCCGGTGATGCCGGTGAGCACCCACAGCGTGTAGACGGTGGAGGCCGCGACCGGGAGGCCGGCGGAGTGCTGGACGATGTAGATGCGCACCGGCTGGTCGACGACGGCGGCGACACCGTTGGAGGTGTCGACGCCGACCTGCACCTTGGGCACGGCGGTGAGGATCTGGTGCAGGGCCTGGAGGATGACTTCGCCGGCGCCCTTGGCCATCAGCACGACGAAGGAGACCGCGGCGGCCATGAGGACGGTGCGCAGCCAGGGCGCCATGTGGCGCAGGCCGTCGTCGGGGGCGCTGAGGACGTCGTCCCATATGTCGTACAGCACGCCGTCGATGTCCCAGGCGCGGTCCCACCAGTTGCGCAGTGCGGCCAGGCGCGGCGGCTTGGCCGGCTCCTTCGGGAGCGGGACGGGGAGGTAGGCGAGCTCCTGGCGGCCGGGGGCGGTGTTGTCGTTGGGCTGCACGGGCAACTCCTGGTTGTCGATGTGGTGTTCACGGAGCGTGCGAGTGGGCCAAGCTGTGAGCGAAGGGCCCGGGAAAGAGGGGAGGCGGCTGTGATGGGGTGGTTCACCCGCGATGAGCCGGAAGAAGTCGTCTTCGAGGAGGTCGTGGACACGGACGGGACGATCTGGCCCGCGTTCACCGACAACGACGGCGTGCTGTGGATCGACGTCGACTACGACGTCGAGGTGACGATCAACGGCGCGATCGTCGACGGGCAGATCCGGGGTGCCGAGGTCGATGGCCACGGCCGTATCTGGATCGACTGCGACTGACCGTGAGACCGGACGGTCTGTCCCGCACCCGAAGCTGCGGCCCGCGGGCGAGGTGTTCGGATACGAGGCAGGGCGCCCGGGTCAGCGGACGTCGTTGCGGGTGCGGGAGAACATCCCGCGCTGGTTGCTGGTGTTGTTGATCTGCGTGTTCTGCACGACCGGGCCCTCGTAGACCGTCTTCGACACGGACCTGCGGTTCTTGCTGAACGCGCCGCCGATCGCGGTGGCGACCATGGCGACGCCCGCGAACGGCAGGGTGACCATGAGGACGCCGTAGAGCGTGACGGAGGCCAGACCCTGGAGTACGAGCCAGGCTCCGCAGCCGACGCCGGTGATGCCGGCGCCGACGCCGATGGAGGCGACCGCGATTCCGGCCGCCCAGGCCGGGACGATCCGCTTGTCGTCCTGCTTCTCGGGCGGGGTGTCGCCGTAGGCGGGCAGCGGGGTGTCGTCGCGGTATGACGTCGGTAGGTGCCGCTCGGGGCGCATTGCTTCGGCGATGATCCGCTCGGCTTCGGCCTTGGCTTCGGAGTCGGACAGCGGGCGGGTGATGTGGTTGAAGTCCACGGTGATTTCCGTTTCGGGGGCAGACGCGGGCGCTCTCCCCGCCGTGGTGGCGAGGAGGGCGTAGGGGGCGGGGGAGCGGGGCGGGGCTACTGCTCCTGGTCCGCGGCGGCCTCGAGGGCGTCGGGCGTGGGGTACTGCAGCGGCCGGCGGTTGTGGGAGCGGACCACCAGGCCGCTCTGGCGGCCTGTGCGCAGCAGCTCGTCGGCCAAGGCGCGGGCCTCGGGGCTGGCCGCGAGGACGTCGGTGGCGTCGTCGACCACCAGGACCAGGGGGCGGTTCATCGTCGGGTTCTCCTTCCCGTTCGGCGGGTCGGGATCGGGATGGTCAGAAGCTGCTGATCCAACCGGTGAGGGAGGCCACGGCGCTGGTGATGGTGGGGGCGATGCCGGTGCTCGCGAGGAAGAAGCCGAACAAGCAGACAGCGATGCCCGGCATGATCCGCTGGTAGCCGGTGCGCACCAGGATGACGACGATGATGCCGAGCAGGAGGACCAGGGAGATCGACAGGGCCACGGGTATCGGTTCCTTCGGTGAGTGAGTGGTGGGTGCGGGTCAGTTGTCGGCGAGCTGCCACAGGCCCCGCTTGCGCGAGATGGCCAGGCCCTTCGCCTTCAGCTGGGAGCAGGCGTTGCTGACGCTGGAGGGCTGGAAGCCGGGGAGCGCGTCGCGCAGCTCCTTGAGCTGCTTGGGTCCGTCGGCGAGCAGTTCGAGGATCTGGTCCTGGAGGCCGGGCTCCTCCCCGATGTCGGAGCCGCTGTCGCCGAACGGAATGCCGAACGGCGCCTCGAACGGGGCGGGTGCCTCGCCGCTGTCGCCGTCGGTGTCCGCAGCAGTGGCCGGGGCCGGGGTGCCGGCCGACGGCTTGCTGCCAGGGGCGTCAGAGAACGCCTGGGCGAGGGTGTCGCAGTCGGCGTAGGGGTTGGTGTGCCGCACGCCGTAGATCGCGGCTCCGGCCTGCGCGGCCTTGGCCTCGCCCTCGGTCAGCCCGGTGGGCGGGTCCTCGCCGTACAGGGCGATCAGGTCGGGGTAGACCCCGTCCTTCTTCTCCGCGAAGAAGGTGCGCATGAACTTCGCCCGGCCGTCGAGGAACATGTAGGCCATGCCTGCGGTGGACTCGCCGTCCTCCTCGTCCTTGCCGGTGAACAGCGCCTCGATCTGTCCGTTCTCGTAGATGCGGGCGGGGATGTTCTCCATCTGGAAGCCGGCCGGGGCGATGCCGTCCAGGCCCATTTCTTTGGTGGAGGAGGAGGCGGTGCGCATGAGGAACAGCGCGCCGACCTTGCCCTGCTGGCGGATCGCGTCGTCGTCGCCGAGGTCCTTGAGGTGCAGGGACTGCACGGCGAGCCGGATGCCGATGCCGACCTTGCGGCCGGTCTTCTGGATGTCGGCGATGAGGTAGGCGGTGGCCTTGCGTATCGCTTCGTCCGAGTGGGACAGCAGCCGGTTGATCTCGTCCAGTGTGATGTTGATGAGCGGCCACGGCTTGTTGAGGGCGAAGTCGCCGCGGCCCATCTCGTTGGAGATCCGCTCGCGGTATTTCATGACCGCGTGCGCGGCCGTGAGCATCAAGAGCGTCTCCACCGGGCCCTTGGCGAACCAGTCGACGCGGCCTTCCGCCTCCGGCAGCGACATGCCGCCTTGGACGTCGCCGACCCAGGAGACGACGCCGGAGCGCTTCTCCGCGGCGAGGATCAGGTTCTGCAGGACGGACTTGCCCGCTCCCGTGACGCCGGCGGTGATGCCGCGCAGTGCGCCCTGTCCGGGGTCCCACAGCCGCACCCGGGCGGGCTTGCCGTCGTGGCAGACGCCGATGGTGACGCGGCCCTTGGAGTCCATCGTCAGGTCTTCGACGGTGGCCTTGCGGACCTTCATCAGCGGGTTCGTCTTGTAGATGGAGATGACGCCCATACGAATCCCGTCTGTCTCGATGACGAGGCGGGAGGGGTCGTCGATGCCGAAGGCGGAGCAGATCGCTGTGTGCGGCAGGTGGATTTCCTTGCCCGGCGGGGAGGCGACCAGCAGCACGATGCGGTGCGGCTCGGATCGGTGGTCGATGAGGTCGACGCCGGGGGCGGCCTTGCCCGGGGCGGCGACCGCGGTCTCCCACAGGCCGCGGATGCCTTCGACGGCGGCCTCGGTGTCCTCGGTGGTGGGGCGGGCGACCAGCCGCATCCGGCCGGGCCCTGAGCCCTGGATCGGGCGGATCTTCACGGTGCCGACCGGGAAGTCGAATGCGGCGGCAAGCTGCACCTCGGTGAAGGTGGGCACCGCCTTCCCGGCTTGGGCGACGACGACGGCCTCGAAGTCGGGCCGGTCGGCGCGGTAGGGCTGGATGGACACCAGCCGGGTTCCGTCGCCGGTGGCCTGCGCCCATTTAGCGGCGAGGAACTCGGTGCAGGTCAGCGGCTCACCGGGACCGGCGCCGTGCTGCTGCGCCTGGTGCTCGGCAAGCTCCAGGATCAGGCCGGCGCTGCGGGTGAGCGGCGCCATCCAGCCCATCAGGGACGCCCACGCGGCCGGGGCGACGACCTCCCACCAGTTGAAGCCGGGGGTGATCAGGTTCGCCACGTAGGTGCCGGCGGCCGTCAGGAACGGGATCGCCCGCTGCGCCCGCGTGAAGACGCTCAGGCCCTGGTCGGGGTCCTTGGTCTTCGCGTACAGCCAGGCGAGCGTGCCCAGGCCGATCCCGCCGGAGGCAAGGTAGGACCAGGCGCTGTCGTCGAGCTGCGGGCCTGCGGCCATCCCGGCCGCCGCGAGGGCGTAGGAGGTGCGTTCGGCCAGGATGCGCCGGTGGATGACGTGGCCCGGGACGCGCTTGGTGGTGTCGGCGGTCGGCGCCGCCTGGTCGATGGTGCTCAACACAGCCTCCGTTCAGGGGCAGGGGGCAGCAGGGGCCGGGCCCGGCGTGTGGGCCCGGCCCCTGCTGCTGGGGGGGGTGGGTGGGTCAGCGGCGGCCGGTGCGTCGGTAGAAGCCGGGCTTGGCCTGCCGCACGCCGGAGCCGTTGGAGGCTTCGTAGCCGGGGCGGTACTCCCTCTCGTGCGCGTTGTTGAAGCTGAGGGCGTCGGTGTTGACGGCGTCGGCGGCGTTGACCATCTCCCCGGACGCCTCCGCGACCGCGGTGAGGGCGGCGGAGGTGTCCTCGATCATCGAGGTGAACCGGGGCTCGACTTCGGCCTGGCCGCACATCTCCGACAGGCGCCTGGCCGCACCTGCGTTGGCCTGCATATGGGAGCGGAGCAGGTGCATGCCCTCCTTGAGGAAGAGGGCGGAGGCCGCGAGCTTGGCGGTCCGGCCGGCCAGGGCGAGGAAGCCGTTGCCGCTGCTGGCGCCGCCGGTACTGGCGACGCCGTTGTTCATGCCCGGGATGGCGGGGAGGTTGTCGCTCACGTGATCTCCTCTCAGTTCTCGTTGTGGATGCGGGCGGCGGGCACGGCCAGGCCCGCGTCCTCGGTGGCCTGCTGGAGGGGCCGGTAGGCGTCGAACATCGCGTTCTCCGCGCTCTCGGAGAGCTCCGCCGCCGTCAGGGATTTGGTGGACATCTCGTCGGCCTTGCGGGCCAGGAGCTCCATGGACTCCGCGAGCTTGGCCATCGCGGCGCCGGTCATGCGGCCGATGACGTTGTGCGTGGAGTGCAGGTCGGCGGCGAGTTCGTCCAGCTCGTGCCGGATCTGCCGCGCCTTCTTGGAGAGCTTGCGGCAGGTCTCGTGCGCCTTGAACGACTGCGCGGTGAGCTCTTCCAGGACGTCGAGCGTGTCGTCGAGGGTGACCTCGGTCTCGTGCTGGGCGTCCATGTCGGCGACGCTGCCGCTGCCCCACTTCGTCAGCCAGGCGTCACTCACGCTGTTCTCCTTCGTGCTCGTGCTCGAGGTGCCGTTGGGAAGGCCCCCGCCGGATGTGGCCGGGCCGGACCTGGGGGAGTCGGCCCGCTCGACCGTGATGGGACCAACCGGAGCGGACACCGCCGTCGCCATGCCCATCGCCTCGAACGGCGACAGGCGCGGCGTGCCGGTGTCGGTGTCGGGCACCGTGCCGCCGCCCGGCGGGGCCGGGGCGGTGGTGGCCCCGGCGACCGCAGCGGCCGGGGCCGGTGCAGCTGCAGGCGGGCCGGGTGGGCCCGGCGGTGGGGCCGGTGTGGCCGTGCCGGTCGTCGGTGCCGGGCGGGGCCCGGGAACCGTGGTGGTGCGCATCCTGGCGCGCTTGCGGGCCCGTGCCTTGGCCGTGGACCAGGGCGTGCGGCGGGCCGGCGCTTTCGCGGCCGGACCGGTCGGCGTCTTCGCGGCGGGACCGGCGGGTGTGGTGCTGCCGGGCTTGGTGGTCTTGGTCTTCGGGCCGGTCTTCTTCTTCGGCTTCTTGACCTTGGCCTTGGTGACGATGGGCGGCCCCATCTTCTTGCGGCGGTGCTTGAGCCGCTTGCTCGCGGTCTTGTGCACGGCCTCACCGAAGGTGGTCCGGCCCCGGGCCGCGGCCTTGCGGGCTGCGTCCATCTTCTTGCCGTACTCGCGGTCGAAGCGGCGGCACTTGCGGCAGCGGCAGCCGTACGTGTCCGACGCCGCCATGGTGCCGTGCGCGATCCCCGGCGTGAGCTTGAGCTTCTTGCCCTTGCGGGACTTCCCGCCCGGCGCCGTGGGCACCGGGGTCGGGGTCGTCCCTTCCTTGCCGGAGCGGGTCTTGCCCTTCTTCCCGCCGCCGCGTTTGCTGCCGGGAGCCGTCGTGCTCGCGCCGCTGCTGCCCTTCTCCTTCGGCTTGGTCTTCGGACCGGTGCCGGAGGTGGTGGTGCCGGGCTTCTTGCGCAGGATCCCGGACGGGCCGGTCGTGCCGCGCGGCGACTTCTTCGTGCCGCTTTTGGGGCCGGTCCCCGTTCCCTTGCCTGTACCGGTCCCCTTCGAGCTGGTCGTGCCGGGCGTGGTCTTCCCGCTCGAACCCGTGCCCTTGCCGGGGCTCTTGGTGCCGGGGCCCGTTCCCTTGCCGGTCCCCGTCCCGGAGCCCGGTCCGCGCTTCTTGCCCAGGCCGCCGGACGAACCGCCGGCCCCGGACCCAGTGCTGCCGGGCCCGCGCTTGCGGTTCGTGGTGGAGCCGCCGCCCCCGGAGGAGCCGGACCCGCCGCCGCTGCCGGGGCCGCGGTTCTTCCTTCCGCCTCCGCCGCCGCTGTTGTTCGGCCCCTTGCCACCTCCGGAGCCTCCCGAACCGCCCGAGCCGCCGGACGATCCGAGGCCGCGGTTCTTCTTGAGGTTCACGCCGCCGCCCTGCGAGGTGCGCTTGAGCGGGGTGATGCCGGAGCTGTTCTTATGCGGCGAGGTGGTGCGGCCGCCGCCCCCCGAGCCGCGGCCGCGCCCGCCACCACCGCCGATACCGCTGGGCGACCGGGTCGTCGACCCGCCACGCCCCCGGCCTCTCGAGCCGTTGTACAGCCCGTTGCCGCCTCGTCCGGACCTGCCCAGACCCGAGCCGTCGGAGCGGCCTCCCAGACCGCCAGGGCCGCGCCGGAGGGTCTTGCGGCCGTACTCGTGGCTGGGCTGCACCTGCTTCTGCGAACCGCCCCCCAAGGAGCCGTCCTTGGCGGTGCTAGCGATCTTCGCGACCGCTTCGCGCTGCTCCCGGTTCGCCCTGCCTGCCGCGACGGCGGAGTGGATGCCGCGCATGGCTGCCAGGGACACGGCGAGGATCGCCGCCAAGGACAGCGATCCCAGGCGCGGCGCGGCGGGCTGCGCGCCCTCCGAACGGAAGGTCGCCGGGACATTCATGCCCGCCGTTACGGGCGCCGCGGAGGGGGCTGCGACGGGCTCCGAGCCGGCGGGGAACGGGGCCCCGAGACCGGGCTCGGGCAAGGTCGCGATGACGCCCATCGGGTCGGTTCGCGTCGCGGGTGCAAACGCTTCAGGCGTGGCCGGGGAGGCGTCTGCGGGGGCGGCGAACGGCACGTCGGCCGGGGCCGAAGCAGGGGGTTCCGCGGGGGGTTCGGCCGGGGCGGTGTAACCCACGCGGGGGAAGTGGATCAAGTTGTTCGGGCCGTCGTCGTTGGCCATGACGTCTCCCTCTCGGAGTTGACAGACGGTCGCCGCCTGGGGCATCCTCGCGCGCGCACGACACGCGCGCGCCTTGAGGCGCTCCAGGCGGCGAGGAGGAGGCGGTGATGAAGAAGAACTTCGTCACCCTCCGTGGTTCTTGTAGAAGTCGTGCAGCGCCTTGGTGAGCGCGGGCCACAGATTCGGCTTGCCGTCGCGTTCGGCCTGGCGGGCCAGGGTCCGGCACGCGTCGTACCAGACCCCGGCCCGCTCCTGGTCGCTCTGGGCCTCCGCGACCCGCGCGTTCCAGAACTTCGCGCGGTTTTGCGTCTGCCGAGGCGTCGTCACTGCCCTTGTCCCTTCGCGAAGTAGTCGTTGATCGTGCTGGTCGGCCGCTCACCACCGGCCGCCATCGGCCACTGGTTCCAGGGGTTGTCCGGGGTCACGAACTCCGCCGGCCTCGCCTGCGGGACCGTGCCCGGGGCCTGCTCGGTGGGGGTGTTGAGTGCGGTCACCGTCTTGTCCAGGGACTTGGCGACGGCGGCGCCCAGGGCGGCCTGCCTGCCCTGCTTGCGCTCCAGCTTCCGGGCCTCCGCCGCGGCCCTGCGCTGGGGGAGCTCCAGGACCTCGTTCTTGTAGGTCGCGTACAGGGCCTCCGCCTTGCTCGCGGCCTCGCCGGACGCCTTCTGCATGGCCTTGAGCTGCCGCGACACCTTCCAGGCGCGGAGCTTCTTGGACATCCAGCGGTCGCCGTCGATCGGTGTCTGCTCCAGGCGCCGGCGCACGATGTCGGCGATCTGCCCGTACTGCTGGGCGTCGCGAACGTGCTGGTCGCGGACGGTAGCGGTGAAGGCCCGCAGGCCCTCATCCGTGAACAGGGCGTTGATATCCATGAGGTGGGGTTCTCCTTCTCGGGGCGGGGGAGATCTGGGAGGCTTTGTCGTGGCGTTTCGGCGCCTTCACCGCGCTCCCGAGGCGCTGACTTCGTCTCGGGGGCCGGTGGAACCGTCGAAAGGCTCGTTTACGTAGGTCACTGCTCCGAGCGGTATCCGCCGGCGATGAGCGCGACGGCCTCCTGGCGGTACTTGGAGGCGGTGTCGGTGGACGACACGTCGAACTCGCGCTGGACGTCGGCGATCAAGACGACCCGGCACAGCTCGCGGTGCATTTCGTCGGCGTCCAGGCCGACGAACACCGCGCCGGCCGCGAACGCCATGCGCGCGACCTTGCGGACCGCCCGCTCGCGCGGCGTCAGCTTCGCGGCGTCCTCGATTTCGACCGCGCGCCGCTCGACTTCGGCGGCGGCGAGCCGCCTTTCGGCAGCGGCGTACTCGGTTTCGGCCTCACGCTTGCGGGCCGCCTGCGTGTTCGCGTCGGCAGTCGCCTTGCGCTCGTTCTCCTCCGCCGTGAGCCGGTCGGCTTCGGCAGCGCGGCGGCGGGTTTCGGTAGCGGCCCACTCCGTTTCGGCGGCAGCACGGTCGGTTTCGGCAGCACGCTGCCGGGCCTCCGCGATCTCCGCCGTCTCGATGGCCTGAGCCTCCGCCGCAGCGACCCGGTCGGCCTCCGCCGCGAGCCTCCGCTTCTCCGCCGCCTGGCGCTCCAGCTCCGCCGCTCGGACGTCCGCGGCGGCCTTGGCCTCGCGCTCCTGGGCCGCCTTGCGCTCCGCCTCAGCCTCGCGGGCGCGGGCTTCGGCGATGACGGCCGTCTCCAGCGCGGCCCCCTCCAACTCAGCGGCCCGCTCTGCGGCACTGACCTGGGCCCGGGCGTGCGCTCGGGCCTGGCCGGTCTCGCCCTCCACCCGGGCGCGGACGGCCTCGAGCTGGCCCTGCGCCTCCAGCCGGTCGGCTTCGGCCTTCTTGCGCGCGAGCTCCCGGCGCGTCTCCGCGTCCAGGCGTCGGCGCTCCGCCTCCTCCGCGCGGGCCTCAGCAGCACGTTCCTGCTGCTCAGGCATCGCGAGGGCCTGCGAGACGGTGTAGCCGTGGGCGGCCATCTTCATCGGCAGCAGTTCGTCCTCGGTGGCCTTGCCGAGGTCACCGTCGTACTTGCGCTTGAGCCACTGCTCGTAGCCGATGAGCTCCTGCTGGCGCCGGATCATCTCCGGGTACGAGGTGACGTTGTGCAGCCGCATCCGGCGGTAGAACCGCGGGGTTGCGACGGGGGAGAGGATCCAGCGGTGCAGCGGGATCCGGTCGGTGACCGTTCCCGCCTCCAGCCTGGCCTTCTGGATAATCAGGCGGCGGGCGGCCTCCACGCCGATCACGAACAGGATCGGCATGACGCCGTGGCTGGCGGCCTGCACCGGGTCGGTGCCGATGTGGCCCTGTGAGCTGGCGTTGAACCAGATCGTCGCGCCCGTCATGGCGTGCGCGGCCATCCGCAGGAGCGGCCACGGGGTGCCCTTGCGGATCAGGTACAGGTCCAGGGCGAGGAACGCGATGATGCTGGCGTCGACGCCGACCGGGAACCAGGGGGCCAGTTCCTGGCTGAACCCCCAGCTCAGGGCGACCTTCGCCAGGGTGCTGTAGGACATCGCGAACCCGATGACGCCGACCAGCGTGCCACCGAACGCGGCGACGAGGGACAGGGCGGTCATCAGCCGGTCACGGGTGGGCTTGATCGTCTTCCGCTTGTCCGGGCTCGAAACGCCCCGGGCCGTACCCGAAACCTTCTCGGGTGCGCCCGAAGCGAGGCCCGGCGGGTGCGAAGCGGGGGTGTCGGGAGCCGCGCTCTGCGGCATGTCGGTGATCGTCATGGGGGCCTCCGGAAGGGGTCGTTCAGGGCAAGGTCGAAACGGCGGCCGGTGCTCCCGAAACGCGAGGGGTGCGTTCCCGAAACGGCGGCCGGTGCGGACGGTTGATCACGAAACTGGCACCGGCACTACCCGCTCCGGGCCCACGGAAAGGCCGGCCTCCCGACGGGCGGGCGGCCGGTGCGGGGGAGCGCTGCCGGGCGGGCCCGAAACTGCCTGCCGCTCCCGCCGGGCGGGAACGAAATCAGCTCTCGGGGACCCGCGCGCCGTGCCGGGTGAGGTCGGCGGTGGTGTTGAGCGCGGTCGCGGTGCGGGCGACGTGCTGCTCGAAGCGGCCCTCGCCCACCCATTCCTCCGCGATGACGTGGAGGGTGGTGCACCAGCTGCCGCTGTAGTCCTCCGGCCCGATGGGCGGGATGTCGCTGCCGAAGATCGCGAAAGCGGCGGCCTGGGCGGCAGCTTCCGTGCCGGGCTGGAGCGGGGTCATCGTCGTAGCCATGGGGCCTCCCTCGACTGTGGTCCGGGCTGTCCGGCTCCCCGTCACCGCCCGTCCCGGCCGCCGTGGTGCAGCGGCTGGTGTGGGCGGATCAGGCAGCCGCCAGAACGGATCAGGCAGCGCGGTTGCGGGTGGCGCGGCGCTTGAGGGAGCGACGCTCCTTCTCCGACAGGCCGCCCCACACACCGGCGGCCTCGTTGCGCTCCAGGGCGCCCTGGAGGCAGGACTCGATCAGCGGGCAGCGACGGCAGACAGCCTTGGCTTCTTCCTCCTGGATCAGGGCCGGGCCGCTGTCGCCGATCGGGAAGAACAGCTCCGGGTCCTCATCGGCGCAGGCCGCACGGGGACGCTCGGGCGCGGCTGCGGTGGAGACGGCGCCGTAGTAGGGGGTGCGTACGATGGAGTGGTGATTCATCAGGGCCTCCCAAAAGGTCCAGTGCAGGAGACAGCCCCGGGGCGGCCACCCCGGGGCTGTGCGTGTCGTCGCGGCCGGACGGCCGGAGCGGGCGGGAGCTCCCGGCGCTCTCCGCCGGCCCCGGCCAAGAAGGCACGGGGACGACGGGCAGGGCCGGAGGTCAGCGGCGCTGCTGCTTCTGACGCGCGAGGTAGGCGTCCTGGAGGCGGGCGAAGGTGATGAACAGCCGCGTGCCGTCCCGGCATTGGGGGGCGTCGCGGGCGCAGTCGCCGCAGGATGCGGCGTGGGTCTGGTAGGCGCGGTGTGCTGCCTGGTAGCGCTGGTGCAGGTCGTCAGGCACGGGCGGCCCGGCTCTCATGGTGGCGTCGGCGGGTGGGATGCAGGCCGGTGACGCGGTGCCCGGTGTCCCACGCGGCCGCGGCCGCGAGCGCGGCGGCGGCCAGAGCAGACACGCCAGGGGATGCGCGGGGCCGACCGCGGACGCGGCTCGTGCGGCGCGGTGCTGCACCGCGCGAGCCGCGTCTACGAGCGGCGCTGTCACTTCGGGCGGTTTTCCGACCAGTCGTTGACCTCGCGCACCTTGCGTGACAGGTCGGCGTGCCCCTCGTCGTCCAGGGCCAAGGCGGGGGTAGGGGCGCGCATCAGGCCACCGCCGTCCCGGCCGGGTGGGCGCTGCCCTGGGCGCAGCGGCACTGCCAGTAGCCGCACAAGCCGCAGGCGTCCGACTCGTCCTCGGTCAGCGCGGCGAGCCGGGCCCGCATCTCGGCGAGCGTGCGAGGGGCGCGCCGGCCGGTGGGGATGACGGCGTCCTGGGCGCGGACGACGGCCAGCAGGTGAGCGCCGAGCGCGGCCCCCGGCTCGCCGTCGCGCGGCCGGCGGACCGGGCGCGGGAGGCGGTGGGAGTTGATGGCGGTCAGGACCCGGGCGAATGTGTCGTCGCCATCGCGCTGTGGCGCCCGGTGCTCCGGGCGTGTGATCATCGTCGTGCTCAAGAGAGAGTCTCGCTTTCTTGATCACGGACGGCCCCGGGAGGTCAGAGTCTTCGGGGCCGTCCATCTCTCGACCGGCCGGACGGCCCGCCACGCCCCTTCTCCCACCCTCCAGTTCACGCGCTCTGGCAGGTGGGAGAAGGACCGTGGCGGGCCGTCACGCAGCAACCGCGTACACGTTCTTGGCAGGCCGGATCAGGTAGTCGCTGGCCATCCAGACACTGCCGACGGCGAAAGGCTGGTCGTCAGGACGGTGCGTGTCGCGGACGATCACCGCCCACCGCGCGGCGGTCCGGCGCAGCAACTGGGCCGCGTCGGCCGGATCGGTGACGAGCGCCAGGACCTCGAACCGGCCGTCCGTGTTCTGGTAGATGGCGCCGGGGCGGCGGGGGCCGATCTCGTCCTGGACGCTCGGGCGGATCTGGCGGGATGCGATGCTGTGCATGTGGGTCGTCCTCTCCAGAAGGGTGACCTGCGAGAAGACCCCCGGGGCCGTAATCCCCGGGGGTCTCGCATACATGGGCCCCGTACCGCAGTGGGGCAGTGCGTCCTGCGCACTCCACCGGCCACCAGGCCCGATCGGGGGCGCGGTCGACGATGGGCAGCACAGGCTGCGGGATTTACGGAGCGCGGTCGCTGCCACCGCTCATGCTCGCCTTGCCGTACTGGAGGGAGGCGAGGTGCCCTCAGTCCCGACGCGTCTCCTCGCCGCCGACCGGGACCGGGTTCCGGGGGTTCTGGGAGCTGTTCGCGTCGTTCTTTAGCGTCGTGGGGGTGCCAGCCCTCCGCGCTCCCCGTCAGTGATGAGCGCTCGGCGGGTGTTACCCCTCCGAGCCGCCCCATGAGGGGCGCCTAACGGATCCATGCGTGCCCACTGCCACCACCAGGGGTGATGGCGCCTCACGACGGGTCTCCACTTACCTCAGCCGGTGTCGTCACGGCGTCAGCGGTGGTGGATCACGCTGTTGATTTCTCAATGAGCAGCTCGGAGACCCGAGCGATCCGCAGCCGTACCCCCGAGGGAGCCGCCACCACGTCCAGGGCAAACCAAAACGCATAAACCAACTTGAGTTGGATGAGGTGCCGAGTAGACAGTGGCACACTGGTGACCTCCAGTCAACAACCAACGCAAGATGGATTAAGGCAAATTGCGTTGGTTGTTGCGTTGAGCCCCGCCCGGGTGAGAAGCTGCCGTCATGGCAAACCCATCGAAGTTCCAGGAGCTAGCCGACGAGCTAGACGGTGCGATCGAGAGGGAGGAATACCGTCCCAACGACCGTTTCCCCACCGTGGTCGAGCTGGCCAAGCGGTACGGCGTAGCCCCCAACACCTGCTCCAGAGCAGTGCAGGCGCTGAAGGAACGGGGGCTGCTGACGGGCAAGCCCGGCGGGACGACCCGTGTGCGCGTACAGCCGATCAGGCGGACCAGGACCAACCTCCGATACCAGGCGGAGAAGGACCTCGTACGCCAGCCGGAGGAGTTCCGCGCCGCTACGGGCGTCGCGGAACTCGACTCCGGGGTACCGCTGGCCAGCATGTATGAGGACCATGCGTCCTACGCGGTGATGGAAGCGCCCGACGACATCAGGGAGGCCCTGAGCCTGCCTGACGGCGCATCCGTCCTGCGCCGCGTCTACACCAGACGGCACGCCAGGAATGCCGGGGTCGACCGCACCACCAGCTACATCCCGTACGACCTGATCAGCGGCAACCCTGACCTGCTGGACTCCAGCAAGGAACCGTGGCCCGGCGGCACCATGCACCAGCTCTACACCATCGGGGTGGAGCTGGACAGGATCGTCGACCACGTGACATCCAGCATGCCGACCCCCGAAGAGGTGCGCGACGCCGACATCCCGCCGAGCGTGCCCGTGCTGCGAGTTCGAAAGATCAGCTACGCGACGACCGGCGAACCGGTCGAGCTCATGGACATCCCGATCCCCGCCGACCGCATCGAACTCGTCTACACCACCCAATTGGAGCGTTGGTCGTAATGCCTCTCATCAGCATCGTCACCCCCGTACACCGCGGAGGCGAGGGGTATCTCACCGAGGCGTACAACTCTCTGTGCAGCCAGTCCATGCCGCCCGGGTGGGAATGGGAGTGGATCGTCCAGGAAGACGGGCAGAGCGGGTTCCTCGGCTCAGCCCTTCCGGCCGACAACCGCATTTCCACGGGCACCGGCAGGAAGGGGGGCGCCGCCATGGCCCGCAGCATGGCGATGGCTCGCGTGCGCGGCGAGTTGGTCCGCGCCCTGGACGCCGATGACCTCCTCCCCGAGGGCGCCTTGGAGCGCGCCATCACCACACTGGACCACCACCGCGACATCGCATGGTGCGTCTCGGCGTGCCTGGATCTCCTGCCTGACGGCACCTTGCGCCCTGGTCCTCACGACCCGCCCGCAGGCCCTCTTACCGACGGCGCGATGCTGGCCGGCTACCAGTCACAGCGCTTCCCAGTCGTTGGCACCACGATGGTGGCCTACACCAGTCTGGTGCTCGCGATGGGCGGATGGCCGGCGGTCCCGGCCTCCGAGGACGTGGCACTGCTGCTGCTGTGTGAGGCCGTCTCCCGAGGGTGGATGCTCGAGGAGCCGGGGGCCATCTACCGCAAACATCCCGCCCAGTCGACCGCTCAGCCGGCGCACTGGGACCCAGCCGAGCGCGCAGCACTGGACGATGTCCTGCTGCCCCGCCTGGAGTCTCTTCGCTCGCTGGGGTGGCGCTGGAGTTCCTCGCAGGGTCTGACCATTCCGGGGGCGTCGTCGTGATCATCTCGGTGGTCACGCCAGTGCACAGTCAGGGGACGATGTTCCTCGCCGAAGCGTACGACTCCCTCAACTCCCAGCATTTGCCTGCCGGATGGTCCTGGGAGTGGTGCGTGCAAGAAGACGGGCCCGACGTGCACGCCGCCGCTCACCTGCCCTCGGACGACCCGCGGATCCACATCTCCGCGTCCCGCCATGGCGGTCCTCACGTGGCACGCACCCTGGCCTTTGCCCGGTCATCGGGGCAGTACGTGAAGAACCTGGACTCAGACGACCAGCTGACGCCTGGCGCCTTGGCGCGTGACGTCTTCGTCCTGGAATCCAACCCGTCCGTCGACTGGACCACATCGCGCGTGCTCGATCTGCTGGAGGACGGCAGCACGCGTTCGTTCGAGCACAGCGACCCGGAATCAGGCGTCCTCCCACGGGGAACAGCCCTTGAGTTCTGGGTTCAGCACAGCCGACCTCAGGTTCACCCGGCCACCCTGTGTGTACGGCGGTCCCTTCTCGCACTACTCGGCGGGTGGATGGCCCTACCGGCCTCTGGCGATACGGGGCTGCTGCTCGGACTGGACGCCCTGTCCAACGGCTTCTTCCATGACGAAGTGGGCCTGATCTACCGCAAGCACGGCGGCCAGATCACCGCTCACCCCGACCACCGAGCTGGGTCTGAATGGGAAGCCCGAATGTCGCTGATCCGAGAGCATGCGGAAGCTCTGCGCGCCTGGTCTGAAAAGACCCCCCAATGAATCGGGGGCGGCCCGTCGCCACAACGGACCGCCCCCATCGACTCACTGCCTACCCAAGACTCCGAGTCGTGTCCGGTGAGGTGACCTCGCCGGGGTGATGCCCGTGGACCCTCAGGTCCGCGCAGTCACCTGTACCCAGACTATGCGCAGCAGATTGCGCAACGCCACTACTCCGGGCCACCTGCTAGGTCACACCCGCTGGTCACGGCTCCCCTACCTGGGGAGATGTACCACCTTGCACAACAAGTACAGCCCACCGCGCCACGAGAGTGCTGCGGTCGCATTTGCGTTCCACGCCGGGGGTGCTCGATGAGCCGCCGGCCTTCCAGCTCCCACCGTCCGGCCGTGAGCCGCCCCGGCTCCGGCGGCCTCCGCTTCGGCATGTTCGCCGTGTGCGTCTCTCGTGACTCTGACCCCGGTCTGAACGCCGGCAAGGCGAAGCCGCTGTATGACCTGCTGGTGACGTACTCGGACGTCGGTTCCCGAGACACCGGCCAGGGCTACCCGTACCGCGAGTCGCTGGCCTCGTGCCTGGACTGCTCCAAGCAGACCGTGGACCGTGCTGCGGACTACCTGGAGAAGGAGATCGGGCTCATCAAGGTCCACCGCCGGAAGGTGGAGGGCAAGCCCGACGAGAACGACGCGAACCTGTACGAGATCTTCGACGCGTGGCTGATCCATGGCGTAACGCCTCCCGCGCGCACCCCTCCGCAGCTGGTCGCCCGGTACAGCCATACGGTCCCCGGCCTGGACGTCGACGCGTGGATGAGCGAGCACGCCCCGGTCTTCGACTTGGCGGGCTGGAGGGCAGCCTACGACGAGCGGCTACGGGCTCAGGAGACGAAGCGCGAAGAGCAGCGACGCAAGGAGCGGGTCCGCCGGAAGAAGCCGAAGAAGGGGGGTGGCGTCATGGATGACGCCATCTTTGAAGGCGACGCATCCGAGGGGGGTAGCGTCATGGGTGACGCGACGGGTGGCGTCATGGATGACGTGACCGGTGGCGTCATGGGTGACGCCCTATCTACACCCGTTTCTCCAGACCCGTCTTCCACAGCAGAACCAGCGCCTTCGGCGCATAACGCCCGTGGCGTGCGTAGCACTTCAACCTCAGGTAGTGGCGCGCGAGGGAGCAGCGGCTCCGCCGCGTCGGGCAAGGCGGGCTCGTCGTCGGGGAAAGCGCTGCCGGAACAGCGGAGCGAGAACGAGCTGACGCGAGAGCAGACATCGGCGGTGCGCGCCGTTGAGTCCCTGCTGCCGCCTCTGCTGGTCGCCAAGCTGCCCTATGGGCACATCCCGAAGCGGAACCGGGTGGCCGTCCTGGAGGCCCTGGAATCCCGTACGGTGGACCAGCTCCGGGAGCGGATCAGCGCTCGGTGGACGGCCTACGGGTACGAGCCCGCTCTTCACGACGGGGAGCTGAGGTCGGCGGTCGGCGTCGCCCTGGAGCTGATCGCCCCGACGCCGTACTGTCCGGACCCGTCGTGTGAGGACGGCGTCATGGTCGACAGCGGCGAGGACTGCCGGGCCTGCACAGAGCGCCGTGAGGCACGCCGGGCGGAGCGCCTGTCGGGGAAGACCCCGCCCACAGGCAAGAGCGGCAAGGGGAAGCCCCGGGCGCCTGAGTGCGTCGACTGCGGCCGCCCGTTCCCCAGCGCCGTCCCTGCCGAAGGCGTGTGCCAACGGTGCACCGATGAGGCCGCGGCCGCGTTCGCCGCCCTAGAGGCCAGCCTCTACGGGCACGCCCCCGAGCAGGCGGACGACACGGAGGCGGAGCGCGAAGCCTTGGAGGCGGAGGCGGAGGCGCGGCGCCGCTGGAGCCGCCGCGCAGCCATGATGGCTCCCGGCGAAGACGTCAGCCCCAATCAGGCCGCTGCCGACGCGGAGGAAGACGCGCGCCTGCGCGCGGAACTGCTGGCCGCCAACCCGTGGATGGCCGACTACGCGCAGACTCCAGCGACTGCCGCCCAGGGACCCGCACCATTCTGATCATCCGCCCCCCAAGCGCCCTGAGTGCCGCCCTAGCAGTCAATCATCCGACCCGACGATTCCCCTGGCGGGGAGGTTGATCGCCCGGCAGGAGCCCGTACAGCCGATCTTGGAAGGAAGTCCGCCCGATGGGTCTGGTGTCCGACAGCCTGGACCGCGCCTTGCAGAAGGCGGTCACCCGTCCGATACCGAAGTCCGGCGACGCGCAGCCGGTGAAGTACAGGTCGGCCATTGCTCAGACCTTCGGCACGACCACGGGTGCCTTTTTCCCGAGAAGTCTCGTCGGGACGGCCGCGCTGAAATTGTGCAGGTCAGCGGCATGAACACGGTTGCCATCATCGCGCGGTTGCGGGCCTCGGACGTGGACGACGCGACGCTGGACGCGTTGCGGATCACGGCGGCCCGGCTGTGCTGCGAGTACGCGTACATGCCTGCCGACCAGCTGCTTCTGGAGGGCAGGGCGTGGCTCGCCCGTGTTGTCGGCCTCCAGCACCAGCGGGTCAGCCTCGCTCAGCACCGCGAGATCATCGCGCTCGCCGGGAAGCTGTCGCTCCTGGTGGGCTGTGTCGAGTACGACTCCGGCCGCCCGCGCGACGCGGAGGCCACCCGACAGGCCGCGTTGATGCTCGGTCAGGAAGCCGGGGAGCTGAGCGTGCAGGGGTGGGCGCATGAGATGCGGGCGTGGTTCGCACTGACCCGGGGCGACTACCGCGGCGTCATCGCGGCCGCGGAGGCCGGCATCGCCGTGGCGCCGACCGAGAGCGTCGCCGCACAGCTGTACGCGCAGAAGGCCAAGGCGTGGGCCCGGCTCGGGGACCGGTCGCAGACCGAGGTCGCTCTCGACAGGGGACGCGAGATCCTGGAACTCCAGCCGTACCCCGAAAACATCGAGAACCATTTCGTCGTCGACCCCGCGAAATACGACTTCTACCGCATGGACGCGCTCAGGAAGTCGGGAGAGAACCGGCTCGCGGAGCAGCTGGCCAACGAAGTCATTCGGGCCGGCACGGATTTCGATGGGACGGAACGGTCGTCCATGCGGATCGCGGAGGCCCGCGTCACGCTCGACGTGGTCGCTGCCCGCGGGGACGACCTGAACACCGCGCTCGCATACGGGGAACGGGCCTTGGCGGGAGAACGGAAGTCGCTGCCCAGTCTCGCGATGGTGGCCGCCGACCTCGGGCAGGCCCTCCAGACACACTACGGACACGCGTTCGAAGCCCAGGAGTTCGTCACCCACCTCCGCAAACTGCGGGGTGGCCAATGACTCTCCCGCACAACGGACACGCGCAAAGAGCGGGGGAGCCGCACACCCGCTGGCGTTGACGAAGGCGGAGCTGGCGACGCTGCTGCACCTCATCGAGGCGCTGTTCGGGCCCAGCTGGGCGCCGGAGGGCAGGGAGCCGACGCCGCCGGGGCTGCTGGCCGGCCGTACGGGCAAGGGGGCTGCGACCGACCAACTCGGGCTGCTACTGATGGTGCTGAATACGCGGGCGTCGGGTTGGCTGCAGTTGGTCGGCGGCTCGGTGAGGAAGCGCGAGGGGCGCGGGGCGGCGACGCTGGCCCGGCTGCTGGGCTGCTCGCCCTCGGGGGCCCGGAAGGTGCTGGCGCGGCTGACGGAGGCCGGTGTCGCGGCGCGGCAGCGCAAGGCGACGTCTACGCGGATGAACGGCCGGGGCAAGGTCATGCTGCTGCCGGTCGCCCGCGCGTACGGACGCACCGTGGCGCCTGTGGAGGCTGTTTCGGGACCCTGGACCGTGTTTTCGGCGCGTCCCGATGGTGCGTGCAGAGATCATGGTCCGGCCGGTGCGGTTGGTGCCTTTGGTACGTCTGGGATCGGCGGTGCTGAACAGGCGGAAGACGCCGGGGATCAGGAGCGTCCCGATGGTGCAGAGCTCCACGCAGACCACGCTTCTGTGGTTACTCCCGGTGGGTCTCTCTCGCTCTCTGGTGGTTTTTCCGGCGAAGGCCGTGGTGGGAACCACGGTCTGCCGGACCGCGCGTGCGTGCGCGAGGACGGCGGCCCGCTCAGCGGGGATAGGCCGAAGAAGTCCCCGTCGATCAGCAGCGAGAAGCCCAGCCTCGGGCCGGTGGCCAACGGCCAGGTGCGGGTCGTAGACGGTGCGGGTCAGGGCGGGCATCAGCAGGGGGAGGGTGCCTCTGCCGCCGGAGGATCTGCGGGCCGTCCTGGCTCCGGTCGACCTGGTCTGGGCACGGCTGGACCGTGCGGCTGCCCGCCGCCTGGTGGAGGCCGCCACCCGCAGTGAGCTCAAGCGGGTGGAGGGCTTCGCGGGCCGTACAGACGCTGCGCAGGTGCTCGCCGACCGGCTCGTCCGGCGCCTGGACGAGCAGCTGCGCACCGGTGGCCCGATCACCGACCCGGTGGGCTGGCTGCTGGCCCGGGGCCTGCCCCAGCGTCAGCAGTGCGGCGACGCGCGGTGCGACGACCGGATGCTGCTCGACTCCGGCCGGGACTGCCCGCGCTGCGAGGACCGGCAGGCCGACCGCCGCGCCCAGCGCCACGCGGTCGCGACCGCCGTGGACGCCGCGATGCCCGGGGCCACCGAGGACGAGCGCCGCGCGGCCGCCGACCGGGAGCTGCACGAGCGGGTGACCGCCCAGGGGTGGGCCCGCGAGCACGAGTGGGAGCAGGCCCGCGCCCGTCAGGCCGCCGCCAAGGCCCACCGCGCCGAAGCTGCGGCCGTGCAGCCGGCCGACGACGTCCCGGCCGTGCCGGTGGCTCCGGTCGCAATGCCCGCGCCGCGCCCGGCCGCCGCCGTCATCCCCGCTGTGGAGCCGGAGTTCTCCGGCGTCGACGACGACCAGGAGCTCGTCCTCGAGGACCTGACCCGTGAGCAGGTCCTGGACTGGCGCAACCGCGCCGCCGCCGACCACCAGCTCGTCCACGACCACATCGACCGGTACGGCGAGCTGTCGGCGCAGCGCCTGTTCACCCGGGCGTTCGTCGCCCAGGTGCAGCGCCTGTCCGGCCTCGGGCACCTGGACCTCGGCTACACCACCTGGGGGCAGGCATGAGTGGCGGCGAGACGTCCGGCGTCGACCTGGCCCGTGTCGCGCTGCGGGCCGCGATGGAGGCAGCCCGCAAGAACGGCAACGGTCAGAAGGCGAAGAGGAAGCCGCGGGCCGTCACCACGGTGCGGCGCGACGGACGCGAGCCGATGGGGCTGGGCGCGGCGATCGGCGCGCTGGTCACCGAGCGGGCCTGGGAGCTCCCGGCCGCCGGCGCGATGCTGCTGGAGCGGTGGGCGGCCATCGCCCCCGAGCTCGCCGGGCACGTCGCCGCCGTGTCGTACGACCCGGACTCCGGCCGGCTCACCGTGTGCCCGGAGTCGTCGGCCTGGGCGACGAAGGCCCGCCTGGAGCAGCCCCGCGTCATCGCGACCGCCAACAAGTCGGCGGGCCGCACCGTCGTGCGCGCCCTGCGGATCCTGCCTCCCGGCGCCGCGCCCGTCCCCGGCCCGGACGATGTCGTCCCGGCAGACCCGGCCCCGGCCGCACCTACCGGTCCGGTCAGGACCCAGGAGGCGGCGTGCGAGGGCTACCGCCGCGCGCTCACCGCGCACCAGGAGGTCGCGCCGCCGCGTCGGGTGGACCCGGGCATCGCGGAGGCGGTGGAGCGGCAGACCGCCGCGATGCGGGAGCTGAGCCGCCGCGCGTTCCCCGAGCCGGACGTCGTCCCGGACGACGCGCCGGCCTCGCTCCAGGCCACCCGGGCACAGCGGCGCCGCCAGGCCGCAGCCACCGAAGCGGCAGCCCTGTGCCGGGCGCGAGCAGAACGCGCTGAGCGTCGGGCTGGGACGGCGGCCGCCGTGCCGCAGTCCCCTGAGCTGCGGACCACGGCGTGATGGGAGCAGTTGCCGTGTAAGTCGCTGAAGGACGACCTCACAACGAGGGCCACCCGGACTACCCGGGTGGCCCTCGTGCTGCATCGGCCTCCGTTCATGAAGTAGAGGGGCCAGCCTCCTCGCCCGTGTCCGTGACCTGCTGCGGGGAAGCCGGTGGGGCGCCAAGGGTCTCCGGCTCGTCGTCGGCCTCGTCGCGGCTCTCAGCCACCGGAGCGCCGGGAGCGGTGCGGTCGTCAAGGGTGATGGTGACCGGCTGACCGCTGGGGGTGAGGTCGGTCAGGCTCTCCTCGATCCGCTCGTACAGCGTTGCTGCGAGCTCCTGGTCGCCGTCGCCGTCGCTGGCGGTGTGCTTGATGGTGTGCAGGCTGATCAGCAGGGCGATTAGGGAGCGGCCGGACAAAGCGGCACGGACCCGTTCGTCTCCCTCACCGGCGACCTGCGGTGGTACGCGGAAGTGCGGATGACGTCCCGCGTGGGCGGTGATGAACTCCCAGATGTCGCGGTGACACAGCAGGCTGGCCGAGGAGACGCGGGCCGCGGTCTTCAGCAGGGCGCTGTGTTCCGGGCTCACGTCTGCGACTGCGGGTTCGGCAGCGGTGTCCGGCTGCGGCCGCAGCTCCTCCACGGCGGTGTGCAGGTCTGCGATCTCCTGCCGCAGTGAGATGAGTGCGGACCGGGCTTCGGCCAGGGCGGTGCCGACCTCCTGTTTGATCTCTCCCACCGCTTCGCGTACTCGGTCCGACGCATCCCGATGGTCGCCGGCCGGGCCGTCTTCGGTGCTGACCGGGGCCGTGAGCGCGGTGAGCACGGGGGCGAGTTCCTCGGTGAGGATGTCACGGACGGCCTGGCGGACGACGTCGACCGGCAGTTCTGGGCTGGGCGAGGAGTCCGGCTCCTGTTCGGCGGAGCGCTGCGCGGGGATCGCGGGCTGGAGGCCGCCGTCTTTCCGGTGGCCGTCCGGCTCGGTGAGGGTGGTGACGGGTGTGGCAGCGGGGTCACGGTCCTCGGGAGCAGATGTCTCCTGCTCGACGGATGCGGGCGAGGGCGGGGTGGGGAGTGGGGGTGGTGCAGGCGCGGTGAGATCCGCGAGCACGACGTGGACCTCCCGCAGTTCGGCGCTCAGCTGGGCGACGACATCGTGGACGGCGCTGCTGAGCGTGTCTCCGTTGGAGTTCAGCTTGTTGTAGACGTCGCGGAAGTTCGAGCGCATCCTGCCGAGCTCGTCGACGACCTCCTTGGTCGTCTTCTCGTGCGCGGCCCGGCCGGCCGTCTCCAGCTTCTCGACGCTCTTGTCGAGCGCGTCCCGGACGTTCTTGTCTGTGTGTACGACGGCGGTGTGGAGCATCGTCAGGGTGTTGGTGAGATCCGGGTTCGGCTGGCGGGCCATCATCCCCCATTTCATCGCATTGAGTAGTCGCGCCGCTTCGCTGCGTATGGTGCCTCGGATGGGTTAACCCGCGCGGGGAGATCGGATCAACTGGCTCAAGAGTGCAGGGTGTTAAGGCTGAAACTGATCGGGGCGCCAGGAGCGAGGTCGACGGCCATGAGCAGGAGCTCGTCCTCGAGGACCTCACGCGAGACCAGCTGCGTGCCTGGCGGGTGCGGGCGGCTAAGACCGTGTCCTATGTGGTGAGGCGGACAAGGCGCTTGTAGCAGCAGAGGGCGGCGGCGAGTCCGAGAAAGGCCAGGTAGTTGCGGGGATCGC
>NZ_JBVHNF010000026.1:0-69978 GCF_055558055.1 Streptomyces sp. NPDC025833
CCACAACCACCCCACCCCACACAAAACCAACCCCACACACCAACCCCCACCCACCAAAAACAACAACCCAAAAACCCACCACACAGCCAGTCAGTCGCCCCACTCGCGGTCGAGGACGGCATAGATGTACTCACTGCCCCAGCGCTCACCGTCGAGGTCGTTTTCGACCAGATGAGCCTCGCGGCGCATGCCCAACCGCTCACACAGCCGCGCGGAGGCGGTGTTGTGGATGTCCAGACGGGCGAAAAGACGGTGCACGCCCAGTGAACCGAACGCCAGCGACGCCACCGCGCGGGCCGCTTCGGTGGCGTACCCCGCACCCGCATGACGCGGGCTGAACACCCAGCCGATCTCGGCCTGTCGGGCGCGTGCGTGGGTGAGGGTGACGACGACTTCTCCGATGACCCCGGGCTCATCGGCCCGGCACACCGCCCACAGCAGCCCGTCGCCGTCGGCCTGCCAGGCACGCTTTCCGGCCCGGTCGGCGATCGACCGGGCACACTGCTCCCGCGTCAACGGCGGGCGGTAGAGGAAGCGAGCGACGTCCGCCAAGTGCTGATAGGCGTACCGGTCCTCCACGTCACCGGCCACGAACTCGCGCAGCAAGAGCCGTTCCGTCGCCAGGGACACCGGAACGTGCGGTGTCGCAGCCGTCATCGAACACTCCCCCGTTCGCGGCACCCGGCCTGCTCCGGCAGCGTAACCGAAGCGCTACGGCCGGGCTCGCCCCCGTCGTCGACCCGGAGGGCGTGACGCGGGACCCGCGGCCCGGTTGCGGAGCATCCGACGCCAGGTAGCCTGGAGTTGGCAGATCGTGCCCGATTTCGGAGGTTGATCATGTTTCTCCGATTCCTGCGGTTCCGTACGCCGCATCGACTCGTCCTGCTCGGCACCGGCCGTCTGATCCGGGGCTTCAGCGGCGGACTCTACGACGGTCACGGATACCAGTCCTGACACCGTTCGGGACCGGACGCGGGAGGATGCGCGGTGGCCGACGATGCCGATGGCCTGGCAGCCCTGGCGGAGATTCTGGCACCGCACTGCCGTGTCACGCGGCTGTCCGGCGGGGCCCTGATCACGGACTGGAAGCGGACACGGTTCCTCGGGATGACGTCGAGGGACGTCCGCGCGCTGGCCGACGGGGATGCCGAGGAGCGTGCCGACGTCGTCACCGGGCTCGTCCGGGCCGGCTGCGCGGCGGATCCCCGGCGCAAGCACCCGGAGGCCGGCATCGGGCTCTGGCTGCACGGCACGCACCTGCTGATCCGGACCTTGGGATTCGGCAGGGTGCTCCGGCTGCTGTCCGTCGCCGCCCCGGATTACGTCCGCGCTGACCGTCCCCCGGCGGAGCAGGTCGGACGGCTGAAACGAGCTGTGCAGTCGCAGAGCCGCAGGAGCCTCCTCGTCAACGGCGACTGCAAGTCCGAGGCTGTGACGGCCTTCCTCCTGCTGCGGCGACGCGGTCTGGAAGCCGTACTCCACGTCGGTGTGCGCGAGCATCCCTTCGCGCTGCACGCATGGGCGGCTTCGGCCGGCCTGTGCATCCCGGACGCCGATCCGCGCGGGCACGCGTTCACCCCCGTGCTGTCGGTCGGCCCCGGAGAGCGGTGACATGGAAGCGCTCCGCCTCGACTGGGCCGAGGGTGCGGTGAGGCTCCGGACCGCCGGGGCGATGGAGCGTCAGGGACTCGTGACGACGGTCTCCTCGCAGGCCGGTACCGCCGCCGTCGTCGGCTCGGTCGGGCCGGCCCGTGACCGCGTGGCGGGCGCCCACGCCCTCCTGGACCTCCTCGGCCGGCGGGGAGCCGCCGCGCCGCTTCCGGCCGGCGACTACGCGGCGGTTCTGGTGTATCGCGACCGCGTTCTCCTGGTTCGGGACGAGCAGGCCCGTGTTCCGCTGTTCTTCCGGGAGTCCGCTGGCCGTGTGAGTGCCGTGAGCACCTCGGTCCGCTGCCTGGGCAGCGGCGCGGGACTCGAACCTCGTTACTTCTGCCGGTACCTCGCCGGGAACACCGCGCAACCGCACTCGGACCTCACTCCCTTCGCCGGGGTGCACCGCGTCCTCGGCGGTGAGGTGCTGGAGTTGTCGTCGTCCACCGGGCATTTGCGCCGCCGGGTGCCGCGGGACGTGCGTCGGGCCCACTCCTCGCCCGGGTGGACGGCGGACGGCGCCGACCGCCGGGGGGCCGCGAAGGAGCTGCGTCTGGCACTGGAGGAGGCCGTCCGGCGCCGTATCGGCACGACGACGGCGTGCCACGTCTCCGGCGGCCTGGACTCCACCAGCGTCGCGCTGCTCGCGGCCAGGTCGCTGGCAGCCGGGGAACGGGACGGCGCCGGGGAACTCTTCCTGCTCGCCGGGCGTTTCACCCGGGGAGAGCTGGCCGCGGAACAGCCGTACCTGGACGCGGCGGTGGAGGGGATCCGCCGCCTCGCCCCCGCGGCCCGCCCGGTGGTCGTCGACGCCGACGACCTCGCCGATTTCGACGACTTCGCGCACCACGCGGGGGACGCGGACGAGCCGCATGCGCACGCCTTCCGCGCCCCCTTCTGGTCGAGGCTGCACGCCGCCGCCGCGGAACTGGGCTGCGACACCGTGCTGACCGGCTGCGGGGCCGACCCGGTCGTGGACGCCAACCCGTACCACCTGCACCGGCTGGCCCGCACGGGCCGGCTCCGGGAACTGACCAGGCAGGCGCGCGCCTGGGCCGAGGGCGACGAGCGGGGCCTGCGGGAGATCGTCCACGCCCATGTCGTACGGCCGGCGCTTCCGTGGGCGACCGAACGGATGGGAGCGCTCGGCCGCGGCACAACCGTGCTCGGCGGTCTGGGCACCTTCAGCCGTCCCCCATGGCTGAAGGCCGCGTTCGCGCGGGCCCACGGCTACCGGGAGGCCCGCATCGCGGAGAGCCGCTTCGTGTACGGGCGCAGGCCCGAGCGGTCGCTCTACGAAGCGGCCAACTACCACTCCGCGCCGGACCTCTTGTCCTGGCAGCGCGCGCCGGAGGACGGGTTCTTCCTCTCGCACCCCTTCCTCGACCCGGAGGTCATCGCCACGATGCGCCGCCTCCCCGCCGCGGCCGTGTTCGATCCGGGCCGTCCCAAGGCGGTGCTGCGTGCGGCCATGGCGGACCTGCTGCCGCCGCGGATCGGGCGCAGGACGGTCAAGGTCCCCTTCAACGAGCTCTACGTCCGCGGTCTGCGGGTCCACGGTGACGAACTCGTGGACTTGTGCCGGTCCGCCCGGCATCCGCTGGTCGCGGAGATGTTCGACGTCCCGATGCTGTGCCGGGCGGTCCGGGAGGCCCGGTTCGGCCTGGGGGACGCGTACTCCTGGGACCGGCTGAACAGTTCGCTGGCGCTGGTGGCGTGGCTGGAGCGACTGAACGGGCCCTCCGGCGCGTGCGGTGCGGTCGGGCCCGTCACCGCCGGCTCTTGACGTCCCACAGCGACCGCTCGATCGGGCCCGTCAGGATGTCGACGAGGCCGTAACGGTCCACCAGTTCGCGCGTCTCCGCTCCGGAGGGCTGGTGCTCCTCCTCGCCCTTGCGCGCGACGACCGTCGCCACGTTCGCTCCGTGGGGGCCGAACCGCCAGAAGACGGTCACGTACCGGGGGTCCCCCGTGCGCTCGTCGATCGCGTTGTTCTCGTGCACCCGGGCCCGGTAGATGACGGAGTCGAGTCCCTTCTTCTGCTGGTCCTTGATCCAACCGGGGATGTTCTTCCCGTTCCAGGAGTAGGCCTTGAAGTTGAGCGGTGGCTCCAGAGCCAGCCGGTCCTTGCGTGCGAGGCTCGCGGTGGCGTAGAACGCCAGCTGGTCGTACGGGGTGTCGGTGGGCAGTTGCACCACCACCCGGGTCGCGAACGTGTCGCTCGACTCGATCCACTGTCCGTAGGGCTCAGCATGGGGTTTCCCAGGGTCAGCTTGACGAGGGGCCTGGTCTCACGCTGGTAGGGCTGGAAGAGGTTCTGGTAGCCGAAGTTGGCGACCGCGATGGCCGAGGAGACGATGAGCGCCGCGGCCACCCGCTTCGGTGCGGGGATATCACGACCGCCGTCCGCCACACCGCGTAGACGGCCCACACCGAGCCCGCCGTGAGGGCGCTGAACAGCGCCAGGTAGAACGCCGAGTCGCCGCCCCTCGTCTCGACCACGAGCATGGCGTTGGTCAGCAGGGCCGCGAACGCGCCGACCAGCGCGACCATGCCGGAGTAGGGGAAACTGCGCCAGAGCCAGTGGTCCACCACGGCGGCGGCGGCCATGAGCGTGGTGAGGGAGACCACGATGAGGGCGGCGCCCGTGATCCGCCCGGGGAAGGTCAGGGCGCTGACGAAGTCTTCGAGGCCGAGCCACCCCGCCATCACCGTCGTCATGAGGAGGACCAGGAGGATCACGGCCATCGCCGTGCGGGACCGCGGGGTCCTCGGTGGGGGACGCCGCGCTTTCAGGTGCGAGCGGGATGGAGACCTGGGGGCTGTCCTCACTTGATCACCTCCTGGGACGGCCGGTCGTCCGCGGTGTTCCGGACCGTGTGTCGCGGGCGGCCGTGCGGGGGCGTCCCTCCTGCGCCGACGTCCAGGAGGGTCACCGGGGACCGCGGTGAACCATAGGCGGACACACGCTGCTCCGATCAGCCCCAGGGAGTCACGGTGAGCCGGACCCGCGCGTCCTTCCCGAGGATCGGGGCGGCGGTGGCGGGCAGTTCGACGTGGTGCACCCAGACGCCGGGGGCGGGGTTCTCGTCCACGAGGGCGCGCTCTTCGGGCCGGTAGTCGCTGATCGGGCCGTCGATGGCGGAGTTCCAGGTCGCAGCAAGCGCGGGCACGCCGTCGGCCGGACCGGCGCCGACATCGATGACCAGGGTGTCGTCGAAGTCGGCGGACTGTTCCAGGTGGTCCCGGAAGCTCAGCACGCCGTCGCGGCGGTGCAGCGACAGGATCCGCAGGTGCAGTGCGTACCGCATGGCGCCGGAGTCGTCCGCCCTGAGTCCGCTGCACAGGAAGGTGTCCACCAGTGGGACGGTCGCGCCGTCCGCCGCGCTGGTGCCCGCGGCGGCGGTGCCCCGCGCGGCGTCGCCCAGCTGGATGGGACACCAGTGGGCGCTGGTGCGTTCGTGCGTGACGATCTGCAGGCCCCGTACCGACAGCCGCACCTCGGCCTGCCAGGTCGTGTCGGCCGGCCCGGGCAGGTCGACGCCGACGAGCTCCGCCTCCACCCTGCGGTCCCCGAACAGGAAGCGGCGCAGGTTCTGGTACCCCTCCTCGGAGTTGACGAGGCCGTAGCTCCCGCTGTGACTGCGGTGGACGTACGCCTGGTGGGCGCCGGGGACGTACGCGTTGTCGATCTGTACCAGGCCGTCGCTGCGCGGCCCGACCGTGGCGGCCGAGAGTCCGTGTGCCGCGTCATAGTCGGTCGGATCGGTACCGACCAGGCAGAAGACGCGGGCGTGGGGGAAGGCGAACGGCCCGTCGTCGGGCATCGCGCGGCTGTCCCACGTCCCCGGAGGACCGTCCGGGTCGGTCAGTGTCTTCGGGGTCAGGTACGCGTACATGCGCTCCGGGCCGAAGATCTCCGCGCCGTCGACGCCGGTGACGTCGCGCAGCTTCTCCAGCACGCCGAAGCCGACGTCGAAGGCGATGCCGCCGTGCGGTGTGCCGTAGGTGAAGAGCTTGCCGACGTAGCCGGCCGGATCGAGCCCGAGGTCCGGCAGGATCTTCTGGATGAGGCAGCGGCACACCAGGCCCCCCATGGAGTGGGCCACCAGGTGGACGCGGGGTGCCCCGGACTTGTCCCTGATCGTCTCGATCAGCTTCCGCAGGTCCTGCGCGGCAGTCTCCACCTGGAACTCGTGCGGAGCACCGCTCCAGGTGGTCGCGCAGGTGTCGTAGAAGCGGTGGATCCAGATGCTGTCCGGCGGGATGGTGTCATGGGTGGCGAGGTAGAGTTCCTGGCCGCCGTCGACCAGGATCCGGTAGCCCTCGTCCAGGTGCAGACGCAGCAGGGGGCTCTCGAACTGGTAGAAGCGCGGCTCGTCGTCCGGGCCGATGCGGACGTGTGTGGAACCCAGGTTGAAGCCGTAGAAGGGGTCCGTCACCGCCCTGTCGATGCCGGCGGTGCCACCGGCGTACCCCCGGACGTAGACGATCGGCAGCTTCTGGGTCGGTGCCATGCGGTCCTCCCGGATCACCGTTCAGCGACCTCCGGAAGCGGGCGTCCGGACGGTCGGCGACGATGCCGGCCGAACGGGTCCCCGGTCTTCCCGTTGCGGCACGCCGAGTCTACGGGTGTACCGTCAGCCCGGCGTCAATCCCGTGTCACCTCCTCCCGGGCGGACCGCCACCCCGCAGCGGGCGAGCAGGCGGGTGAACCGGGGGACGGCTCGATGCCCAGTTCGTCCCGCAGCAGCCGCCGGAACGAGCGGTAGTGGCGGACCGCCTCGCCGACGTTGCCCTCCGCCAGGTGCGCGGACACGGCGATCCGGTGCGCGCTCTCCCGCAGCGGCTTGGCGCGCAGGCTCTCCCACGCCGCCTCCAGGGCGAGCGCCGGCCGGCCCTGGCGGACGAGGACCTCGGCCAGTGCTTCGAGGGCGTGCAGCCGTAGCTGGCGCAGCCGTTCGCGCTCCAACCGCACCCACTCCTCGTCCCAGCCCGGCAGCAGGTCGTCTCCGCCGAGCAGCCCTTGGGCGAGCCGGTCGGGCTGTTCGACCGTGCCGGGCGGCGGCCCGCCGCCGCGTACGACACTGAGCGCCGTCTCGGTGAGGACGTGCACGTCGACGTGGAGTCCCGCGGCGGCCACGAGCGTGTCGCCGGAGCACCTGATCAGCGGCTGGCCGCCACGCGGCAGCTTCCACAGGGTGGTGCGCAGGCTGCCCCTGGCGCGGTCCTCGGTTGCCTCGGGCCACAGCGTCCCGGCGAGGACCGTACGGGGCACGCGCCGCCGCAGGGCGACGAAGGCCAGCAGGCGCTGCCCGTTGCGGCACACCTCGACGGGCTCGGCGTCGCGCTCCAGTCGGAACTGCCCGAGCAACCGCAGTTCGGCAGGGCAAACCACCGTGATCGTCCCGCTCACCATGTCCGGTCGAGCGCGCCCCGGGAAGGCGCGGCCTCTCGTCACCAGTCTCGGTCGATGCCGCCGGGCCGTGCAACTCCGCGGAGCCGTGCTCCGCGCCCGTCGCCGCGTCGTTCGCGGGGTCCTCAACTCGCGGTGTCCGCGCGCCGGTAGGAGCCGGTGCGCTGCGTTTGCGTCTCGCACGGAGCGGGGGCGAGACTCGGAAGCGGGGGGCGGTGGGGCCCGGCTCATCGCCGGCCGGTGGCCCGCCCGCGTGGTCCCGTGACACTCGGGACGCGGCAGGGGGTCGTGACCAGCCAGGAGCCCGCACCATGGGACTTCTCCAGCCACAGCCGAACGACCCGGCGGAAATCTCCTGGGGGCACGTCCAGGTGCTCCTGGTGATCCTCCTCGGTGCCGTGGTGGCCATCGGGGTCGTCCTGGTCGCCGCCCGGCGAATCGTGCCGGGCCGTTCCTCGTCGTCGGACGGCAGCATCGTCCGGAGCTGGATCGCCCTGGCCCTCGTCACCGGCCTCGTGGCATTCTGCGCGGTCGCCTTCGCGGTGCGTGACACCAATCTGCGCAGCACCCTGATCGGGGCGCTCGCCGCGGCTGTCGGGTCGACGGTCGCCTTCTACTTCTCGGGCAAGGTGGCCGCGGATGCCCGCAGGGACGTGCTCAGCGCCGCGTTCGGCGGCCAGGAAGCGGTCCCCGATCTGATCGGCTGCACCCTGGAGGAGGCTGCCGCGAGGCTGGGCACGACCACGCTCCGGCTGGAGCCGGCCCCGGACTCCGGGCCGTCGGCGGCGCCGGCCGCCGTCTCCCGCCAGGACCCGCCGAAGGGGACGACGGTGCCCAGGGGAACGGCGGTGCGGGTGACGTTCCCGCCTCGGTGACCCCGGTGGCGGTGGCGGCCGGTGCGGTCGCTCCGGATCCGCGCCCCGCTGTCGCCCTGCGCCTTGCCGAAGAGCCCCGCTGTCGCCCTACGCCTCGTCGAAGACGAGGTCCTCGGGCTGCTGCGTCATCCGTACCGTCCGGCCGTCGGTGACCTCGACGATCTCGTGGAGGCCCGTGCAACGCCGGCCGGTGGGCAGGACGGTGAAGTGGTCCCGCACCCCGGCGAGGTAGGCGGGGAAGCAGGTCAGTGAGGGGGCTCCGAGCCGCAGGTAGTCGACGAGGCGGCGGAAGAGCTTGGGCAGGATGACGATGTCGTCGGTGAGCGAGGAGAGCGCCGTCACCTTCGCCCCGGACGTCGTCGCGTCGCTGGGCCACAGGCCCCTGCCCGGTGGCGTCCGCGCCTGCCCGCCGGCGGCGGTCAACTCGTCCCGCAGGCTCGGGAACAGGCCGCGGTAGAAGGTGGGGTAGACCAGTCCGGCGGTGAGCAGGTGGTGGTTGGCGGTCGTCCTGAGCAGGTCGGCGTCGACGTCCACCGCCACACCGTCCCGGTCTTGGGGGCCACCCCGGCCCACCAGGGAGACGCACCGTCCGTGGACGTCGGCTCCGCCGGTCAGGACGAAGCCGGGGACGGTGTCCGGTGTCGTGGCGGTGACGGTCTCGTCCGGGCCTTGCCGGACCTCCTCGAACCCCAGCCAGCCGAGGAGTTCGTCGCGCGCCGCGTGCGCGAGGCGCAGGGGCTGGTGCACGCGGTCCGCGCCGTAGTGGGTCTCCAGCGCGTCGATCGCGTCCAGGCGGAGCGTGGCGCGTCCGAGCGCGTCGTGCTTCACGGGGTGACCGCGGGTACCGAGGAGTTCCCATGTGTGCGGGGCGGCGGGCGTGAAGTGGACGGTGTCGCCGTCCGGCTGCGTGCCCTCCACCTGGAAGGTTCCGTTGACGAGCAGCATGGTCATGGCGGCTCCCGACGACTTGGACGGATGACGGGGAGGCGGGGAACCAGACAGGGTCGACGCTATCCCCGGCCCGGACGGGGTGCAACGGCGGCTCGGGCTGTCCACAGCCCCGGAGAATCACGGCGGGCGATGCCGAACGACATGGGAATCGCCTCATCGGAGGTGCTGAACGTCGCGAAGATCTGCGACACCATCCCGGCGACGGCCACTTCGGTGGTCCCGGTGACGATCACGATGGTGACTTCGGCGGACGCGGAGGCCCCGGCCGGCGCCGGCCGCCCGGCCCGCGCGGCGGCCTCCGGCGCGGCGGCCCCCCGGGCCCTTGCCCGCAGGGCGACGATCCCGTGCAGGGCCCGTTCCACGTGGTACGGCCGCCGGACATGCTCGATACGGCTCTCTTCCAGGGCCTGCCGAGAAGCGTCATCGAGTTCCCGACCCGGTTGCTGATCACCTACGACGAGCCGGCCGACCGGGTGGGCCGGACCGCCCCCGAGCAGATGGACGGACGCACCGCCCGGTGGCACGCCCGGCTGCACGGCTCGCAGGACGGCGGAACGCTGCCCCGGGCCTTCGCGGCAGTCGGGAACGGCGGTGGCCTGCCGGCCGGCGGTCCGCTCGAGCCCGAGGACCTGGTGGACATCGTCGCCCTGGATCACGGACCGCGCCACTCCGCCCGTCAAGCCCCCGGACCCGCCGTCGCGGGAGGTGGACGGCGCGGACCGGCCGCTCAAGGACTCCACCGCCTTCTGGGTGGCCCTCCGGGACACGGGAGCCGACCACGAGTTCACCTTGATCGGGACGGACTGAGAACGCCGGAAGGTCAGCTTCACGATGCCCCTGATGTTCGTGCCGGACGGCCTCCCCGGCCCCGACGCGAACGTGGCGACGGTCTACGCGGAGCGGGACCCGGCCACGGCACCGCCCCCGCACGGCCAGGTCCCGAACCGCCGGACACGTGAGCTGCACGGTCAGACGATGGCCATGGCCCGGCCCCCGAAGGGGGCGTCAGGCAGCACCGCCCACGCTGCGGGTGCTGGTCATGGAGACCGAGGGCAGTCCGGCCGACGGTCACCCGCCGTCCCCCGGGCCGGCGGGCACGCCGTCCACACAGCCTCGGGGGCCGGTGATCTACTGCCACGCCGTGCGGGTGCCGCCCGTACCGGGAGAGCGTGACGACGATGACGGACCCTGCCGGCACGGCGGACACGACGATCACGATGGACACGAACGATCGGAGGACGACGGGGACGATGACGACCGACACGGTCGGCACGGCGGGTTCGGCCGCCACTGACCGGGTGTCGGGCGGGGGGCAGGCCGGGACGGAGGCAGCACCATGTTCGACAGCGTGCGCGACTACTGGATCGGATTCAACGATCCGCTCGAGGGCCGGGTGGGCTTCATGTACCTGGACCAGAAGGGCTGGGTGAGCACCGGTATCGGCAACAAGATAGACGAGACGGAGAAGCCCGACTCGGCGCCGTCCGCCGAGGAGCGGGAACGGTCGCTGGCCGAGGCGCGGGAGTTCCGCTGGCTGGCCAACGTGGACGGTGCGGAGGCCTCCGCCGACCAGGTCGCCGCGGACTGGGACGCCGTCAAGGGGCATCTGGAACTGGCGTTCCTGGGGCACAACGCCTTCAGTCCGCCGCTGACCCTCCTGCACGTGGACGACGACGAGATAGACCGACGCGTCTTCGCCAAGCTCGACCAGATGGAGGCGACCCTCCTCTCCCGTACGGAGTTCAGCGGCTTCGCCGACTGGCCTGCCAACGCACAACTGGCGACGCTGAGCATGTGCTGGGCGCTGGGACCGACACTGAACGGCTTCCCCATGTTCCGGGCGGATGTCGCCGGGAACGACTGGAACGGTGCCGCGGACGAGTGCCACTTCACTCCGGACGAGGGGACCATCGCGGTCCGGAACAAGCTCGACCGGGAGCACTTCCGGCTGGCCCAGGCGGTCGCGGACCAGGGGCAGCCCGTGGAGCGGATCGCGATGCAGTTGTCCGACGTGTTCGGAGTACAGGGCGCCCTGCTGGCGCTCGGGTTCAAGCCGGGCAGGCAGGACGGCGTGGACGGCCCCGGCACGCAGGCCGCGGTCCGGGAGTTCCAGACCGCCAACGGAATCGACCCGGCGAACGGGCGCTTCGACGACGCCGACACGGTGAGCGCTCTGGGTTCCCGGCTCGCCGACGCGGGCTTCAACGTCCTGTCCATGTGATCCGTGGCGGAGATCCGCGAAGAACGTGAGAGGTGACCACGATGGCTCCGTTCGACATCGATCTTTCCAATCCCTTCCCGTCCGGCTTCACCGGGGGTCTCGGAGGGCCCAACCAGGGAGGCCACCAGCCACCGAACTGGTACATCCAGTTCGGCATGGACCTGGGCGCGGACGAGGGCACACAGGTGTTCGCCGCCTTCGACGCGCACATCACCAAGCTGACGCCGCACGACCCGGACGCGGACACGCAGAAGGTCTACGGCGCCCAGTTGTTCATGCGAGCCCCGAACGACATGATGGGCGGTTTCTACACCCACCTCACCGATGTGCCGCCCGAGCTGGGCGTCGATTCCACGGTCGGCAGGGGCGACCTGCTGGGCACCGTGTACAAGTTCGACCCGACCCCGCCGCACCTCCACCTGGCTCTGGTGGAGATCATCGGTGGCGCGCCGAACGGCACCTACCAAGGTGTCGACCTGTACAAGCTCTTCCTGGACACGGCCGACACGGACACCGTCACCACGGTGACGTTCCAGCAGGACGGGTCGCCCCCGCTGATCGGCTGACACCCGGCGCCGGGACGGAAGACCGTACACGGAGAGTGGGGCGCGGGGCTCGGTGTGCGCGGCGAGGAAGCGCACCGCCGGGCCCCGCCTCCTCGGGCGCCGTGCCGGCCGGCCGACCCGCCCTCCTCGGCGACGATCCGCTGACCAGTCCTCGTCGGCATGGCCGGCACAAGGGCCCAACGGCCCCTCCCACCAGGGACGTTGGGGCATATGTCCGTAGTGTCATACTGATCTGCGGTTTCTGTGGGCGTCGTACCTCGTGGTCGAGCGTCTCCGGCCGTGTTCCCTCTCTTCGCTTCCGCTTCCCTGGACCGGCCCGATGACATCACCCGGACCTTCACGTCGCTGGGCCGCGACCACCGCAAGCTCGGTCTGCTGCCGGCGCAGTACGCGGTGTTCGAGACAGCGCTGTGCACGGCGCTGCGCGTCCAGGCCGGCGAGCGCCGGCACCCGGAGCTGGAGCAGGCGTGGGTGCGGATGCTGCGCCTCGGTGTGACGGCCATGGTGCGCGGCGCGGAGGAGGCGGCGCTGCGCGAACCACCCTGCTGGCGCGCCACGGTGACGGCGCACCGGCGGCACGGTCCGGACCTCGCGGTGCTGCGGCTGCGGCCGCACGAGACGTTCCGGTACCGGGCCGGGCAGTACGTCACGCTGGAGTCCGCGCGGCTGCCGCACACCTGGCGCCCGTACTACCCGGCCGGCGCGTCCGGCCGGGAGGAACTGGAGTTCCACGTCCGCCGCACCGGGCCCGGCGGGGTGAGTGACGCCCTGGTGCGCCACACCTCGATCGGGGACGAGGTCCGGATCGGGCCGCCGAAGGGAAACCTGGCACTCGGCGACGAGCCGTCGGGAGACCTGCGGCTGGTGGCCTGGGACACCGGCTGGGCCCCGATGAAGGCACTGCTTCAGGAGCTGGACGCCCGCCTGCGCCCGGGCCCGGGCGACCCGGTCCGTACGGTACGTCTCGTCCTGGGCGCCGGATCGCTGTCCGAGCTGTACGACACCGACTACCTGACGGCGTTCCGACGCGACCGCCCGTGGCTCACCGTGGTGCCGGTGATCGGGGGCACCGTGCCGGAGGGGCAGATGTGTGACCGGCTGGTCCAGGCCCTGGCCGAGTGCCTCCCTGCGGCGGCCGGCCCCACCCTGGTGGCCGGGCCGCCGGCCGCGGTGGGCGCGGTGACGACCCGGCTGGTCCGTGCCGGGCTACCGGCCGAACACCTCCGCCACGATCTGCCACCGGCCGGGGTCCGGGGCGGGCGGCGGACCGCGGAAGGGGCCGGACCGGCCAGGCGGGCGGCGCTCCCGGGACAGTCGGCCGGGTTCTGACCGGGTGCTGGGCAGGATCGTGGCGGCACTGCGGCGGGTCGGCGGTGTCGCCCCGGGCCCTCAAGCGTGGGGATCGGTCCCCGTGGTCGGCGAGCCCAGGGAACGGCGGGGCAGGGGGGAGGAATAGACCACGCTGGTGGTCACCGAACCCAGTGCTCCGATCCGCCCCGTGATCGCCTCCAGGTGGGACATGGAGCGCGCGGAGACCTTGATGACGAAGCAGTCGTCACCTGTGACGTGGTGCGCCTCCAGGATCTCGGGGGTCACCGCGACCAGGTCGTGGAACGGCCGGTAGTTGCCGTTCGGGTACCGCGGCGCACGAACGCCAGGACCGGCAGGCCCAGCCGTTCGGGGTCGACCACCGCCGCGTACCCCTGGATCACGCCCGCCTCCTCCAGCCGCCGCACCCGCTCGGTGACGGCGCTCGGCGACATGGACACCGCGCGCGCCAGCTCGGCGTAGCTGGCCCGCCCGTCGTGCTGGAGGACGTGCAGAATGCGCCAGTCGGTGGCGTCCGGGGAATACACGGTCATCCCGCATGGATAGCAGGGAAAACCCCGGCGGGACAAGCGCGGCCCCGTGGATCGTCCGTTCCCTGTCCGGGCCGCTGACCATAGGTTTTCCGTCATGACAGACATGACAGAGATGACTCACCGCAACCCGGTCCTGGGCTTCGCCTCCGCCGCTCCGGGCGAGGCGGTCGCCTACTTCCGGGCGCGCCTCGCCTTCCACACCGACGTCGCCGACGTGGCCGCCGCGCTGTCGGCAGGTGGCGACCCCGGCTTCGTCGTCGTGGACTCCCGTTCCAGCGAGTCGTGGGACCAGGGCCACCTTCCCGGCGCGGTCCACCTGCCGACCGCGCACATCCCCGAGCGGGCCGGACTGCTCCTCGAGAAGTCCGTGCCGGTGGTGACGTACTGCTGGGGACCCGGCTGCGACGGCGCGACCCGCGCCGCGCTCGCCCTCGCCGAACTCGGCTACCGGGTCAAGGAGATGATCGGCGGCTTCGAGTACTGGGCACGCGAGGGCCTCGGTTACGAGACCCGGTGGGGCCCGGCACGCCGGGACGCCGATCCGCTGACCGCTCCGGGGGGCGCGTGCGGCTGCTGAGCAGGACGCCGTGCGGGCTCCCGATCCGCGGCCGGACCGCGGGGGAGCCGCCGCACCGGGGCACGGGCACCCGGAAGGCAGGCACCTCGACCTGACCGCCGGCGGGCGGGGCCGGCCTGTCAGCCCTCCGCGGCCTCGGCGCCGGTCTGTCCGGCGCCGGGCCACGACAGGCCCTCCAGCCGCGCGATGCCCTCGTTGAACTGGACCAGCAGGGACAGGAAGCACTCGGCGGTCTCGGGCGTCCAGCCGGTGACCTCCAGCACGCGCGCGGTGCCCTCGATACTGATGGCCCGGTCCGCCTCGAGACGTTCGAGCCCCAAGCCGGTGGGCCGGAACTTGCGGGCGATGCCGCCGTCGGGATCGGGGATGCGTTCCACCAGGCCGTTCTTCAGCATGGCGCTCACCTGACGGTTGATGGTCGAGACGTCGACCTGGAACGTGTGGGCCAGTTCCTTGAGCGTGAGCGGCTCACCCGCTTCCAGTCGCGTCAGCGTGACGTACGCGGACCGCTCCAGGCGACGGCCGAGGCGGGGGCCGCGCGAGGCGACGACATGGCGGGACAGCAGGGTCAGCTCCCTCTCCAGCTCGCCCAGCCGACGCTCCTGCTCGTCCATGCCCTGTCCTCTCCCGTGCCGACACGTCACCTCATCATCGCGCACGCCCACCGCCACCCCCCGCGACGGCCTCCGTTTGTGCATGATGCACATTGGATGTGTACTATGCATCGCCTGTGCATGATGCACATTCCGGCCGGTACCGTCCCGCCGGCACCCGCGCCGATCCCGGGACGGGCTCCCGCACTCGCGGACACGTTCAAGGAGAACCCACTTGCCGAGCAGCACCACCCGCACGCGGAGTCCGGGCGTCATCACCGCCGTGATCGCCCTGAGCGGCATCGTCGTGTCGCTCATGCAGACGCTCGTCGTACCGATCATTCCCAGGCTGCCGGACCTGCTGGACGCCTCGGCGTCCAGCGCCTCCTGGGTGATCACCGCCACGCTCCTCGCGGCAGCCGTGGTCACCCCCATCGCCGGGCGCCTCGGCGACATGTTCGGCAAGCGCCGGGTCCTCATCGCCAGCCTGGCCGTGCTCGTCGCGGGCTCCGTCGTGTGCGCCCTCTCGGACAGCCTGGTCCCCGTGGTCGTGGGGCGGGCGCTGCAGGGCCTGGCCACCGGTGTCATACCGGTCGGCATCAGCGTCCTGCGCGACGAACTGCCGGCCGAACGGATCGGCGGCGCGGTCTCCCTGGTCAGTGCCACGCTGGGCGTCGGTGGCGCGATCGGCCTGCCGGTGTCTGCCGCCATCGTGCAGAACACGAGCTGGCACGTGCTGTTCTGGCTCGCCGCCGCCCTCGGTGCCGTCTGCCTGCTGATGGTGACCCTGCTGCTGGCGGAGTCCCCCAACCTCTCCCCCGGCCGGTTCGACGCCCTGGGCGCGGCCGGGCTGGCGGGCGGCCTCGTGCTCCTGCTGCTGCCGGTCACCAAGGGCGGCGACTGGGGCTGGACCAGCGGTACCACGCTCGGCCTCTTCGTCTCCGGCGTCCTGGTCCTGGCGCTGTGGGCCTGGCACCAGGCGCGGGTGTCCGAGCCCCTGGTCGACCTCCGGGTCACCGTCCGCCGCCCCGTGCTGTTCACCAACCTGGCGTCCGTCCTGGTCGGCTTCGCCATGTACGCCATGTCGCTGACCCTGCCCCAGCTGCTCCAGTCCCCCGAGGCCACCGGGTACGGGCTCGGGCAGTCCACGCTGGCCGCGGGTCTCGCCCTGGCTCCGGGCGGCCTGGTGATGATGGCCCTCTCCCCCGTCTCCGCCCGCATCACCGCCCGGTACGGCCCCCGCGCCTCCCTGCTCACGGGCACCGCGGTCATCGGCCTCGGCTACGGCGCGGGCCTGCTGCTCATGTCCCAGGTGTGGGAGATCGTCATCACCTCGATGATCATCAGCGCCGGGGTCGGCATCGCCTACGCCGCCATGCCCGCCCTGATCATGGGCGCCGTACCCGTCACCGAGACCGCTTCGGCCAACGGGGTCAACGCGCTCATGCGTTCCGTGGGCACCTCGACAGCCAGCGCCGTCATGGCGGCCATCCTGGCCAACATGACCATGCGACTCGGCCCGGCCCAGGTACCGACCGAGCACGGGTTCCGCATGACGTACGTGGTCGCCATGCTCGCCACGGTCGCGGGCCTCCTGCTCACCCTCGCCATCCCGCGCGTCCGCGCCGCCGCCCCGGGGCAGAGCGCCCACGACGCCTCCCGGCACGAAACCCCCTCGTCCGCCGGGGCACCCGCCGGCACCGGCCGCTGAACCCACCGAACCGACCCACCGCACACCACGAGGAGCACCGTCATGAACCGTCTGCCGGAGAAGGTGGCCGTCATCACCGGAGCGGGGAGCGGCATCGGCCGCGCCGCCGCCGAACTCATGAGCAGGCAGGGCGCCCGCGTCGTCGTCGCCGACTACGACACCGAGGCCGCCCAGGAGACCGCCGACATCATCACGGAGGCGGGCGGCCAGGCACTGCCCCTCACCGTGAACGTCCTCGAGGAGGACTCCATCGCCGGGATGATCGACGCGGCCGTCGAGCGGTACGGCGCGCTGCACATCCTGTGCAACCACGTCGGCGGCACCAATCCCCGCACCGACCTCGACCTGCTCCGCATGGACATGGCCGAGTTCGACCGGGCGGTCTCCCTCAACGTGCGCAGCACCCTCCTGGGCTCCCGGTACGCGATCCCCCACATGATCCGCTCCGGCGGCGGCTCGATCATCAACACGGCCTCCGTCGCGGCGCTCGTCGGAGACGTCCTCCAGACCTCCTACGGCGCCGTCAAGGCCGCGGTGGTCAGCATCACCAAGTCCGTCGCCACGCAGTACGGCCCGCAGAACATCCGCTGCAACGCCGTCGCCCCCGGCGCCGTGATGACGCCGGCCCTGGTGGACAACCTGCCCCAGGAAGTGGTCGACAGCCTGAAGAAGGGCAACGCCCTCCCCTACCTCGGGTCGCCCGAGGACATCGGCCACACCATGGTCTTCCTCGCCTCCGACGAGTCCCGCTACCTCACCGGCCAGCTCCTCGTGGTCGACGGCGGCATGACCATGCAGTCCTCCGCCGCGCCCGGCCGCCGGGCCATGCTCCCGGGCTGAGCAGCCGCGGCGGCCACGGTGCCGACCGGTTCCCCGCCCGGCACCTGACGTATGGGCAGGTTCTCGGGCCGGCCGTGGACGGTGAGCGGGTCAGCCGGGATACCGGTCGTCGAGGACGGGTCCCGGTGCTCCTCGGTCCTCCGCACGGCGGGCCCCTGCCAGGTCGGCAGGGGCCCGCCGTCGCCGTACCGGGCGCGGACGCGTTCGGCGCGCCGCCGGCACGGTGCCCCGGGTCAGAAGGGCATACGGCCGCGCGCCTGCCGTCCGGCGGCACCGCTGCGGCCCATCGCCCGGGAGCTGGAGCTGAACGGCTTGCTCAGCAGGCGGCCGAGGACACCGGGCGCCTTGGATCCGGCGCGCGCTCCGGCCCCGAGACCCCGCTGCGCACCGTTCTGCGGGTGCCGCGACAGTCGCGGCAGGAAGAAGGCCAGCACGGCCAGAATCACACAGGCGGCTATGACGATGCCGATGACCATCTCGTTCCTCCAGGCTTCGGGGGCGCGGCTCCTCCGTGCTTTCGCTCCCCGACTGCCCCGCCTTCCCGTCACCACACCGCCCGTGCTTCCGGGAGAAGGGGACCGGCCCCGCGCCACCGCCCCGGCCGCTGCTGGGCAGTTGAAGCTTCCCCAGAGATTTGAACGATGATTCAATCCTTGCCGGGCCGGGGAGCCCCCGGCCCGGCAGCCCCACGAGGATGCGGAGGATCCTGCGGTGAACCTGACGTGGATGCTGGAGGGCTCGGCCCGCGGTCGCGGCGGGAAGCCGGCCCTCGTGTCCGATCTGGGGTCGATGACGTACGCCGAGCTGCTCGCGGCGTCGAAGCGGGCGGCCGCCGTGCTGCGTGGGCGCGGGGTGCGGCCGGGGGACCGCGTGGGGGTGATGACGTACAACACCCCCGCCTTCGCCGTGGCGGCGTTCGGGATCTGGCGGGCCGGGGCGGCGCTGGTGCCGGTCAACCACAAGCTGACCGCGCCCGAACTGGCCTACCTGGCGGGACACGCGAAGCTGCGGGTCGCCGTCGTCGCGGAGGAGCTGTCCGGGCGCGTGCGCGAGGGCGCTCCCGGGATCGATGTGCTCACCACGGACGACACCGGCGGCGGAGAGTTCGACCGGCTGGTCGCCGAGGCGCCGGAATGGGAGGGCGTGGAGGTCGAACCCGACGCCGTGGCGCAGGTGTTGTACACCTCCGGGACGACCGGCACGCCCAAGGGCTGTCTGCACTCGCACCGCGGGCTGTCCGCCGTGCCCGCGTACACCACGGCCGCGGCGGGGCTGCGCCGCGAGGACCGGTTCCTGCTGGCCATGCCGATCTGGCACGCCTCGCCCCTGAACAACTGGTTCCTGTCGATGATCTACCTGGGCGGCACCGTCGTCCTGCTGAAGGAGTACCAGCCCCTCGCCTTCCTCCAGGCCGTGCGCAGGCACCGGGTCACGGCGTTCTTCGGTGCGCCGATCGCCTACCTCGCCCCGCTGAAGGCGCTGCCCGCGGCGGGAGTCGACCTGTCCGGCTTCGGTCTGTCGAGTGTGCGGCTGTGGGCCTACGGCGGGGCGCCGCTCGGCGCCGAGACGGTGCGGACGCTGGAGGCCGTGTACGGTCCGGACCGCTTCTGCCAGGTGTACGGGATGAGCGAGATGGGGCCGGTGGGTTCCGTGCTCCACCCGCACGAGCAGCTCACCAAGGCGGGGTCGATCGGTGCGGGCGGTATGCCGGGCGTCGACATCCGCGTGGTCAGGGACGACGGCCGGGACGCCGGGGCCGGCGAGACCGGGGAGCTGTGGCTGCGGTCGGGGACCCGCATGCTGGGCTACCTCGACGATCCGGAGGCGACGGAGCGTGCCTTCGAGGGCGACTGGTACAGGTCCGGGGATCTCGCGCGGGTGGACGAGGACGGCTACCTGTTCATCGTCGGCCGGATCAAGGACGTCGTCATCACCGGCGGGGAGAACGTCTACTCGCCCGAGGTGGAGGAGGCGGTCAGGCAGCATCCGGCGATCCGGGACGCGGCCGTCGTCGGGCGGCCGCACCGGGACTGGGGCGAGACCGTCGTCGCCGTGGTGGAGGCCGACGCGGCGGTGACGCTGGAGGAGCTGCGCGGGTTTCTCTCCGCCAGGCTGGCGAAGTACAAGATCCCCCGGGAGCTGTTGGTGGTCCCGTCGCTGCCGCGTACGCCCTCCGGCAAGGTGAAGAAGCACGTGCTGCGCGAACAGGTTCGGGCCGAAGGCGGTACCGGGTAGCTCCGCCGGGCATACCGGGTGCCGGGGTCGGCGTGCCGTTCGAAGGAGGCCGGTCCTGGACCCCGCGATCGCGGTCCCCGGCCGTGGGCAGGGCCGTGTCCGGGCCTCGCAGGGGGCGGAGTTCCGGGAACAGGGGGCGGGGAGCGGCAGTAGGGGTTGGGTGGGAACGGCGGGGTCAATAGGTTGTGCGGCGGCCCCGTCATGCCGCGTCACCTTGGCTGTCGGCGATCCGGGAACAACTCCTCCTGCGACGAGCGGAGTTCGCGATGACCGCCCCTGCCGATCAGCTCGTCGAGGCCCTGCGGGCGTCGTTGACCCAGAACGAGAGGCTGCGTGCCGAGAACGAGCGGCTGAGTGCGCGCCATGAGGAATCGGGTGAGGCGGACCGGGAGCCGATCGCCATCGTGGGGATGGGGTGTCGCTATCCGGGCGATGTCACCTCCCCGGAGGACCTGTGGCGTCTGGTCGCCGACGGGACCGACGCGATCGGGGATCTGCCGGCGGGGCGCGGCTGGAAGCAGCAGGTGCTGGAGCTCGCCGCGATGGACGGGACGGTCCCGCAGGGCGGGTTCGTCGAGGGGGCGGACCTGTTCGACCCGGCCGTGTTCGGGATCGCGCCCCGTGAGGCGCTGGCCATGGATCCTCAGCAGCGGCTGCTGCTGGAGACGTCGTGGGAGGTTCTGGAGCGGGCCGGCATCGTGCCCGGCTCGCTGAAGGGGAGCCCGACCGGGGTCTTCGTCGGAGCCGCGAACACCGGGTACGGGACCGGCATCACCGAGTTGCCCGACGGGGTGGCGAACTACCTGGTCAGCGGGACGGCCAGCAGTGTGCTGTCCGGACGGCTCTCTTATGTCTACGGGCTGGAGGGGCCGTCCCTCACCGTGGACACCGCCTGCTCCTCCTCGCTGGTCGCCCTGCACCTCGCGGTGCGGGCGCTGCGGGCCGGTGAGTGTTCGCTGGCTCTGGCGGGCGGGGTGACCGTGATGTCGACCGCCAGTATCTTCCACGGGTTCGGCAGCCAGGGGATGATGGCGCCGGACAGCCGCAGCAAGCCGTTCGCCGCAGCCGCCGACGGCACGTCCTGGGCCGAGGGCGTGGGGCTGCTGCTCGTCGAGCGGCTGTCGGACGCCCGCCGCGCGGGTCGTCGGGTTCTCGCGGTGCTGCGTGGCTGCGCCGTCAACCAGGACGGTGCCTCGAACGGGCTGACCGCGCCCAACGGGCCGTCCCAGCAGCGCGTCATCCGCGCCGCCCTCGCCGACGCCGGGCTCTCCCCCGACGAGGTCGACCTGGTCGAGGCCCACGGCACCGGCACCACCCTCGGCGACCCCATCGAGGCGCAGGCCCTGCTGGCCACCTACGGCCGGCGGCCGCAGAGCGCGCCGCCTCTGTGGCTCGGTTCGCTCAAGTCCAATATCGGGCACGCCCAGGCGGCTTCCGGTGTCGCCGGCGTCATCAAGGCCGTCATGGCCCTGCGGCACGGCCGCATCCCGCGCACCCTGCACATCGACGCCCCCTCCCCTCACATCGACTGGAGCGCCGGGCACGTGCGTCTCGCCCGGGAGGCCCTCGACTGGCCGGCGACCGGGCGGCCCCGGCGTGCGGCGGTGTCCTCGTTCGGGATCAGCGGCACCAACGCGCACATCGTGCTGGAGCAGGCCGACGCGCGGGACGATCCGCCGCCCGCCGAGCCCGTGGGGCGGCCGTCGGACGGGCCTCTGGCGCAGGGTCCTGTGCCGTGGCTGGTGTCGGCGGCCACCGCGCGGGCGTTGCGGGCCCGCGCCGGGCGCCTCGCCCGGTGGTGCGGCGAGGAGCCGGACCTCGTCTCCGTGGGGGCCGCGCTGGCCACGGGGCGCACGGTGTTCGAGCACCGGGCGGTCGTCCTCGCCGACGGCTTCGGCGCTCCCCGGGAGGCGCTCGGTGCGCTGAGCCGGGGTGAGCCGTCGCCGCTGGTCGTGGCGGGGCAGGCGAACGTGCGCGGCAAGACGGTGTTCGTGTTTCCCGGGCAGGGGTCCCAGTGGACCGGGATGGCGACCCGGCTGCGGGAGGAGTCCTCCGCGTTCGCGTCCCGGCTCGCCGCGTGCGAGGAGGCTCTCGCGCCCTGGACGGACTGGCGGCTGAGCGACGTCCTGGACGACGAGGCGGCCCTCGGCCGGGTCGACGTCGTGCAGCCCGCGCTGTGGGCGGTGCTGGTCTCGCTGGCTCATGTGTGGCAGGAGCACGGGGTGCGGCCGGCCGCGGTCCTCGGGCACTCCCAGGGGGAGATCGCCGCGGCCTGCGCGGCGGGCGCGCTGTCGCTGGAGGACGGGGCGAAGGTCGTCGCGCTGCGCAGCAAGGCCATCGCCGCGGAGCTGGCGGGGCGGGGCGGGATGGCCTCGGTGGCGCTGGCGGTCGGCGAGGTGGAGGGGCGGGTCGAGCGGGCCGGGCTCTCGCTGTCGGTCGCCGCCCGCAACGGGCCGCGCTCCACCGTCGTCTCCGGCGGCGCCGACGACCTCGCCCGCTTCGTGGAGGCGTGCGAGGCCGACGGGGTGCGGGTGCGTCGCGTCCCGGTCGACTACGCCTCGCACTCGCCGCAGGTCGAGTCGTTGCGGGAGCGGCTGGCCTCGGAGCTGGCGGAGATCGTGCCTCGGCGGTGCCAGGTGCCGTTCTGGTCGACCGTGACCGGAGACTGGATCGACACGTCGCAGTTGGACGGCGCGTACTGGTACCGCAACCTGCGTCGGCCCGTGCTGCTGGAGGAGGGGGTGCGGGCGCTGCTCGCGTCGGGGCACGGGGTGTTCGTCGAGGTCAGTCCGCATCCGGTGCTGACGGCGGCCGTGGAGGAGGGCGCGGAGGAGGCCGGGGCGGACGTCGTGGCCGTCGGCACGTTGCAGCGCGGTGACGGTTCGCTGCTGCGGCTGCGGACCTCGCTGGCTCAGGCGGCGGTGCGGTCCACCCGGATCGGCCTCGCCGCCCTGTTCGACGGCGTCGACGCGCGGGACGTCGCCCTGCCCACGTACCCCTTCCAGCGGGCCCGCTACTGGCTGTCTCCGGGGTCGGGGGCGGATCCGCGTGCGCTGGGCCTGGACGACGCCCGGCATCCGGTGCTGGGAGCGGCGGTGCGGCTGGCCGACCGTGACGCGGTCGTCCTCACCGGCAGTGTCGAGGTCGACGGCCCGGCCGTCATGAGTGCGGGTGTCCTCGCGGAGCTGGCCGTGCGGGCCGCCGACGAGGTCGGGGCGAGTGTGGCCGCGCTGTCCCTGGAACGGCCGCTGGTCCTGCCGGAGGGCACCACCCGGGTCCAGGTGACGGCCGACGCGGCCGCCGGGGTCACGGTGCACGCCTGCCACCCCGCGGTGGAGGACGAGCGGTGGGTCCGGTACGCCGGTGCCACGCTCACCTCGCTCCCTCGGGCTGCGGCCGGGTTCGACGGCACGTGGCCGCCGTCCGACGCGGTCGCGCCGGCGTTCCCGGACGATGACGGCTCGCCCGGGACGGCGGTGATCCGTCTTCTGGCGCGGCACGGGGGTGTGGTCTTCGCGGAGGTCGCGCTCGACGACGCGGCCCGTGAGGTGCGCGGCCACCGGGTGCATCCCGCCCTGCTGGACGCCGCGTTGCGGGCCTGGCACCTGGGGCGGGACGACGGCGACACGCGGTACCGGGCGCCGGTCTCGCTGGGCCGTGTCGTCGTGCACTCCACCGGCGCCCACAGTGCGCGGGTGCGGGTGTCGCCGGAGGCCGACGGCACGGTCGTCGTCACGCTGGCCGACGCGGGCGGGCAGCCGCTGGCGGAACTGGGGCCGGTGGTGTTCGGGCCGCCCGCCGACCGGATTGCGGGGATGCCCGTGAGCCTGCCCAAGGACACGGTGTTCGGTGTCGAGTGGGTGCCGGTGGTGCCTGCCGGTGACGCGGCCGACGGGACCTGGGTGTCGCTCGCCGGTGGTGAGGTGGACGGGCTGAGCGGCCGCTGTGTCGTGCACCCCGATCTCGCCGGGGTCGCCGGCTGCGGGCTGCCCGCACCGCAGGCCGTGGTCGTGCCGGTGCCGGTGGGGGGTGGTCCGGAGGCTGTCGCCGTGTGGGCGCTGGGGACGCTGCAGGCGTTCCTGGCCGAGGAGGGCTTGGCGGACAGCCGGCTGGTCCTGGTCAGCCGGGGTGCGGTGGCCGTGGAGGCCGGTGAGGCTCCTGATGTGGCGGCCGCCTCGCTGTGGGGGCTGGTCGGTGCGGCGGAGGCCGAGCATCCCGGGCGGCTGCTGCTGCTCGACTGCGACGGCCCGCTGTCCGCCGCCCTGTTGGGGCAGGCGCTCGCCGCCGGGGAGTCCCGGCTCGCGGTGCGCGGTGAAGCGGTGCGGGCGCCCCGGCTCGGGCGGCCCTCGACCGCTCCCGCTGCCGGGCACCGTCCCCTCGATCCGGAGGGGACCGTGCTCATCACGGGCGGGACCGGCACGCTCGGGGGGATTCTGGCCCGGCATGTGGTGCGCGAGCACGGCGTGCGCCGGGTCCTGCTGCTCAGCCGGCGCGGTCCCGACGCGCCCGGCGCCCGGGAACTCGTCGGGGAACTCGCCGACCTGGGTGCCGAGGCCGGCGCCGTCGCGTGCGACGCCGCGGACCGGGACGCGCTCGCCGCGGTTCTGGCGAACGTGCCCGCCGACCGTCCCCTCACCGCCGTCATCCACGCGGCGGGCGTCCTCGACGACGCTCTCCTCGGCGATCTGACGCCGGAGCGGATGACGGGCGTCATGCGCCCCAAGGTGGACGCCGCCCGTCACCTCGACGACCTGACGCGTTCCCTGCCGCTCGCCGCGTTCGTGCTGTTCTCCTCGGCCGCGGGGGTCCTCGGCACGGCCGGGCAGGCCAACTACGCCGCCGCCAACACCTGTCTCGACGCGCTGGCCGCGCACCGGCGGGCGCACGGTCTGCCCGCCACCTCGCTCGCGTGGGGCATGTGGGAGGAACTGAGCGAGCTGACCCGGCGTGTGGCCGTGGACGGCGGCGGGCGGATGGCGGACGCCGGGTTCGGCACGCTGTCCACGGCGGACGGCCTGGCGGTGTTCGACGCCGCCGTGCGGACCGAGACGGCGCTGTTCGTGCCGGTGCCGACGGATCTCGGCACGCTCGCGCGCCGGCTCGCCGGGCATCAGTCGCCCCCGCTGTACCGCGGCCTGATCCGTGCTCCGCAGCGTCGCGAGGCGGGCTCGGGCGCGGGGTCCGAGGACCGTACGGGGCTGGCGGCCCGGCTGGCCGGGGAGTCCGTGGCCGACGGGACGCGGATCGTGCTGGAGCTAGTGCGGGAGCAGGCCGCTGCCGTACTGGGTCATGCGGCCGGAGACGCGGTCGGGGCGGGGCGTCTCTTCCGTGAGCTGGGTTTCGATTCGCTCAGCTCGGTCGAACTGCGCAACCGGCTCTCCTCGGTCACCGGTCTGCGGCTGCCGGTCGGCCTGGTGTACGACCACCCCACTCCGCGGGCCATGGCCACGTACCTGCGCGCCCGCATCGCGGGGGACGCTCCCGAGGCGGCGGTCCCCGAGGCCGTGACCGGTGCCGACCGCACCGACGACCCGGTGGTGGTCGTCGGGATGAGCTGCCGGCTGCCGGGGGGCATCGGGTCGCCGGACGAGCTGTGGGAGCTGCTGCTGTCCGGCGGGGACGCGATCGGGCCGGTCCCGGACGACCGGGGCTGGGACCTGGAGCGGATGGCCTCGTGGAACGGTGCCCTGCGCGGCGTCGGGCTGCTGACCGAGGGCGGTTTCCTCACCGGGGCCTCCGGGTTCGACCCGGCGTTCTTCGACATGAGTCCGGAGGAATCCCTGGTGGTGGACCCCCAGCAGCGGCTGCTCCTGGAGCTGGCCTGGGAGGCGTGGGAGCGGGCCGGTGAGGACCCGCGCCGGATGCGCGGGTCGCGTACGGGTGTCTACGTGGGGACCTTCACCCAGAACTACGTCTCGGACATGCGGCAGGTTCCCGAGGCCAGCGTGCCGTACGTGTCGTCGGGGGCCGGTTCCCCGTTCGCGTGTGCCCGGGTGGCTTACACGTTCGGGCTGCAGGGGCCGACGCTCGCCGTCGACACGGGCTGCTCTTCCTCCGGTGTCGCCCTGCATCTGGCCTGCCAGGCGCTGCTGCGGGACGAGTGCTCCTCGGCGCTGGTCGGCGGGGTGACCGTGATGGCGTTCCCGGTCGCGTTCGACAATCTCGGCGGGATCGCCTCGGATGGCCGCTGCAAGTCCTTCTCCGCCGGCGCCGACGGGGTCGGCTGGGGTGAGGGGGCCGGGGCCCTGGTGGTGGAGCGGCTGTCCGAGGCGCGGCGGCGCGGGCATCCCGTGCTCGCGGTGATCCGCGGTTCGGCGCTGAACCACAGCGGAGCCAGCAACGGGCTCACCGCGCCGCACGGCCCGTCGCAGAGCGAGGTCATGCGGCTGGCGCTGGCGGACGCCGGGCTCGGTCCGCAGGACGTCGACGTCGTCGAGGCGCACGGGACGGGCACGCCGCTGGGGGACGCGGTGGAGGCGGAGGCCGTCATCGAGGCGTACGGACGGCATCGTGTGGACCGTCCGGTGCTGCTGGGGTCGGTCAAGGCCAACGTCGGTCACCCTCATGCCGCGTCGGGGGTCGTCGGGGTCATCAAGGCGGTCCTGGCGATGCGGCACGGGATTGTGCCCGAGGCGCTGCACGCCGCCGAGCCGCTGGCGGACGTCGACTGGGCGGGCGGGGGCGTCACGCTGCCCCTCCAGGCGGTGGCGTGGCCGGAGACGGGACGTCCGCGTCGGGCCGGGGTGTCGTCGTTCGGCGGCAACGGCACCAAGGTGCACCTGATCCTCGAACAGTCGCCCGACCCGGACGGCGCCCCGTCGCCCGGCCCGGCTCCCCGCACCACCGACCTGCCGGTGCCGTGCCTGCTGTCGGCCCGCTCCGGGCCCGCTCTCGCCTCGGCGGCGCGCAGGCTGCGGGAACGGGTGGCCGGCGACATCGCGCTCGGCCCGCACGAGGTGGCCCGGTCCCTGGCCGCCCGGACCGCGTTCGAGGAGCGGGCGGTCGTCCTCGCGCAGACGCGAACGGACCTGCTCGACGCGCTGGACGCGCTCGCCGCCGGTGACCCGCACCCCTGTGTGGTGCGCGGCCGGGCGGAGGACGGGGAGGTCCGGCTCGCCGTCCTGCTGCCGGACGCCGACGGGCGCGAACCGTCCGTCGAGGCCGCGCTGCACGCCGCCTTCCCCGCCTATGCCCGCGCCTGGGACGAGGCGGCCGGCGAACTCGCCCCGCACCTGGACGGTCCGCCGCCCGCGCCCGGCGAAGCGCACGAGCACACCGTCGCCGCCGCCTTCGTGGCGCTGGTCGCCGCCCACCGGCTGCTGGAGAGCCGGGGCATGCGCCCGGACGTCCTCCTCGGCCGTGGCAGCGGGCAGATCGCCGCCGCTCACCTCGCCGGCAGTCTCACGCTCGGTCAGGCCGCCTGTGTGGCGGCGGGCCGCGCGGACGCCGTGGACGACCCGAGGGCCGCTCCCCCGCTGATCGCGGCGCTGGTGGACGGCGGCGGCGAGAAGATCGACGCCGAGGCCCTCCTCGCGGGCGCGGCCCCGGCCCCGAGCGGCGACGCGCCGCGGCTCGCCGGTCTCGTGCTGCACCTGGGGGCCCGCGACGCGGACCCGGACTCCTCCCCCGCCGCGCGCCTGGACCGGGAGCTCGCCCGGCTGTGGGCGGCCGGGGCCAGCCTGGACCTCACCGCGCTGCTGGCAGACGCGGCCGCCCTCAGGGTCGACCTGCCGACGTACCCGTTCCAGCGCGAGCCCTACTGGCTCGGCGCGTTCCGGCCGAGCACCACCGATTCAGGGAGCACCATGACCGACGAGCCCACCCGCAAGAAGATCATCACGGAGTACTACCGCAGGCTGAACTCCGGTGACGTGGACGGGGTGGTCGCCATGTTCGCCCCCGACGGCTTCATCGAGGACCCGATAGGTGTGTCCGTCGCGCGCGGCCACGAGGCGCTGCGCCACTTCTTCCAGGTCACCATGGTCGAGGCCGACATCAAGGACACCGTCAGGTCGATCGTCTGCGCCCAGGACGACCGGTATGTCGCCGCGTCGCTCACCGCGGACCTGGTCAACATCACCGACCCGGAGCGCAAACGGCTCACCGTCGAGGCGGTGATGACGTTCGCGGTCGGCGAGGAGGGGCTGATCGAGGAAGTCCGCAGTTTCTGGGGTGCGACCGACGTGAGCATGTGAGCGGCCGTGTCCGAGACGGAGACGCTCTGCAAGCACCTGGTGGTGGAACACTGCCGCCGCATCAACGCCGGTGACCTGGAAGGGCTGCTCGCCCTGTACTCGCCCGCGGTGACGTACGAGGACCCGGTCGGCACCGGGCCCCGGTCCGGTATCGAGGCGCTGCGCGCGCACGCGGGCGCGGCCATCGAGTGCCAGGCCTTCGAGGACTTCGGCGCGCCGGTCGCGGCGCAGGACGGTGCCAGTGCCGCCGTCCCCGTCGTCACCACCATGAACTACCTGCCCTGGGGACCGAATCTGGTCCGCCTGGGTTACATCCCCGCACCGCCCGAGGAGGAGGACGGCTCCGCTCTGCGGATCCGGTTCGACTACGTGATGGCCGTGAAGGTCGGGGCGGACGGGCTGATCAACGACATGCGTGGCTACTGGGGCAAGTCCGACGTGGTGTACCTGGGCCCCGCCGAGCCCGAGGAGCCCGAGGAGCCCGAAGAGGAGGAATTGGTCTCCCGATGACCGACTCGAAGCATGCGGTGGTGATGGGGGCGGGGCTGGCCGGGATGCTGGCGGCCCGTGTCCTGGCCGCTCACGTGGACTCCGTGACCGTCGTGGACCGCGACACGATGCCCGACGGGCCGTACCTGCGCAAGGGGCTGCCCCAGGCGCGCCACGCCCATCTGCTGATGTCCGGCGGCGCGCGGACGATCGACGCGCTGCTGCCTGGCACCACCGACCGGCTCCTCGCCGCCGGCGGGCACCGGATCGGGCTGCCGGCGGACGTGGTGTCGCTGACGGCGTACGGCTGGCAGCAGCGCTTCCAGGGCGCCCAGTTCATGATCACGTGCAGTCGGGAGCTCCTCGACTGGACGGTGCGTGACGCGGTGCTGCGCGACAGCCGCATCACCGTGCGCGACGGCGTCGAGGTGGTGGGGCCCCGGGCGGCGGGCGGCCGGGTCACCGGGGTCGTGGTGCGGCCGCGCGACGGCTCGGGAGGGCCGGTGGAGCTGGCGGCGGACTTCGTCGTGGACTGCACCGGACGCGGCTCGCCGGCGAAGAAGTGGCTGGCGGAGCTGGGACTGCCGCCCGTGCGGGAGGAGACCGTCGACTCGGGGCTGCGCTACTCCAGCCGCGTCTTCCGTGCCCCGGCCGGGGCCGAGCGGGACTTTCCCGTGGTGAGCGTCTACCCGGACCACCGCTCGGGACGGCCGGGGCAGAGCGCGGTGCTCGTCCCGATCGAGGACGGCCGGTGGATCGTCACCGTCTCGGGGACCCGGGGAGCCGAGCCTCCGAACGGCGAGGCAGGGTTCGCCGCGTTCGCGCAGGCGGTACGGCATCCGATCGTCGGCCGCCTCATCGCGGGCGCCGAGCCGGTCACGGAGGTGCAGGGCTCCCGCAGTACGCACAACCGGCGGCTGCACTACGAGCAGGTCGCCGGGTGGCCGGAGGGCTTCGCCGTCATGGGTGACGCGCTGGCGGCCTTCAACCCGGTGTACGGGCACGGCATGAGCTGTGCCGCGCAGGCCGCGCAGGCCCTGGAGGGCGAGCTGCGCCGTCTCGGCGGCCTCCGCCCTCAGCTCGCCAAGCGTGTCCAGCGTGCGGTGAGCGCGGTCGTCGACGACCCGTGGATCCTGGCCACCACCCAGGACCTCGGCTACCCGGGCTGCCGTGCCGAGGTCACCGACGCCCGGCTGGCCGACCCCTCCGACGCGGGCCGCCGGTTCGCGGACCTGGTGTCCACCGCGGCGCTCTTCGAACCCGCCGTGGCCGCCGCGACGATGGAGGTGACCACGCTGTCCGCGCCGCTGACCCGGCTGCGGTCTCCCGAGGTGGTCGCGGCCGTGCAGCGCCTCGCCGCACGTCCCGCCGGCGCGCCGGCGTCGGCCGAACCACCCCTGCGGTCCGCCGAGTCGGCGTTGCTGACGATCTGACGGCACGCGCACGGGGAAGGGGGCGGCCGATCCGGCCGCCCCCTTCCCCGTGCTCCCGTCCGTCAGGACTCGGAGGCACCTCCCAGCGCCATACGGATGAGGTCGTCGGCGGTCATGGAGGCGATGTCGGCGCCGGCATCCGCGGCAGGGACGTCCCGTGCGCCGAGGCCGGCCGGGTCGGGCCGCGGGGCGATCTCCTCGCGGATCCTGCGGGCGAGGTCGACCGGGCTCGGGTGGTCGAAGATCAGGGTGGCCGGCAGGCGCAGGCCGGTCGCCGCCGTGAGGCGGTTGCGCAGCTCGACCGCCGTGAGCGAGTCGAAGCCGAGGTCCCGGAAGGTCAGGTCCGGGTCCAGCGCGCCCGGCGAGCCGTGCCCGAGGACCGCGGCGACGCTCCCGAGGACCAGGTCGAGCAGCAGCTCGTCCTGCTCGGCCGACGTCAGCCCGGCGAGCCGCTCGCCGATTGCGGGCCCCTCGAGCGGCATGCCGGCGGAGGCGGAGGCGGCACGCCGGGCCCTGCCCCGGGTGAGCCCCCGCAGGATCGGCGCCGTCAGGTCGGCGCGCAGGGCGGCGGTGTCGATGCGCACCGCGGCCAGCAGGGCCTCGTCGGTGGCACGGCCGGTGTCGAAGAGGGTCAGGGCCAGTTCGGTGGAGAGCGGCACCGTCCCACCGCGCTCCATGCGGGCCCGGTCCGCCTCGGTGAGTCCGCCCGTAAGCCCGCTGGCCTCGGCCCACAGCCCCCACGCCAGCGAGGTGGCGCTCAGCCCTCGCGCGTGCCGGTCCTGGGCGAGCGCGTCGAGGAAGGAGTTGGCGGCGGCGTAGTTGGCCTGCCCCGCGCTGCCGAGGATTCCGGCGAGGGAGGAGAAGAGGACGAAGGCGGCAAGGTCGTGGCCCGCGGTGAGTTCGTGCAGGTTGAGCGCGCCGTCGACCTTGGCGCGCAGGACGCGTTCGAGGCGCTCGGGGGTGAGCGACTCGATCAGACCGTCGTCCAGTACACCCGCCGCGTGGACGACGCCGGTCAACGGGGCCGGAATGCGGGCCAGGACGGCGGCGAGCGCCTCCCGGTCGGACACGTCGCACGCCTCGACGACGACCTGGGCGTCCAGCCCCTCAGGGACCTCACCGCCGCTACGGCTCAGCAGCACGAGGTTGCGCACCCCGTGCTCGGCGACCAGATGCCGCGCCACCAGACGCCCCAGCGTGCCGGTACCGCCCGTGATCAGGACCGTGCCGTCCGGATCGAGCCGCCTGGGCATCCGCAGCACCAGCTTGCCCGTGTGCCTGGCCTGCGACATGAACCGGAACGCCTCCGGCGCCCGCCGCACATCGAACGACCGCACGGCGAGCGGTGCCAGCTCGCCCGCTTCGAACAGCGGCATCAGCACGGCGAGTATCCGTGCGATCCCGTCGGGGCCCGCCGCGTGGATCACATCGAACGCCTGGTACGTCACGCCTGTGTACCGGGCGGCCACCTCGTCGGGGTCTCGGAGGTCCGTCTTGCCCATCTCCACGAACCGGCCGCCGTCGCGCAGCAGCCGCAGCGAGGCATCGGTGAACTCGCCCGCGAGGGAGTTGAGCACCACGTCGACGCCACCGGCGAACTTCTGCTCGAAGTCGAGGGTCCGGGAGCTCGCGATGTGGGCGTCGTCCAGGCCCATCGCGCGCAGCGTGTCCCACTTGCCCTCGCTCGCCGTCGCGAGAACCTCCGCACCGACATGACGCGCGACCTGGATCGCCGCCATGCCCACTCCACCCGCACCGGCGTGCACCAACACCCGCTCGCCGGGCTGGAGTCCACCCAGCTCCACGAGCCCGTACCAGGCGGTCACGAAGGCCACCGGCACGGAGCCGCCCTGCTCGAACGACCAGCTCTCGGGCATCCGGGTGAGCATCCGGTGGTCGGCGACGGCGTGCGGGCCGAAGCCGCCCTGGAACATGCCCAGGACCCGGTCACCGACCGTGAGTTCCGGCGTACCGGGGCCGACTGCGGTCACGACGCCCGCGCCTTCCCCGCCCATCGTCGCACCGGCGTCCGGGTACATCCCCAGCGCGACGAGCACGTCACGGAAGTTGAGGCCGGCCGCCCGGACGCCGATCAGGACCTGGCCCGGTCCCAGTTCGTCGGCCTCCGGGAGCGGGGGCGCGGGCAGGAGGGCGAGGTTGTCGAGCGTTCCGGCCCGGTGGGTGTCGAGACGCCAGGCTCCGGGAGGCGGTGTCAGGGCGCGGGACTCGTGCACGCGGGTCAGGCGCGGGATGTGCACCTGTCCGTCGCGCAGGGCGAGTTGGGGTTCGCCGAGGGCGAGGGACACGCGGCCGGCCACCGGGGTCAGGGCGCGGGAGGCGGGGGTGGTGTCCCGGTCGATGAGGATGCACCGGCCGGGGTGCTCGCTCTGGAAGGTGCGGACGAGGCCGACGATCGCGGAGGCGGCGAGCTCGGGGACGGGTTCGCCGTGGGAGGTGGCGAGCGCGCCGTGGGTGAGGACGACGAGGCGGGTGCCGGCCAGGCGCGGGTCGGTGATCCACGCCTGGAGGACGGCCAGGGCCCGCACGGTCAGGCCGTGTACGTCCTCGGTGGGTTCCGGCGCGATGGTCAGGAGGGCGAAGTCCGGTGTCGGCGCGCCCGCTTCGAGGGCGGTGGCGAGGGCCGCCGGGTCCTTGTGCACGGTGGCCGTGGCGAGGTCGGGGTCGGGCTCGCCGAGGACCGCCCAGGTGTCCTCGGTGTCGTCGCCGGGGGGTGCGGTCACGGTCTTCCAGTCGACGATGAACAGCGCGTCGCGGGTGGTGTCGCGGTGGTCGGTGAGCTGGTCGGCGGAGACGGGGCGCAGGACGAGGGAGTCGGCGCGCAGGACGGGGTTGCCTTCGTGGTCGGCGGCCAGGACGGTGACGGTGTCGGCTCCGGCGGGGGTCAGCTGCACCCGCAGTCGCTGGGCTCCCGAGGCGTGCAGGGTGACGCCGTTCCAGGAGAAGGGCAGCAGGATGCGGCCGTCGCGCTGCCCGGTGCCGGTGAGGCCGTACGCCTGGAGGGCGGCGTCGAGGAGTGCGGGGTGCAGTCCGTGGTGGGCGGCGTCCTCGCGTTCGCGGTCGGCGAGTTCGACCTCCGCGTAGATCTCGTCGCCCGAGCGCCAGGCCTGGCGCAGTCCTCGGAAGGCGGGCCCGTAGGCGTAGCCGGAGGCTTCGGCCTGCTCGTAGAAGGTGGTGGTGTCGAGGGGGGTGGCGTCGGCGGGAGGCCAGGTGGTGAGGATGAAGCCGGCGGGCTCCTCGGCCGGGGAGAGCACGGCGCTCGCGTGGCGCTGCCAGTCGGTGTCGTCGTCGGGAGTGGGGCGTGAGTGAATGGTGAGGGTGCGCTGTCCTGTGGTGTCGGGGGGGCCGACGGTGAGCTGGATGCGGGTCGTGGCGGCCGGGGGCAGGATCAGGGGGGTTTCGAGGGTGAGTTCGTCGATGCGGGCGCAGCCTGCCTCGTCGGCGGCGCGGATCGCGAGGTCCACGAAGGCGGTGCCGGGCAGCAGGGTGGTGCCGGCGACGGTGTGGTCGGCGAGCCAGGGGTGGGTGCGTAAGGAGACGAGGCCGGTGAGGACGAGGTGGCCGGGTTCGGGCAGGGTCGTGCCGGCCATCAGGAAAGGGTGGTCGACAGGGGTGAGGCCGAGCCCGTGGGCGTCGCCCGCGGTGGTGCGGCCGGTGCCGGATTCCAGCCAGTAGCGGCGGTGCTGGAAGGCGTAGGTGGGCAGGGGGACGCGGTGGCCGAAGCCCGCGCCGAGGACCGCGCTCCAGTCGACCGGCAGTCCGTGGGTGTGGGCTTCGGCGAGGGAGCCGAGGAAGCGGTCGACGTCGGGTTCGTCGCGGCGCAGGGTGCCGAGCGCCACGGCCTGCCGGTCGGTGTCGTCGAGGGTCTCCTCGATGCCGCCGAGGAGGACGGGGTGGGCGCTGATCTCGACGAACGCGGTGTGGCCGGTGTCGAGGAGGCCGCGGACGGTTTCCTCGAAGCGGACGGTCCGGCGGAGGTTGCGGTACCAGTAGCCGGCGTCGAGGCCGGTGGTGTCGTGTTCGGCGGCGGTGACCGTGGAGTGGAAGGGGATGCGCGCGGGGAGGGGTTCGATCCCGTCGAGGAGGAGGGCGAGGCGGTCCTCGATCTCCTCGACGTGGGCGCTGTGGGAGGCGTAGTCGACGGGGACGCGGCGATGGCGGACGTTCTCGGCCGCGCACAGGGCGGTGAGTTCGCCGAGGGCGTCCGTGTCTCCGGCGACCACGGTGGAGGTGGGGCCGTTGACGGCGGCGACCGACAGGCGTCCCTGCCACGGCTGGAGCCGGGCGGCGACCTGCTCGGCGGGTTCGCCGACGGAGAGCATGCCGCCGCGTCCGGACAGGGCGGTGACGGCGCGGCTGCGCAGGGCGACGATCTGGGCGGAGTCCTCCAGGCTGAGGGCGCCGGCGATGTGGGCGGCGGCGATCTCGCCCTGGGAGTGTCCGACGACGGCGGCGGGTTCGACGCCGCAGGAGCGCCACAGTTCGGCCAGGGCGATCATCACGGCCCACAGGACGGGCTGGAGGACGTCGACGCGGGCGAACCACTTCCGCGCGGTGTCGCCTTCGGCGCGCAGCACCTCTTCCAGGGACCAGTCGACGTAAGGGGCGAGGGCCTCTTGGCAGGCGGTGATGCGGGCGGCGAACACGGGGGCGTGATCCAGGAGTTCGACCGCCATGCGTTCCCACTGCGAGCCCTGGCCGGGGAAGACCCAGACGACGCGTTCGCCGTGGCGGGTCTGGCCTTGGACGACGTCGGCGGACTGGGTGCCCGCGGCGAGGTGGTCGAGTGCGTCCAGGAGGGTGGTGCGGTCGCCCGCGCGGACGACGGCGCGGTGGCGCAGGGCGCAGCGGGTGGAGTGCAGGGAGTGGGCGAGATCGGTGAGGGCGGTGTCGCGGCCGGTGCCGGTGCGCAGGTGGGCGGCGAGGCGGGCGGCCTGGGAGCGGAGTCCTTCGGGGACGGCGGCGGACACCGGGAAGGGGAGGGTGGTGGTCGGGGTGAGGGCGCCGGGTGCGGGTTCCTCGTCGGGGCCGGTGTCCTCGGGGGCCTGTTCGACGATCAGGTGGGCGTTGGTGCCACTGATGCCGAAGGACGACACGCCGACGCGGCGGGGGTGTTCCCCGGTGCCGGGCCAGTCGCGTTCCTCGGTCAGGAGGGCGACGGCGCCCGCGCCCCAGTCGACGTGCGGAGTGGGTTCGTCGATGTGGAGGGTCTTGGGGAGGATGCCGTGGCGCAGAGCCATGACGGTCTTGATGGTTCCGGCGGCGCCCGCGGCGGCCATGGTGTGGCCGATGTTGGATTTGACCGAGCCGATCCACAGGGGCTGCTCGGGGTCGCGGCCTTGGCCGTAGGTGGCGATGAGGGCCTGGGCCTCGATGGGGTCGCCGAGGCTGGTGCCGGTGCCGTGGGCCTCGACGGCGTCGACCTGGTCGGCGGTGAGCCGGGCGTCGGTGAGGGCGGCGCGGATGACGCGCTGCTGGGAGGGTCCGTTGGGGGCGGTGAGGCCGTTGCTGGCGCCGTCCTGGTTGACGGCGCTGCCCCGGATGACGGCGAGGACGGGGTGGCCGTTGCGGCGGGCCTCGTCGAGTCGTTCCACGAGCAGCACGCCGACGCCCTCGGCGTAGCCCATGCCGTCGGCGGCGGCCGCGAACGCCTTGCAGCGGCCGTCCCCGGCGAGGGTGCGCTGGCGACTGAACTCGATGAATCCGCCGGGGGTGGAGGCCACCGACACCCCGCCTGCCACAGCCAGGGAGCATTCGCCGCGGCGCAGGGCCTGGACGGCGAGGTGGAGGGCGACGAGGGCGGAGGAGCAGGCGGTGTCGACGGTGACGGCGGGCCCTTCGAGGCCGAACAGGTAGGCCAGTCGGCCGGAGATGACACTGCCCGCCGTGCCGGTGAGGACATAGCCCTCGACGCCTTCGGGCATGCGGGCCACGTCGGAGCCGTAGCCGGTGGGGGTGCCGCCGACGAAGACGCCGGTGGAGGAGCCGCGCAGGGTCTGCGGGTCGATGCCCGCGCGTTCGAAGACCTCCCAGCCGGTCTCCAGCAGGAGGCGCTGCTGCGGGTCCATGGCGAGGGCCTCGCGGGGGCTGACGCCGAAGAAGTCGGCGTCGAAGTCGCCGGCCGCGTCCAGGAATCCGGCTTCGGTGGTGTAGAAGGTGCCGGGGCGGTCGGGGTCGGGGTCGTAGAGGCCGCCGACGTCCCAGCCCCGGTCGGCGGGGAAGCCGCCGATCGCGTCGGTGCCTGCGGTCGTCAGGTTCCAGAGGTCCTCGGGGCTGGTGACGCCGCCGGGGAAGCGGCAGGCCATGGAGACGATCGCGACGGGTTCGTCCTCGCGGACGGCCGGCGGTGCGGTGGGGCGGGTGGTGGGTTCCTGGTGTCCGTCGAGCGTGGTGAGGATGTGCCGGGCGAGGGCCTGGGCGGTGGGGTGGTCGAAGACGAGGGTGGCGGGCAGGGCGAGGCCGGTCTCGGCGTTGAGCCGGTTGCGCAGGTCCACGGCGGTGAGGGAGTCGAAGCCGAGGTCGCGGAAGGTGCGGTCGGCGGGGACGGCCGACGGGTCGGCGTAGCCGAGGACCTCGGCGATGCGGGCTCGTACGGCGTCCAGGGCGATCCGCTCGCGCTGGGCCGGGGGGGCCGCGGTGAGGCGGCGGGCGAGGGCGCTGGTGGCGGGGGCGGCGGGGTCGGGGGCCTGGGTGTCCGGGGTGCGCCGCGCGTCGGGGAGTTCGTCGAAGAGGGCGCTCGGGCGCAGGGCGGTGAAGCCGGTGAGGAACCGTTCCCAGTCGATGTCGGCGACGGTGACGGTCGTCTCGTCGAGTTCCAGGGCTCGGCGGAGTGCGGCGACGGCGGTGTCCGGGTCGAGGAGGCGGAGGCCGCGGCCGGTCAGGGCGGCGCGGGCGCCGTCGTCGTCGGTCATGCCCGCGCCGGCCCAGGGGCCCCAGGCCAGGGCGGTCGCCGTCAGTCCGCGGGACCTGCGGTGTTCGGCGAGGGCGTCGAGGCAGGCGTTGGCGTAGGCGTAGACGGCCTGCCGGCCGCTGCCCCACACGCCGGCGATCGAGGAGAACAGCACGAACGCGTCGAGCGGGCGGTCGCCGAGCACGGCGTCCAGGTTCCGGGCGCCGGCGGCCTTGCCCGAGGCCACGCGGGCGGCCTCGGCCGGATCAATGTCGAGGAGCGCGCCGGCCTGGCCGACGCCGGCCGCGTGGACGACGCTCCGCAGCGGGGGTCCTTCGGCGTCGATCCCGGCGATCAGCCGGGCCACGGCCTCGCGGTCGGCCATGTCGCAGGCGGCGACGGTGACCTGGGGGCCGAGTGCGCCGAGGTGGTCGGCGAGGTCGCGGGCGCCGGGTGCGTCGGGCCCCGACCTGCTGGTCAGGACGAGGCGTTCGGCGCCGTTCTCGGCGGCCCACAGCGCGACGCGCGCGCCGAGGCCACCGGTGCCTCCGGTGACGAGAACGGTTCCGGTGAGCCGGACGGCGCGCACGGGCGTCCGGTCGCCCGCGGGGGCGCGGACCAGGCGTCGTACGAGGATGCCGTCGGCGCGGACGGCGGCCTGGTCCTCGGTGCCGGAGCCGGTGCCGATACCGGAGAGGACGGCGACGACGCGGGTCCAGGCGTGGGTGTCGCACTGGTCGGGCAGGTCCACGAGGCCGCCCCACAGGCGGGGGTGTTCCAGGGCCACGACGCGGCCGAGGCCCCAGATTCCGGCCTGGGCGGGGCGGGTGGCCGGGTCGGTGGCGGTGGCGCGGACGGCGCCGCGGGTCAGGCACCACACGGCGCCGCCCGGTTCGGTGTCAGCGAGGGCCTGGGCGAGGGCGAGGGTGGCGGCCGTGCCCTGGGAGAGGGCGGGGTGGCTCGGGTGGGCGTCCTCGCGCAGGCCGAGGAGGCTGACCACTCCGGCGAATCCGTCGGGTCGTTCCTCGCGCAGTTCTGTGATGCGTGCGGCGAGCGACGCGCGGTCGGCGGTGCGGGCCGTGACGGTCAGGCGGAGGGGGTGGGCGCCGTGCGCGGCCAGGGCGGCGGCGCACCGGGCGGCGAGATCCTCGGCGTCGGCCTCGTCGTCGGCCTCGTCGTCGGCCTCGTCTTCCGCCGAGACGACGAGCCAGGTTCCCGCGAGGGTCGGTTCGGGGGCGGCGGTCAGGGGGTGCCAGGCGATGCCGTAGCGGGCGGCGTCCACGCCCGCGGTGAGCAGGCGGTTGTCGCGCCAGGCGGCGAGGGGGCCCAGTGCGGTGGCCAGGGCGTCGCGGCCCGTGGCGCCGGACGGGTCGAGGAGCGCGGTGAAGGCGTCGACGTCCCGGTCCTGGACGGCCTCCCAGAAGCGGGCCTCGTCGGGGTGGGCGCCAACCGGGGCGGGTCCCGCGTCCGGGGCCGGGGTGTTCTCCAGCCAGAACCGCTCGCGGTGGAAGGCGTAGGTGGGCAGGTCGGCGCGGGTTGCGCCGAGAGGTGCGAGGAGGGGACGCAAGTCCACGTCGAACCCGCTGGTGAACGCCTCGGTGAGGGTGCCGAGGAGGTCCGTGCCGGGCAGCACGGCCGCCTCCCGCGCGGTGGCGTGGAGGGTCTGCGTGAGGGCGGGGTCGGTGCCCGCCCCGACGAACGCGTCGTGGCCCTGGCGCAGCAGGAGCCGCACGGCCCCCTCGAAGCGGGCGGGGGCGTCGAGGGCGGTGCTCCAGTACGCCGCGTCGAGGCGGGTGCCGGGCTGCGGCGGCCCCGCTGCGGCGGCCGAGTGGAACGGCACCGCGGGATCGGCCGGCCGGATCTCGCCGAGGCCGGTGCTCGGGGTCAGGCCGGCGAGGATCCGGCCGTGGTGGACGGCGATCCGCGCGCCGTCCTCCAGGGAGAGGGCGCCGGCCACGCAGGCGGCGGCGATCTCGCCGTGGGCGTGGCCCAGGACCGCGGCGGGCCGTATGCCGAAGGAGTTCCACACGGCGGCCAGGGACACCATGACGGCCCACTGCACCGGCAGCCGCAGGTCGGCGCGTGCCGGGGCGGGCGAGCGCAGCACGGAGGTCAGGGACCGGTCGACGTACGGGGTGAGGGCCGCCTCGCAGTCGGCGATCCGCGCGGCGAACACCGGTGAGCTGTCCAGCAGTTCGGCGGCGGCCCGCGGCCGGGGCGCGTCGGGTCCGGGGAAGACCAGTACGGGGTGGGTGATCCGGCGTCCCGTGTTCCAGGCGACGCCGGGCGCGGGTTCCCCCGCGGCCAGGGCTTCCAGGCCCGCGAGGAGCCGGGCGCGGTCGGCGGCCAGGACGACCGCGCGGTCGTCGAGGGCGGCGCGGTGGGCGGCGAGGGTGAGCGCGATGTCCGGCAGGCTGGTGTCGGGCGCGGTGCGGGTGAAGCGGGCCAGTCGTGCGGCTTGGGCGCGCAGGGCGGCCTCTCCCCGGGCGGAGACGACGAACGGCAGGGCGCCGTGCGGGGGCGGGGTGGTGCGGGGGGCCGCCGGGGTGGTGGGCGGGGTGGGTTCTTCGAGGATCACGTGGGCGTTGGTGCCGCTGGCCCCGAACGCGGAGATGCCCGCCCGGCGCGGTTCGCCCGCCGCGGCCGGCTGCCACGCTACGGGGTCGGTGAGGAGTTCGACCGGTCCCGCGGACCAGTCCACGCGCGGGGTCGGTTCATCGAGGTGGAGCGTGCGGGGCAGGGTGCCGTGCCGCATCGCCATGATCATCTTGATGACGCCGGCGACGCCCGCGGCGGCCTGGGTGTGTCCGATGTTGGACTTGACCGCACCGATCCGCAGCGGTCGGCCGGGGGCGCGGCCCGGTCCGTAGGTGGCGATGAGTGCCTGCGCCTCGATGGGGTCGCCGAGCCGGGTGCCGGTGCCGTGGGCCTCGACGGCGTCGATGTCGGCCGGGGAGAGCCCGGCGGCGGCGAGCGCCTGCTCGATGACCCGGCGCTGCGAGGGCCCGTTGGGGGCGGTCAGGCCGTTGCTCGCGCCGTCCTGGTTGACGGCGGTGCCGCGGACGACCGCGAGGACGGGGTGCCCGTTGCGGCGGGCGTCGGAGAGCCGCTCGACCAGGAGGAGGCCGACGCCCTCGGCCCAGCCCGTGCCGTCGGCGGCGGCGGCGAACGGCTTGCAGCGGCCGTCGGCGGACAGGCCGCGCTGGCGGCTGAACTCGATGAAGGCGGCGGGGGTGGCCATCACGGTCACTCCCCCGGCCAGTGCCAGCCCGCATTCGCCCTGACGCAGCGCCTGGACGGCGAGATGCAGGGCGACGAGGGAGGACGAGCACGCGGTGTCCACGGTGACCGCGGGGCCTTCGAGGCCGAGGGCGTAGGAGACCCGGCCCGACATCACACTGCCGACGCTGCCGGTGAGGGCGTACCCCTCGACGCCCTCGGGCATGCGCTCGACGCCGGCGCCGTAGCCGGTGGGGGTGCCGCCGACGAAGACGCCGGTGCGACTGCCCCTGAGGGCGCGCCCGTCGACCCCGGCGTGCTCGAACGCTTCCCAGGCGGTCTCCAGCAGGAGCCGCTGCTGCGGGTCCATGGCGAGCGCCTCGCGCGGGCTGATCCCGAAGAAACCGGCGTCGAAGTCGCCCGCGCCGTCGAGGAAGCCGCCCTCGCGGGCGTAGCTGGTGCCCAGGTGGTCGGGGTCGGGGTGGTACAGGTCGGCCAGGGGCCAGCCCCGGTCGGCGGGGAAGCCTCCGATGGCGTCGACGCCGTCGTCGACCAGCCGCCACAGGTCCTCCGGCGAGCGGACACCTCCGGGGTAGCGGCAGGACATGCCGACGACGGCGACGGGTTCGGGGCGTTCGAGTTCGGCGATGCGGGCGCGGGCGCGCTGGAGTTCGACGGTGGCGCGCTTGAGGTAGTCCCGCAGTTTGTCGTCCGCTTGGCTCATCGCTCGACCGTCCTCATGGGGTGGGCCTGTGCGAGGCATGGGGGTCGGTTCGGGAGGCTCATGCCTGGTCACCTTTCGGGGCCTGCCCTGGGGCTTCGAGGTGGTCGTCGAGGAGGGCGAAGAGTTCGTCGTCCGAGGCGCTCTCGACGCCGGTCGCGTCCGGTGGTGCGGTGTCGTCCCGTTCCAGGGAGGCGAGGCGTTCGAGGAAGCGCCGCATGCGCTGGGTGACGCGGGCCCGGGTCTGCGGGTCCTCGTCGGCCAGGCGGGCGAACGCCGCTTCCAGGCCGTCGAGTTCGGCGAGGACGGGGGTGAGGACGGACTCGTCGCCGGTCAGGTCGGCGCGCAGCCGGGCGGCGAGTTCGGCGGGGGTGGGGAAGTCGAAGACGACGGTGGCGGGCAGGTCGACGCCGGCCGCGCGGCTGAGCCGGTCGCGCAGTTCCACGGCGGTCAGCGAGTCGAAGCCGAGCTCGCTGAAGGCCTGGTCGGCACGTACCTGTTCGGCGGAGGCGTGGCCGAGGACCGCGGCGACCTCGCCGCGCACCAGTTCCATGAGCAGCGTGTCGCGTTCGGCGCCCGACGCCGCCGCCAGCCGTCCGGCGAGGGCGGGGGCGGGTTCGTCCGGGCCGGTCCTGGCGGCGAGGGCCGCGCCGGCCTCGGGGAGGGTGGTGAGCAGGGCGCTGGGGCGCAGGGCGGTGAAGCGGGGGGCGAAGGTGCCCCAGTCGACGTCCGCGACGATCACGTCGGCGTCGCCCAGGCCCACCGCGCGTGCCAGGGCGGCGAGTGCGGTCCGCGGGTCCATGGCGAGCAGTCCGCGCCGGGTGAGCTGGTCGGCTTCGACCGACTCGGCCATGCCGCCACCGGCCCAGGGGCCCCAGGCGACGGACGTGGCGGCAAGGCCTCGGGCCCTGCGGTTCTGGGCGAGTGCGTCGAGGTGGGCGTTGGCCGCGGCGTAGACGGCCTGGGCGCCGCTGCCCCAGGCTGCGGCGATCGAGGAGAACAGGACGAACGCGTCGAGCGGGCGGTCGCCGAGTACGGCGTCGAGGTGGGTCGCGCCCCGGGCCTTGCCCGCGCTGATCGCGTCGGTGTCGGCGGGGAGGGTGTCGGTGATCGGAGCGGATCGGGTGATGCCGGCGGCGTGCACGACGGCGCTCAGGGGCGGTCCGCCGGCGTCGATCCGTGTGATCAGGTTCTCGACGGCGTCGCGGTCGGCGGTGTCGCAGGTCTCGATCAGGACGTCGGTGCCGGTGGCGGTGAGTTCGGCCGCGAGGTCGGCGGCGCCCGGGGCCCGCATGCCCCGGCGGCCGGCGAGGACCAGGCGGGTGGCTCCCGCCGCGGCGGCCCAGCGGGCGACGTGGGCGCCGAGTCCTCCGGTGCCGCCGGTGATCAGGACGGTGCCGGTGGGTTGCCAGGTGGTGTCGTCGTCGCAGGTCGGGGCGTGGGTCAGGCGCCGGGCGTGGAGGCCGTCGGGGCGGATCGTGACCTGGTCCTCGGTGGGGTGGGTGAGGACGGCGGCGAGGTGGTCGAGGAGGTCGGTGGCGGGGGTGGCGTCCGTTCCCGCCACGTCCACCAGGCCGCCCCACAGGCCGGGCAGTTCGAGGGCGGCGCTGCGGCCGAGCCCCCAGATCTGGGCCTGCTGTGGATGCGGGACCGGCTCCCCCGCCTCGCGGGCGACGGCGCCGGAGGTCACGCTCCAGAGCTTGCCGCCGGGCTGGACGTCGGTGAGCGCCTGGATCAGCGCGAGGGTGGCCGTGAGGGCGGGCGCGGCCGGGACCCCGGGGTCGTCCGGCTGGTCGGCGAGGAGGGAGACGACGCCGTCCAGGGGACCGAGTTCGCGCAGTCGGGCGGCGAGGGTGGCGCGGTCGCAGGCGTCGGGGCGGGCGAGGAGCCGGGGCACCTGTGCGCCGTGTCGCTCCAGGGCCTGCGCGCAGGCGGCGGTGAGGGGACTTTCCGGGTGGCCCACGACGGCCCACGTGCCGTCGAGTCCGGCGTCGGAGGTGCCGGTCCAGGGGGTCCACTCGATCCGGTAGCGCCGGCCGGTGGAGGGGCGGGGGGCGGCCAGGGGGCGCAGCCAGTAGCGTTCGCGCTGGAAGGGGTAGGTGGGGAGGTCGAGGTGGGCCCGGGGGGCCGTGAAGTACGCGGACCAGTCCACCTCGGCGCCGTGGACGTGCAGCGCGCCCAGTGCGGAGGCGAAGGTGGCGGTTTCGGGACGGTCGCGGCGCAGGGACGGTACGGCGCGGATGCCGGAGGCCGGGTCGAGGCTGTGGCGTGCCATCGCGCTGAGGACGCCGTCGGGGCCGATCTCCAGCAGCAGCGGGGTGCCGCCCGCGGACTCCAGGGCGGTGACGCCGTCGGCGAATCGGACGGCGCCGCGTACCTGGCGTACCCAGTAGTCCGGTTCCTCCAGTTCGCCGGGTGCGGCGGGGACTCCGGTGAGGTTGGAGACGACGGGGATGCGGGGGGCCGTGTACGACACGCTCTCCAGCACGGCGCGGAACTCCTGCAGCATGGGTTCCATGCGGGCCGAGTGGAAGGCGTGGCTGACGGTGAGCCTGCGGACGTCGCGGCGTTGTCTGGTGAAGCGGGCGGCCGTCGCGAGGACGGTGGTCTCCTCGCCGGAGACGACCACGGAGCCGGGTCCGTTGACAGCGGCGATCTCCACGCCTTCGACGCCTTCCAGGACGGCCCGTACCTCGTCCTCGGAGGCGCGTACGGACACCATCGCGCCCCCGGTGGGCAGCGCCTGCATCAGCCTGCCCCGGGCGGCGACGACGGTCGCCGCGTCCTCCAGGGACCACACTCCCGCCGCGTGCGCCGCGGCCAGCTCGCCGATGGAGTGGCCCAGCAGGATGTCGGGCCGTACGCCGAAGGACTCCACGAGCCGCAGCAGGGCGACCTCGACGGCGAACAGTCCCGCCTGGGTGTACACGGTGTCGTCGAGGAGGCCCTCCGTGCCCGGCTCCCCCCACACGACGTCCCGCACTCCGTGTTCCACGTGTCCGGCGAGGTGCCGGTCCAGTGCGGTGGCCGCCGCGTCGAAGGCCTGCGCGAACACCGGTCGGGTGGCGTGCAGTTCGCGTCCCATGCCGACGCGTTGGCTGCCCTGGCCGCTGAACAGGAACGCCACTCGGGCGTCGGCGCGCACGGCGCCCGTCCGGACCTCGGGGCCGGGTGTGCCGTCGGCGAGCGAGGCGAGGGCGGTGAGGAGTTCGGCATGGCCGGTGGCCGTCACGACGGCTCGGTGGTCGAACGTGGCGCGCGTGGTGGCGAGCGCCGCGGCGAGGCCGGCCGGGGCGGTGCCGGCGGCGGCGAGGCGGGCGTGCAGCCGGCGTGCCTGGTCGGCGAGGGCCTCGGGGGTCTTGGCGGAGAGCAGGTGGGGCCGGGCTGCGGGGGTGTCGTCCTGTGCGGTGGTGGGTGCGGGGTCGGGGACGTGTTCCAGGACGGTGTGGGCGTTGGTGCCGCTGATGCCGAACGCCGAGACGGCGGCGCGGCGGGGGCGGCCGGTCCGCGGCCAGGGGCGGGCCTCGGTCAGCAGCTCGACCGTGCCGTCGGACCAGTCCACGTGCGGGGTGGGTTCGTCCACGTGCAGGGTCTTCGGCAGCACGCCGTGCCGCATCGCCAGGACCGTTTTGATCACCCCGGCGACGCCCGCGGCCGCGGTGGTGTGGCCGATGTTGGACTTGAGGGCGCCGAGCAGCAGGGGGGCGCCCTCGGGCCGGTCGTGCCCGTAGGTGGCGATGAGGGCCTGGGCCTCGATGGGGTCGCCGAGGGCGGTCCCGGTGCCGTGCGCCTCGACGGCGTCGACGTCGCGGGCGTCGAGGCGGGCGTTGGCGAGGGCGGCGCGGATGACGCGCTGCTGGGAGGGGCCGTTGGGGGCGGTGAGGCCGTTGCTGGCGCCGTCCTGGTTGACGGCCGAGCCGCGGACGGTGGCGAGGACGCGGTGGCCGTTGCGGCGGGCGTCGCCGAGGCGTTCGACGAGGAGGAGGCCGATGCCCTCGGCCCAGCCGGTGCCGTCGGCGGCGGCGGCGAACGGCTTGCAGCGGCCGTCGGCCGACAGGACGCGCTGCCGGCTGAAGTCGACGAACAGGCCGGGGTTGGCCATGACGGTGACCCCGCCCGCCAGTGCCATCGTGCACTCGCCGTGGCGCAGTGCCTGGACGGCGAGGTGGAGGGCGACCAGGGAGGAGGAGCAGGCGGTGTCGACGGTGACGGCCGGCCCCTCCAGGCCGAAGGTGTAGGCGAGGCGGCCGGAGGCGACGCTCGCGGCGTTGCCGGTGCCGAGATAGCCGCCGAGTTCGTCGGGCACCTCCATGCCGCTCAGGTAGCCGATGTTGGCGGCGCCGACGAACACGCCGGTGGAGGAGCCGCGCAGGGCGGCCGGGTCGAGGCCCGCGCGTTCGAAGAGCTCCCAGGAGGTCTCCAGGAGCAGCCGCTGCTGGGGGTCCATCGCGAGGGCCTCGCGGGGGGAGATCCCGAAGAAGGCGGCGTCGAAGTCGGCCGCGTGCTCGATGAAGCCGCCCTCGCGGACGTAGCTGGTGCCGGGGTGGTCGGGGTCGGGGTGGTAGAGGTGCTCGACGTCCCAGCCCCGGTCGAGGGGGAAGCCGCTCAGCCCATCGCGGCCGTCGGCGAGCATCCGCCACAGGTCCTCGGGGGAGGTGACGCCGCCGGCGAAGCGGCAGGCCATGGCGACGATCGCGATGGGTTCGCTGTCGGTGGCGCTGCTCGTCGGCGTCGCGGCGGCGGGTGGTGCGGCCCGGGTGCCGAGGAGTTCGGTGCGCAGGTGGGTGGCGAGGGCGGTGGTGGTGGGGTGGTCGAAGACGAGGGTGGCCGGGAGGCGGCGGCCGGTGAGGGTGGCCAGCCGGTTGCGCAGGTCGACCGCGATGAGGGAGTCGAAGCCGAGGCTCTTGAAGGCCGTCCTGACGTCGACGGCGGCGGGGTTCTCGTGGCCGAGGACGGCGGCGACCTGGGAGCGGACGAGGTCGGTCAGGAGGCGCTGCTGTTCCTCGGGTTCGAGGGCGAGCAGGTCGCGGACGAAGGTGTCGGCGGCCCGGCCGCGCTCGCCGGGGCGGGCGGTGCGGCGCACGGGTCCGCGGACCTGGCGGCGCAGCAGTCCGGGCAGGACCCCGGCGTCGGCCTGGGCGCGCAGTGCGGCGGGGTCGAGGCGCAGCGGCACGGCGAGGGGTTCGTCGCAGGCGCTCGCCCGGTCGAACAGGTCGAGGGCGAGGTCGGTGGAGAGGGGGACGACTCCGGAGCGGGCCATGCGCCGCAGGTCGGCCTCGGCGAGGTTGCCGGTCATGCCGCTGGCCCGTTCCCAGAAGCCCCAGGCGAGCGACACGGCGGGCAGGGCCTTGGCACGGCGGTGCTGGGCGAGGGCGTTGAGGAAGGCGTTGGCGGCGACGTAGTTGCCCTGGCCCGCGCTGCCGAGAACGCTCGCGGCGGAGGAGAACAGCACGAACGCGGTCAGGGGCAGGTCAAGGGTCAGTTCGTGCAGGTGGACGGCGGTGTCGGTCTTGGGCCGCAGGACGGCGGCGAGCCGCTCGGGGGTGAGGGAGTCGATGACGCCGTCGTCCAAAACACCCGCCGCGTGCACGACGGCGCCGAGCGGCCGGTCGGCGGGGATCGAGGCGAGCAGGTGGGCCAGCGCGTCGCGGTCGGCGGTGTCGCAGGCGGCGATCTCGGCCTCGGCCCCGTGCGCGGCGAGGTCGTCGAGCAGCTCGGCGCAGCCTGCGGCGCCGGGGCCGCTGCGGCTGGTGAGCAGCAGGTGCCGTACGCCGTGGCGGGCGGCGAGGTGGACGGCGATCAGGCGGCCGAGGGTGCCGGTGCCGCCGGTGATCAGGACGGTGCGGTCGGGGGCGCACGGTGCGCTCGCCGGGGCGGTTGCCTCGTGGTGGGTGTCGAGGCGGGGGGCGAGGAGGTCGCCGTGGCGCAGGGCGACGACCGGTTCGCCGCAGCCGGGGACGGCGGCCAGGGCCCGGGCCCTGATGGCGGGGTCGGTCTCCGGGAGGTCGGCCAGGAGGAACTGGTCGGGGTACTCGGTCTGGGCGGAGCGCAGCAGACCCCAGGCGGTGGCGGCCGGCAGGTCGGGGACGTCCTCGCCGGGGACGGCGGCCACCGCGCCGGCGGTCGTCACGATCAGCCGGGACGCGGCGAGGCGGGGCTCGGCGGTCCAGGCGCGCAGGACGTCCAGCAGGCCGGCGGCGGTGCGGTGGGCGGCCTCGGTGAGGGAGGCGCCGTCCGGAGTTCCTGCCACGGCGTGGACGACCGTGTCGGGGGCGGCGGCTCCGCCGTCCAGGGCCGCGATCAGTTCGGTGAGGCCGGGGAAGGCGCGGACGTCGGCGTCCGTGTCGCGCAGGGCGTCCGCGTCGCCGTGCGGGTCGGTCCCGAGGACGGCCCAGCTACCGGTGGCCGTGTCGTCGGTGGTGCCGGTGGTGGAGGCGACGGACACCCAGTCGAGGCGGTACAGCGCGTCGGCGGGGCGGTCCGGGGCCGGCGCGGTGGGCGCGGTGGCGTCGCCGGTGGTGAGGGTGTCGATGCGGGCGACCGGGCCGCCGTCGGGGTCGGTGAGCGCGAGGGCGTGGCGGAGCGTGCCGTCGGCGTGGGTGCGGGGGCTGAGGCGGGCGCGCAGGGTGGTGGCGCCGGACGCGTACAGGGTGATGCCGCCGAGGGCGGCGAGGGGTGCGGTGGGGGTGTCGTACAGGCGCAGGCGCAGGGCGGTGTCGAGGAGGGCGGGGTGCAGGCCGTAGGTGCCCGCTTCGTCGGTGTGCTCCTCGGGGAGGGTGATCTCGGCGAGGAGGTCGTCCCCGTGCCGCCACAGCGCGCGCAGGCCCCGGAAGGCCGGTCCGAGGGTGAGGCCGGTGTCCGCCGCCCGCTCGTCGAGGGCTTCGAGGTCCAGGGGGTGGCTGCCGGGGGGCGGCCAGGTGCCCTCGTCGGTGGGCGGGGCGGGGCGGCCCGGGCGCAGCAGGCCGTGGGCGTGCCGGGTCCAGGGGGCTTCGGTGCCGGCCGAGGCGGGGCGGGAGTAGAGGGCCAGGGAGCGGCTGCCGTCCTGTGCGGGGGCGCCGACGGCGACCTGGAGGCGGACCGTGTCGGGGCCGAGGTCCGGGGGGGTGTCGAGGGTGAGTTCGTCGACGCGGTCGCAGCCCGCTTCGTCGGCGGCGCGGATCGCGAGTTCGACGAGGGCGGCGGCGGGCAGGCGGGCGGTGCCGTCCGTGGTGTGCTGGGCCGTCCAGGCCGGGGTGCGGGCGCTCAGCAGACCGGTGAGCAGGAGGCCGCCGCCGTCGGCGAGGGCGGCGGCGGCGCCGAGCAGCGGGTGGCCGACGGCGTGCAGGCCGAGTCCGGCGGCGTCCTGGGCGGTGTCCTGGTCCGCGGCCAGCCAGAAGCGGCGGCGGCGGAAGGGGTAGGTGGGCAGGTCGACGGGGTGCGGCGGGGCACCGCGCCCGGCGAACAGGTGCCGCCAGTCGACGGTGAGGCCGTGGTTGTGGGCGGCGGCCAGCGCCTCGGCGAACCGGGCGGGGCCGCCCGCGCCGCGCCGCAGGGTGTCGAGCACGACCGCGGGCGCGTCGGCCGCCGCGGCGGTGTCCTCCAGGGCGACGGTGAGCACGGGGTGGGCGCTGACCTCGACGAACGCGGTGTGGCCCGCGGCGATCAGGGCGCGCACCGCGGCCTCGAACCGGACCTGGCGGCGCAGGTTGTCGTACCAGTAGTCGGTGCCGAGTCCGGCGGTGTCGAGCCGGGCGCCGGTGGTCGCGGAGTAGAACGGCACGGTGGACGTCGCCGGGGAGAGCCCGGCGAGTTCCTCGGCCAGCCGGTCGTGGACGGCTTCGACGTGCGCGGAGTGCGAGGCGTAGTCGACGGGGACGCGCCGGGCCCACACGTCGTGGCCTTCGCACACGGCGAGGAGTTCGTCGAGGGCGGCCTGGTCGCCGGCGACGGTCACCGAGTTCGGGCCGTTGACGGCGGCGACGGTCAGCTCCCCGTCCAGGGGGCCGATCATGGCGTGGGCGCGGGCCTCGGACAGGGCGACGGAGGCCATGCCGCCGGTGCCGGCGAGGTCGAGGAGGGCGCGGCTGCGCAGGGCCACCACTTGCGCGCCGTCGGCGAGGCTGAGGCCGCCCGCGACGCAGGCCGCCGCGATCTCGCCCTGCGAGTGGCCCACGACGGCGGCGGGGTGCACGCCGTGGCCGCGCCAGAGGGCGGCGAGGGAGACCATCACGGCCCACAGGACGGGCTGGACGACGTCGACGCGGTTCAGCCAGTCCTCGTCCGGGGAGCGCAGCACGGCGGTGGCGGACCACTCGACGTGCCGGGCGAGGGCCTGGTCGCAGTCGGTGAACGTGGTGGTGAACTCCGGCGACCGGTCGAGGAGTTCACGGGCCATGCCGGCCCACTGGGAGCCCTGTCCCGGGAAGACGAAGACGGGCCCGCGGTCCTGTACCGCGTCGGTGCCCTCGCCTTCGCCGCGTGCCAGGGCGCGCAGTCGTTCGGCGAATCCGTCCAGGTGCGGGGCGGTCAGCGCCGTGCGGTGGGTGAGGGCGGGCCGGGCGGTGGCGAGGGCGTGGGCGACGTCGTCGGGGGCCAGGTGAGGGTGTGCGGTGAGGAAGTCGGCGAGGCGGTCCGCCTGGGCGCGCAGTCCTTCGCCGTCGCGGGCCGACAGCAGCCAGGGCGCGGGCGGCAGGTCGGACACCGGGGCCCCGGCCTCGGTTCGCCGGTGTTCCTCGGCCTCGGGGGCTTGTTCGAGGACGAGGTGGGCGTTGGTGCCGCTGATGCCGAAGGAGGACACGGCGGCGCGGCGGGGCTCCCCGGTGTCGGGCCAGGGCTGGGTCTCGGTGAGCAGGCGTACGGTGCCCGCCGACCAGTCGACGTGTGGTGAGGGCGCGTCGACGTGCAGGGTCTTGGGCAGGGTGGCGTGCCGCAGCGCCATCACCGTCTTGATCACCCCAGCGACACCCGCGGCGGCCTGGGTGTGGCCGAGGTTGGACTTCACGGCGCCGAGCAGCAGGGGCCGCCCGGGGTCGCGGCCCTGGCCGTAGGTGGCGATGAGGGCCTGGGCCTCGACGGGGTCGCCGAGGGAGGTGCCGGTGCCGTGGGCCTCGACCGCGTCGATGTCGTGCGTGGTGAGCCGGGCGCCGGCGAGGGCCTGGCGGATCACCCGGCGCTGGGAGGGGCCGTTGGGGGTGGTCAGGCCGCTGCTGGCGCCGTCCTGGTTGACGGCGCTGCCTCGGATCACGGCGAGCACCCGGTCGCCGTCGCGCTGGGCGTCGCTCAGGCGGCGCAGCATGAGCAGCCCGGCGCCCTCGGACCAGCCGGTGCCGTCGGCGGCGGCGGCGAACGCCTTGCAGCGGCCGTCGGGGGCCATGCCGCGCTGGCGGCTGAACTCGGTGAACATGCCGGTGTTGGACATGACGGTGACACCACCCGCGAGCGCCCTGGTGCACTCGCCGCCGCGCAGGGACTGCATGGCGAGGTGGATGGCGACCAGGGAGGACGAGCAGGCCGTGTCGACCGTGACGGCGGGGCCTTCGAGTCCGTACACGAAGGCGAGGCGGCCGGACAGGACGCTGATGATGGTGCCGGTTCCGAGGTAGCCGCCTACGCTCTCGGGCACTTCGCGGAAGCCGGTGCCGTAGCCGGAGGAGCCGGCGCCGACGAACACGCCGGTGGCGCTGCCGCGCAGGGTGCCCGGGTCGATGCCGGCGCGCTCGAACAGCTCCCAGCCGACCTCCAGCAGGACCCGCTGCTGGGGGTCCATCGCGAGGGCCTCGCGGGGGCTGATGCCGAAGAACTCGGGGTCGAAGTCGGCGGCGCCGTCGAGGAAGCCGCCCTCGCGGGCGTAGCTCTTGCCGGGGGCGTCGGGGTCGGGGTCGTAGACCCCTTCGAGGTCCCAGCCCCGGTCGTCGGGCAGCGGGGAGATGGCGTCGCCGCCCTCGGCGACCAGGCGCCAGAGGTCCTCGGGCGAGGTGATGGCGGCCGGGTAGCGGCAGGCCATGGCGACGATCGCGATCGGCTCCGTCTCCCGCTGCTCGGCGCGGCGCAGTTCGGCCCGCGTGTCGTGGAGTTCGGCGGCGACCCGCTTGAGGTAGCCGACGAGCTTCTCGTCCTCCGGCATCGTGGTGTCTGTCCTTCCTGGGGAGGGCGAGGCGGGGGCGCTCACGCGAGGCCGAGTTCGCGGTCGATGAAGTCGAGGACCTCGTCGGTACTCGCCTCCTGGAGCTGTGCGGCGGCGGTCTCACCGGGGTTCGCGGACGGTTCCCGGGGCTCTTGCCCGGCGCGCCAGGCCGTGAGGAGCCGGTCGATGCGGGTGCCGATCGCGGAGTGGTCGTAGGCGTCGACGCGCAGCCGGGTGAGCCGCTCCTCCAAGCGGTCGAGGGCGTCGAGGAGGGCGGGGATCTCGGCCGCGGCGGCGTCGGGGACGAGTTCCTCGAAGAGGTGGTCGGCGAGGTCGGCCGGGGTGGGGTGGTCGAAGACGAGGGTGGCGGGCAGCCGCAGGTCGGTGGCGGCGTCGAGCCGGTTGCGCAGTTCGACGGCGGTGAGGGAGTCGAAGCCCATCTCGGTGAAGCCCCGCAGGGGGTCGACGGCGTCCGGGCCGCCGAGGGCGAGGACGGTCGCGGCGTGGGCGCGCACGAGGTCGGTGAGCAGGCGCCGCTGGTCGTCCTCGGGCAGCGCGGACAGCCGGCGTACGAGGTCGTCGGCGGGTTGCTCCGGGGTGGCGGCGGGCTGGGCGCTGCGGCGGCCGGGGGCGGGGGCCGGGCCGCGCGGGGCCGGGGGTGCGGTGGTGGTGGCGTCGACGCGTACGGGCATCAGGACCGGGGCGGGGAGGGCGGTGGCGGCGTCGAAGAGAGCCAGGCCCTCGGTCGCGGTCAGCGCCGGCATGCCGGCGCGGGCGGCCTTGGCCCGGTCGACGGAGGCGCTGATCGCGCTGGCCTCGTCCCACAGTCCCCACGCGAGGGAGACGGCGGGCAGGCCGGCGGCGCGGCGGTGGTGGGCGAGGGCGTCGAGGTAGGTGTTCGCGGCCGCGTAGCCGCTTTGTCCCGCGCCGCCGAGGACGCCCGCCGCCGAGGAGTACAGGACGAACAGGGCGAGGTCCGCGTCGGCGGTCAGCCGGTGCAGGTGCGTCGCGCCGTCCGTCTTGGGGCGCAGGACGCGGCGCAGCCGCTCCGATGTCAGGGAGGTGACGACGCCGTCCTCGACGACGCCGGCCGCGTGCACGACGGCGGTCAGCGGGTGGGCGGAGGGGATGCCCGCGAGCAGGCCGGCGAGGCGGGCGCGGTCGGCGACGTCGCAGGCGGCGATCTCCACGCGGGCGGCGCCGAGCGCGGTCAGCTCCTCGCGCAGGTGCCGGGCGCCGGGGGCGTCCTCGCCGGTGCGGCTGGTGAGCAGGAGGTGGCGGGCGCCGTGCCGCGTCACCAGGTGCCTGGCGAGCAGGACGCCGAGTGCTCCGGTGCCGCCGGTGATCAGGAAGGTGCCCTCGGGGTCGGGGGCGGCGGGCACGGTCAGCACGATCTTGCCGGTGTGCTTGGCCTGGCTCATGTACCGGTAGGCGTGGGCGGCGTCGCGGATGTCCCAGGTGCGCACCGGCAGCCGCTCGAGGGCGCCGGACTCGATCAGTTCGACGATGTCGGTGAGGATGCGGCCGATGCGCTCGGGGTCGGCGTCGACGAACGGCTGGTAGGTGGTGCCGGGGTGGGCGGCGGCCGTGGCGGCGGGGTCGCGCAGGTCGGTCTTGCCGATCTCGATCAGCCGGCCCCCGGGAGCGAGCAGCCTCAGTGAGGCGTCGACGTACTCGCGGGCCAGGGAGTTGAGGACGACGTCCACGCCGCGTCCGCCGGTCGCCTCGGTGAAGGTCTCCTCGAAGGCGAGCGACCGGGAGGTCGCGAGGTGCTCGTCGTCGACGCCCATCGCCCCTAGCGTGTCCCACTTGCCGGGGCTCGCCGTGCCGTAGACCTCCGCGCCGAAGTGGCGGGCCAGTTGGACGGCGGCCATGCCGACACCGCCGGCCGCCGCGTGGACGAGCACCGATTCGCCGGGTTTGAGCCCGGCGAGGTCGAACAGGGCGCGGTAGGCGGTGAGGAAGGCGATCGGCACCCCTGCGGCCTCGGCGAAGGTCCAGGTCCGCGGGATGCGGACGACGGCCCGGTGGTCGACGACGGCGACCGGGCCGAGCGAGGCGGGCACCACGCCCATCACGCGGTCGCCGGGCCGCCACTCCCCCGCGTCCGTGCCGACCTCGGTGACCACGCCCGCGCCCTCGGTGCCCATGCCGCTCTGGCCGGGGACCATGCCGAGGCCCACGAGCACGTCACGGAAGTTGAGCCCGGAGGCGCGCACCGCGACGCGTATCTCGTGCGGGGCGAGCGGGCGGGCGGCGGGCGGGTAGGGCAGCGGCGCGAGCCGGCCGAGGTCGCCCGCCGAGGTGGTGTCGAGGAGCCAGGGCTCGTCGGGCAGGACCATGCCGGGCTCGGCGGGGACGATCTGCGGGGTGAGGACGGTGCCTTCGCGGACGGCGGTCTGCGGGGCGCCGTCGGCCAGCGCGGCCCCGATCGCGTCGGGCAGTGCGGCCAGGGACGCGGGGCCGGGTCCGAGGTCGACGAGGAGGATCCGGCCGGGGTGCTCGGCCTGCACGGAGCGCAGCAGGCCCCACACCGGGGCGTGGGCGAGGTCGGTGACGTCCTCGCCGGGGCGGGCCGCGACCGCGCCCGAGGTCACCACGGCCAGCGGGGCGCTCTGCCCCGCCGCGAGCGACAGCCAGCCCTGCACGGTGTGCAGCATGCGGTCGACGGCCCGGTCGGCGGCGCTCGGCAGGGCCGCGGCGGCCACGGGGGCGAGGGGCAGGAGGACGACGGAGGGCGCCGTCCGTTCTGCGGCTTCTTCGGCTTCTACGGCTTCTTCGGCGAGGGAGGCGACGTCGGGGTACTCGCGGGCCGTGCGGCCGGCCCTTTCCAGCGCGTCGCACAGGCCGAAGGGGTCGGGGCCGAGGACCGCCCACGAGGTGGGGGCCTCGTACGGCTGCTCGGCGGGGGTCCGCGGGGTCCAGCCGGGGCGCAGCAGGACGCCGTCGCCGCCCGGTCGGGCGGGCGGGGCGGCGGAGGCGGGGCGCATCACGAGTTCGGCGACCGACACCACCGGTTGTCCCGCGCCGTCGGTGGCGGTCAGTTCGACGGTGTCGGGGCCGGTGGCCGCCAGGCGGACGCGGAGCGTGGTGGCCGCGTCGGCGTGCACGGTGACGCCGCTGAAGGAGAACACCAGCCGGGCTTCTCCGGTGTCCTGGCCCAGTCCGGTGAGTCCGCTGGCGTGCAGGGCGGCGTCGAAGAGCGCGGGGTGCAGGAGGAAGTCGGATGCGGCGGCGGTGTGCTCGTCGGGCAGCGCGATGTCCGCGTACACGGCCCCGTCGAGCAGCCAGGCGGCGCGCAGGCCCTGGAAGGCGGGTCCGTAGCCGAAGCCTCCGGCGGCGAGGTCGGTGTAGAAGTCGCTCACGTCGACGGGTTCGGCGCCGGGCGGCGGCCAGGAGGCGGGCCCGGCGGGCTCGGTGGGCGTGTCGGCGGCGGTCGTGAGGGTGCCGCTCGCGTGCCGGGTCCAGGGGGTTTCTTCGGTGGCGTCGCCGGCCGGGCGGGCGTGGATCTCCACGCGGCGCCTGGAGCCGTCCTCGGCCGGGCCGACGGTGACCTGGAGGAGGACCGCCGCGTCGGCGGGCACCGGCAGGGGGGCCTCCAGCATGAGTTCGGCCAGGTGCGGGCAGCCCGCCCGGTCGCCGGCCTGGACGGCCAGCTCCACGAACGCGGTGCCCGGCAGGAGGGCGACGCCCTGCACGGCGTGGTCGGTCAGCCAGGGGTGGGTGGTGGCGGACAGCCGTCCGGTGAGCACCAGGCGTCCGTCGTCCGCGAGGCTCAGCGCGGCGCCGAGGAGCGGGTGACCGGTGGGGGCGAGGCCGAGTCCGGCCGCGTCGGGTGCGGCCTGGCCGGCGTCGAGCCAGTAGCGCTTGCGCTGGAAGGCGTAGGTGGGCAGGGTGACGCGGCGGGCGCCGGTGCCGGCGAAGAACCGCTCGCCGTCGATCCGGGCGCCGCCGAGGTGGATCGCGCCCAGGGCGCGGACGGCGGCGTCCGTCTCGGGCTCGGCGCCGCGCAGGGCGGCCACGCACACGGGGGCCGGGCGGACGGCGGCCAGGCAGTCCTGGGCGAGCGCGGTGAGCACCCCGTCGGGGCCCAGCTCGACGAGGGTGGTGGCGCCCGCGTCGGCGAGGGCCGCGACGCCGTCGGCGAAGCGGACCGTTCCGCGCAGCTGGCGGGTCCAGTGGTCGGCGCTCGCCAGCTCGTCGTCGGTGGCGGGACGGCCGGTGACGTTGGAGATCACCGGGATCCGGGCGGGCGCGGACGGGATGCCGGCCGCGATTTCGCGGAAGCGGTCGAGCATCCCGTCCATGTGGGCGCTGTGGAAGGCGTGGCTGGTGCGCAGGCGCTTGGTCCTGCGGCCCTGTACGGCGAACTGCTCGGCGAGGGCCCGCACGGCTTCGGTGTCTCCGGAGACCACCACGGCCGCGGGCCCGTTGACCGAGGCGAGGTCGACGCCGGTGCCGTGATCGGCGAGAGCGGCGCGTATCTCCTCCTCGGCGGCGGCGATCGCGATCATCTCGCCCCCGGCGGGCAGGCTCTCCATCAGGGTGGCGCGGGCCGCGATGAGGCGCGCCGCGTCGGGCAGGGACCACACCCCGGCGAGGTGCGCGGCGGCGAGTTCGCCGAGGGAGTGGCCGAGCAGCAGGTCGGGGCGTACGCCCCACGACTCGTACAGCCTGAAGAGGGCGACCTGGAGGGCGAACAGGCCGGTCTGCGCGTAGACGGTCCGTCCGAGCAGGTCGGCGGTGGCGGGGTCGTCGGGAGTGAGGACGACCTCGGCCAGCGGGCGGTCGACGTGCGCGGCGAGGTGGGTGTCGAGGGCTGCGGCGGTCTCGTCGAAGGCGTCGGCGAAGGCGGGCCACGCGGCGTGCAGGTGGCGGCCCATGCCCGGGCGCTGGCTGCCCTGTCCGGTGAACAGGAACGCCGTGCGGCCACCGGGGCGGGCCCTGCCGTGTGCGGTGTTCGGCGTGTCCTCGCCGCGTGCGAGGGCGTCGAGGCCCGCGAGGAACTCCTCGGGGTCGCTGCCGACGACGACGGCGCGGGCGTCGAGGGCGGCGCGCGCGGTGGCCAGGGTGTAGCCGACGTGGGCGGGGCGCAGGCCCGGCTCCTCGCGCAGGTGCGCGGCGAGCCGGGCGGCCTGGGCGCGCAGGGCGTCCTCGGTGCGGGCGCCCAGGACCCAGGGGAGGGCGCGGCGGGGCGAGGCGGTCCCGGGGGCGGCGGCGTCCTCGGCCGGGTCGGCCTCGGGGGCGGCGACGTCGGTGTCCTGGGGGGCGGCCGGAGGTTCCTCGATGATCACGTGGGCGTTGGTGCCGCTCACGCCGAACGAGGAGACGCCGGCGCGGCGCGGGCGGCCGGTCCGGGGCCAGGGGGTGGGGTCGGTGAGGAGTTCGACGCCGCCCGACGACCAGTCGACGTGCGGGGTGGGCGCGTCCACGTGGAGGGTCCGGGGCAGCAGTTCGTGCCGCATGGCCTCGATCATCTTGATCACGCCGGCGACACCGGCCGCCGCGCCCGTGTGGCCGATGTTGGATTTGACGGCGCCGAGCCGCAGCGGTCGTCCGGCGGGACGTTCACGGCCGTAGGTGGCCAGGAGGGCCTGGGCCTCGATGGGATCGCCGAGTGTCGTCCCCGTGCCGTGCGCCTCGACGGCGTCGACGTCCTCGGGGGTGAGCCGGGCGGAGTCGAGCGCCTGGCGGATCACCCGCTCCTGCGCCTTGTCGTTGGGCGCGGTGAGCCCGTTGCTGGCGCCGTCCTGGTTGACGGCGCTGCCGCGGACGACGGCGAGCACCGGGTGTCCGAGCCTGCGGGCGTCGCTGAGCCGCTCCAGCAGCAGGACGCCCGCGCCCTCGGCCCAGCCGGTGCCGTCGGCCGCCGCGGCGAACGCCTTGCAGCGCCCGTCGGGGGCGAGGCCGCGCTGACGGCTGAACTCGATGAAGATGCCCGGCGTCACCATCACGGTCACGCCGGCGGCGAGCGCCATCGTGCACTCGCCCTGCCGCAGCGCCTGGGCGGCGAGGTGGATCGCGACCAGCGAGGAGGAGCAGGCGGTGTCGAGGGTGACGGCCGGCCCCTCCAGGCCGAGGGTGTAGGCGATCCGTCCGGAGGCGACGCTCGTCATGCTGCCGGTGCCGAGGTAGCCCTCGACGCCGTCCGGGACGCTGGTGAGGCGCTCGGCGTAGCCCGAGGAGACGACTCCGGCGAACACCCCGGTCCGGCTGCCGCGCAGCGAGGACGGGTCGACGCCCGCGTTCTCGAACGCCTCCCAGGCCGTCTCCAGCAGGAGCCGCTGCTGCGGGTCCATGGCGAGGGCCTCGCGCGCGTTGATGCCGAAGAGTTCGGCGTCGAAGTCGGCGGCGCCGTCCAGGAACCCGCCACGCCGCACGTAGCTGCGGCCGGGCTGGTCGGGGTCCGGGTCGTACAGGCCGTCCACGTCCCAGCCCCGGTCGCCGGGGAAGTCGCCGAGCGTGTCGGTGCCGTCGGCGACGATCCGCCACAGGTCGTCCGGGGAGCGGACGCCGCCGGGGTAGCGGCAGGCCATGGCGACCACCGCGACCGGCTCGGTGGCGGCTGCTTCCATCTCGCGCAGCCGCTGCCGGGTCCGGCCCAGGTCGGCCGTGGCCCTCTTGAGGTAGTCGAGGAGTTTGTCTTCGTTGGTCGACACGCGAGCCCTCTTTCGCCGGGTGCCTGGAGCGAGGCCGGTAGGAGTACGTCCACGTCGGGGTCAGGTGGTGCCCAGTTCCCGATCGAGCAGGTCGAAGATCTCGTCGGCGGAGGAGGCGGCGAGCGCCTCTCCGCTCAGGGCGGGGGCCGGTGCGTCGGCCTCCGCCTGGTCGCGCCACTTCCACAGCAGGGCCTCCAGGCGGCGGGTGACCGCGGCCTGCGTCTCCTGGTCGGACGGGAGCCGGTTCAGGGCGTTCTCCAAGCGGCCGAACGCGCCCTCGGCGGGGGCGGCCGCCGGTGTGCGGTCCAGCGCGAGTTCGGTGGCCAGGTGCGCGGCGAGCGCGGTCGGGGTGGGGTGGCTGAACACGAGCGTCACCGGGAGGCGCAGCCCGAGAGCGGTGCCGAGGCGGCCGCGCAGTTCGACGGCGGCCATCGAGTCGAGGCCCAGCTCGCGCAGCGGTTGGTCGGCGGTGACGTCGTCGGCGCTGTGGCCGAGGACGGCCGAGACGTGGGAGATGACCAGGTCGCTCAGCGCCCGCTGCCGGTCGGCCTCGCCGAGTGCGGAAAGCCGGCGCCGCAGCGCGTCCCCGGCCGCCGTGTCGGGGGCGGCCTCGGGGGAGGTCTCGTCGGCGGTGCGGGCCGTCGTCAGGAGCCTGGGCGCGGAGGGCGCCGCGGCGGCCCGGGCGAGGGTGTCCGCGAACTGCTCGGGGGAAACGGCGCGCAGGGCGAGGGAGCGGACGGTGAGCGCGGGGGCGCCGGTGTCGGTGACGGCGGCCAGCGACAGGGTGCCGGGGGCGCCGCCGTCCGACTCCAACCGGACGCGCAGTGCGGTCACGCCGGCCGTGTGCAGGGTGATCCCGGCCCACGCGAACGGCATCAGGATCTCCTCGGCGTCCTCGGTCTCCAGCGCGCCGGCCGCGCGCAGGGCGGCGGTCAGCAGGAGGGGGTGCAGGCCGTGGCCGGAGGGGGTGCGGCGCTGGTCCGGGGAGAGCGCGACCTCCGCGTAGAGGTCCGTACCGGAGGCCCACACGCCGCGCAGCACGTCGTGGTCGGCGTCGTCCCCGGCGGGGACCGGCAGGGGTTCGCCGGCGGGCGGGGGCCATGCGGCGAGGTCGTCGGCGATCTCCTCCCCGGCGTCGGCGCTGTCCGTGGCGCGAGCGAGGAGCCCGTCGGCGTGGCGGGTCCAGGGACCGGCGGTGTCGGGATCGTCCGGGCAGGAGTGGACGGCGACGGGGCGGGAACCGTCCGCGCGGGCGGCTCCCACCGTCACCTGGACCCGGACGCCGCCGTGTTCCGGGAGCGGCAGGGGGGCGTGGAGGGTGAGTTCCTCGACGGTGTCCAGGCCGGTCGAACGGGCGGCGTGCAGGGCGAGGTCGACGAAGGCGGCACCGGGCAAGAGCGCGGTGCCGGGGGCGAGGTGCTCGGCGAGCCAGGGATGCGTGCGCCGGCCGATCCTGCCGGTGAGGACGACGCCGTCGGTGTCGGCGAGCGCGACCGCCGCGCCGAGCACGGGGTGGGCGCAGGGCACGAGGCCGAGTCCTCGGGCGTCAGCCGTGCCGCTGGTCGCGCCGGTCAGCCAGTAGCGCTCCCGCTGGAAGGCGTAGGTGGGCAGCCCGGTCGGCCGTGGCCCGCTGTCGGTGAGGGTGCTGTGCCAGTCGACGTCGACGCCGTGGACGTACGCCTGGGCGAGGGCGGTCGTGAAGCGGTCGGGGCCTCCCTCGCCGCGCCGCAGTGTGCCGAGCACCGCCGCGCGGGCCCCGGCCGACTCGACGGTCTCCAGGATGCCGGTGGTGAGCACGGGGTGGGCGCTGGTCTCGATGAACGCGTCGTGCCCGGCGTCGAGCAGGGCGCGGACGGCGTCGTCGAGGAGGACGGTCCCGCGCAGGTTGGTGTACCAGTACGCGGCGTCGAGCTCCGTGGTCTCCTCCAGCAGGCCGCCGGTGACGGTGGAGTAGAAGGGGATGTCGGCTGCCCCGGGGGTGATGTCGGCGAGGTCCGTGAGGAGTCGCTCGCGCAACTCCTCGACCTGGGGGGAGTGGGAGGCGTAGTCGACGGGGACGCGGCGCGCCCAGATGCCGTCCCGTTCGCAGTCGGCGAGCAGGGCGTCGAGGGCGTCGGGGTCGCCGGAGAGGGTCACGGAGTGCGGGCCGTTGACGGCGGCGACGGAGATCCGCTCGCCGTGCGGGGCGGTGAGGCCGGCCGCCTGTTCGGCGGAGACTCCGACGGAGGCCATGCCGCCCCGGCCTGCCAGGGCGAGCACGGCGCGGCTGCGCAGGGCGACGACCTTCGCGCCGTCCTCCAGGGTGAGGGCGCCTGCCACGCACGCGGCGGCGATCTCGCCCTGCGAGTGCCCCACGACCGCGGCGGGCCGCACGCCGTGCGCACGCCACAGCTCGGCCAGCGACACCATCACTGCCCACAACACTGGTTGCACCACATCGACCCGCTCCAGCCACGCGTCCGACTCAGAGCGCAGGACCGAGGTCAACGACCAGTCGACGAACGGCCCGAGCGCCTCCTCGCACGCCTGGATCCGCTCGGCGAACGCGGGTGACGCCGTGAGCAGCCCGCCGGCCATCTCGGCCCACTGCGAACCCTGACCGGGAAAGACGAACACCGGACGGGCCTCAGACTGTGCCACCCCCGTGATCGAGTCGACCCCAGAGTCCCCGTCCGCCAACCCCGTAAGGGCCTCGCGCAACCCCTCCGGGGTGGTGGCGGTGACGACGGCCCGGTGGGTGAGGGCGGCCCGGGAGACGGCGAGGGCGTGGGCGAGACCGGTGAGCGCGGGGGCGGCCGCCGTGCCGAGGTGGTCGGCGAGACGGCGGGCCTGGGCGCGCAGGGCCCGGTCGGAGTGGCCGGACAGGAGGTACGGGAGCAGGGTGCCGTCCGGCTGGGAGGGGGCGGGGAGCGAGGGTGCGGCGGGCGGCTGTTCGAGGAGGATGTGAGCGTTGGTGCCGCTGATGCCGAAGGCGGAGACGCCCGCGCGGCGGGGGCGGTCGAGCCGGGGCCAGGGGCGGGGCTCGGTGAGGAGTTCGACGGTGCCGGACGACCAGTCGACGTGCGGGGTGGGGTCGTCGACGTGCAGGGTGGCGGGCAGGACGCCTTCGCGCATCGCCATCACCATCTTGATGACGCCCGCGACTCCGGCCGCCGCGGTGGTGTGCCCGATGTTGGACTTGACGGAGCCCAGGTAGAGGGGGGTTGCGTCGGGCCGTTCGCGGCCGTAGGTGGCGATGAGGGCCTGGGCCTCGATGGGGTCGCCGAGCGCGGTCCCGGTGCCGTGCGCCTCGACCGCGTCCACCTCCCCCGCCGCGAGCCCCGCATCGGCCAGCGCCTGCCGGATCACCCGCTGCTGGGACGGCCCGTTCGGCGCCGTCAGCCCGTTGCTGGCGCCGTCCTGGTTGACCGCGCTGCCGCGCACCAACGCCAGCACCCGGTGCCCGTTGCGCACCGCGTCCGACAGCCGCTCCACGAGCAGCAGCCCGACGCCTTCGGACCAGCCGGTGCCGTCGGCGGCGGCGGCGAACGCCTTGCAGCGGCCGTCCGGGGAGAGTCCCCGCTGCCGGCTGAACTCGACGAAGCCCGTCGGGGTGGCCATCACGGTGACCCCGCCCGCCAGCGCCAGCGAGCATTCACCGCGTTGCAGGGCGCGGGCGGCGAGGTGGAGGGCGACCAGGGAGGAGGAGCAGGCGGTGTCGACGGTGAGCGCGGGACCCTCCAGGCCGAAGGCGTAGGCGACCCGGCCGGACAGGACGCTGCTGACGCTGCCGGTGAGCGCGTAGCCCTCCACGCCCTCCGGAAGGTCACCGCCGCTGCCGTAGCCGCAGGCCGCGCCGCCGACGAAGACGCCGACGGGCCGGCCCTTGACGGCGGTGGGGGCGATACCGGCGTTCTCGAACGTCTCCCAGGCCGTCTCCAGGAGCAGCCGTTGCTGCGGGTCCATGGCGAGGGCCTCGCGCGGGGAGATGCCGAAGAGTGCCGCGTCGAACTCGGCGGCGGTGTCGAGGAACCCGCCCTCGCGCGCATAGGTGGTGCCGGGGCGGTCGGGGTCCGGGTCGTAGAGGGCGTCGAGGTCCCAGCCCCGGTCGTCGGGGAACTCCGACACGGCGTCCACTCCGTCGGCGACCAGCCGCCACAGGTCCTCGGGGCTGTGGACCGCGCCGGGGTAGCGGCAGGCCATGCCGACCACGGCGATCGGATCGCTGTCGAGAGCGGCGAGGGCCGGGGTGTCGCCGTCGGAGTGCCGGCCGGCGCAGTCGAGCTCGTCGAGCAGGTAGGCGGCGAGGACGCCCGGTGTGGGGTGGTCGAACACCAGGGTACTGGGCAGGTCGAGGCCGCTGGCGCGGGCGAGCCGGTCGCGCAGTTCGACGGCGGTCAGGGAGTCGAAACCGAGGTCGCGGAAGGCGCGCCCGGCGGGAGGCAGTTCGCCGGTCGGGAGGGCGAGCGTGGCGGAGACCTCGCGGCGGACCAGGTCGAGGAGGATCCGTTCGCCCTCCTCCGGGGTGGCGCGGCCCAACCGTCGGGTCAGCTCCGGTTCACCGTCCGGCACGTGGCCGGCAGCGGGGCGGCCGGCCTGGGCCTGCTGGACGCGGGCCTCGGGCAGGTCGGCGAGGAGGGCGCTGGGCCGTAGCGCGGTGAAGCGGCGCACGAAGGGCTGCCAGTCCACGTCGGCGAGGACGGTCACCGCCTCGGGCCGGGTCACGGCCCGCGCCAGCAGGGCGATCGCACGGTCCGCGTCCATGGCGCGCAGTCCACGCCGCGCCAGGTGCTCGCCGCTCTCCCCGGCCGCCATCCCGGCACCCGCCCAGGGGCCCCAGGCGAGGGCCGTGGCCGCGAGTCCACGGGAACGGCGGTGCCGGGCCAGGGCGTCGAGGTACGCGTTGCCCGCCGCGTAGGCGCCCTGCGCTCCACTGCCCCAGGTGCCGGCGATGGAGGAGAACAGGACGAAGGCGTCCAGCGGCCGGTCACCGAAGAGCGCGTCGAGGTGCGCGGCGCCGAGCACCTTCCCCTCGGTGATGTGTGCGCAGGTCGCGAGGTCCGTGTCGGTGAAGGGGGCGGCCTGGGCGACGCCCGCCGTGTGGACGACGGCCCGGATCGGGGCTCCCTCCTCCTCGACGTCCGCGATCAGCCGGGCCAGCGCGTCGCGGTCGGCGACGTCGCAGGCGGCGACGGTGACGCGGGCGCCGTGCGCGGCGAGTTCGGCGGTGAGCGCGTCGGCGCCGGGTGCCCGCGCGCCCCTGCGGGCGGTGAGCACCAGGTGGTCCGCGCCTTCGACGGCGGCCCAGCGGGCGACGTGGGCGCCCAGGCCCCCGGTGCCGCCGGTGATCAGGACGGTTCCGGTGGGCTTCCAGCCCGCCGTCCGGTCCGGTGTGACGGTGCGGCGCAGCCGGTGCGTCCAGGCCCCGGTGGCGCGCAGCGCGAGCTGGTCCTCGGTGTCGTCCGCCGCGACGACGCGGGCCAGCCGGGACCACACCCGGTTGTCGGCGTCCGCCGGGACGTCCACCAACCCGCCCCAGGCAGTAGGTAGTTCGAGCGCGGCGGACCTGCCGAAACCCCACGCCTGGGCGCGGTCCGCCGCGGGCGCGGGCTCGGCGCCGACGGCCACCGCCTGCTCGGTCACACACCACAGGGGGGCCGTGCAGCCCGCGTCGGACAGGCCCTGGACGAGGCTCACGGTGTCGGCGAACCAGGCGGTCAGCGCCGGGTGTTCGGGGTGCCGTCCCGGTTCGCCGGCCAGCAGCCACACGATCCCGTCGAGCGGGCCGAACGCGCGGACGCGGTCCGCCGACTCCTCGCGGGACAGACCGGTGGGCAGGCTCAGGGTCTCGACGCGGGCTCCGGCCCGCGCGAGGGCGTCGGCACAGGGCTGGGCCGGGTCCGCGGCGTCGGCGCGGTCGATCACGAGCCAGGTTCCGGTGAGGGGGCGGCCGTCCTTCGGCGTCCACGGCTGCCAGACGGTCTCGTAGCTCAGCGTGCGCTCACGCCGTCCCCGGTGCCAGGAGGCGAAGGCGGGCAACACGTCGGCGAGCGCCTCCTGCCGTTCGTCGGCGAGGTCGAGGGAGTGGGCCACACGCTCGGCGTCGCCCGCTTCGACGGCGGCCCAGAACGCCGGGTCCACGTCGCCCGCCGCGGCGGGTTCGGGGGCGGACGGTTCGAGCCAGTACCGGCGCCGCTGGAACGGGTACCCGGGCAGGTCGACGACCCGTGCCCCACTGCCCGTGAAGAAGGCCGCCCAGTCCACGGGGGCCACGGCAAGGGCACCGGCGAACGTCGCCCACTCCTCCCGGTCGGACCGCAGCAGGGGCTCCGCGACAATGCCGTCTCGCCGCGCCATGGCGGTGAGGACGCTGTCGGGGCCCAGTTCCAGGAACGTCCTCACCCCGGCCGCACGCAACTCCGCCACACCGTCACCGAAGCGGACGGTTTCACGGACCTGACGCACCCAGTACCCCGGCTCCGTCAACTCCCCCGCCGACGCCACCCGACCGAACACGTTGGACACCACCGGCAGCCGCGGCTCCGCAAACGACACACCCTCCAGAACCGCACGGAACTCCGCCAGCATCGGCTCCATCCACGCCGAATGAAACGCATGACCGACCGCCAACCGCTTCGTCTTCCGCCCCAGCCCCTCCAGCGCACCCGCAGCCGCCAGCACAGCGGCCTCGTCCCCGGAGATCACCACCGACGACGGCCCGTTCACCGCCGCGATCTCCGCACCCCCCAGCACACCCGCGACCTCCGCCTCCGCCGCCTGCACCGCCACCATCACCCCACCCACCGGCAGCGCCTGCATCAACCTCCCCCGCGCGGCAACCACAACAGCCGCGTCCCGAAGCGACCACACACCCGCCACATGAGCCGCCGCCAACTCCCCCACCGAATGACCCAGAAGGAAATCAGGACGCACCCCGAACGACTCCACCAACCGGAACAACGCCACCTCGACCGCGAACAACCCGGCCTGCGTGAACACCGTCTCCCCCAGCAACTCCCCCTCCCCCCACACCACCTCACGCACCCCATGCCCCACATGACCCGCCAACTCCCGGTCCAGCTCCGCGACCACCGCATCGAACGCCTCCGCGAACACCGGGAACGCCGCGTACAACCCACGCCCCATCCCCACCCGCTGACTCCCCTGCCCGCTGAGCAGGAAGGCGAGCCGTCCCGCCGCTCCGGCGGAGCCTGTCACCACGCCGGGGGCGGTCTCCCCTCGGCCGAGTGCGTCCAGGGCGTGCAGGAGGTCGGCCGGGTCCGTCGCGGTGAGTACGGCCCGTTCGGACAGCGTGGCGCGGGCGGTGGCCAAGGTGTAGGCGACGTCGGGCAGTCCGGGTGCCGGTGTGGTCCGCAGGAAGGTGGCGAGGGCGCGGGCCTGGGCGTGCAGGGCGTCGGTGGTGTGACCGGAGAGGACCAAGGGCATCGCGGTCGGTCGGGGTTCCGGTGCGGGGGTGGTGGGTTCGGGGCCCTGTTCGAGGAGGACGTGCGCGTTGGTGCCGCTGATCCCGAACGAGGAGACCGCGGCCCGGCGCGGGCGCCCCGTCTCGGGCCAAGGGGTGGACTCGTCGAGCAGGCGCAGGCCTCCCGCGTCCCAGTCGACATGCGGGGTGGGCTCCGCCGCATGGAGGGTGGGCGGCAGGACGCCCTCGTGCATGGCCCGCACCATCTTGATGACGCCGGCCACGCCCGCTGCGGCCTGGGTGTGCCCGATGTTGGACTTGACGGAGCCCAGGTAGAGGGGGGTTCCGTCGGGCCGGCCCTGGCCGTAGGTGGCGATGAGGGCCTGGGCCTCGATGGGGTCGCCGAGCGCGGTCCCGGTGCCGTGCGCCTCGACCGCGTCCACCTCCCCCGCCGCGAGCCCCGCATCGGCCAGCGCCTGCCGGATCACCCGCTGCTGCGACGGCCCGTTCGGCGCCGTCAGCCCGTTGCTGGCGCCGTCCTGGTTGACCGCGCTGCCGCGCACCAACGCCAGCACCCGGTGCCCGTTGCGCACCGCGTCCGACAGCCGCTCCACGACCAGGACGCCGACGCCCTCGGCCGGTCCGAACCCGTCGCCGTCCGCCGAGAACGCCTTGCAGCGGCCGTCGGCGGCAAGTCCGCGCTGGCGGCTGAACTCGACGAACAGGCCCGGTTCCGACATGACGGTCACGCCTCCGGCGAGCGCCATCGTGCACTCGCCGCTCCGCAGGGCCCGCACCGCGAGGTGCAGGGCGACGAGCGAGGAGGAGCAGGCGGTGTCGACGGTGACGGCGGGGCCCTCGAGGCCGAAGGTGTAGGCGACCCGGCCGGAGCCCACGCTCGGCGTGTTCCCGGTGCCGAGGTATCCCTCCAACTCCTCGGGGGCCCGGTCGAGTCGGCCGGCGTATCCCTGGGCGACCAGGCCGGTGTAGACGCCGGTCCGGGTGCCGGTGAGGGAGTCCGGTGCGACACCCGCGTGTTCCAGTGCCTCCCAGGAGGTCTCCAGCAGGAGACGCTGCTGGGGGTCCATGGCGAGGGCTTCGCGGGGGTTGATGCCGAAGAGGTCGGCGTCGAAGAGGTCCGCGTCGTGCAGGAAGCCGCCGAAACGCGCGTAGCTGGTACCCGCGTTGTCGGCGTCGGGGTGGAAGAGGCGGCTCAGGTCCCAGCCTCGGTTGGCCGGGAACTCGGTGATGGCGTCCCCGCCTTCGGCGACCAGCCGCCACAGGTCGTCGGCCGAGCGCACGTCTCCGGGGTAGCGGCAGGCCATGCCGATGATCGCGATCGGCTCGTCGGCGTCGGCGCGGGCCGTCGTCACTTCCCGAGCGGCCGACGCCGGTCGCGCACCGGGTAGCCCGGTGTCGAGGTGGCGGGCCAGTGCTGCGGGGGTCGGGTGGTCGAAGACCAGGGTGGCGGGCAGGCGCAACCCGGTACGGGCAGAGAGCCGGTTGCGCAGTTCGACAGCGGTGAGCGAGTCGAAGCCGAGGTCCTTGAAGCCCCGGTCGGCGGCCACGGCCATCGGGTCGCCGTGCCCGAGGACGGCGGCGACATGCTGCTGGACCAGTTCCAGCAGCACGCGCGAACGCTCGGCGGGCGCGAGCCCGGCGACTTCGTGCTGCCAGTCCGACCCACCCCGCTCCCCTTCGGCCGCCACGGCCCGCCGCACGGGAGCACGGACCAGCCCGTGGAACACACGGGGAAGCGCACCGGTTCCGGCCAGCGTGCGCAAGGCGGCCGTGTCCAACCGCGCGGCCACGACGAGCGCCTGCGGCAGGGACCGGCCGGCGTCGAAGAGACGCAGCCCGAACTCCGAGGAGAACGGCACGAGACCCCCGCGCGCCATCCGGTCCAGGTCCTCGCGGTCGAGGTGCCCGGTCATCCCGCTGGCCTCTCCCCACAGGCCCCAGGCCAACGAGGTGCCCGCGAGGCCGGCTTCCTGCCGGTGCGCGGCGAGAGCGTCCAGGAACGCGTTGGCGGCGGCGTAGTTGGCCTGGGCGGGACCGCCTAGGATTCCGGCGAGGGAGGAGAAGAGGATGAAGGCGGCGAGGTCGTGGCCCGCGGTGAGTTCGTGGAGGTTGAGCGCGCCGTCGACCTTGGCGCGCAGGACGCGTTCGAGGCGCTCGGGGGTGAGTGACTCGATCAGACCGTCGTCCAGTACACCCGCCGCGTGGACGACGCCGGTCAGCGGGGCCGGTATGCGGGCCAGGACGGCGGCGAGCGCCTCCCGGTCGGACACGTCGCACGCCTCGACGACCACCCGGGCGTCCAGCCCCTCGGGGACCTCACCGCCGCTACGGCTCAGCAGGACCAGGTTGCGTACGCCGTGCTCGGCGACCAAATGCCGCGCCACCAGACGCCCCAGCGTGCCGGTACCACCCGTGATCAGGACCGTGCCGTCCGGATCGAGCCGCCTGGGCATCCGCAGCACCAGCTTGCCCGTGTGCCTGGCCTGCGACATGAACCGGAACGCCTCCGGCGCCCGCCGCACATCGAACGACCGCACCCCGATGGGCTCCAGCACCCCGGCCGCGAACAGCGGCATCAGCACGCCGAGCATCTCCGCGACGCCGTCCGCGCCCGCCGCCTCGACCAGATCGAACGCCTGGTAGGAGACACCCTCGTACCGGGCGACCACCTCGGCCGCGTCCCGGATATCCGTCTTGCCCATCTCCACGAACCGGCCGCCGTCGCGCAGCAGCCGCAGCGAGGCATCGGTGAACTCGCCCGCGAGGGAGTTGAGGACCACGTCGACGCCACCGGCGAACTTCTGCTCGAAGTCGAGCGTGCGGGAACTCGCGATGTGGGCGTCGTCCAGGCCCATCGCCCGCAACACATCCCACTTGCCCTCGCTCGCCGTCGCGAAGACCTCGGCGCCGAGATGGCGGGCGACCTGGATCGCCGCCATCCCGACCCCACCCGCGCCGGCGTGCACCAACACCCGCTGGCCGGAGCGGAGTCCGCCCAGCTCCACGAGCCCGTACCAGGCCGTCAGGAAGACCACGGGCACCGAGGCGCCCTGCTCGAACGACCACCCTCCCGGCATCCGGGTGACCATGCGCTGATCGGCGACGGACTGCGGGCCGAAGGCCGGAAACAGCCCCAGGACAGCGTCGCCCATGGCCAGGCCCTCGACCCCCGGGCCGACCTCGGCCACCACCCCGGCCCCCTCGGACCCCATCTCCGTGGCACCCGGGTACATCCCCAGCGCGATCAGCACATCACGGAAGTTGAGGCCGGCCGCCCGTACCTCGACACGCACCTGACCCGGCTCCAGCGGCTCCACCGGAGACCCCGTCAGCGCCAGTCCCTCGATGGTCCCCTCCCCCGACGCCCTAAGATGCCAGGAAGCGGAGGACGGCGGCACGTCGAGAGCCCCACCGCCCGGCACCAGCCGAGGTACGAGAAGACGGCCCTTGCGCAGCGCCGTCTGCGGTGCGCCGCCGCTGATCGCGGCGTCCAGCAGTGCCGCCGACTGCGCGGTGTCGTCGGTGTCCACGAGGGCGAACCTGCCGGGGTGCTCGCTCTGGGCCGTCCTGACCAGCCCCCACACGGCGGCGTGGGCGAGGTTCGGCACGGCGTCGCCCGGCGCGGCGGCCACCGCGCCATGGGTCAGCACCACGAGACACGAGTCGTGCCCTTCCGCGAGCCAAGCCTGGATCCGCTCCAGCACGGCGGCCGTAGCCCGCACGGGCCCGTCCTCGCCGGGGAAGGGCAGGGACGCGCAGTCGAGCAGGGTGACGGGCTGACCCTCCGGAGCGGAGGCGCGGGCCGGAACCCATTCCAGGCGGAAGAGGCTGTCCGCGGTGTCGTCGTCGAGCCGGCCGGCCGTGAACGGGCGAAGGGTGAGGCCCTGCGCCGTGAGGACCGGGCGCCCCGTGCTGTCGTAGGCGTCGACCGTCACGGTCTCGCCGCTCTGGACGGCGAGCCGGACGCGCAGCGACGCCGCGCCGGAGGCCCGCAGGCGTACACCGTTCCAGACGAACGGCAGGCGGATCGCGTCGCCCTCGGCGTCGAGGTCCGTCAGCGCCGCCGCCTGGAGGGCCGCGTCCAGGAGGGCGGGGTGCAGTCCGAAGCGGTGGGCGTGGTCGCGCTGTTGTGCGGGCAGGGCGACTTCCGCGTACACGCCGTCCGTGGCACGCCAGGCGGAGCGGAGTCCTCGGAAGGCGGGTCCGTAGCTGTAGCCCGTCTCGGCCAGGTCGGCGTAGAAGGTGTCCAGTTCGATCGGCTGGGCGCCGGTCGGGGGCCAGGTCGGAAGCGCGAGGCCGTCCGAGGTGGCGGATTCGTGGATCAGCAGGCCCTCGGCGTTCCTCGCCCAGTCCGCATCGGTGTCGTCGTCGGGGCGGGAGTGGACGGAGACGCTTCGACTGCCGTCGGGGTTCGGGGCCGCGACCAGCACCTGAACCTGTACTCCGCCGTGTTCGGGCAGGACCAGCGGGGCCTGGAGGGTGAGTTCCTCGAGAACTCCGCAGCCCGCCGAGTCCCCGGCCCGGATCGCCAGTTCCACGAACGCCGTGCCCGGCAGGAGGACCGTGCCATTGACCGCGTGGTCCCGCAGCCAGGGGTGCGAGGACAGCGACAGTCGCCCGGTGAGCAGGAAGCCCTGCCCTTCGGCGAGGGACACCGACGCGCCCAGGAGAGGGTGCCCCTCACCGGTGAGCCCGAGCCCTGCGACGTCGTCGAGTCCGGCGGAGGCACTGTCGCGCAGCCAGTAGCGCTGGTGTTGGAAGGGGTAGGTGGGGAGGTCGGGTCCGGTCGTGCGGGTGGTGCCGACGAGGGGAGTCCAGTCGACCGGGAGACCATGGACGTAGGCATCGCCGAGGGCGGTGGTGAAGCGGCGCAGGTCGCCCTCACCGCGGCGCAGGGTACCCAGGACGACCGCCGCGTCCCCCACCGTGCCCTCCACCGGCGTGGTCAGCACCGGATGGGCGCTGGTCTCGACGAACGCGTCGAAACCGTCCGCCAGCAGAAGGCGTACCGTCTCCTCGAAACGGACCGTCCGACGCAGGTTCGTGTACCAGTACACGGCATCCAGCGCAGCCGTCTCCACACGCTCCGCCGTGACCGCCGAGTAGAACGGAACCGTCGGCACCATCGGCTCGATACCCGCCAGGTCGGCGAGGATGCGGTCGCGGATCGACTCCACCTGCACCGAGTGCGAGGCGTAGTCCACCGGAATCCGGCGCGCCCAGACGCCGGCAGCGTCACAGTCGGCCAGGAGCCCGTCCAACGCATCCGGCTCGCCCGCGACCGTCACTGAACCCGGACCGTTGACGGCGGCCACCGACACCCGGCCCCCGTA
>NZ_JBVHNF010000027.1:0-66386 GCF_055558055.1 Streptomyces sp. NPDC025833
CTTTCCTCCGGGCTTCCCTTCGGTGTTTCCGACTCTATCAGATCTTTTTCCGATCCGATTTCCTCGGCGCTTTCCAGGTTCCCGCTTTCGCGTTTCCCCTTCCGGCGGTTCCGACTCTATCAGATCCTTTCGGCGTCCGATCCCCGGTCGGCGGGATTTGTCTGCCCGGCCGCTGGGCCGTTCCGACGAGTGAGACTTTAGCGGATTCCCGGCCCCCGAGCTAATCGGCGGTCCGTCGCTCTTTCGAACGTGGATTCCTCATTTCGCAAATACGCGCGCCAAAGCAGTCGACACCGGAGTGTCGAATGAGTTCGCGGTACTTGCGGAATGGCTGTCCGGGGACCGACCGGGGTCGGCGCTCACGTCGGACAACTCGGAGAACAGTACGGACGGGCCCGGGGTGTGTCAACTCCCGCCCCGGGAGCACCCCGGAGGCGTACTGTGGACGGCGTGATGACGCGTACGTGCACCCAGTACTGGTGGGCCGCCTGACGGCGGCCGGCTCACGTATGCACTCGACGGCCGCCGCTTCGGCGGCCGTTCTCGTATCTCCCTCCACCTGAGGGGGCCGGCCGCAGGGGCGGCGGCCCCCGACCGGAAGGTGGAGTGGAAATGACTCGGGTCTTCAGTGGGATCCAGCCGACGGGGCACCTGACCCTGGGCAACTACCTGGGAGCCATGCGGCGCTGGGCCGAGGTGGACCAGCACCGGGCAGACTCGCTGTTCTGCGTGGTGGATCTGCACGCGCTGACCGTGGACCACGATCCGGCGCGGGTCCGCAGGCTCAGCAGGCAGACGGCGTCGCTGCTGCTGGCGGCCGGCCTCGACCCCGACGTGTGCACGGTGTTCCTCCAGAGCCACGTGGACGAGCACACGCGGCTGTCGTACCTGCTGGAGTGCGTGGCCTCCGACGGCGAGATGCGGCGGATGATCCAGTACAAGGAGAAGGCCGCGAAGGAGCAGGAGCGCGGGGGCGGTGTGCGCCTGTCCCTGCTGACGTACCCGGTCCTGATGGCGGCCGACATCCTCGCGTACGGCACCGACGAGGTGCCGGTCGGCGAGGACCAGGCGCAGCACGTGGAGCTGACCCGGGATCTGGCGGTGCGGTTCAACCAGCGCTACGGGCACGCGTTCGTGGTGCCGAAGGCGACGCTCCCGCAGGTGGGGGCGCGGGTGATGAACCTCCAGGACCCGACGAGGAAGATGGGGAAGTCCGACGAGTCGGGGGCCGGGGTCGTCTATTTGCTGGACGAGCCGGACGTGGTACGGAAGAAGGTGATGCGGGCGGTCACCGACAGCGGCCGGGACGTCGTGTACGACCCGGCGGCCCGGACGGGGGTCACGAACCTGCTCGACATCCTCGCCGCGTGCACCGGCGGGAAGCCGGAGGAGCTGGCCGGCGGCTACGACTCGTACGGCTCGTTGAAGAAGGACACCGCGGAGGCGGTGGTGGAGGTGCTGCGCCCGCTCCAGGCCAGGCACCGCGAACTGTGCGCCGACCCGGCCCAGGTGGAGGGGGTGCTGCGGGACGGCGCCGAGAAGGCGCGGGCGCTGGCCCGGCCGACGGTGGACGGGGCCTACCGGGCGATCGGGCTGCTGCCACCCGTGGCGCAGCCCGCGCTGACCGCTGCTGCTCCCTAGCGGCCGGCCTGCCCTGCCGGCGGCGGTGGGCCGCCGGCAGGGTGGCGCGGGGCGGGCGGGTCGGCGCCTTCCTGCGCCGGTCCCCTTGCTGAGGTCCGTCCCTTTCGGGTCAGTCCTTCTTGCCGGAGGCGAGTTCGCGGCTGCGGTCGCGGGCGGCTTCGAGGGCGGCGATGAGGGCGGCCCGTACGCCGTGGTTCTCCAGCTCGCGGATGGCGTTGATCGTGGTGCCGGCCGGGGAGGTCACGTTCTCCCGGAGCTTCACGGGGTGCTCGCCGCTGTCGCGGAGCATCACGGCGGCGCCGATCGCCGACTGGACGATGAGGTCGTGGGCCTTGTCGCGCGGCAGGCCGAGCAGGATGCCCGCGTCGGTCATGGCCTCGACCAGGTAGAAGAAGTAAGCCGGGCCCGAGCCGGACAGGGCGGTGCAGGCGTCCTGCTGGCTCTCGGGGACACGGAGGGTCTTGCCGACGCCGCCGAAGATCTCCTCGGCGTGCGCGAGGTGCTGCTCGGTGGCGTGGCTGCCCGCGGAGATGACCGACATGGCCTCGTCGACGAGGGCGGGGGTGTTGGTCATGACCCGGACGACCGGGGTGCCGGCGGCCAGGCGCTCCTCGAAGAAGGAGGTGGGGATACCGGCCGCACCGCTGATGATCAGGCGGTCGGCGGGCACGTGCGGGGCGAGTTCGTCCAGGAGGGTGCCCATGTCCTGCGGCTTGACCGTGAGGATCAGGGTGTCGGCGGTCTTGGCGGCCTCGGTGTTGGTGACCGCGCTGACTCCGTGGCGGGTGCGGAGTTCTTCGGCGCGTTCCGGGCGGCGTGCGGTGACCAGGAGGTCGGCGGGGGCCCAGCCGGCCCGGATCATTCCGCTGAGCAGGGCTTCGCCGATCTTGCCGGTGCCGAGGACTGCGACTTTCTGGCTCATGCGGATCAGTCTCGCACCGGGGTGGGGTGTGCGGGGTGGTTGTCCGCTGGGCGGAACAGGGCCGCGGCGGCTCCGGTGCGGGGCCGGGCCGCCACGGGCGGGGACGGGGTCAGGACTTGGCCGCGACGAGGAGGAGCACGTCGTACGTCTCCTCGACGACACCGTCCGGGAAGACCTCCCGCAGGTGGTCGCGCTCCGCCTCCAGGAAGGCGTTCGTGCGCTCCGCGGGCGTGACCAGGAAGCCCGAGTGGCTGCCGATGTTGGCGAGGTGGGTGTCGATGGGGACGCGGCGGCTCCAGCGGACCTCGCGGCGGGTGAAGCGGAGGCGGCCGGTGGGGTCGGCCAGGTCCGTGCGGTCCGCGACCTTGCGCTTCTCCGCGGCGTCGATGCCGAAGAAGCGGTTGATGCGGCCGGCGGCCGCGGCGATCCACTCGACGTCGAGTGCGTCGGCGTTCCACCACAGGGCCAGCGCGCCGCCCGGCCGCAGCACGCGCAGCACCTCCGGCACGGAGCGCGCGGAGTCGGTCCAGTGCCACGCCTGGGCGTAGGTGACGAGGTCGGCGTGGGCGTCGGCCACGGGGAGGGCGTTGCCGTCGCCGCGGACGATCGGGACGTGGGGCAGGGCGCGGCGGAACTCGGCGGCCATGCCCTCTCCGGGTTCGACCGCGAGGACGTCGGCGCCCCGGGCCGCCAGCAGCGCGGTGGCGATTCCGGTCCCGGCGCCGACGTCCACGACCCGGGCGCCGGTGAGCGGCCGGCCGGCCAGTTCCTCGACGGTGTCGAGGAGGGCGGGCGGGTAGGAGGGGCGGTTCGCGGCGTACTGGGCGGCGGCGGCGTCGAAGGAGCGGGCGCGGAGGGCGGCCGTCGGCGGGGGCGGCTCCGGCGAGGCTGAGGTCGTGGTCATGCCGCCATGGTGCCCATGCCGCGCCGGCGGACGGAACGGCGCGGGTGGCGGCGGCGAGCCGCGGCCGATGACGGCCCGCGGCGCCACTCGTCCTCCGGACGCGCGGGCCTTCCCGCACGGGGCGCCCTGGTGGCCGTACCCGCCCTCGCCCCGCAGACCCGCCCCGGCCCGCGGTTCGGCCGCTCCGCGATCCCCGAAGCGCAGGGCTCCGTGCCCGGGGGCCCGGGGCGCGGGCCTCCGCGCCCTGTCTCCCGCCGCGGCCGGGTGCGGCCGGTGCCCGGCCATCAGGGCGTGGGACTCGGCGCCCGGCCTCCGTGGCACAGGGCCCGGACCGGTAGCGGGTGCCGGCCTGGAGCGGACGCCTCGCAAGGGCGGCACCGAGCACGGCCGGTCCGCAGGTCACGGGCGGGTTCGCGGGGAGCGGCCGACCGCGGCCTTCGACGAGGTGCGGGCCCTCGTGGCCGCGGCTCCGGGCACGAGCCTCCGGCCGGACGGGGCATCACGGCCGGCGCCGGCCCCCGGGCCGGAGCGAGCGCTGCCGCCGGTCACGGCCGGGTGCGCCGCGAGGGGGCGGGGCGGGGTGGTCAGCGGTGGTGTCTGCGCTTCGACGGGTTGCCCGTGCGGCGGGCGGTGCGGCGCGTGTGCTCCTGGCGTGCCCGCTCGTACTCCTCGCGGTGCAGCTTCTCGCCCGGGGCCTCGGTGAAGGAGCGGACGAAGTAGGCGAGGAGGGAGCCGACGAAGCCGATGGCGAGCAGGCCGCGCAGGGACGCCTGGCGCTGCGGGTCGGGCCGGCTGCCGAACCCCTCCCAGGTGTTGCGGAAGGCGAGCGCGCTGCAGATCGCGAACATGGCGACGACCAGGACGGTTACGAAGGAGCCGGTGCCGGCGATCCGGATGCCGTCGAAGGCGAAGCGGAGCACCAGACAGGAGGCGGCGGCAGCGGCGAGGGAGCCGACGGCCACACCGGCCCGGCGGGCCGCGTAGCCGCTGTCGTGGTCCACCCAGGACGTGCCGAAGAAGCGCAGGGGCTCGGGGCGGGGGCCGTCGCTCCGGGCCGTGCCGCCGGTGGAGCCCGCCGGGGTGTCCGGGGTGCCGGTTTCGTCGCTCACGGGACGATTATGGCTCCGGGGCCGGGCGGGCTCCCCGGCGGGCCGGTGTCCGGGGGCGCCGTGGCCCCCGGGACGCCGTCGCGGGGCGGTGCCGGATCAGCCGCAGCGGGCGGCGATGTAGCCGTCGCTGCCCGTGTGGACGTACGCGTCCGAGACGTACTCGCCGTTGTCGATGAGGTCCCAGATGCTGGACGTGCCGTAGGTGCCGGACACCGTGGTGCCGGGCGACTGGCAGTAGATCGGTACGCGGACGTCCTCCGGCAGGACGCGGACCAGGTTGTACCCGGTGCCCGGGCCGCTGCGGACGTTCAGCCGGACGCCCGGGGCGACGGCGTAGGTGCGGATGGCCGCGGCCGCCCGCGCCGTGCCGCCGTCGGCGCCGCCCTCCTGTGCGAGGTCTGCACGATCTGTGTGGTCTGCACGGTCAATGGACATGAACGTGGTCCTCCCCCGTCGGTTGCCTGGAACTCGGCGAAACTCGGCGCGAAACGCATGCGCGCGACTCGCCCCCAGACGCTAGCAAGCCGCCTCCGTCCCGTTCGAGTCATCGACTAGGCTCCGTGCGTCGCGCGCGCGGACGAACAGCACGGGGGTGGGTCCATGGCGCCACAGCGCAGCACCGGGGCGGGCGCGGAAGCGGAGCTTCCCGCCTACGCCGGTCACTATCGGCTGGAGTCCCGCCTGGGTTCCGGTGGCATGGGGGTCGTGCACCTCGCCCGGAGCACCTCGGGGATGAAGCTCGCGGTGAAGGTCGTCCATGCCGAGTTCGCCAGGGATCCCGAGTTCAGGGGTCGGTTCCGGCAGGAGGTGGCCGCGGCCCGCAGGGTCAGCGGTGCCTTCACGGCGTCCGTCGTCGACGCCGATCCCGAGGCCGGACGGCCGTGGATGGCCACCCTGTTCATCCCCGGCCCGACCCTGTCCGAGGAGGTGAAGCGGAAGGGCGCACTGGCTCCCGAGCAACTGCGCCGGCTGATGGCCGGGCTCGCCGAGGCGCTGCGGGACATCCACCGGGTGGGCGTGGTGCACCGGGATCTCAAGCCGGGCAACGTGCTGCTCGCCGAGGACGGTCCGAAGGTCATCGACTTCGGCATCTCCCGGCCGAAGGACAGCGAACTGCGCACCGAGACCGGTAAGCTGATCGGCACACCGCCGTTCATGGCGCCCGAGCAGTTCCGCCGGCCCCGGGAGGTGGGGCCGGCCGCCGACGTCTTCGCGCTCGGCTCGGTCATGGTGCACGCGGCCACCGGGCGCGGGCCGTTCGACTCCGACAGCCCGTACGTCGTCGCCTACCAGGTGGTCCACGACGAGCCGGACCTGACCGGTGTCCCGGCCGGCCTCGTGCCGCTGGTGCGCCGGTGCCTGGCCAAGGAGCCCGCGGACCGGCCCACGCCGGACGAGCTGATGCGGGAGCTGCGCTCGGTCGCCGCGTCGTACGACACCCAGGCGTTCATACCGGCGCAGCGCGCGAGCGCGGAGGCACCCGCGGCCGCCCCCGCCTGCGCACCCGAGCCCGTGGCTCCCGGCCCCGCGGAGGCATCCGCCTGCGCACCCGAGCCCGTGGCTCCCGGCCCCGCGGAGGCGTCCGGTCCGCGGCCCGCGGGGCGCCCGCGCCGCGGGCGGCGGGTGGTGCTGACGGTCGCGGCGGTGGGACTGGCGCTGGCCGGCGTCCTCGTCCCGGCGGCGCTGGGCGGGCTGCCGGGGCTGTCCGGCGTGTTCGGCGGGGACGCGGCGGGGAAGGGGAGCGTGCCGGCCCTGGCGGCGGCGGCCGGCGGCTGGACGGCCCGGCCGCCGGCCGCCGGCCCGGGCATGCCGCAATGCGCCTACGGCACGGGGAAGTTGTTCTGCGCGCGGCCCGGCACCGTCTACGCGCTCTCCGCGTCCGACGGCCGGCTGCTGTGGCGGCGCGCGGTGGACACCCGGTCCGCGAGCGGGCCCCCGGTCCTCTCCGGCGGGCTGGTGCAGCCGTACACGGACGGCGGCTCGCGGCTGGCGGGGCTCGACCCGGCCACGGGCGAGGAGGTGTGGGGGCGCCGGCTGCCCGCGGGCACGACGGTGCGGTACGCCGGCGGTACGGCCCTGCTCGCCGCCGCCGACGGCACGGTCACCGGGGTGGACGGCGCGACGGGAGCCGCCCGGTGGCGGCGGCCGGTCCCCGGGCAGGGGGTGCCGTCGCTCGCCGCGTTCCCCGGCGCCGACGGGACCGCGTACGCGACGCGCACGTCGGCCGACGGGGCGAGCACCCGGGTGAGCGCGGTGGATCCGCGTACCGGCGGGGTGCGGTGGGAGGTCCGGCTGCGGGGCTGGCTGAAGCCGTTCGCCGCGCGGGGCGACGGTTCGGTGTTCTTCCTGGCCGTGGACAGCGGCTACGGCGCGAAGGAGGTCGTCCGCTACTCCCCGGGGACGGGGGCCACGCGGCGGGTCGCGCTGCCCGGCGTCCTGGACGGCGCGCACGCCACCGTGCGGGGCGAGGTCGTCTACGTGCTGGCCACCGGCGGTTCCCTGGACGCCGTGGACCTGGGGTCCGGCCGGCACCTGTGGCATCTGGAGACGTCGGTGAGCCGCGGTTCGCTCCCCGTCGCGCGGGGCGGGCGGGTGTACTTCACCGCGAGCGACGGCAGGCTGCTCGCCGTCGACGCCCGCGCGGGGCGGCTCGTCGGGCAGACGCCGGCCCGTCTGGGCGCCGCGTCGGCCCGGGTCATGAGCACACCGCCCGCTCCGGTGCCGGTCGGCGCGCGGGTCTACGCGACGGCGCCGGACGGCACCGTCTTCGCCGTGGACGCCGGCTCGCCCGGGACCTGGTGAGCGGGCGCGGACATGCGCGAGGGGCCGCCTCCACCCGGGAGGCGGCCCCTCGTGCGAAAGGTCAGCCGAGCAGGGACACGTCGCGGACGGCGCCCTTGTCCGCGCTCGTCGCCATCGCCGCGTAGGCGCGCAGGGCGGCGGAGACCTTGCGTTCGCGGTTCTTCGGGGCGTACACGCCGTCGAGGGCCCGCTCGCGCCGGGACAGCTCCGCCTCGTCGACCAGCAGTTCGATCGAGCGGCCCGGGATGTCGATGCGGATGCGGTCGCCGTCCCGGACGAGGGCGATGGTGCCGCCGGAGGCCGCCTCGGGGGAGGCGTGGCCGATGGACAGGCCCGAGGTGCCGCCGGAGAAGCGGCCGTCGGTGATCAGGGCGCAGGTCTTGCCGAGGCCGCGGCCCTTCAGGTACGAGGTCGGGTACAGCATCTCCTGCATGCCGGGCCCTCCCTTGGGGCCCTCGTAGCGGATGACGACGACGTCGCCGTCCTTGACCTCCTGGGTGAGGATGCGCTGGACGGCCTCCTCCTGGGACTCGCAGACGACCGCGGGGCCCTCGAAGGTCCAGATCGACTCGTCGACACCGGCCGTCTTCACCACGCAGCCGTCGACGGCGAGGTTGCCGCGCAGCACCGCGAGGCCGCCGTCCTCGGAGTACGCGTGCTCGGCGGAGCGGATGCAGCCGCCCTCGGCGTCGTCGTCGAGGGAGTCCCAGCGCTCGGACTGCGAGAAGGCCTCGGCGGAGCGGACGCAGCCCGGGGCCGCGTGCCACAGCTCGACGGCCTCGGGGGACGGGGAGCCGCCGCGCACGTCCCAGGTCTTGAGCCAGTCGGCGAGGGACGGGCTGTGGACGGCGTGCACGTCCTCGTTGAGCAGGCCGGCGCGGTGCAGCTCGCCCAGGAGGGCCGGGATGCCGCCGGCGCGGTGGACGTCCTCCATGTAGTACGTGCGGTTCCCGGCGACGTTCGGGGCCACCTTGGCCAGGCAGGGCACGCGGCGCGAGACGGCGTCGATCTCGTTCAGGCCGAACGGGACGCCCGCCTCCTGGGCGGCGGCCAGCAGGTGCAGGATCGTGTTGGTGGAGCCGCCCATCGCGATGTCCAGGGCCATGGCGTTCTCGAACGCCTGGAAGGTGGCGATGTTGCGGGGCAGGACCGTCTCGTCGTCCTGCTCGTAGTGGCGGCGGGTGATGTCCATGACCGTGCGGGCCGCGTTCTCGTACAGGGCGCGGCGGGCGGTGTGGGTGGCGAGGACCGAGCCGTTGCCGGGCAGGGAGAGGCCGATGGCCTCGGTCAGGCAGTTCATCGAGTTGGCGGTGAACATGCCGGAACAGCTGCCGCAGGTCGGGCAGGCGTTCTCCTCGATGCGGAGGATGTCCTCGTCGGAGATCTTGTCGTTGACGGCGTCGGAGATCGCGTCGACCAGGTCGAGCGTGCGGACCGTGCCGTCGACCAGGGTGGCCCGGCCGGACTCCATGGGGCCGCCGGAGACGAACACCGTGGGGATGTTCAGGCGCAGGGCCGCCATCAGCATGCCCGGGGTGATCTTGTCGCAGTTGGAGATGCAGACCAGGGCGTCGGCGCAGTGGGCCTCGACCATGTACTCGACCGAGTCCGCGATCAGGTCGCGGGAGGGCAGGGAGTACAGCATGCCGCCGTGGCCCATGGCGATGCCGTCGTCGACCGCGATCGTGTTGAACTCGCGCGGGATGCCGCCGGCCTCGGTGATCGCCTCGCTGACGATCCGGCCGACCGGCTGGAGGTGGGTGTGGCCCGGCACGAACTCGGTGAAGGAGTTCGCGACGGCGATGATCGGCTTCCGGCCGATGTCCGCACCGGGTACACCCGAAGCGCGCATAAGGGCGCGGGCGCCCGCCATGTTGCGGCCGTGGGTGACTGTGCGGGACCTCAGCTCGGGCATCGTCGCTCGCTCCTTCGAAAACCTGTCCGCCAGAGAGTTCTGACTCTGGGGTCGAGCCTACGCCGGTGCTCCAAGGACTGGACACGGTTGTCCGGTATGCGGGACGCGTGTTTCACGGGCGAGGCGGTCCGCGCAGGTCAGGGGCGGGTCAGATGAGCCTGCACCACCGGTGCCACCCGCGCGATGATCTGTTCGAGGTCCGCCGAGGCCAGTGGCTCCAGCTTGATCACGTAGCGCATCAGCGCGGTGCCCACGAGCTGCGCGGCGGCCAGCTCGGCGCGCAGCTCCGCGTCCGGCAGGTCGAGCCGGGCGGCGACGCGGCGCAGCAGCTGGGCGGCGACGAGGTCGCGGAAGACGGCGGCGGCGGTCTCGTTGTCGACGGCGGACCGGAAGATCGCGAGGAGGGGGGCGCGGGTCGCGGGGTCGTCCCAGATCCCGAGGACGAAACGGGTCAGCCGCTCCCCCACGCGGTCCGGCGGGCCGTCGGCCAGCGCCGCCGGGGCGCTCAGGGCGGGGGCGAAGGCGATCTCGACGGCCCGCTCGAAGACCTGCGCCTTGGTGCCGAAGTAGTGGTGGACGAGGGCGGAGTCCACTCCGGCGGCCTTGGCGATGCCGCGTACGGAGGTCTTCTCGTAGCCGCGCGCGGAGAACTCCTCGCGGGCGGCGGCGAGGATGCGGTCGCGGGTGTCCGCGGACTCGGCGCGCGACGGACGCCCACGACGGCGCCCGGCGGATCCGCGGGCGCCGGGGGGCGACCCGGCGTCCGGTTCGGGGGCCGTCCCGGCGTCCGGTTCGGGGGCTGCACCGGCGGCCGAAGTGGGAGATCCGGCACCGCCCACCCCGGGTGCCTCGGCGTCGCCCGCCACGGGGGGCGTTCCGCCGGCCGGCGCGGGCTCCGTCCCGCCGTCCGGCGCGGGAGCACCGTCGCCGCCCGGCGCGCAGGCCGCGTCGTGGTTCGCGGCGCGGGCCCTGTCGTCCCCCGCCGCGGGCTCCGTCCCGCCGTCCGCCGCGCGGGCCGTCCCGTCGTCCGGCGGCGGGGGTGGGGGGCCGGGCTCGGTCATCGCCGGGGGACCCGGACCGCCGCCGCCAGGTGCTTGCGCGTGAACGCCAGGGCCTCGGCGAGGTCGGCCTCGCGCTCGGCGCCGGACATCGCCCGCCGCGTGTTGACCTCGATCACGACGTGGCCGTCGAAGCCGGTACCCACCAGGTGCTCCAGCAGTTCGGCGCAGGGCTGGGTGCCGCGGCCGGGCACCAGGTGCTCGTCCTTGGCCGAGCCCCGGCCGTCGGCGAGGTGCACGTGCCCGAGCCGGTCCCCCATGCGGCCGACCATGTCCAGGGCCTCGGTACGGGCCGTCGCCGTGTGGCTGAGGTCGACCGTGAAGTGCCGGTAGTCGTGGCGGGTGACGTCCCAGTCGGGGGCGTAGGCGAGCATCTCGCGGTCGCGGTACCGCCAGGGGTACATGTTCTCGACGGCGAACCGCACGTCCGTCTCGTCCGCCATCCGCCAGATCCCGTCGACGAAGTCCCGGGCGTACTGCCGCTGCCAGCGGAACGGCGGGTGCACGACGACCGTGGACGCCCCGAGCTTCTCGGCCGCCGCGCGGGCCCGCTGGAGCTTCACCCAGGGGTCGGTGGACCAGACCCGCTGGGTGATCAGCAGGCAGGGGGCGTGGACGGCCAGGATCGGGACGCCGTGGTAGTCCGACAGGCGGCGCAGTGCCTCGATGTCCTGGCTGACCGGGTCGGTCCACACCATGACCTCGACGCCGTCGTAACCGAGGCGCGCGGCGATCTCGAAGGCCGTCGCCGTCGACTCCGGGTACACGGAGGCGGTCGACAGCGCGATGCGCACGTCAGTTGGTTCAGCCACGTCCGTCACCATACGGCGTCGGGTGGTTCGGGTGTCGGGTACCTGTTCGCCGGTGTGACGTTCGCCATTTGCGGGGGTACGGGCGGGCGCCGGGTCCCCGCCCGGACCCTAGGCGGTCCGCGGGGTCTCCATGTGGTCGAGGTGCCGCAGGATGACGCCCTCCCGCAGGGCCCACGGACATATCTCCAGGCTCTCCACGCCGAACAGGTCCATCGCGCCCTCGGCCACCAGGGCGCCGGCGAGGAGCTGGTTCGCCCTGCCCTCGGACACCCCGGGGAGTTCGGAGCGCTGCTCCGCGGTCATGGCGGAGAGCCGCGGGACCCACGCCTCCAGGGACTCGCGCTTCAGCTCGCGCTGGACGTAGAGGCCCTCGGCGCTGCGGGCGGCCCCGGCGATGCGGGCGAGCTGCTTGAAGGTCTTCGAGGTGGCGACCACGTGGTCGGGGGTGCCGGAGCGGCTGAACTCGCCGACGGTGCGGGCGATCTCCGCGCGGACGTGCCGGCGCAGGGCGCGGACGTCCTCCGGGAGGGGCGGGTCGCCGGGCAGCCAGCCGGCGGTGAGGCGGCCGGCGCCGAGCGGGAGGGAGGCGGCGGTGTCCGGCTCCTCGTCCATGCCGTAGGCGATCTCCAGGGAGCCGCCGCCGATGTCCAGGACCAGCAGCTTCCCGGCGGACCAGCCGAACCAGCGGCGCACGGCGAGGAAGGTCAGCCGGGCCTCCTCGGCGCCGCTGAGGACCTGGAGCCGTACGCCGGTCTCGTCGGCCACGCGCGCGAGGACGTCGTCGGCGTTGGTGGCCTCGCGCACGGCGGAGGTCGCGAACGGCAGCAGGTCCTCGACCCCCTTGTCCTCGGCGGCCTGGAGCGCGTCCCGTACGACGGCGACCAGTCGGTCCACGCCGTCGTCGCCGATGGCTCCGCCGCCGTCGAGGAGTTGGGCCAGCCGGAGGTCGACCTTGTGCGAATGCGCGGGCAGCGGGCGCGCACCGGGGTGGGCGTCCACCACCAGCAGATGCACCGTGTTCGAACCCACGTCCAGGACACCGAGTCTCATGTACGGCACGCTACTGCCAGAACGCCCCTCCACGGTCCCCTAAGCGGCTCCGGGCCACTTACCCTGGACGGGTGCCAAAGACGAAAAAGGCGAAGGCCGAAAAGGCGGGCAAAGTACGCAAGTCCGCCGAAACCTCCAAGGAGGCGACGATGGGCGACGAGAAGGGTCTCGACTTCGCCCGCGCCTGGGTGGAGTTTCCCGATCCGGCGGACGACGAGCAGGTCTTCCGCTGCGATCTGACCTGGCTGACCTCTCGCTGGAACTGCATCTTCGGCAGCGGCTGCCAGGGCATCCAGGCGGGCCGCGCGGCCGACGGGTGCTGCTCGCTGGGCGCGCACTTCTCCGACGAGGACGACGAGAAGCGGGTCGCCGGGCACGTGGCGCGGCTCACGCCGGAGATCTGGCAGCACCACGACGAGGGCACGCGGAACGGCTGGGTCTCCGAGGACGAGGAGGGTTCCCGGCAGACGCGGCCCTTCCAGGGGTCGTGCATCTTCCAGAACCGGCCCGGGTTCGCGGGCGGCGCGGGCTGCTCGCTGCACATCCTGGCGCTGCGCGAGGGACGGGAGCCGCTGGAGACCAAGCCGGACGTGTGCTGGCAGCTGCCGATCCGGCGGACCTACGACTGGATCGACCGGCCGGACGACACGCGCGTGCTCCAGGTCTCCATCGGGGAGTACGACCGCCGGGGCTGGGGGCCGGGCGGCCACGACCTGCACTGGTGGTGCACCTCGGCGACCTCGGCGCACGGCGCCGGGGACCCGGTGTACGTCTCCTACCGCGCCGAGCTGACGGAGCTGATGGGCAAGGCCGGCTACGACCGTCTTGTCGCCCTGTGCGAGCAGCGGCTGGCGTCGCAACTGCCGCTGGTGGCCCCGCACCCCGCCGATCCCGCGCCGTAGCCCCCGCCTGTTCCCGGCCCCGGCCCCGGCCGCGGACCCGGCGCCCGTATGCCCAGGAACGATCCTGCCCGGCACTCCGCCCGGGCTCCCTCAGCTCCCCTGGCTCTCCGTCGGGTCCGGTGTCCCGCTGTCGGTCGGGGCCGGGGTAGGCGTCGGGGAGTCGGTCGGTGAGGGCGGGTCGGTCGGGGTGGGCGTCGGGTCCGCGGGCGGCGGGGAGTGGGTGACGGGCGGCTCGGCGGGGGGCGTGCCGGCCGGACCGGGAGTGGTCGGGTCGGCGGACGGCGGCGGGGGCGTCGGACGGCTCGGCGCCGTGCCGTAGCCGTCGATGGTGACCACCGCGCCCGCCGGGGCCACCGCCACGCGTGCGGTCCAGTGTCCTGCCGGTTCGCGCAGGTGGTCGACGTACACCCGGATCGTCAACGTCCGGCCGGGGGCCAGGGTGCCCGCGGACCGGCTGAAGTACAGCCAGGCGGCCGGCGTGGAGAGCGACCAGCGGACCTCGGAGGCGCCGGACGCCGTGAGGGTGATCAGGGTCGTGTCGCCGTCGTTGGCCGCGCCGACGGTCAGCCGGCCCGCGCCCCGCTCGCCCGTCCCGCCGACGCTGACGACCTCCACGGAGACGTCCGCCTTGCCGTCCTCGCCGATCCGGGGCCCCGGCCGCGCGCTCGCGTTGCCCGCGTTCTCGTACCCGCCGGCCGTGTCGCCGCCGGGCGCGCCGGGGCCCCGCGCCTCGGGCGCGGTCGCGGACGGGCCGTCGTCCTCACCGGCGGGCCCGCCCCGGTAGGCGGCCCAGAGGGCGAGGACGGGTGCGGCGACGACCGTGGCGACGACGGTCGTCGTGACGGCACGCGCGCGCAGGCGGTCGCGGCGGGCCGCGCGGTCCTTGGGGTCCATCGGGAAGCCGCGCCGGTCGAAGCGGGGGGCGGCCCCGCCCCGCGCGCGCCGGTGCGCCGGGTCCGCGTGCAGGGCCGCGCGCGGGGCCCGGAGGACGGGCAGCTCGGCGGGGGTGACCGTGGCGCCGGGCCAGTGGCCGGTGGCGGTGCGCTCGGCGGTGCGGCGGCAGCGCGGGCAGTCGTCGACGTGCCGGACCAGCTCGCGGCGCAGGGCCGTGCTCAGGACCATCCGGCTGTCGCCGGTGAGGTGGGCCACGCCCGGGCAGCCGCCCGCCTCGACGACGGCGAGGGCCGCGCGGGTGCGCTCGACCTCGCAGGCGCCCGCCGCGAGCAGTTCGCGGGCGGCGGCCGGCTCCATGCCGAGGACGGCGGCGACCTCCGGCGGGGCGAGGTGGTGGCGGACGGCCAGCTCCAGGGCCTCGCGCTGCTCGGGGGTGGTGCCGGCCGCCTCGGGCCAGGCCAGCAGGGCGAGTTCGCGGCGCCGCCGGTCCTGGACGTCGGGGGTGTGGGCGGGGCCGGGGGCGGTCTTCCCGGTGTCCTGCCCGGGTCCGGACCGGCCCGCCGCGTGGGTGGCCTGACGTTTCTGCTTGGTCTCGGCCAGCTTGCGCAGGCAGGCCCAGCGGGTCAGCGCGTACAGCCAGGCCCGGTGGTCGGCGGCGGCCTGCGGGACCCGGTGGCCCCGGCGCTCGGCCAGGACCAGGGCGTCGCCGAGGGCGGCGGTGGCCGCGTCGTGGTCGCACAGCACCGACATGCAGTAGGTGAACAGGCCGTCCAGGTACGGCTCGTAGCGCGTCGGCGTGCGCTGGGCGAGGGCGCGTGCGGCGGCGCGGTCGCGTGCCTCCCGCGTCTCGCGTCGGGCGTCCCGCGGCTCGCGGTGCGTGCGGTGCGCCCCGGTCGTGCGGGTGGTCGTCTCCGGACTGCTGCTCATCACCCGTGCGACCGTAGGCGGCTCCGGAGTGCCCCTTCTGGAACCTTGAGCACTTTTAATCCGTACGGGTGAAACGATCCCTCATAAGGGGACAGGAACGCTTTGTTCCGTGGCCAGATGGCGGCGGCCGGTGGCCGGGAACGGTTCGCCCGCCCGCCTCCCGGGCCCCGCGGCGGCGGGCGCCGGGCCCGTTGTCGGTGCCGCGGGCTACGGTTTCCGCATGGCTGCGCGTACCAAGACCACCAAGGACCGTCCGTCCTACCGCTGCACCGAGTGCGGCTGGCAGACGGCCAAGTGGCTCGGCCGCTGCCCCGAGTGCCAGGCATGGGGCACGGTCGAGGAGTACGGCGCGCCCGCGGTCCGGACGACGGCGCCGGGCCGGGTGAGCACCGCCGCGCTGCCCATCGGCCAGGTCGACGGCCGGCAGGCCACCGCCCGCACGACCGGCGTACCCGAGCTGGACCGGGTGCTCGGCGGCGGTCTGGTCCCGGGCGCGGTCGTCCTGCTCGCGGGCGAGCCGGGCGTCGGCAAGTCCACCCTGCTGCTGGACGTCGCCGCGAAGTCCGCCAGTGCCGAGCACCGCACCCTCTACGTGACGGGTGAGGAGTCGGCGAGCCAGGTGCGGCTGCGCGCCGACCGCATCGGCGCCCTCGACGACAACCTGTACCTGGCCGCCGAGACCGACCTGTCCGCCGTCCTCGGCCACCTGGACGAGGTCAGGCCGTCCCTGCTGATCCTCGACTCGGTGCAGACGGTCGCCTCCCCGGAGATCGAGGGCGCGCCGGGCGGCATGGCCCAGGTCCGGGAGGTGGCCGGCGCCCTGATCCGCGCCTCCAAGGACCGCGGCATGTCCACGCTGCTGGTGGGCCACGTCACCAAGGACGGCGCCATCGCCGGCCCCCGCCTGCTGGAGCACCTGGTGGACGTCGTCCTGCACTTCGAGGGCGACCGGCACGCGCGCCTGCGCCTGGTCCGGGGCGTGAAGAACCGGTACGGGGCGACGGACGAGGTCGGCTGCTTCGAGCTGCACGACGAGGGCATCACGGGCCTCGCCGACCCCAGCGGCCTGTTCCTGACCCGCCGGGCCGAGCCGGTCCCGGGCACCTGCCTGACCGTCACCCTGGAGGGCCGCCGGCCGCTGGTGGCCGAGGTGCAGGCGCTGACCGTCGACTCGCAGATCCCCTCCCCGCGGCGCACCACGTCGGGCCTGGAGACCTCACGCGTGTCGATGATGCTGGCGGTCCTGGAGCAGCGCGGGCGGATCAGCGCCCTGGGCAAGCGGGACATCTACTCGGCGACGGTCGGCGGTGTGAAGCTGTCCGAGCCGGCCGCCGACCTCGCCGTGGCGCTCGCGCTCGCCTCGGCCGCCAGCGACACCCCGCTGCCGAAGAACCTGGTGGCGATCGGCGAGGTGGGCCTCGCGGGCGAGGTCAGACGGGTCACCGGCGTGCAGCGCAGGCTGGCGGAGGCGCACCGGCTGGGATTCACGCACGCGCTCGTGCCGACCGATCCGGGCAAGGTGCCGTCCGGCATGAAGGTCGTCGAAGTCGCCGACATGGGGGACGCGCTCCGGGTTCTGCCGCGCTCCCGTCGCCGGGAGGCCCCACGGGAGGCCGAAGAGCGCCGGTAGACTTTGCGCAGGTCTCGCCCGTCCGTGCGAACAGAGCGCGGGAACGGGAGCGCGGCAGAACCTGCGACCGGAGGAGTGCAGTGGCAGCCAACGACCGGGCAGCAGCTCCCGGAAAGTCCGGTGGAGGTGCCGGTCCCGATCGCCTGATGCGCGCCTCGCTCAGTGCCGTGGCACCCGGTACGGCACTGCGCGACGGCCTGGAGCGGGTCCTGCGCGGCAACACCGGCGGCCTCATCGTGCTCGGCTCCGACAAGACGGTCGAGGTGATGTGCACGGGCGGCTTCGTGCTGGATGTCGAGTTCACCGCGACCCGGCTGCGGGAGCTGTGCAAGCTGGACGGCGGCATCGTGCTGTCGTCGGACCTGTCGAAGATCCTGCGCGCGGGCGTCCAGCTGGTGCCCGACCCGACCATCCCCACGGAGGAGACGGGCACCCGGCACCGCACGGCGGACCGGGTGAGCAAGCAGGTCGGCTTCCCGGTCGTCTCGGTCTCCCAGTCGATGCGGCTGATCGCCCTGTACGTGGACGGTCAGCGCCGTGTGCTGGAGGACTCCGCGGCCATCCTGTCCCGCGCGAACCAGGCGCTGGCCACCCTGGAGCGGTACAAGCTCCGCCTGGACGAGGTCGCGGGCACGCTGTCGGCGCTGGAGATCGAGGACCTGGTGACGGTCCGGGACGTGTCGGCGGTCGCGCAGCGCCTGGAGATGGTGCGCCGCATCGCCACCGAGATCGCCGAGTACGTGGTCGAGCTGGGCACGGACGGCCGTCTCCTCTCCCTCCAGCTGGAGGAGCTGATCGCCGGGGTCGAGCCCGACCGTGAGCTGGTCGTCCGGGACTACGTGCCCGAGCCGACGGCGAAGCGCTCGCGCACGGTCGGCGAGGCGCTGTCCGAGCTGGACGCGCTGTCCCACGCGGAACTGCTCGAAATGGGCACGGTGGCGCGCGCGCTGGGCTACACCGGTTCCCCCGAGACGCTGGACTCCGCGGTGTCCCCGCGGGGCTTCCGGCTGCTGGCCAAGGTGCCGCGCCTGCCGGGCGCGATCATCGACCGTCTCGTGGAGCACTTCGGCGGCCTGCAGAAGCTCCTCGCCGCCAGCGTGGACGACCTCCAGACCGTGGACGGCGTGGGCGAGGCCCGGGCGCGGAGCGTGCGGGAGGGGCTGTCGCGCCTGGCGGAGTCGTCGATCCTGGAGCGCTACGTCTGAGTTCTGGCGCGGACGCCGGCGTGCTCGGGCCGTGCGCCGCCCGGAGCCCAGCGTCCCGGAGGCCCGCCGGCTCGGAGGCCCGCCGCCCCGGAGGCCCGCTGCTCCACCGGCCCGCCGGCCCGCTCGTCCGCCGGCCTGCTAGTCCGCTAGTCCGCTAGTCCGCGGACAGTACGAACGACGTCTGCAACTTCCCCTGTCCGGGGGCCTTGGCCTCCAGCAGGTACGTGCCCGTCCTCGCCGACCCGGCGGGGGGCGTCGCGCACTGCGGGGTGCTCGGCTTGCGGTCCCACTTCACGGTGTAGGTGATGCTCTCGCCCGCGGGCACCCGGAACACCAGGCCGCCCGGACCCGCCGGGCAGTCGGCCGACGACCAGTAGACGTCGTCGCCGTCCGCCGGCGTGATCGTCAACACCGCGCTCTTCGGCCCGAGATCCACCTTGCAGTCGGCCGACGAGCGGTTCCTCGCGGTGAGTTCGAAGACGGGTGTCTGGTCCGGCGAGTAGGAGTTGCGCACGCTGCGCAGGTCCAACTCCACCGCTCCTGCAGCGCATTCGGGCACCGTGGAGGACGCGGGGAGCACATCGCCCGTGCCGACCGCGCTGCCGCCGGAGGCAGCACCCGGACCGCCGCCGGAACCGCCGGAACCGGCACCGCCCGACGAGCCGGACGAACCGGCGGAACCCGAGGAGCCGTTGGAGCCGTCCGCCGACCCCTGCGACCCGCCCCCACCGGAGCCCGACCCGGAGCCGGAACCGCTGCCGGTGTCCTCGCCGCCCGACTCGTCGCGCCCGCCCGGGTGTCGGCTGACCGCGGAACCGGACGGGTTCGGTCCCGGCGTGATGGTGTGTGTGGGATTCTTGCCGTCGGCCCCGTCGGCGTTCTTCTTGCCGCCCCCGCCGCCGGCGGTGACGATCCAGGTGATCACCAGCGCCAGCACGGCGAGCAGGGACAGCAGAACCACCCTCCGGCGCCAGTAGATGGTGGAGGGAAGCGGCCCGATCGGATTGCGCAGAGATCCCACGGCCCAAACTGTACGAGAGATCGGCGCGCGGGCTTGCTTCACCCGCCGCGCCACCACCAACTTTTCCGGATCATCATCCCGGTAACTGCCCCGAGTGGGACGGTTCTTCACACTTCGCCACCCTCGGTGACCGCGCCGTCACCCACCACGCCCGCCAACCCGTGGCAGGATCGGAAGGCCATGACTGAGAAGCTCCACGCCCCCGTGATCGCCTGGTTCGACATCCACGCCCGCGACCTCCCCTGGCGCCGCCCGGAGGCGGGCCCGTGGGGCGTGATGGTCAGCGAGTTCATGCTCCAGCAGACGCCGGTGAACCGGGTGCTGCCCGTGTACGAGGAGTGGCTGGCCCGCTGGCCGCGCCCCGCCGACCTGGCGAAGGAGGCGCCGGGCGAGGCGGTGCGCGCCTGGGGCCGGCTCGGCTACCCGCGCCGCGCCCTGCGCCTGCACGGCGCCGCGGTGGCCATAACGGAGCGGCACGGCGGGGACGTGCCGACGGACCACGGGCAACTGCTGGCGCTGCCCGGCATCGGCGAGTACACGGCCGCCGCGGTGGCCTCGTTCGCCTACGGGCAGCGGCACGCGGTCCTGGACACGAACGTGCGCCGGGTGTTCGCGCGGGCGGTGACGGGCGTGCAGTACCCGCCGAACGCGACCACGGCCGCCGAGCGGCGCCTGGCGCGGGAGCTGCTGCCGGAGGACGACGGGACCGCCGCCCGGTGGGCCGCCGCCTCGATGGAACTGGGCGCGCTGGTGTGCACCGCGAAGAACGAGGCGTGCGCGCGGTGCCCGATCGCCGCGCAGTGCGCCTGGCGGCTCGCGGGCAAGCCGGAGCACACGGGCCCCGCGCGGCGCGGGCAGACGTACGCCGGTACGGACCGGCAGGTGCGCGGCAAGCTGCTCGCCGTGCTGCGGGAGGCGCACACCCCCGTCCCCCAGGCGGCGCTGGACCGGGTGTGGCACGAGCCGGTGCAGCGGGCCCGTGCGCTCGACGGGCTGGTCGCGGACGGTCTGGTGGAGCCGCTGCCGGGCGCCCTGTACCGGCTGCCGCTGGGCTGACGCACAGCCAGGTCACAGTCCCCGGGCGTTCGTCACGAAGGAACAGGACGGGCAAATCACCCCGCACTGGGGCATAACTTCCCCCGGCTGTACCCCTCTTCGGCTTCTGTTACACAACCGACGGACAGCCGATTGCCAGCCGCAGGCTGGTCCGCACAGCCCCGTGACAACCACTCCGTAGCTTCTTCCTCGTGCCCGGCGGACCACCGGGCGCACACGGAGCGGGACTTCCGGCAGGAGCCGGGGGACAACGGGGAACGGAGGCGGTTGATCATGGCGCAGGGCGAGGTGCTCGAATTCGAGGAGTACGTCCGCACCCGGCAGGACGCGCTGCTGCGCAGCGCCCGCCGGCTGGTCCCCGACCCGGTCGACGCCCAGGACCTGCTCCAGACCGCGCTCGTGCGGACGTACGGCCGCTGGGAGGGCATCGCCGACAAGCGGCTCGCCGACGCCTACCTGCGCCGGGTCATGATCAACACCAGGACCGAGTGGTGGCGGGCGCGCAAGCTGGAGGAGGTCCCGACCGAGCAGCTGCCCGACGCCTCCGTGGACGACTCCACCGAGCAGCACGCCGACCGGGCCCTGCTGATGGACGTCCTGAAGGTGCTCGCACCGAAGCAGCGCAGCGTCGTGGTGCTGCGACACTGGGAGCAGATGTCCACGGAGGAGACGGCCGCGGCCCTCGGCATGTCGGCCGGTACGGTCAAGAGCACGCTGCACCGGGCGCTCGCCCGGCTCCGCGAGGAGCTGGAGGCCCGCGATCTGGACGCACGCGCGCTGGAGCGTGAGGAGCGGGAGCGTTGCGCGGCCTGACCGGCGCCGGACCCGACCGGGTCCCGGGCAGTACACAGGCGGTGATCGCGGCGGGGGCCGCGCTCGCCGCCCTCGCCCTTTTCCTCGCCGCCTGCGGCAGCGGGGGCACGGGTGCCCGGGACGAGGGCCCGGCCCACGGCTCGGCGGTGGCGGGCTCCGTCACCTCCCCCGCCCCCAAGCCCTCCGACCGCTACCGGCGGGTGGACGCGGTGGCGCTGCTCCGGAAAGACCCCCAGGTGTCGGAGACGGTGAAACGGGAGCTGAAGCCCTGCGACGGCGACAAGTACCAGGTCGACGTCTCCTACGGCGACCTCACCGACGCCACGGTCGACGACGTCGTCGTCAACGTGATGACCTGCGCGGACTGGGTGGGGATCGCCTCGTACGTGTACCGGGACGAGGACGGCAGGTTCACGAACGTCTTCAAGAGCGAGGACTCCCCGGTCTACGCGGAGATCGACCGGGGCAACCTGTCGGTCTTCCGGCAGTACTACGAGCAGGACGACCCGATCTCCAGCCCGTCCGGTGACGTCGTGACGCCGTACACCTGGAAGGGCGGCCGGTTCGTCGCGGGCAAGCCCATCCGGAACGAGTACAGCCATGCCGGCGGCGGGGTCTCGCGGCCCGCGGCGGACAATTGACCCCCCACACGCACACCCACGAGGACTGAGAGCACCGGGATGGCAGACCAGACCCACGTCCTGTTCGTCGAGGACGACGACGTCATCCGCGAGGCCACCCAGCTCGCGCTGGAGCGGGACGGCTTCGCGGTGACCGCCATGCCCGACGGCCTGTCGGGCCTGGAGGCGTTCCGGGCGAGGCGTCCCGACATCGCGCTGCTGGACGTCATGGTGCCGGGCCTGGACGGGGTCAGTCTGTGCCGCCGGATCCGGGACGAGTCGACCGTGCCGGTGATCATGCTGTCGGCACGTGCCGACTCCATCGACGTCGTGCTCGGCCTGGAGGCGGGCGCCGACGACTACGTGACCAAGCCGTTCGACGGCGCCGTGCTGGTGGCCCGGATCCGCGCCGTGCTGCGCCGCTTCGGGCACGCGGGCGGGACGTCCGCGCAGGCGGAGGAGACCGCGTCCGCGGTCACCGGCACGCTGGTCTTCGGGGAACTGGAGATCGACACCGACGGCATGGAGGTGCGCCGGGCCGGCCGGCCGGTGGCGCTCACCCCGACCGAGATGCGGCTGCTGCTGGAGTTCTCCTCCGCGCCGGGCACCGTGCTCTCCCGCGACAAGCTGCTGGAGCGCGTGTGGGACTACGGCTGGGGCGGGGACACCCGGGTCGTGGACGTGCACGTCCAGCGGCTGCGGCAGAAGATCGGCCAGGACCGGATCGAGACGGTCCGCGGCTTCGGCTACAAGCTGAAGGCCTGAGCGGAGCGGCGGCATGCGGGGGATTCTCCGGCACCCGGTCCGGCGGGTGGAGCGCGCGGGTCTGCGCACGGGGCTGAGGTGGAAGCTCAGCGCGGCGATCGCGCTGGTGGCCGGCCTGGTGGCGATCGTGCTCAGCCTGGTCGTGCACAACGCGGCCCGGGTCTCGATGCTGGACAACGCGCGCGAGCTGGCCAACGACCGCCTCCTGCTGGCCCAGCGCAACTACGAACTCAACCGGGGACCGGTCTTCCCGTACATCAAGGTCGACGACCCGCAGTTGCCGGCCGTGCTGCGCGAACGCGTCGGGCGGGGCCGGCGGGTCAGCGACGTCTCCGAGCGCGGCGGGCAGGCGGACATCTGGGCGGCGGTGCCGGTGAAGGACGGGCACGTGCTGTCCGTGCACATCCACCTCCCGGACCGCAGCGCCGGCATGCTGAAGGACCTCGACCAGGCCCTGGTGATCGGCTCGGTCGCGGTGGTGCTCGGCGGCAGCGCGCTCGGCGTGCTCATCGGCGGCCAGCTCTCCCGCCGGCTGCGCAAGGCGGCGGCCGCGGCCAACCAGGTCGCCATGGGCGAACCGGACGTCCGGGTGCGGGAGGCCATCGGCGGGGTCGTACGGGACGAGACCGACGACCTCGCACGGGCGGTGGACGCCATGGCGGACGCGCTTCAGCAGCGCCTGGAGGCGGAGCGGCGGGTCACCGCCGACATCGCGCACGAACTGCGTACCCCGGTGACGGGCCTGCTGACGGCCGCCGAACTGCTGCCGCCCGGGCGCCCCACGGAACTGGTCCTGGACCGGGCCAAGGCGATGCGCACGCTGGTCGAGGACGTCCTGGAGGTGGCCCGGCTCGACGGCGCCTCGGAACGGGCGGAGTTGCAGGACATCATGCTGGGCGGGTTCGTCGCGCGGCGGGTGGCGGCCAAGGACCCGGACATCGTCGTACGGGTGGTGCACGAGTCGGAGGTCACCACCGACCCGCGGCGGCTGGAGCGGGTGCTGTTCAACCTGCTGGCCAACGCCGCCCGGCACGGCCGGCCGCCGATCGAGGTCACCGTGGAGGGCCGGGTCATCCGGGTCCGCGACCACGGGCCCGGCTTCCCCGAGGACCTCCTCGCCGAGGGGCCGAGCCGGTTCCGCACCGGCAGCAGGGACCGGGCCGGGAAGGGCCACGGGCTGGGGCTGACCATCGCGGCGGGCCAGGCGCGCGTGCTCGGCGCCCGGCTGACGTTCCGCAACGTACGGCCCGCCGGCGCGCCGGCCCACGTTCCCGCGGAGGGCGCGGTGGCCGTCCTGTGGCTGCCGGAGCACGCCCCGACCAACACCGGCAGCTACGCGACGCTGCCGCTGCCCGGCGAGGAGTAGGGGCCGCTCCCGGCGGAGGGCCGGGACCGTACGGGCCCGCGTCCGCCGCGGGCCGCCGGCGGCCCCGTCCACCGGCCGGCCCGCTGCGGTGCCGTGCCCGCCGACCGCGCCACTCCGGTGCGGTGGCCGCCGGCCGGGCCCCGAACGGCGCGTGCCCGCGCGCGGTCCGGGGACCGCGGGCGGGCACGGGTGGACAGGCCGAAGGCCCCGGGGCGGACACCCACCGGGGCCTTCGGTACCTGGCCGGAAAGGGTCAGAGGGCCTCGACCACGGCCGCCGGCGCCGCCTCGGCGCCGTCGGTGGAGGGCTTCTGCGGCCCGCCCTTGAGCGGCACCTCCTTGACGAACAGCGCGGCGACGAGCGCCAGGACCGCGATCACGGCACCGAGCACGAACGCCGAGTGCGTGCCCGACGAGACCGCGTGCTGGTAGGCCTCCCGGGCCGCGGCCGGCAGCTTCGCGAGGCTCGCCGCGTCGAGCTGCGCCGACTTCTCGGTGATGTTCGCGCCCAGCGACCCGGCCCGCTCGGACATGACGTCCTGCACCCGGTGGTTGAACAGCGCGCCCATGATGGCCACGCCGAAGGAGGAGCCGAGCGTGCGGAACAGGGTGGTGGACGAGGACGCCACACCCATGTCCTTCATCTCCACGCTGTTCTGCGCGACCAGCATGGTGATCTGCATCAGGCAGCCCATGCCGGCGCCGAGCACGGCCATGTAGAGGCCGGAGGTGAAGCGGGTCGTGCCCGTGTCCATGAGGGACAGCAGGTACAGCCCGACGATCATCAGCGCGCCGCCCACGATCGGGAAGAGCTTGTAGCGGCCGCTGTTGGTGGTGATCCGCCCGGCGATCATCGAGGTCACGAGCATCGCGCCGAGCATCGGGAGCAGCAGCAGACCGGAGTTGGTCGCGGAGGCACCCTGCACGGCCTGCTGGTACAGCGGCAGGAACAGCGTCGCCCCGAACATCACGAAGCCGGTGATGAAGCCGATGAGGGACATCAGGGTGAAGTTGCGGCTGCGGAAGATGTGCAGCGGCACGACCGGCTCGGCGGCCCGGGTCTGCCAGAACACGAACCCGGCCAGCGAGGCCACGCCGATGCCGATCAGCTCCATGATCCGGGCGGAGGTCCAGGCGTACTCGGTGCCGCCCCAGGTGGTGACCAGCACGATCGAGGTGATGCCGACGGTCAGCAGCAGCACGCCGAGGTAGTCGATGCCCGCCTTGGAGCGCTTCCGCGGCAGGTGCAGCACGGCGGTGACCAGCGCGAGCGCGACCGCGCCGAGCGGCAGGTTGATGTAGAAGGCCCAGCGCCAGCCCCAGTTGTCGGTGATGGTGCCGCCGACCAGCGGGCCGCCGATCATGGCGAGCGCCATCACACCGGCCATCATGCCCTGGTACTTGCCGCGCTCCCGCGGCGGGATCAGGTCGCCGATGATCGCCATGACACCGACCATCAGACCGCCGGCGCCGAGGCCCTGGACGGCCCGGAACCCGATGAGCTGCCCCATGTCCTGGGCCATGCCGCTCAGCACCGAACCGATCAGGAAGATCACGATCGAGCTGAGGAAGGCGCCCTTGCGCCCGTACATGTCACCGATCTTGCCCCAGACCGGGGTGGAGGCCGCGGTCGCCAGGGTGTAGCCGGTGACGACCCAGGAGAGGTGCTCCAGGCCGCCCAGATCGCCCACGATCGTCGGCATCGCGGTGCCCACGATCATGTTGTCGAGCATCGCGAGCATCATCGCGATCATGAGTGCGAGCAGCACTACTCGCACACTTTTGGGCTGTTTTCCTTGCCCGTCGGTCTTTGCGGTGTCCGCCATGCCTTCCCACTCCCCCTGCGGCGGCTACTTACTTGCCGCCCGGCTAGTTCTCACTACACTGGGGAAGGTAGACGCGTAACTAGCCGGTCGTCAAGTAAGTTTCGGCGGAGCGCGAGGAGTACGAGGATGGACGTCACGATGGACGGCACCAAGCAGCAGCGCCGCGGCAACACCCGCCAGCGCATCCAGGACGTGGCACTCGGACTCTTCGCGGAGCAGGGCTACGAGAAGACCTCCCTGCGGGAGATCGCCGAGCACCTCGACGTGACCAAGGCGGCCCTGTACTACCACTTCAAGACCAAGGAAGAGATCATCGTCAGCCTCTTCGAGGACCTGACGAAGCCGATCGACGACCTGGTCGAGTGGGGCGGGCGGCAGCCGCACACCCTGGAGACCAAGCAGGAGATCATCCGCCGCTACAGCGAGGCGCTCGCGGGCGCGGAACCGCTGTTCCGCTTCATGCAGGAGAACCAGGCGACGGTGCGGGAACTGCGCATCGGCGACACCTTCAAGGACCGGATGCGCGGCCTGCGGGACACCCTCATCGACCCCGACGCGCAGCTCGTGGACCAGGTGCGCTCGGTCAGCGCGATGTTCACGCTGCACGCCGGCATGTTCGTGATGCGGGACCTCGAAGGCGACCCCGAGAAGAAGCGCGCGGCCGTTCTCGAGGTCGCCCTGGACCTGGTCACCCAGGCGCACGAACGCGCCCGGGAGACGGACTAGCCCCCGCCCGGCCACCCGTGGTGAGGAGGGCCGGACGGGGTCCGGGTCAGACCTTCACGCCCTGGGCGCGCAGGAACGTGACCGGGTTGACGGCGGAGCCGTAGTTCGGCGTGGTGCGGATCTCGAAGTGCAGGTGCGGGCCGGTGGAGTTGCCGGTGGAGCCGGACAGCGCGATGTGCTGGCCGGTGGCCACCGCCTGGCCGACCCGGACGTCGATCCGGGACAGGTGCGCGTACTGCGAGTAGGTGCCGTTGGCGTGCTTGATGACGATGGCGTTGCCGTACGCCGGGCCGTCACCGGCGCCGTTCCCGCCGGCCTTGACGACGGTGCCGCCGTGCGCGGCGAGCACCTCGGTGCCGGTCGGCACGGCGAAGTCCTGGCCGCTGTGCTTGGCGACCCAGTGGCTGCCGGACTGCATGAAGCTGGCGGAGAGCGTGTACTGCTTCACCGGGTCGACCCAGGAGGTGGTGGACGCGGTGGCGGCGCTCGCGACCCCGGTCCCCAGCACGGCCGTGGCGCCGATGCCGGCAGCCAGGACGGCCACGCGGTTGCGGTGCGAGGACGTACGGGTGGAACGGGACATGAAGCGTCGGAACATCGTGACCTCGTGAACTCGGAGACGGGTGGGCCACCCGGTGGACAGACGTTCGTCCGGAGCGGCCATCCCTTGGTAACCGAGCGGGGCATCAAGCCCAAAACGGGCCATCTACGGCAAGGAGTAGTAGATGCCCGCGAAACTAACCCCGTTCTTGACAGTCACGCGCCGCACCCGACCGGGCCCTGACCCCGGCTTTCCCCGTTGTGCGCTTACTGGTTAAACCTTCACTTTTAGTCCGTTTTGCCCGGTAGGCTGATCCCACTATCAGGGGTAGTACCGGACATTTCACCTGTGCCCCTTATCACCGGTCGGGCGGGCGGAGGGGCCCGGAAATGTGACGCAGGCCCCTAGGCGCCTACCGTCCGGTAACCCTACGGTTCCCCCTCGCGCCACCCCACCCGAAGATCATGCCCCTGTCATTCAGGCCGCGTACGGATCCGGCGTACGGACGTGAGAGGACCCCCCACCGATCACCACGCCGGCCGCGGCGGCCGCGCGCGCGTCCGCGAAGGTCGATCACGCCACCCGGCAGCAGGACTGCCGGGCGGTCATGGACCAGGCCCTGCCGTACCTGAGGGACCCCATCGCCGCCGCATCGACAACACCGCGCTGGAGACGGACTCCGGCTTCCGCTACCCCCAGCCGGCCAACGGGCCCGTCCTCGACGCCGCCCGCTACGCCCAGGACCACGGCGTGTCGCCCTCTTCTTCGTCACGGCCCGCCCCGGCATCCTGTACGGCCCCACCGAGTACAACCTCGGACACGACGGCCACGCGGTCTCCGGCCTCCGGCCTCCGCGTCCGCGGCCTGCTCGACCTCTTCGAGGACGTCGCCGCCTACAAGACCGCACAGCGCGCCGGCATCGAGAGGGACGGCTACACGATCATCGCGAACATCGGCGACAACACCACGGACCTGTCGGGCGGCCACGCCGAGAGGACGTTCAAACTCCCCGACTACGACGGCCAGTTGTCGAAACCCGGAGCCGCGTCCCCCGGCGGCCCGCTCGGTGTGGCTCCGGACGCGGGCGCGCGACCGGCTCCCCGCCGCGCGGTACGCCGCCTCTTCCCCGGGGCCGCGGTCACCCCGTACCGACCCCGGGAACGCCGGAAGGGGCCGGTGCCCGAAGGCACCGGCCCCTCCACTCGGTCGATCCGCGGACGCCTACGCGTCCTTGCTCAGGTTCGGTCCGGCGCCGCCGGCCGCCTGCTCGATCGGCGGGACGTCGGGCAGGGCCGACTTCTCCTCGCCGCGGAAGGTGAAGGTCTGGGACTCGCCCTCGCCCTCGGTGTCCACGACCACGATGTGACCGGGGCGCAGCTCGCCGAAGAGGATCTTCTCCGACAGCGTGTCCTCGACCTCGCGCTGGATCGTGCGGCGCAGCGGACGCGCGCCCAGCACCGGGTCGTAACCCTTCTTGGCCAGCAGCTCCTTGGCGGACTGGGAGAGCTCGAGGCCCATGTCCCGGTCCTTCAGGCGCTCGTCGACCTTGCCGACCATCAGGTCGACGATCCGCAGGATGTCCGCCTGCGTGAGCTGCGGGAAGACCACCACGTCGTCGACGCGGTTGAGGAACTCGGGACGGAAGTGCTGCTTCAGCTCGTCCGACACCTTGTTCTTCATGCGCTCGTAGTTGGTCTTCGTGTCACCCGCGGCGGCGAAGCCGAGGTTGAAGCCCTTGGAGATGTCCCGGGTGCCGAGGTTGGTCGTCATGATGATGACCGTGTTCTTGAAGTCCACGACCCGGCCCTGGGAGTCGGTCAGGCGACCGTCCTCCAGGATCTGCAGCAGCGAGTTGAAGATGTCCGGGTGGGCCTTCTCGACCTCGTCGAAGAGGACGACGGAGAACGGCTTGCGGCGGACCTTCTCGGTCAGCTGGCCGCCCTCCTCGTAGCCCACGTAACCGGGGGGCGAACCGAAGAGACGCGACACCGTGTGCTTCTCGCTGAACTCCGACATGTCGAGGGAGATCAGCGCGTCCTCGTCACCGAAGAGGAACTCGGCGAGCGCCTTGGACAGCTCGGTCTTACCGACACCGGACGGGCCGGCGAAGATGAACGAACCACCCGGACGCTTCGGGTCCTTCAGACCGGCGCGCGTACGGCGGATCGCCTTCGACAGCGCCTTGACGGCGTCGTTCTGGCCGATGACCCGCTTGTGCAGCTCGTCCTCCATGCGGAGCAGACGGCTGGACTCCTCCTCGGTCAGCTTGAAGACCGGGATGCCGGTGGCCGTGGCGAGGACCTCGGCGATCAGCTCGCCGTCGACCTCGGCGACGACGTCCATGTCGCCGGCCTTCCACTCCTTCTCGCGCTTGGCCTTGGCGGCCAGGAGCTGCTTCTCCTTGTCGCGCAGGGAGGCGGCCTTCTCGAAGTCCTGCGAGTCGATCGCGGACTCCTTGTCCCGGCGGACACCGGCGATCTTCTCGTCGAACTCGCGCAGGTCCGGCGGAGCGGTCATCCGGCGGATGCGCATCCGGGAACCGGCCTCGTCGATCAGGTCGATGGCCTTGTCCGGCAGGAAGCGGTCCGAGATGTACCGGTCGGCCAGGGTGGCGGCCTGGACCAGGGCCTCGTCCGTGATGGAGACGCGGTGGTGCGCCTCGTACCGGTCGCGCAGGCCCTTGAGGATCTCGATCGTGTGCGGCAGGGACGGCTCGGCGACCTGGATGGGCTGGAAGCGGCGCTCCAGGGCCGCGTCCTTCTCCAGGTGCTTGCGGTACTCGTCCAGCGTGGTCGCACCGATGGTCTGCAGCTCACCACGGGCCAGCATCGGCTTGAGGATGCTCGCGGCGTCGATGGCGCCCTCGGCGGCACCCGCACCGACCAGCGTGTGCAGCTCGTCGATGAAGAGGATGATGTCGCCGCGGGTGCGGATCTCCTTGAGCACCTTCTTCAGGCGCTCCTCGAAGTCACCGCGGTAGCGGGAGCCGGCGACCAGGGCACCGAGGTCGAGGGTGTAGAGGTGCTTGTCCTTGAGGGTCTCGGGCACCTCGCCCTTGACGATGGCCTGGGCGAGTCCCTCGACGACGGCGGTCTTGCCGACGCCGGGCTCACCGATCAGCACCGGGTTGTTCTTGGTGCGGCGGGACAGCACCTGCATGACCCGCTCGATCTCCTTCTCGCGCCCGATGACCGGGTCGAGCTTGGACTCACGAGCGGCCTGGGTCAGGTTCCGGCCGAACTGGTCCAGGACCAGGGAGGTCGAGGGGGTGCCCTCGGCCGGGCCGCCGGCGGTGGCCGTCTCCTTGCCCTGGTAACCGGAGAGCAGCTGGATGACCTGCTGCCGCACCCGGTTGAGGTCTGCACCCAGCTTGACCAGGACCTGGGCGGCGACGCCCTCGCCCTCGCGGATCAGGCCGAGCAGGATGTGCTCCGTGCCGATGTAGTTGTGGCCCAGCTGAAGGGCCTCGCGGAGCGACAGCTCCAGGACCTTCTTGGCACGGGGGGTGAAGGGGATGTGGCCGGACGGGGCCTGCTGCCCCTGACCGATGATCTCCTCCACCTGCTGGCGGACCGCCTCAAGCGAAATGCCGAGGCTCTCCAGGGCCTTAGCGGCGACACCTTCGCCCTCGTGGATGAGACCCAGGAGGATGTGCTCGGTGCCGATGTAGTTGTGGTTGAGCATCCGGGCTTCTTCCTGAGCCAGGACGACAACCCGCCGCGCGCGGTCGGTGAACCTCTCGAACATCGTTAATCGCTCCTCAGAGCGGTCAGGCAGTGGGGGGGAACTTCCCCTCCCTGTCCTTCCGCAGCTTAGTCCCGCAAGCGGGGACCGCTCATTCCGACTGCCGACACCATCGATGGCCTCCTGACCCCGAACGCCGACATCTGCTCCAACCCGATGGTGCGAGACGATGTTCCCGCAGGCCAGGCAGTTACCCCACTCGCCAGTACGCCGTTGGCGAACGTGAGACGGCCCGTCCTGCGTGTCGCCCCCTCCCACTAGGCATGTCTTACCCGCGGGGACTGACACTCCATGCGGCGCACACCGGTTCCCTCCGCTATGGGCGAACAACCTCGTGCCCCTCCGAGCCCCCGCACGCCCCCTCTGCCCGCACTCAGTGCGTCCGGCAGGGCACCCAGCGTAACTCCCGCGCCTTTCCGGCGGTTGCGCTTGGCATGGTTGGCTCGGTCCCCATGACACCCACGGTCCCCCATCCCCGCCGGCCCCACGACCCGGAGGCGCCGGCCGCCGGTCCTCACGGCCCGGGCGCGGCCCCGGACACCCGGGCCCGGCACTGGTACGAGCACGAGCTGGGCTGGCCGACGGCGCCCGGTCCGCCGCTGCGGCTGCTCACGGGCGTGCGGTTCGACGTGCTGGACGTGCCGGCCGAGGCGGGCGCGGGGGCGCTGCGGCACCTCGCGCCGGGCTCTCCGGTCGCCCTGCGGGGCGAGAGGATGCGGCTGCTGGTGGCCCCGGGCGGCGCGGAGGAGCTGCCGGGCCTGCTGGAGTGGCTGGAGTGGGGGGCGGTGCCGCTGGATCTGCGGGCGCTGGGGCCCGGCGGCACGCTGGAGGCACCGCCACCGCCCACGTGGTCCGCCGCCGCGGGGGCCGGCCCGGCACCGCGTGCGGGCGAGTCCTGGGGGGACGGATCCGGCGGCGGCTTCCCGGGGCGATGGGCCGCCGGGGACGCGGCCCCGGGCGGCGGGACCCCGCGGGCGGGCTCATCGCGTGCCGCGTCCGCGCCCGTCGTGACCGTCCAGGGGGCCGAGGCCGCTGTGTGGCTGCGACCCCCCGGGCCGGGACCCGACGCCGGGAACGCGCTGCCGGCCATGCCGGGCATGCCCGCCCGGTCGGGCGTGGGGCGCGAGGGGAGCGCCCCCGATCTCGTGCGACTGGTGGACACGCTGGCAGCGCACTGCCACCGGGTCCGGCTGCGGCGCGTGCGCGCCGGGCAGACCGCCGACGGGCGGAATCAGCCGTTGGCCTTCTCGTAGGCTTCGCGAATCGACGCGGGAACGCGGCCGCGGTCGTTGACCTCGTAACCGTTCTCCTTCGCCCAGGCGCGGATCGCCGCGGTGTCCTGGTTGCCGCCGGAAGCGGCCCGCGCCTTTCCACGCCCGCCCGAGGCACGACCGCCGGTACGGCGTCCGCCCTTCACATAGGGATCAAGAAGGCTGCGCAGCTTGTCCGCATTGCCAGTCGTGAGATCGATCTCGTAGGTCTTGCCGTCCAGAGCGAACGTCACCGTCTCGTCCGCCTCGCCGCCGTCGAGGTCGTCGACAAGAAGGACCTGAACCTTCTGTGCCACCGCATTTCCTTTCATCGATAACGTTGAGGGTCAGGGGGTGTTGCGGCTCCGCCGTTTCGCCGCCCCTGTTATATGCAGTACTGCAGTACGTCGGAAAGCAAACCGCTTTTGCCGGAAAAACACAAACCCTCGGCAGAGACTCAGTGGCCCGCCCACGTCCGGAAACATGCGCGTTTCGGACATAGTGAACCGGGGCAATGGCGATCACAGATGCAGAAGCATCCGGCTGTTGCCCAAGGTGTTCGGCTTCACGCGTTCGAGGCCGAGGAACTCCGCGACGCCCTCGTCATAGGAACGCAACAGCTCCGCGTACACATCGGTGTCGACCGGCGTCTCACCGATCTCCACGAAGCCGTGCTTCCCGAAGAAGTCGACTTCGAAGGTCAGGCAGAAAACCCGTCGAACACCGAGCCAGCGCGCGGTCTGGAGCAGCTTCTCCAGCACCCGGTGACCGACGCCGGCGCCCTTGAGGCCGGGCTTCACCGCCAGCGTGCGGACTTCCGCGAGGTCCTCCCACATGACGTGCAGCGCACCGCAGCCGACCACCTCGGCGTTGTCGTCGCGTTCCGCGACCCAGAACTCCTGGATGTCCTCGTAAAGCGTGACCATGGCTTTGTCGAGCAGGATGCGGTCGCGGACGTAGGCGTCGAGGAGCCGGCGCACGGCCGGTACATCGCTGGTCCGGGCCCGGCGGACGGTGATGGCTTTTGCGGGGACTTCGGGACGCTCTGCTGACATGAGCGGACGCTATCGCCCGTCCGCGTCCCGCGCCGAGCCGGGGTTCTCCTCTTCCGGGGCTCCGGGGGCTTCGCGTTCCCGCGGTTCGGGGGCTTCCCGTTGCCGGGCCGCGGGTGCTTCCCGGGTTTCTTCCGGGCCCTGCACGATGCGTACGGCGTCCCTCAGGGCCTGGCGCTGTTCCTCGCTCATCATCCCGAAGAAGGCCACCAGAGCGGCGGCCGGGTTGTCGCTCTGCGACCAGGCGTCGTTCATCAGCGCGGCGGCGTACGCGGCCCGTGTCGACACGGCCTCATATCGATAGGCCCGGCCTTCCGCCTCCCGGCGCACCCAGCCCTTCTGATGGAGATTGTCCAAAACGGTCATCACGGTGGTGTACGCGATGGAGCGTTCCCGCTGGAGGTCTTCCAGGACTTCTCGAACGGTCACCGGGCGGTTCCACTTCCACACCCGCGTCATGACCGCGTCTTCGAGTTCTCCCAAGGGGCGAGGCACAGCTCAGAACAATAGTAGGAGATCCCGGCATTGGCGTGCCGGACGTGCGCTAAGGCTGCAAACGCGAACAAAAAGGACGTACGACTCGCGAAGCGGGGGGTCGCGGCGAGTCGTACGCGGGGCCGGCCGGGGGCCCGCCGGGCGCGGGGCGCGGGCGCTCAGGCGTCGGCGGCGGGGGCCTTGCCGGAGTTCTCCATGCGCGCGAGGGCGGCGTCGACGGCCGCGTCCTCCTTGGCCTTGGCGGCACCGCCCTGGGTCTTCACGATCACCCTGACCACACCGATGAAGAAGGCGGCCATGACGACCGGGGGCACGAGCGCGGAGACGTAGTCCATGACTCCAGAGTATCCACGGTGGAACGGGCGAAAGGGGCGGGGTACACGAACCGCCCACGCCCGGACGGGGGGCACACGGGGGCCGCCCGGCGGCGCGCCCGGCGCACGCGACACGGGCCCGCCGGGCGCACACGGACGCCCCGGCCGACCTACCGGGGGCAGGGCCGGGCGGGCCCGCGGGCCGGAGCAGGCGCGCGAGACGCGCGGGCGGAGGCCGGCCGGGCGGCGGGCGGGGTCAGCCCGCGGCGAGACGGCGGGAATCCGCGGGCTCGGAGGGCGGGGCCGGCTTGCGGCGCGGGAAGACCTCGCCCGGCGTCGGGATGGGCCGCTTCGGCGCGGCGGGGTCCGGCTCGGCCGCGCCCGGCGGGGGCTGCGGCGCGGGCTTCCGCGGGGGCCTGGACGGCTCCCGGGCCTGCCGGTCACCCTGCTGGGCCCCCGGGCCGCCGGCGCCGCCCGCGAGCGCCAGCAGGCGCGTCCGGGCGGGCGGCACTCCGGGCGCGGGCACCTTGCGGGCGCCCTGCGCGAAGCGTGCGCGCACGTCCCGCTCGGCCAGTTCCCGGCAGCGGTCCAGGAGGGCCGCCGCCGTGCGGTTCCCGCGCAGCGCCCGGAGTGCGGCGAGATCGTCCGGGGTCGGCCGGTGCCCGGCGCCGAGCGCCTCCTCCAGGAGGTCCAGGTAACCGGCGGCGGTACCCGGCAGTGCGGCCCGGTAGCGGCCCAGGTCGGCCACCAGGAAGGCGCGCAGCCGGGCCGCCTCGCACACCGCCTCGTCGAGCGACTCGGCGAGGCGGAGGCAGTCCTGCACGTCCTCGGCGGAGACGGGACCAGGGTGGAGGGCGAGGGCGAGGGCGCGGCGGAGCACGCGCAGCTCCTCCGCGCCGAACGCCATGCCGCCGCGGGATCCGTATGGCGTGGGCATGCGGCGACGCTACCGCTAATCGGACAAATAGTGACGAATGCGGGCGTGATTTCGGTGCGTGTCGCTCCGGGGTTCCCCCGTCCGGGGCCACCGGCCGGTGCTCACAACCGCGACACGTTCCGCTCGTACACCAGGCGCAGCCCGATCAGCGTCAGCCACGGCTGGTGCTCGTCGATCACCGAGGACTCCCCCAGCACCATCGGCGCGAGCCCGCCCGTGGCGATCACCGTCACGTCGTCCGGGTCGGCGGCCAGTTCCCGTGCCATCCGGCCGACCACCCCGTCGACCTGGCCGGCGAACCCGTACACGATGCCCGACTGCATGGCCTCCACCGTGTTCTTGCCGATCACGCTGCGCGGCCGGGCCACCTCGATCTTGCGGAGCTGCGCGCCCTTGACGCCCAGCGCCTCCACGGAGATCTCGATGCCGGGCGCGATCACCCCGCCCACGTACTCCCCGCGCGCGGAGACCGCGTCGAACGTGGTCGCCGTGCCGAAGTCCACGACGATCGCCGGGCCGCCGTACAGCTCGACGGCCGCGACCGCGTTGATGATCCGGTCCGCGCCGACCTCCTTGGGGTTGTCGGTGAGGATCGGCACCCCCGTCTTGACGCCCGGCTCCACGAGGACGGCGGGTACGTCGCCGTAGTAGCGCCGGGTGACCTCGCGCAGCTCGTGCAGCACCGAGGGGACGGTCGCGCAGATGGCGATGCCGTCGATGCCGTCGCCCAGTTCCTCGCCGAGCAGCGGGTGCATGCCCATCAGGCCCTGGAGCAGCACCGCCAGCTCGTCCGCGGTGCGGCGCGCGTCCGTGGAGATGCGCCAGTGCTCGACGATGTCCTCGCCGTCGAAGAGGCCGAGGACGGTGTGCGTGTTGCCGACGTCGATCGTGAGCAGCATGGCCGTTACTCCGCCTCGCGCAGGTCCAGGCCGATGTCCAGGATCGGCGAGGAGTGGGTGAGCGCGCCGACGGCCAGGAAGTCCACGCCCGTGTCCGCGTACGCGCGCGCGTTGCCGAGCGTCAGCCGGCCTGAGGCCTCCAGCAGCGCCCGGCCGGCGACGACGCCGACGGCCTCCGCGCACTCGCCGGGCGTGAAGTTGTCCAGCAGGATCAGGTCGGCGCCCGCGTCCACGACCTCGCGCAACTGGTGCAGGGTGTCGACCTCGACCTCGATCGGCACCTCCGGGAAGGTCTCGCGCACCGCCTCGAACGCCCGCGCGACACCGCCCGCGGCGACCACGTGGTTGTCCTTCACCAGGGCCGCGTCGGACAGCGACATGCGGTGGTTGACGCCCCCGCCGCAGCGGACGGCGAACTTCTCCAGCGAGCGCAGGCCCGGCGTCGTCTTCCGGGTGTCGCGGACCTTCGCCCCGGTGCCCTCCAGCGCGTCCGCCCACGCGCGCGTGGCGGTCGCGATGCCGGACAGCCGGCACAGGATGTTCAGCGCGCTGCGCTCGCCGGTGAGCAGGTCACGCGTGCGCGTGGTGACCGAGAGCAGCTTCTGCCCGGCCTCGATCCGGTCGCCGTCCTCGACGTGCCGCTCGACCTCGAACTCGTCCGTGCAGACCACGGAGAGCACGGCCTCGGCGACCCGCAGCCCGGCCACGACGCCCGCCTCGCGCGCGGTGAAGTCACCGGTGGCGACGGCGTCCTCGGGGATGGTCGACACGGTCGTCACGTCCACGCCGCCGGCCAGGTCCTCCTGGAGGGCGACGTTGGCGATGTCCTCGACCTCGACGGGGTCGAGCCCGGCGGCGGCCAGCAGCTCGGCGAGCGCGGGGTCGAGCCCGCACTCCAGGTACTCCTCGTCGCCCTCCGCGCCGCAGGCGCAGCCGTCGCCGCAGCCGCCGGTGGGGGCGAGGGGAAGGTCGTCGGTGCTCACGTTCGTCACTGCTCCTGGGCGCTGGGGTGTTACCGGGTAGGGGGGAAGTCTGCGGTGTCCGTGGTGCCGACGGCCAGCGAGCGGTCGGGATCGAGCCGTACGACGATGTGGCGGCGCCAGCCGGCGTCGTCGCGGTCGGCCCGGTCCTCGCGCCAGTGGCAGCCGCGGGTCTCCTCGCGCAGCCGGGCCGCGGCGACCAGGGCGCGGCCCACGCACAGGAGGTTGGTGGCCTCCCAGGTGTCGACGCCGGGCTCGGCGGTCTTGCCGTTCTCGTCCAGGGCGTCGCGGGCCTCGTCGTGCAGCCGCTGGAGCTCCTCGGCGGCCCGTGCGAGGGACCGCTCCGAGCGCAGCACGCCGGCGCCCTCGGACATGATCCGCTGGACGGCGAACCGGGTCTCGGGGGCCAGCAAGGGCTGCGCGGGCGTCCCGGGGTGCGGTACCGGTGCGGGCACGCGCGCGTGCAGGCCGTCCGCGGCCCGGGCCGCGACGATGTCGGCGGCGATCCGCTCGGCGTAGACGAGCCCCTCCAGCAGGGAGTTGGAGGCGAGCCGGTTGGCTCCGTGCACGCCGGTGCAGGCGACCTCGCCGCACGCGTACAGGCCCGGGACCGTCGTGCGGCCGCGCGTGTCGGTGCGGACGCCGCCGGAGGCGTAGTGCGCGGCCGGGGCGATCGGGATGGGCTCGGTGACCGGGTCGATGCCGTGGGCGCGGCAGGCGGCCAGGATGGTCGGGAACCGGTGCTCCCACATGTCGGCGCCGAAGTGCCGGGCGTCGAGGTACATGTGCTCGGCGCCCTGCTCCAGCATCCGCCGCATGATGCCCTTGGCGACGATGTCCCGGGGCGCCAGCTCGGCGAGTTCGTGCCGGCCCAGCATGAAGCGCACACCGTCCCCGTCGACCAGGTGGGCGCCCTCGCCGCGCACGGCCTCCGAGACGAGCGGCTGCTGGCCCTCCGCGTCCGCGCCGAGGAACAGCACCGTCGGATGGAACTGCACGAACTCCAGGTCGCTGACCTCGGCGCCCGCGCGCAGCGCCAGCGCCACGCCGTCGCCGGTCGACACGGACGGGTTGGTGGTCGCCGAGAACACCTGGCCCATGCCGCCGGTCGCGAGCACCACCGCGGGGGCGTGCACGGCGCCGACGCCGTCGTGCTGGCCCTCGCCCATCACGTGCAGCGTGACACCGGCCGTACGGCCGTCGGCGTCGGTGAGCAGGTCCAGCACGAGCGCGTTCTCGACGGTGCGCAGGCCCCGCGCGCGTACGGCCTCCACGAGCGCGCGGGAGACCTCCGCCCCGGTCGCGTCGCCGCCCGCGTGCACGATCCGGCGCCGGTGGTGGCCGCCCTCGCGGGTGAGCTGGATGCCGCCCTCGTCGTCGGTGTCGAAGTGGGCGCCGGTGGAGATCAGCCGCCGTACGGCGTCGGGGCCCTCGGTGACCAGGAGGCGTACGGCCTCCTCGTCGCACAGGCCCGCGCCGGCCACCAGGGTGTCGTCCAGGTGCTGCTCGGGGGTGTCGCCCTCGCCGAGGGCCGCGGCGATGCCGCCCTGCGCCCAGCGCGTGGAGCCGTCGTCCAGGCGGGCCTTGGTGACGACGACCGTCCGCAGCCCGGCGGCCTCGCAGCGCAGCGCCGCGGTCAGGCCGGCCACCCCGGAGCCGACGACGACCACGTCGGCGGCGATGTTCCACCCGGGGGCGGGCGCGTGCAGTCGTATGCCTGTGGTGGTCACGAGGCGGCTCCGAAGGTCAGAGGGAGGTTGTCGATCAGCCGGGTCGTGCCGACCCGGGCCGCGACGGCGAGGACGGCCTCGCCGATGAAGTCGGCGCCGATCTCGGTGAAGTCGGCCGGGTCGACCAGGGCGAGGTAGTCCAGCCGCAGCGGCGGGTCGAAGCGGGCCGCCTCGTCCAGGACCTGGCCGGCGGCGGCGCGGACGGCCGCCGGACCGCCGGGCGCGGCGGTGGCCACCGCGTGCGCGTCGGCCGCCGCGCGGGACTCCCCTATGGCGCTGAGCGCCTCGGCACGCGCGTGCGTGGAGGGCACTTCCCGGGCGCGGGCGCGCAGCGCCTCCTGCGCGGCGTGCCGGTCGCGGCCGGCGAACAGCGCGCGGGACAGCGCGAGCGCGGTGCGGCGCTCGTCGGGCGAGAGGTAGCGGTTGCGGCTGGACCGGGCGAGCCCGTCCTCCTCGCGCGCGGTCGGCACGGCGACGATCTCGATGCCGAAGTTCAGGTCCCGCACCATGCGCCGGATCAGGGCGAGCTGCTGGGCGTCCTTCTGCCCGAACAGGGCGGCGTCGGGGCGGGTGAGGTGCAGCAGCTTGGCGACGACGGTGAGCATGCCGTCGAAGTGGCCGGGCCGCGAGGCACCCTCCAGGCGCTCGCCCATGGGCCCCGCGGAGACCCGCACCTGGGGTTCGCCGCCCGGGTACACCTCGTCCACCGAGGGCGCGAAGACGGCGTCCGCGCCCGCCCGGCCGGCGAGCTCCAGGTCCGCCTCCAGGGTGCGCGGGTAGCGGTCCAGGTCCTCCCCCGCGCCGAACTGCAGCGGATTGACGAAGACCGTGACGACGACCTCGCCGTCGGGGCCGGCGAGCCGCCGCGCGGAGCGGACGAGGCTCGCGTGGCCCTCGTGCAGGGCGCCCATGGTCATCACGACGGCGCGGCGGCCGTGTCGCACGCGCGCGTGCAGCTCTTCCGCGGTGCGCAGCAGGGCGGTGGTCATCGGTCGTTCCCCTCGGTGCCGTTCGGGCCATCGGTGCCGTCGTCGCCGTCCGGCCCGTCGCCGCCGTGCGGGCGGCCGGTGGCGTTCGGGCCGTCGGCCGGGCGGCCGGTGCCGTTCGGGCCGTCGGCCGGGCGGCCGGTCGTGTCGCCCGCGGCGCGTCCGTCGGCGAGCACGCCGAGGAGGTCCTCGGCCAGTTCCGGCTTCAGCAGGCCGTGGGCGAGCGCGCGGTCGGCGGTCGCGCGGGCCATCGCCAGGTAGCCCGCCACGGTTTGCGGGGCGTGCTTGCGCAACTCGGTGACGTGCGCGGCGACCGTGCCGGCGTCCCCGCGCGCGACCGGCCCGGTCAGGGCGGCGTCACCGGAGCGCAGCGCGTTGTCCAGGGCGGCGCCGAGCAGCGGGCCGAGCATCCGGTCGGGTGCCCCGACACCGGCCGCGCGCAGCAGTTCCATGGACTGGGCGACCAGGGTGACCAGGTGGTTGGCGCCGAGGGCGAGGGCCGCGTGGTACAGCGGGCGGTCCTGCTCGCTGATCCACTCCGGCTCGCCGCCCATCTCGATCACCAGTGCCTCGGCGGCCAGCCGCAGCTCCTCGGGCGCGGTGACACCGAAGGAGCAGCCGGCGAGGCGCTGGACGTCCACGGGGGTGCCGGTGAAGGTCATCGCCGGGTGCAGGGCCAGGGGCAGCGCGCCCGCGCGCAGGGCGGGGTCCAGGACGCGCGCGCCGTACCGGCCGGAGGTGTGCACCAGCAGGTGCCCGGGCCGTACCGCGCCGGTCTCGGCGAGGCCCGCGACCAGGCCGGGCAGGGCGTCGTCGGGGACCGTGAGCAGCACCAGGTCGGCGCGCCTGAGGACCTCGGCGGGCGACACCAGCGGGACGCCCGGGAGCATGGCCTCGGCACGCCTGCGGGAGGCGTCGGAGACCCCGGAGACGGCCACCGGACGGTGCCCGGCGAGTTGGAGGGACGCGGCGAGCGCGGGGCCCACCCGGCCGGCGCCGACGACACCGACGGTGAGCCGCGCGGGGCGGTCCTTGGGGTCTGGCTGGTGGACAGTACTCACGCGAGGGTGACCTTCCCGTTCCAGTCCGCTCTGGGTACCGGACGATTTCTCGTCATGTTAACGCTATCTCGGTCCGGTGCCGACCGGTTGTCCACAGGCTGTGGGCCGTCCCACGTCCGCGCGTCACCGCCGCGCCGGGTCGGCCCGGAATCCGGATGCCCCGGCCGGTTCCGCGGGGGCATGATCCACGGCATGACGGAGACAGCGGGACAGGGCACGCGGCGGGACGACGAGCGGGAGGCCGGGCAGCACACCGGGCGGGGCGACGGACAGGGCACCGGACGGGACACCGGGCCGGACGCGGAAGCACCGGCGGCGGAGCGGTTGCGTGACCGGCGCGCGGCGGCGCAGCGGTGCGCGCGGCGCACCCTGTCCCGCGCGGGCTGGGGCGGCACGATCCGCGAACGCCTCGCGCGCCTGGCGGAGGCCGCCGAGGGGGTCCACGACCTGGACGAGCCGGCCGACGTCTACGGCAACCGGGTCGTGGCCGCCCTGGAGGAGCGGGTCGCCGCGCTGCTGGGCACGGAGTCCGCCGCGTTCTTCCCGACGGGCACCATGGCCCAGCAGGTGGTCCTGCGCTGCTGGGCGGCCCGCACCCGCGACCCGGTGGTGGCCCTGCACCCGCTGGCGCACCCGGAGGTGCACGAGCGGCACGCGCTGAGCCAGGTCAGCGGCCTGCGGCCGGTCAGGGTGGGCGGGGGCACCCGGTTTCCCACGGCGGCCGAGATACGCGACGCCGAGGAGCCCTTCGGGACGCTGATGCTGGAGCTGCCCCTCCGGGACGCCGGTTTCGTGCTGCCCTCGTGGGAGGAGCTGACCGAGGTCGTCGAGGCGGCGCGGGAGCGTGACGCGGTGGTGCACTTCGACGGCGCGCGGCTGTGGGAGTGCACGGACCACTTCGGGCGCTCCCTGGAGGAGATCGCGGACCTGGCCGACAGCGTCTACGTGTCGTTCTACAAGTCCCTCGACGGCTTCGGCGGTGCCGCGCTGGCCGGCCCGAGGACGCTGGTCGACGAGGCGCGGACCTGGCGGCACCGGTACGGCGGCATGATCTTCCAGCAGTTCCCGACCGCCCTGTCCGCGCTCGTCGGGCTGGACCGCGAGCTGCCCCGGCTGCCCCGGTACGTGCGGCACGCGCGCGTGGTGGCGGAGGCGTTGCGCGAGGGCTTCGCCGCGGCGGGGGTGCCCTGGGCCCGCGTCCACCCGGAGGTGCCGCACACCCATGAGTTCCAGGTCTGGCTGCCGTACCCGCCCGAGGTGGCGGCCGAGGCGGCCGTGCGGCAGGGCGAGGAGACCTCGGTGCTGCTCTTCGGGAACGCCTGGGACGCCGGGGGCCCCGGCCTCGCCGTGACGGAGGTCGCCGTCCGGGCCGCCGGCCTGGAGTGGTCGGCGGACGACGTCCGCGCGGCCGTACGGGACTTCGTGGACCGGCTGCCGGACGGGGCCGGCCGGGGCTAGAGACCGCGCACGCCCCGGCCGAGTGCGCGGGGGCGCGGCCGGCGGGCCAGGGCGTGCCGGAGCCGACCGCGCGCCGGGCGTCCGGCGATCACCGCGCGGAAGCGGCGGTGGTCGCGCAGCGCCCTCACCAGGCCGACGTCGTGACGGCCCGGCGCGGGCGGCTCCGGCTCGCCGTGCAGACGGGCGCGGTGGCTGTCGAGGAGGTACTGCTGGGTGACGCTCATGACGGACGGCCCCTTTCCCCGGGCGGGTGGTGATCGCTGACGGGTGGGTGATCGCTGACGGGTGGGTGGTCATCGGCGGGTGCGTGCTCGCCCGCGGAGGAGTGCTCACCGGCGGAGGAGACGGCTGACTGCGGGCCGGTCGCCGATCGCGCGGCGGCCTGCCGTTCGGTGGCCTACCGCTCGGCGACCGGCCGCACTGGTGGCGATCGGGCCCCGCGACCGCCGCGGTGCTCCACCTTGCGCCGCCGCGCGGCGGCGCGTCGCCCCGATTGACGTCCGCCGTCAATCGGGAACCCGGCTGTCGGTGGTGGCGGGCACCATGGGGGCATGAGCGTGCGCATCGACATCACGGGGCTGCGGCCGGAGAGGATCTCCGTCGTCACCTCGCCCCTGGCCGAACTCGGCATGGCGCTGCACGCGCTCTCGGAGCCCGGCCACCACCCCGGCCTCCAGGGCTGGGTGACCGCTGTCACGGCCCGGCTGGACTCGCACCTGGCCGACCGGATGTGCGAGGCCGACTTCCTGTGGCGCTCGACCTTCTCGGACCTGTTCCTGCCGTTCGCGGGCGTCGCCGGCCGCGGCACCCTGCCCGGTGCCACGCTCGCCGAGGACCTCGACCTGCTGGACAAGCTGACGGACGAGCAGTTCGTGGACGCCGCGATGGAGTTCACCTGCGCGCTGCCGTACAGCACGCGGGGGCCCTCCGCGCTCACCGACGCCGGGGTGCGCCGCCGGGCGCTGGACCTGGCCGCCTCGCGCGGACCCCGGCAGGTGCGGTTCGCCGAGCGGCTGCTGGCCGACCCGCCGTGGGTCCGGGCCTGGCTGCGGCAGTTCGTGCGCGACTGCGACGAGGCGTTCTTCGCGGACACCTGGACCAGGCTGCGGCACCAGCTCGCGGCGGACGCCCGCCACAAGACGGACCTCCTGCTGCGCCGGGGCCTGACCGAAGCGCTGGCGGCGGTGTCGCCCACCGTGACGCTCGACCGGGAGGCCGACACGATCACGGTCGACAAACTGGGCGACGGCCACTCGGCGACGGCGGACGGCGGTCTCCTGCTCGTCCCGACGAGCCTGGGCTGGCCGCACCTGAGCGTCCTGCACCGGTACGGCTGGCAGCCGGTGCTGCACTACCCGGTCGGCTCACCCGAGCTGGCCGCCCCGCCCTCCGTGGAGCAGCTCGCGCTGCGCATGTCCGCGCTGTCCCACCCGGTGCGGATGCGGCTCTGCCGTCACCTGGCGCGCAGCGCCTACACCACCAGCGAACTGGCGCAGGTGCACGGGATGACGGCGCCCGAGATATCCCGCCACCTGGGCGTCCTGAAGAAGGCCGGCCTGGTCTCCACCCGCCGCCGCGGCCGGTACGCGCTGCACCAGCTGGACGTCACCGTCGTGGCCAGGCTGGGCAGCGACTTCCTGGAGGGCATCCTCCGCTGACGGGCCGCGGCCTTCCCCGGTCAGCCGTGGCCGCCCGCGCGCACCAGCCCCGTCTCGTACGCCAGCACCACCACCTGCACCCGGTCGCGCAGGCCGAGCTTGGTCAGGATGCGGCCGACGTGCGTCTTCACCGTCGCCTCGCTCAGCACCAGCCGGGCCGCGATCTCCCCGTTGGACAGGCCCTGCGCCACCAGCACCATCACCTCGCGCTCCCGCTCGGTGAGCCGCTCCAGCTCCTTGTACTGGGGCTGCCGGCCGGCGGCGGGCAGCATCGGCGCGAAGCGGTCCAGGAGGCGCCGCGTGGTGGACGGCGCCACGACCGCGTCCCCGCTGTGCACGGCCCGGATCGCGGCCAGCAGGTCACCGGGCGGGACGTCCTTGAGCATGAACCCGGAGGCACCCGCCTTCAGCCCGGAGAAGGCGTACTCGTCCAGGTCGAACGTGGTCAGGATGAGCACCTTCGGCGCGTCCGGCTCCGCGCAGATCCGCCGGGTGGTCTCCACGCCGTCCAGCTTCGGCATGCGCACGTCCATCAGGATGACGTCGACGTCGGCGGACCGCAGCACCTGGAGGGCCTCCACGCCGTCCCCCGCCTCCGCGACGACGTCCATGTCCGGCTGGGCGGCGAGCACCATCCGGAATCCGGTGCGCAGCAGCACCTGGTCGTCGACGAGCATCACGCGGATCGTCATCGGGTCCTCTTCCGTGTCTTCGGTTGCCGTCCCCGCCGTCGTGCGCCGTCTCCGGCCGCCGCGGAGGGAAGTGGTGCGGGGAGTGATCAGGGGGGAACAGGGGGCGTGCGGCGGTGTCAGGGCGCCGGTTTGAGCGGGAGCAGGGCGCTGATGCGGAATCCTCCGCCCGGCCTGGGGCCGGCGTCCAGGGTGCCACCGACCATGCCGATCCGCTCGCGCATGCCGATCAGGCCGTGCCCGCGCCCGTCGGCGCCGCCCTCCTCGTACAGCTCGTGCGGCGCGCCCTTGCCGTCGTCCTCGACCAGCAGTCCGAGGCCGTCGTCGAAGTAGACTAGGCGTACGCTCGCGCCCGCGTCGGGCCCGCCGTGCTTGCGCGTGTTGGTGAGCGCCTCCTGCACGATCCGGTAGGCGGTCAGCTCCACGCCGCTGGGCAGCGGGCGCGGGGTGCCCTCCACCCTGAAGTCGACCGGGAGGCCGGAGCTGCGGCACTGCTCGACGAGGTCGTCGATCTGCTCGACGTCGGGCTGCGGGACGTACTCCCCGCCCTCCTGGTGCTCCCCGGTGCGCAGCACGCCCAGCAGACGGCGCATCTCGGCCAGCGCCTGGCGGCCGGTGGAGGAGATCGTCTCCAGGGCCTTCTTCGCCTGGTCGGGCGCGGCGTCCATGACGTAGGCGGCGCCGTCGGCCTGCACCACCATCACCGACACGTTGTGCGCGACGACGTCGTGCAGCTCCCGCGCGATCCGGGCGCGCTCGGCGGCCACCGCCACCTTCGACTGCGCCTCGCGCTCCTTCTCCAGGCGGGACGCGCGCTCCTCCAGCTCGGCGAAGTAGGCGCGCCGGGTGCGCATCGAGTCGCCGAGCACCCACGCGAGGGCGAAGGGCACCGTCTGGAAGACGGCTATCGCGACCTGCCCGAGGAAGCTGCTCTGCTCGGCCGGCCAGCGGACCTGGGCCACGGTCGCCGCGCAGAGGCTGACGGCGAGGGCGAGCCGGGAGGCCCAGCGCGCGCCGACCGTCGCGACCGTGTAGGTGATCACCAGCATGGCGAAGTCGGCGACGGTCGTCTGGACGTCCAGCACCACCTGGGCCAGACCGGTGACGAGGGCGACCAGCAGCATCTGCTCCGGGTACCTGCGGCGCAGCGCCACGACGACGCACAGGACTGCGGACACCGCCATCCCCCGGGCGACCGTCCCGTGGTGGCCCTGGACCCCGTCGAGATTGACCACGCTCACGCCGGACAGCCCGAACAGGAGGACCGCCCAGAAGGCGTCGACCCAGGTCGGGTGGCGGTGGAGGAAGTCGTAGAGGCGCTGCACGTAACCCAGGGTAGGGAAACCCGGCAGGTGGAGGGGTCAACCGGAGGGCCGATCCGCGCCCGGCGCGCGTACTCCGGAAGGTGGAGGCGGTGATCGTCTGTGCGCCTAGTCTGTCCCGGTGACGGACGAGAAGACGGCGGACGGACCTCGCGGGAACTCCGGCCCACGCGGCTGGCGCGCGGCCACCGAGGCGGCGCTGTACGGGCCCGGCGGCTTCTACCGGCGCCCGGAGGGGCCGGCCGGGCACTTCCGCACCTCCGTGCACGCCTCACCGCTCTTCGCGCGGGCCGTGGCCCGGCTGCTGTGCCGGGTCGACGCGGCGCTCGAGCGGCCCGCGGCGCTGGACTTCGTCGACCTGGGCGCCGGGCGGGGTGAACTGGCCACGGGGGTGCTCGCCGCCCTGCCTGCCGGCGTGGCCGCACGCGCGCGTGTCCACGCCGTCGAGATCGCGGACCGGCCGGCCGGCCTGGACGGCCGGATCGCCTGGCTCGGCGAACCCCCGGAGGCGGTCACCGGGCTGCTGTTCGCCAACGAGTGGCTGGACAACGTCCCCGTGGACGTCGCGGAGGTGGACGCCGCGGGCGTGCCCCGGCTGGTGCTCGTCGCCGGGGACGGCACCGAGCGGCTCGGGGCGCCCGTGACGGGAGCGGAGGCCGCCTGGCTCGCGCGCTGGTGGCCGCTGCCGGCCGAGGAGGGACTGCGGGCGGAGATCGGGCTGCCCCGGGACCGGGCCTGGGCGTCGGCCGTCGGGCGGCTCGCCCGGGGGCTCGCGGTGGCCGTGGACTACGCGCACACCGCCGGCGCGCGCCCGCCCTTCGGGACGCTCACCGGCTTCCGGGAGGGACGCGAGACGGCGCCCGTGCCGGACGGCTCGTGCGACATCACGGCGCACGTGGCACTGGACGCGTGCGCGGCGGCGCCGGGCGCGGTGGGTCCGGGTTCGGTGGGCTCGGGCGCGGTGGGTCCGGGTTCGGCGACCGCTGAGGGGGCGCACTCCGGGTTCCGCACGCCGTCGGACACGGCGCGCGCGCCCTCCGGCGCAGCTCCCGGCCCCGGCGAAACGGCGGGCGAGTCGTCGGGAGCACGGCTGCTCACGCAACGCACCGCCCTGCACGCCCTGGGTCTCACCGGCGCGCGCCCCCCGCTCGCGCTGGCCTCCACGGACCCCTCCGCCTACGTGCGCGCCCTCGCGAGCGCCGGCGAGGCGGCCGAACTCACGGCCCCGGGCGGCCTGGGCGACTTCGGCTGGCTGATCCAGCCGGTCGGCGTCCCGGACCCGTTCGAGCCGGACCCGTCCGAGCCGGATGCAGCCCCCGGGGACCCGTCCGACCGGTGAGCCGCGCCCCCGCCGGCCCCGCTCGGCGGGTCCGCGCGGCCTACTTGTCGATGTCGCCCACCACGAAGAACAGCGACCCCAGGATGGCCACCATGTCCGCCACCAGCGTCCCCGGCAGCAGCTCGGTCAGCGCCTGGATGTTGTTGTACGAGGCCGACCGCAGCTTCAGCCGGTACGGGGTCTTCTCCCCCTTGCTGACCAGGTAGTAGCCGTTGATGCCGAGCGGGTTCTCGGTCCACGCGTACGTGTGCCCCTCGGGCGCCTTCAGCACCTTCGGCAGCCGCTGGTTGATCGGGCCGGGCGGCAGCTCCGCGAGCCGGTCCAGGCAGGCGTCGGCCAGGTCCAGGGCGTTGTGGGTCTGCTCCAGCAGGACCTCGAAGCGGGCGAGGCAGTCGCCCTCGGACCGGGTGACCACCTTCAGGACGTCCTGGAGGTCGCCGTACGCCAGGTACGGCTCGTCGCGGCGCAGGTCGAAGTCGACGCCGGAGGCGCGTGCGATCGGCCCGCTCACGCCGTACGCGTGCACCGCGGACGCGGCGAGCGCCCCGACCCCGCGCGTGCGCCCCCGGAAGATCTCGTTGCCGAGCACCAGGTCGTCGAAGACGTCCATGCGCGAGCGCACGGCGGCGACGGCCTCCCGCGCGCGCCCGGTCCAGCCGGCCGGCAGGTCCTCCTTGAGGCCGCCGACCCGGTTGAACATGTAGTGCATGCGCCCGCCGGAGACTTCCTCCATGACGTTCTGGAGCACCTCGCGCTCCCGGAACGCGTAGAACACCGGCGTGATCCCGCCCAGCTCCAGCGGGTACGAGCCGAGGAACATCAGGTGGTTCAGGACCCGGTTCAGCTCGGCGAGCAGGGTGCGCGTCCACACCGCCCGCACGGGCACCTCCATGCCGAGCATCCGCTCCACGGCGAGGACCACGCCCAGCTCGTTCGAGAACGCGGACAGCCAGTCGTGCCGGTTGGCGAGCACGATGATCTGCCGGTAGTCGCGGGCCTCGAAGAGCTTCTCGGCGCCCCGGTGCATGTAGCCGATCACCGGCTCCGCGCGCACGATGCGCTCGCCGTCCAGCACCAGCCTCAGGCGCAGGACGCCGTGCGTGGACGGGTGCTGGGGACCGATGTTGAGCACCATGTCGGTGCTCTCCGCCGCACCGCCGATGCCGACCGTGGTCTCCGTCGTGGGAGTCATGGCCCCAGTTTCCCCTACGTACGCTGTCCTCATGGAGACGGGGAGGCCGGAAGGGACCGGAACGCCGGCGGACCGACCGGTCTGGCGGGGGCTGCGGCCCGGGCTGCTGCGGGTGCGCCGGCTGCTGCTGGTGGTGTGGACGGGGGTGCTCACGGTCGCCGCGGGGCTGCTGCCCGGGCTGTTCGCGGGGCCCGCCTGGGCGGCCTGCGCGCTGCTGCCGCCGGTGTGCGCCGCCTGGTGCTGGCGGCTGCTGGGGCGCAACTGGCACTCGTGGCGGTACACCGAGCGCGCCGACGACCTGCTGATCAGCCGGGGTGTCCTGTGGCGCGAGGAGACGGTGGTGCCGTACGGGCGGATGCAACTGGTGGAGGTGACCTCCGGCCCCCTGGAACGGCGGTTCGGGCTGGCCACCGTGCAGCTGCACACGGCGGCCGCCGCGACCGACGCGACCATCCCCGGCCTGGACCCGGCCGAGGCGGAGCGGCTGCGCGACCGCCTCACCGAACTGGGCGAGGCCCGATCGGCGGGCCTGTGACACCCCCGGACCGCGCGGACGCCCCGGACCGCGCGGACGCCCCGGACGGCGCGGACACCACGGACGCGGCGGGCCGCGCGGACGGCCCGGACAGTCCGGACGGTGGCATACCGGGGCGCCCGCCCGTCACCGAGCGCCGGCTGCACCCGGTCACGCCCTTCCGCCGGGCGTGGGCGCCGCTCGCCGTACTGGCCGGCTGGGCGGTGCACGACCCGAACGCCGCGCAGCGGCACGCCGCCCGGCTGACCGGTACGGCGGTCCTGCCGGTGCTCGCGGCGCTGGTGGCGGCGGCCGGTCTCTACGGCTTCCTGTCCTGGTGGTTCACGCACTACGCGGTCACGGACACCGAACTGCGCATACGCACCGGCCTGCTGTTCCGGCGCACCGCGCACATCCGGCTGGAGCGCGTGCAGGCCGTGGACGTCTCCCGGCCGCTCCTCGCGCGCGTGGCGGGCGTCGCCCGGCTGCGGATCGACGTCGTCGGCGCCGACGACAAGGACGAACTGGCCTTCCTCGGCGAACGGGAGGCCCGCGAGCTGCGCGCGGAACTGCTCGCGCGCGCGGCCGGATTCACGCCGGAGGCGGCGCGGGAGGTCGGGGAGGCGCCGGCGCGGGCGCTGCTGCGCGTGCCCCCGGGCGTGCTGGCCCGCTCCCTGCTGCTGACGGGCGCCACCTGGGGCTCGCTGTGCGCCGCGCTGGTCGTCCCCACCCTGCTCTGGTTCGCCACCGGGAACGTGTGGACGGTCCTCGTGAGCGCCCTGCCCCTGTTCGGCGCGGCCGGTGCGAGCAGCGTGGGCCGGTTCGTCACCGAGTTCGACTGGACGGTGGGCGAGTCCCCGGACGGGCTGCGCATCGACCACGGGCTGCTGGACCGCGGCCACGAGACGGTGCCGCCGGGCCGGGTGCAGACGGTGCGGTTCGTGGAACCGCTGCTGTGGCGGTGGGCCGGCTGGGTGCGGGTGGAGCTCGACGTGGCCGGGTCCGCCAACTCGGTGCTGATACCGGTCGCCCCGCGCGCGGTGGCCGAGTCGGTCGTCGCGCGCGTGCTGCCGGGGGTGACGGTCCCGGCGGAGCTGTCGCCCGCACCGCGCCGGGCCCGCTGGTGCCTGCCGGTGTGGTGGCGCGGGCACCGGCTCGCGGTCACCGCTACGGTGTTCGCCACCCGCAGCGGCCTGCTGCGCCGCCGGCTCTCGCTGGTCCCGCACGCCAAGGTGCAGAGCGTGCGCCTCACCCAGGGACCCTGGGAGCGCCGCTGGGGGCTCGCCGACGTGCACGTGGACACCGGGGCCGACAAGACCGTGACGGCCCGGGTGCGGGGCGCCGAGGAGGCCGCGCGGCTCCTCGGCGAGCAGGCGGAGCGGTCCCGCACGGGCCGCCGGGACGCCCGCCCGGACCGCTGGATGACCCCGGGCTGACCTCCGAACGCCCTGAACGCCCTTAACGCCCCGGCGCCGTGCGCCGGTTCACGCCCGTGCGGGCCGGTGCACGCGTCGGGCCCGGCCTCCTCGCGGGAGGGCCGGGCCCGAGGTGCGGTGCGTACGGCTGACGGCGGCTCAGGAGGCCGCGCTGCGCAGCCCCTGGACGTCGATCTGCTCGGTCTCGTCGTGCGCCGTCAGGTCGATGACCTGGCCGGCCCCCCGGGACCGCTCGTCGGCGGGCTTGAACCCGGCCTCGGCCTCGGCCTTGTGCACGGCGAGGGCCTCGGGGCCGACGACGTCGGCGAGGTCCTCGTTCTGCACGGAGTCCAGCGCGGCCTTCGGCTCGCTCTTGTGGGTGCCGAAGAAGTCGAAGCCGCCCTGGACGCGCGGGCGCCGCGCGGGCGCGGCCGGTACGACGGCGACCGCGGCCGGCACGGTGAAGTGCCCGGCGGGCGGCTGCCCCGGGGAGCGGGCCGGTTCGAGCGCCGACGAGGCGGCGGCGCCGGGCGGGGCCTGCGCGGGGCGCTCCTCCCCGGCGGCCGGCCGGGCACCGGCCTCGGCCCCTTCCGGGGTGCCGGCCGGGCTCTCGGTCAGGGGGCGCTCGGCGGGCTCGGCGGGCTCGGAGGCCGCGTCGGCCTCCGAGCCGGACGCCTCCGCGGCGTCCGCCGAAGGCTCGTCCTGCTCCATCGCCCCGGACCGGACGGCCTCGGACTTCACGGCACCGGTCTCCACGGCCTCGGGCTCCACGGCCCCGGCCTCCGCCGCCTCGGGCTCGTCCTGCTCCGGTCCGGCCCCGGTCACGGAGCCGGCCTCGGTCACCGCCTCGGACCCGGCCGGTGCCTCGGTCCCGGCGGGCGTCTCCGCCCCGGCCGGCGTCTCGGTCCCGGCCGGTGCCTCGCGGTCGAACCGGGCCAGGGCCGTCAGGGCCCGCCGGTACAGCGTCGCGCCCTCGGCCGAGAACACCGCGGGCGTCACCGACTTGCTCCCGGACACCCCGGAGTCCCCGCCCGAACCGGTGGTGCCGGTGGTGCCGGGGGCACCGGCGGCCGGGCCGGCCGTCGCGGCCGCGTCTCCGCGCGCGGGCGGCAGGGCGGCCACCGGCGGGGCCGCGGGCTCCGGCGCGGGCGGTACCGCCTCGATCTCCAGCAGCCGCCGCCCCTCCAGGGCGCTGGCGCGCTCGGTCTCCGCGGTGGCGTACCGGCGCAGCAGGGCGGCGTGTTCGTTGCGCAGTCCGGCCAGTTCGGCGCGCTTGGCGCGCAGCCGCTGCTCCAGCTTCGTCCGCAGTGCGCGGGACTCCTCCAGGTCGGTCTCCAGTTCGGCGACCCGCTCCTCGAACCGCCACTCGTCGCCCGCACGCGCGCGCGTGAGTTCGGCGACCTGCCGGCCCGCCTGGGTGTCCCAGCGGCGCAGGACGAACGCCCCGGCGACCGCCGTCGCCGCGGCCGCGGCGGCCAGCGCGCGCAGGACCGTGGCTTCGGAGAACGCCCAGGGGCCCAGCGCGCAGACGACGGACACGCCGGCGATCGCCGAGGGAGGCAACAGCCGGTGCAGAGGGGCGGAATGGCGGTGGCGTCCACGTGGCATGGCCAGAAACTTACCGCGCGTAGGCGGTTCATGTGCCCCCGCCCCGTAAAAACCCGGCCACGGCACGGGGTTCACGGGGCGTCGGGCCGGGGGTGGCTCAGTGGTCGACGACCCGTCCGCTCAGCCACTGGAGCGCCGGCGGGATCTCCCGGTTCCAGGTGTTGAAGTTGTGCCCGCCGCTCTCCAGGATGATCGACGAGATCCGGGTGCGGTTGGTGGCCTCGACGCGGTCGATGAACTTCATCGTGTCCTGGTAGTTCTTCTCACCGACCTTGCTGCTGGTGACGAGCAGCGAGGTGTCCGGCGCGGGCTCGTGCTTCAGGAGCCACCACAGGTTGGCGCGGTTCTTCAGCTTCTCGTCGCCGTGGAAGAGGTCGCCGGTGGTGGGGTCGATCGGCGCGTCGTAGTACGCCGACAGGCCCACGGCGGCGGTGTACACGTCGGGGTGGTGCATGGCGAGCTTGAGCGCGCAGTAGCCGCCCGTGGAGTCGCCGATGACGCCCCAGCTGCCCGCCTGCCGGCCGACCCGGTACTGCGACGCGACCGCGTCCGGCAGGTCCTTGGCGAAGAACGTCTCCGCCTGCGGGCCGTCCGGCACGTCCACGCACTCGGTGTCCCGCGGCGGTGCCACGGTCGGCCGCAGCATCACCAGGATCATCGGCTGCATCCGCCCGTCCTTGGCCAGCCGCTGCGCCGTGCTCGGGTAGGACAGCTTGGTCACCAGGGACTTGGCGGTGCCCGGGTACCCCGACAGGACGACCGAGACCGGGAACGTCCGCCTGCGGTACTGCGGCTGGAAGTACTCTGGCGGCAGGTACACGTAGGCCGGCGTGCCGATGTGCGTCGTACGGCCGACGATGTCCACCTTCTGCACCTGCCCGCCCAGTTCGGGGCGGGTGGCCCGCACCCCCGGCACGTTGGAGGTGGAGACCACCTGGAGCGGGCCGCCGGTGCTGCCGTTGACCGAGTGGTCGACCACGATGCCCTGGTCGGTCTCCTTGCCGAACAGGTCGGCCCAGCTGGCGTAGAAACCGAACGCCTGGTTGGCGGCGAGCCCCACGGAGGCGAAGATCGCCACCTGGGTGAACAGCATCAGACCGATCCGTCCGCCGATGGTCCGCCAGCTCTGCCGGGCCAGGCGCGGCCACAGCCACACCGTGCCGATGAACAGCACGGCGGCGATGACTATCGCCAGCACCAGCACATTGTTGCTCGTGAGACCCATGGCTGTTTCCTGCCTGCGCTTTCCGCCCGTTCCCGTCCGCGCGTTCCGCGAGGACTTGGCCGGGGCTTTCCTTGGCCTTTGACCCGACTTTCCGGTGCGGAGTGAACCTCTCCCGCCGGGACACCGTCCTAGAGGGAGCAATGTCGCCGGATGCCCCGATCGGCACCGGGTTCAAGGTCTCTCGCAGAACTACGGGATGCGATGTCTGTCAGGATAGATGGGGAAATGTCGGGCGAGGTTCCGGGCCGGGCAAGTCGAGTGCGGCGCGTACTGCGCGGCCCTCGCCCCGAAACCGTTCCCGCTCTGGTCGGCCGGGCGGCCACCGTCGTGGGCCTCCTGGACATCGCCGCGGGCGTCTTCCCGCGCTTCCGCCACAGCCGCATGCACGCGCTGGCCGAGGTACTGCCGGGCTCCTTCGGGCCGTTCGCGGCGGCGCTCTCGCTCAGCGCGGGCGTGCTGCTGCTGCTGCTCGCACACGGGCTCAAGCGGCGCAAGCGCCGGGCCTGGCGCGCCGCGGTGGCGCTGCTCCCGGCGGGCGCGGTGGCCCAGTTCGGTTACCGGCACTCCCTCATCGGCGTGGTCATCGCGGTCGCGCTGCTGGTACCGCTGCTGCGGCACCGGGACCAGTTCGCCGCCCTGCCCGATCCCCGCAGCAGGTGGCGCGCGCTCGCCAACTTCGTTCTGATGAGCGCCGGATCCCTCGTTCTCGGACTGGTCATCGTAAACGTCCACCCGAACCGGACCATCGGTGACCCCAGCCTCGCCGACCGGCTGACGCACGTGATCTACGGCCTGTTCGGCTTCGAGGGGCCCGTCGACTACCAGGGCAGCACCTCCTGGACCGTCGCCTTCTCCCTCGGCGCCCTCGGCTGGATCACCGCGGTCACCACCATCTACCTCGCCTTCCGCCCGGAGCACCCGGCCGCCCGGCTCACCGAGGAGGACGAGTCCAGGCTGCGCGCCCTGCTGGCGAAGCACGGCGGGCGCGACTCGCTCGGCCACTTCGCGCTGCGCCGCGACAAGGCGGTGGTGTTCTCGCCGAGCGGCAAGGCCGCCGTCACCTACCGGGTCGTCTCCGGTGTGATGCTCGCCAGCGGCGACCCCATCGGGGACGTCGAGGCGTGGCCCGGCGCCATCGAGCGGTTCATGGACGAGGCCAAGGCCCACTCCTGGACGCCCGCCGTGATGGGCTGCTCCGAGACGGGCGGCGAGGTGTGGACCCGCGAAACCGGCCTGGACGCCCTCGAACTGGGCGACGAGGCGGTGGTCGACGTCGCGGATTTCTCGCTCGCCGGACGCGCGATGCGGAACGTGCGCCAGATGGTCAAGCGCATCGAGCGGGCCGGCTACGAGACCCGGGTACGGCGCGTGCGTGACCTCGGCGACGCCGAGCTGGAGCGGATCCGCCGGGCGGCCGAGGACTGGCGCGGCACGGACACCGAGCGCGGCTTCTCCATGGCGCTCGGCCGGATCGGCGACCCGGCCGACGGCGACTGCCTGATCGCCACGGCCCACAAGTCCGACGACGAACACGGCGAGTACGGGGACCTCAAGGCCGTCCTGCACTTCGTCCCCTGGGGCCGGGACGGCGTGTCGCTGGACCTCATGCGCCGCGACCGCGGCGCCGACCCGGGCATGAACGAACTGCTCATCGTCGCCGCCCTCCAGGCCGCCCCGAAGCTCGGAATCAACCGCGTCTCGCTGAACTTCGCGATGTTCCGCTCCGCCCTCGCGCGCGGCGAGAAGATCGGCGCCGGTCCCGTGCTGCGCGCCTGGCGCGGACTGCTCGTGTTCCTCTCGCGCTGGTTCCAGATCGAGTCGCTGTACAAGTTCAACGCCAAGTTCCAGCCGCGCTGGGAACCGCGCTTCGTCGTCTACCGGGCCTCCGGCGACCTGCCCCGCATCGGCTTCGCCGCCATGCAGGCGGAGGGTTTCGTCGACTTCGCCCTGCCGCTGCCGCGCTTCCTGCGCCGGCGCCGGGCCGCCGCGAGCCGCCCGTGCGCGCACTCGGTCGCCGAACACGACGTCCGGGCGGCCTGACGCGCACCCGTGGGCGGCCCCGGCCCCCACACGCGGCGGCACGGCACCGGAACCGGCAGCGGCGCCGCACCCGCGCGACCCGGGCCCCCCGCACCCACGCGCTCCCGGCCGCCCGCGACCGCGTGGCCCGGGCGGAAGCCCTCCGCCGTCTCCCGCGCCCCGGCCGCCACCGGGGTCGCCGCGCGTTCCCGGCTCCGTCCTGGGCCTACGCTGAACGTATGAACAACATCAGCGGGCGCGGCCGCGTGGCCGGCCTTCCCGAATGGGACCGGTGCGCGGTCATGGGGGTCGTGAACGTCACCCCCGACTCCTTCTCCGACGGCGGCCGCTGGTTCGACACGACCGTCGCCGTCAAGCACGGCCTCGACCTGGTCGCCGAGGGCGCGGACCTGGTCGACGTGGGCGGCGAGTCCACCCGCCCCGGCGCCCCGCGCGTGGACGAGGCCGAGGAACTGCGCCGGGTCATCCCGGTGGTGCGCGGTCTCGCCTCCGAGGGCGTCGTCGTCTCCGTCGACACCATGCGCGCCTCCGTCGCCGAGCAGTCCCTCGCGGCCGGCGCCGCCCTCGTCAACGACGTCAGCGGCGGCCTCGCCGATCCCGCGATGATCCCGGTGGTCGCCGCGGCCGGCGCCCCCTTCGTCGTCATGCACTGGCGCGGCTTCCTCCAGGGCGGCAACGTCAAGGGCGCCTACGCGGACGTCGTCGGCGAGGTCGCCGACGAACTGCGCACGCGCGTGGAGGCCGTCCTGGCCGGCGGTGTCGCCCCCGACCGCGTCGTCGTCGACCCCGGCCTCGGCTTCTCCAAGCAGGCCGAGCACGACCTCGCCCTCATCGCCCACCTCGACCGCCTGCGCGCCCTCGGCCACCCCCTGCTGGTGGCCGCCTCCCGCAAGCGGTTCCTCGGCCGCGTCCTCGCCGGGCCCGAGGGCGCGCCCCCGCCGGCCCGGGAGCGCGACGCGGCCACGGCCGCCGTCTCCGCGCTCGCCGCGCACGCCGGCGCCTGGGCGGTCCGCGTCCACGAGGTACGCGCCACGGCGGACGCCGTACGGGTCGCACGCGCCGTCGAGGGAGCGCGCGCGGCGGTTCCCGCGCCGGGCGCACCCGGCACTCCCGGAGCGGAAGGAGACCGGTGAGCACCGCCCATACCGACGTCGAGCAGGTCGAGGCAGCCAACACCGCCTTCTACGAGGCACTCGAACGAGGTGACTTCGAGGAGGTCTCCGCCCTCTGGCTGACCCCTGCCGACCTGGGCGTGGACGAGGAGTACCACGACCCTGCGGACAGCGGCGTGGTCTCCTGCGTGCACCCCGGCTGGCCCGTGCTCACCGGCCGCGGCGAGGTCCTCAGGTCGTACGCGCTCATCATGGCCAACACCGACTACATCCAGTTCTTCCTCACCGACGTGCACGTCTCCGTCACCGGCGACACCGCTCTCGTGAACTGCACGGAGAACATCCTCAGCGGTGGGCCCGCCCCGGAGGAGGGCGCGGAACTGGGACCCCTGGTCGGCCAGCTCGTCGTCGCCACGAACGTGTTCCGGCGCACGCCCGACGGCTGGAAGCTCTGGTCGCACCACGCCTCCCCGGTGCTGGCCGAGACCGGTGACGGGGACGACCAGGACACCGGCGTGAACGGGGTGGACCCGGGCGACGCCCCCCTCGCCTGACCGCGTGGCCGCGCCGCCGGGGAGCGGCCCGGGACGCGCTTCCGGCGGGCTGCGGACGATCCGGTTCCGAGAAGTGGTTGGAATCACCTACCCCCGGGTATGAGGGGCTACCGGCCCATGGCTCCCCCGGGTTCCCCGGGGGAAATTCGGGGTGAACCCTCCGGACGGCGGCGCGGCCGCACGCCCCCGCGCCCCGGCCCGGTCGGCGCCCGCAGGTAGATTCGTCTGCGGCCGGTGTTCCGCCCGCACGCGGTAGGACCGGTCGTTCCCGACGATTGCAGGAGTGATTCGCGTGGATCGTGTCGCGCTGCGCGGCCTCAAGGCCCGCGGGCACCACGGGGTGTTCCCGAAGGAGCGCGAGGAGGGCCAGACCTTCATCGTCGACCTCGTCCTCGGCCTGGACACCCGGCCGGCCGCGGCCGACGACGACCTGACGAAGACCGTGCACTACGGCATCGTGGCCGAGGAGGTCGTGGCCGTGGTCGAGGGGGACCCGGTGGACCTCATCGAGACCCTCGCCGCGCGGATCGCCGAGACCTGTCTGAAGCACGAAGGGGTCCAGGAGGTCGAGGTCTGCGTCCACAAACCGGACGCGCCGATCACCGTCCCCTTCGACGACGTGACCGTCACCATCATCCGGAGCCGAGTATGACCCGACCGTTCCGCCAGGGTCACAGCGACCCGACCGTCCAGCCGGTGCCCGCCTCGGTCGTCGAGCAGGTGGACGCCGCCGACACGACACTGAGCAACCCCAAGTGGGCCGTGATCTCCATCGGCTCCAACCTCGGCAACCGCCTGGAGACCCTCCAGGGTGCCGTCGACGCCCTGGAGGACACCCCGGGCGTCCGCGTGAAGGCCGTCTCCCCGGTCTACGAGACCGAACCCTGGGGCGTGGCGCCGGACAGCCAGCCCTCGTACTTCAACGCGGTGGTCGTCCTCAAGACGACCCTCCCGCCGTCGTCCCTGCTGGAGCGGGCGCACGCCGTCGAGGAGGCGTTCCACCGCGTGCGCGAGGAGCGCTGGGGCGCGCGCACCCTGGACGTCGACATCGTCGCCTACGCCGACGTCACCTCCGACGACCCGCGGCTCACCCTCCCCCACCCGCGCGCCCACGAGCGCGCCTTCGTGCTCGCGCCCTGGCACGACGTGGACCCGGAGGCCCGGCTCCCCGGCCGCGGCGCGGTGGCCGAGCTGCTGTCGGCCGTCACCCGCGAGGGAGTGGCCCCCCGCGGGGACCTGGAACTCCGGCTGCCCGAGTAGTCGTTAAGGTCGGGGAAGGATCAAGACCGGGACGACCACCGGCCGGCACGGTCCGGGAAAACTGAAGGGACACCGTGAGAGAGCTACGCATCAGGGTGCTGGCGGGCGTGTTCGTCGTGGCGGGCGTCCTGTCCTGGGCGGGCGCCCGCCTGTGGAACTCGGTCGGGTCCCTCCCCAGCGTGCCCCTGGCCGCACCCGTCGTCCTCGCCCTGATCGGGGTGGTGCTGCTCTCGACGGCGCTCTCGCTGCGCGCCCGCTTCAAGGCGCAGCGCGAGCGCCGGCCCGGGGCCAAGGGCGTCGATCCGCTGATGGCCGCCCGGGCGGTCGTCTTCGGCCAGGCCAGCGCCTTGGTCGCGGCCCTCGTGGCCGGCATGTACGGCGGCACGGGCGTCTTCCTGCTGGAGCTGCTGGACATCCCGACCCGCCGCGACCAGGCGGTCTACGCGGGCTTCTCGGTGGTGGCCGGGATCGGCGTGATAGCGGCGGCCATCTTCCTGGAGCGGGTCTGCAAGCTCCCGGAGGACGACGACCAGGACACCCCGGGGGCGGAGCCGGCGGCCTGACCGCCGTCCCCGCCCGGTCCCGCGGCCGGGAGGCCGGTCAGCGCGCCATGATGAGGCTCATCGCCTCGTTCCGGGTGGCGGCGTCCCGGAGCTGACCGCGCACCGCGGACGTGAGGGTCTTCGCGCCCGGCTTGCGGATGCCGCGCATGGACATGCACATGTGCTCGCACTCGACGACCACGATCACGCCCCGCGGCTCCAGTATGTGCATCAGGGAGTCGGCGATCTGCGTGGTGAGACGTTCCTGCACCTGCGGCCGCCGCGCGTAGACGTCCACCAGGCGGGCCAGCTTGGACAGCCCGGTGATCTTGCCCGACTCGGACGGGATGTAGCCGACGTGCGCGAGGCCCCGGAACGGCACCAGGTGGTGCTCGCAGGTCGAGTACACCTCGATGTCCTTCACCAGGACCATCTCGTCGTGCCCCAGGTCGAACGTCGTCGTCAGCACGTCCTCGGGCCGCTGCCACAGACCGGCGAAGATCTCCTTGTAGGCCCGCGCGACGCGCGCCGGCGTCTCCCGCAGCCCCTCGCGGTCCGGGTCCTCGCCGACCGCGATCAGCAGTTCCCGTACGGCGTTCTCGGCGCGCTTCTCGTCGAACTCGCCGATGGATCCTTCGCCGTCCAGCGTCACCGGGTCGGTCATCTGGTCCCTCGTTCCTGAGCCGTGCACGCGCGCGTGGCACGCGTTCTGTCTGCGGACATGCGAAACGCCGCGCCCCCCAGGCTAGAACCTGGGGGGCGCGGCGTTCATTCCGGGCCGGTGCCGGGGCCGATCAGCTCTCGGGGCGGTCCTCCGGGGACTGCTCCGTGACCGGAGCGGACTCCGCGGCGGTGGACTTGACCGTGCTGATCGCGGCCGTCGCGCCGTTCGCACCGTTGGTCAGTGCCAGCTCCCTGGGGGAGAGCACCGGCGGGCGGGTGGACGGGGTGCGGCGCGAGGAGCCGGTCCACGCGGGCCGCGGCGGGCGCTTGACGATGGTGGCGAAGATCTCGGCGATCTCCTCCTTGCCGAGGGTCTCCTTCTCCAGCAGCTGGAGAACGAGGTTGTCGAGCACGTCGCGGTTCTCGACCAGGATCTCCCAGGCCTCGTTGTGCGCGTTCTCGATGAGCTTCTTGACCTCTTCGTCGACCAGCGCGGCGACCTCTTCCGAGTAGTCGCGCTGGTGCGCCATCTCACGGCCGAGGAAGGGCTCGCTGTTGTCGCCGCCGAACTTGATGGCGCCGAGCCGCTCGGTCATGCCGTACTGGGTGACCATCGCGCGGGCCAGGTTGGTGGCCTTCTCGATGTCGTTGGCGGCACCGGTGGTCGGGTCGTGGAAGACCAGTTCCTCCGCGGCGCGGCCGCCCAGCATGTACCCGAGCTGGTCGAGCATCTCGTTGCGCGTGGTCGAGTACTTGTCCTCGTCGGGCAGGACCATCGTGTAACCGAGGGCGCGGCCGCGGGACAGGATCGTGATCTTGTGGACCGGGTCGGCGTTCGGTGAGGCCGCCGCGACCAGGGCGTGACCGCCCTCGTGGTACGCGGTGATCTTCTTCTCCTTGTCCGACATGATCCGGCTCCGCTTCTGCGGGCCCGCGACCACGCGGTCGATCGCCTCGTCCAGCGCCTTGTTGTCGATCAGCTTCTGGTCGCCCCGGGCGGTGAGCAGCGCGGCCTCGTTCAGCACGTTGGCGAGGTCGGCACCGGTCATGCCGGGGGTGCGGCGGGCCACGGCGGACAGGTCGACGTCGGGCGCGACCGGCTTGCCCTTCTGGTGGACCTTGAGGATCTCCATACGGCCCTGGAGGTCCGGCGGGTCGACCGCGATCTGGCGGTCGAAACGTCCGGGACGCAGCAGCGCCGGGTCGAGGATGTCCGGGCGGTTCGTGGCGGCGATCAGGATCACACCGCCCTTGACGTCGAAGCCGTCCATCTCGACGAGCAGCTGGTTCAGGGTCTGCTCACGCTCGTCGTGACCACCGCCGAGGCCGGCGCCGCGGTGGCGGCCGACCGCGTCGATCTCGTCGACGAAGACGATCGCCGGGGCGTTCGCCTTGGCCTGCTCGAAGAGGTCGCGGACCCGGGAGGCACCGACACCGACGAACATCTCGACGAAGTCGGAACCGGAGATCGAGTAGAAGGGGACCCCCGCCTCGCCGGCGACGGCCCGCGCGAGCAGGGTCTTGCCGGTACCCGGGCGGCCGTAGAGCAGCACGCCCTTGGGGATCTTGGCGCCGACGGCCTGGAACTTGGCCGGCTCCTGGAGGAACTCCTTGATCTCCTGGAGCTCCTCGACCGCCTCGTCGCAGCCGGCGACGTCGGAGAAGGTCGTCTTCGGGGTGTCCTTGGTGATGAGCTTGGCCTTGGACTTCCCGAAGTTCATGACCCGGGAGCCGCCGCCCTGCATCTGGTTCATCAGGAACAGGAAGACGACGACGATCAGGACGAAGGGCAGCAGCGACAGCAGGACGCCGACGAACGGGTTCTGCTTGGAGGGCGAGACGGTGTAGCCCTTGGGGATCTGCTTGTCCTGGAACTTGTTCTGCAGGTTGCCGGCGAGCTGGGAGCCCTGGTCGCCGATGTAGCTCGCCTGGATCTTCGAGCTGCCCTCGACCTTGTAGCCGTCCTTGAGTGTGACCTTGATGCTCTGCTCGTCACCGGTGGTGAGTTTGGCCGACTCGACCTTGTCGCTGTTGATCGCCGCCACGACCTGGCCGGTGTCCACCGTCTTGTAGCCGCCGGACGAGCCGACGACCTGCATCAACACGACCACGGCAAGGACGGCCAGCACGATCCACATGACCGGCCCACGGAAGTATCGCTTCACGTCCATCCATACGGAGCGGTGCCGCCCCGTCCCTCCTGCCATAGTGAGTTTGATAAGACAGTTCTTCTGACGGTACCCCAGCATTGGTGCGCGAAGCCGCACGGAGCCGTTTCGACGGCTGGGAAACCCGCCTCTGCATGCTTCAACGGCGCGGAACCCGCTGGGGTTCCCGAGCGCCCCGCAAGCCTTGGGCCGACTGGCTCAGCCGCCGTAGACGTGGGGCGCGAGCGTGCCGACGAACGGCAGGTTGCGGTACTTCTCGGCGTAGTCGAGGCCGTAGCCGACGACGAACTCGTTCGGGATGTCGAAACCGACCCACTCCACCTCGATGGCGACCTTGGCGGCGTCCGGCTTGCGCAGCAGGGTGCACACCTTCAGGGAGGCGGGCTCCCGGGAGCCGAGGTTGTTGAGCAGCCAGGACAGGGTCAGCCCGGAGTCGATGATGTCCTCGACGATCAGGACGTGCCGGCCCTTGATGTCCGTGTCGAGGTCCTTGAGGATGCGGACGACACCGGAGGACTGGGTGCCCGCGCCGTAGGAGGACACGGCCATCCAGTCCATGGTGACGGGGGTGGACAGCGCCCGGGCGAGGTCGGCCATGACCATCACCGCGCCCTTGAGGACGCCGACGATCAGCAGGTCCTTGCCCGCGTACTCCGCGTCGATCTTGGCGGCCAGCTCGGCCAGCTTCGCGTCGATCTCTTCCTTGGTGATGAGCACCTGCTGAAGGTCGGCACCCATGTCTTTCGCGTCCACCCGCATCACTTTCGGTCGTCCCGCACTTACGGCCGCATGCACGGCCTCCGCCGCCCGGTCCGCCGGAGGGTCGCTCCGGGGAGGTCCGAGTCAGCCTTGCCGAATCACCAGTCTGCCACCCTGCCGCTGGGCGACGACCCGGCCCGGGAGATTGATGGCCCCCTGACCGCGCCAGCCGGTGATCAGGCGGTCGACTTCCTCGATGTGGCGGGCGAACAGCGCACCGGCCGGGGCACCGGCCTCGATGGCCGCGCGGCGCAGGATCCGGCGGCGCACGGCGGGCGGGAGGGCGTACAGCTTGGCGCACTCCAGGAGGCCGGTCGCGTCCCGTACGGCGGCCTCGGCCTGGCTGGCCCAGGCGTCCAGGGCGTCGGCGTCGTCGCGGGAGAGCTGGGCGGTGCGGGCGAGCGCCTCCACCACCCCCTTGCCCAGGGCCTTCTCCAGGGCGGGCAGCCCCTCGTGCCGCAGCCGGGAGCGGGTGTAGGCCGGGTCGGCGTTGTGCGGGTCGTCCCAGACCGGGAGGGACTGGGCCATGCAGGCCTTGCGGGCGGTCTGCCGGTCCAGCTGGAGGAAGGGCCGCCGGTAACGGCCGCCGGCCCCCGAGACCGCGGCCATGCCGGACAGGGAGCGGATGCCGGAACCCCGGGCGAGGCCCAGCAGGACGGTTTCGGCCTGGTCGTCGCGGGTGTGGCCGAGCAGGATCGCGCAGGCGCCGTGGCGTTCGGCGGCGGCGTCGAGGGCGGCGTAGCGGGCGTCGCGGGCGGCGGCCTCGGGCCCGCCCTCGCGGCCGACGGTCACGGCGACGGACTCGGCCGGCGCGAGACCGAGCTGGCGCAGCCGCAGGACGACCTCGTCGGCGCGCAGGTCGGAACCGGGCTGGAGGCCGTGGTCGACGGTGATCCCGCCGGCGCGGACGCCGAGCTTGGGGGCCTCGAAGGCGAGGGCGGAGGCGAGGGCCATGGAGTCGGCACCGCCGGAGCACGCGACGAGGACGAGCGGGGAGGGGGGCCGCTCGGCCGTGCGGTCCGGGTGCCGTCCCGCGAGCACGCGGGGGGCCGGCTGGTCGTTCAGGATGTCGTGGAGGACGCGGCGGACCGCCAGGCGTATCGCCGCGACCGCAGGATGGGGACCCATGTCCGGTTCCCTTCATGAAGTTTTCCGGGGGAGGCCCGGGACGGTCACTCAGAGTGTGTAGATGGTGACAGAACCGGGTCGTTCCCCGAGCATTGCACGCCTACGCATGGCTCACGGTCCCTCGGACGGGTGATTGGAGGGGCGTTCGCCTGCCGTCGGCCGGATCCGTCTCACGACCCGGTCGCGTCGTTCACGACTCGGCCTTGCGGTGCACCCGCGCGACCCAGTCCGCCGGTTTGGCGATCTCCGCCTTGGTGGGCAGGGTGTTGGGCGAGGTCCACACGCGGTTGAAGCCGTCGATCCCGACCTCGTCGACGACGGCCCGGACGAACCGTTCGCCGTCCCGGTACTGCTTGAGCTTGGCGTCCAGGCCCAGCAGCTTGCGCAGGGCGAGGTCCAGGCGGGAGGCGCCCTTCGCGCGGCGCTGCTGGAACTTCTCGCGGATCTCCGCGACGGACGGCACGACACCGGGGCCGACGCCGTCCATGACGTAGTCGGCGTGGCCCTCCAGAAGGGACATCACGGCGGTGAGCCGGGCGAGGATCTCCCGCTGGGCGGGGGTCTGCACCAGCTCCACGAAGGAGCGCCCGCCGTCCTCCTCCTCGCCCTCGGGACGGCCTCCGACCAGCGACTGGGCGGCTTCCCGGATGCGCTCCAGGAAGGTCATCGGGTCGACGTCCGTCTCGGCCAGGAACGACTGGATCTCGCCCTCCAGGTGGTCCCGCAGCCAGGGGACGCCGGTGAACTGGGTGCGGTGGGTCTCCTCGTGCAGGCACACCCACAGGCGGAAGTCGTGCGGTTCGACGTCGAGTTCCCGCTCCACGTGGACGATGTTGGGCGCGACGAGCAGCAGCCGGCCGGCGCCGTTGCCGCCGGCCGGCAGGTCGCGGGAGGCGGGGGCGAAGGTCTCGTACTGGCCGAGGACGCGGGAGGACAGGAACGACAGGAGCATGCCGAGTTCGACGCCGGTGACCTTGCCGCCGACGGCGCCGAGGACGGCGCTGCCCGGGTTGCCGCCGCGCCGTTCCTGCATCTTCTCCAGCAGCGGCCGGAGGATCTCCCGGAAGCCCGCGACGTTGGCGCGGACCCAGCCGGGGCGGTCGACGACGAGGACCGGGGTGTCGTTCGCCTCCTCGGTGCCCATGCGGGTGAAGCCCCGGACGTGCTCCTCCGAGGCCTTCGCGTGCCGGCGCAGTTCCGCGACGACGGCCCTGGCCTCGTCGCGGCTGACCTCGGGGCCGGGCCGAACGAGCCGTGTCGCGGTCGCCACCGCGAGGTTCCAGTCGACCATCCCGGGAGATGTGGTGCCACCGAAGCCAGTCATGCGTCAACCGTACGTGAGCGGTGCGGGTTGGGGCAGGCCGTGGGAGGCCGCGGGGGGCCGGGGGGCGCCCGGCGCCCGGCCCGTTCCCCGGCGTCCGCCCGGCCGCGGCGGCCGCCGCGGTCAGCGCCCGCCGTCCCCGGCGCAGCCGCAGTCGGCCAGGGCCGTCGCCGCCCGGTCGAGGGCCGACTGGGCCGCCGGGGGGTCCGTCGTGCCGGAGGCGAGGAAGGCGAAGGCCAGGAGGCGGCCGTCCCGGTCCACGACGGTGCCGGCGAGGGTGTTCACCCCGGTCAGGGTGCCGGTCTTGGCGCGTACGACCCCGGCCGCGCCGTCGGTGTAGCGGGTGCTCAGGGTGCCGGTGAAGCCGGCCACGGGCAGGCCGGTGAGGACGGGCCGCAGGCCGGGGCGGTCCGGGTCGGCCGCCTTGGCCAGGAGCCCGGTGAGCAGGCCGGCCGTCAGCCGGTCCGCGCGGTCGAGGCCGCTGCCGTCGTGGAAGGCGGCGCCGGACAGCGGCAGGCCGAGTCCGCGCAGCTGGGCGGCGATCGCCCGGGCGCCGCCGGCGAAGCTCGCCGGCTGGCCGCCGGCGAGTGCGGTGTGGCGGGCCAGGGCCTCCGCGATGTCGTTGTCGCTGTTCGTCAGCATCCGCTCGACCAGGGCGGACAGCGGGGGCGAGGAGACGGTGGCGAGGGTCTCCGCGCGCGTGCTGGCCTTCGAGGGGCCGGGGGCCGTGGTGGTGATCCCGGCGCTCTTCAGGAAGCCGGCGAACGCGGTGGCCGCGGCCCCGGCCGGGTCGTCCACCCGGGGCGCGGGACCGCCGGCGGAACCGTCGGCGCGCCCCTCGTCGACGGTCAGCGCGCCGACCGGGGCGAGGTTCTCGTTGACGCCGATGGGGTGCCGGGCGGGGCCGGTGAACAGGGTGGTGTCGTAGGAGAGCGTGATCTTCCGGATGCCGCGCTCGGCCAGCGCCTCGGCGGTGTCCGCCGCCAGCGTCCGCAGGCTCGCCCGGCCGTCGGCGCGGGGGTGCGCGGTGAGGGTGGGGTCGCCGCCGCCGACCAGGACCAGCTCGCGGGTGTCGGGTTCCAGGGCGGCGCGGGTGGTGAGGCGGTGGTCGGGGCCGAGGGCGGAGAGGGCGGCCACGGCGGTGGCGATCTTGGTGGTGGAGGCGGGGGTGAGGGCCTTGCCGCCGTCGCGGTCGTACCGGCGTTCGCCGGTCGCGACGTCGACGACGGCCGCCCCGTGGACGCCGCCGAGCGCGGGGGTGTCCAGGAGGGGGTCCAGGACGTCGGGGAGGGCCCTGGTGTCCTGGCCCGCCCCGCTGCTGCCCACGGGAGCGGTCGCGCCGGTCAGCCCGGCCAGCACCGGCGCGGCGCTCGGCGCGGGACGGGGCTCCCCCGCGGCCGTGCCGCCGCGGCCGTGATCTGCGCCACCTGACCGCTCCGGGGCGGCGGCCCGGTCCCGCTCGGCCGTACGCTGACCGTTGGCGTCCCAGGGACCGGCCACGGTCACCACGCCGGCGGCCAGTGCCAGGCCGGCGGTGGCGGCGCCCGCGGTGTACTGCCAGGTGCGGACGGTGCGCGAACGGGGGAGACGGGGGAGGTGCCCAGGGCCGACTCGCACGGCCTTCGCCAGTCGCGCGATCCGCGGCCGGGCGGTCACAACGGCGCCCGCCAGACGCGGTCGGACGGCGTTCACGATCCGCTCCACCTGCGGTTTCGCGGCTTGCCAAGGTCTCAGCTCGGGCACGACCACCAGCCCCTTTCGCGATCACACACCTGCGTGAGGGACACTTAATCACCAGAACTATGTGCTGATCATGGAGGAGCCACCGGTGGAGTTCGACGTCACGATCGAGATCCCTAAGGGTTCGCGGAACAAGTACGAGGTGGACCACGAGACCGGTCGGATCCGCCTGGACCGTCGCCTCTTCACCTCGACCGCCTACCCGACCGACTACGGGTTCGTCGAGAACACCCTCGGCGAGGACGGCGACCCGCTGGACGCGCTGGTCATCCTGGACGAGCCGACCTTCCCGGGCTGCCTCATCCGCTGCCGGGCGATCGGCATGTTCCGCATGACGGACGAGGCGGGCGGGGACGACAAGCTGCTGTGCGTGCCGTCCACCGACCCGCGCGTGGAGCACCTGCGCGACATCCACCACGTGTCGGAGTTCGACCGCCTGGAGATCCAGCACTTCTTCGAGGTGTACAAGGACCTGGAGCCCGGCAAGTCGGTCGAGGGCGCCAACTGGGTGGGCCGCACGGACGCCGAGGCGGAGATCGAGCGGTCCTACAAGCGCTTCGAGGAGCAGGGCGGCCACTGACCCCCGCTCCCCCGGACGGGGGGCCCCCCCCCCCCGGGGGCCCCCCCCCCCGGGGGGCCCCCCCCCCCCCCCCCCACACCCACCCCCCCCCCCCCCGGCGGCGCCAAAGTGGGGTTACGGAGGCGGACATAACGGGGCGGGGCGGGG
>NZ_JBVHNF010000028.1:0-63572 GCF_055558055.1 Streptomyces sp. NPDC025833
GCTCCTGCTGTACCGCCTCTTCACCGGGCGGCGGTCGCGCTGACCGCGACCGGCGATCCGCGTCCGTCCGTAGCCGCATTACTTGCCCGGGCCCGAGTCCGGACGCCGCATGTGGGACTCCGTATCCGGACAGCGAAACGGAACGGCATCGGCCCCGGGGCTTCGCCCCCGTGACCGGTGCCGTTCGCCGTTTCCCGGCGACAGAAGACGGACTGCCGCAGGTCAGCGCGCTGGAAGCGACCGAGGTGGTGGCTGGGAGACGAACAGCGGGCGTGTCCGGGCCAGTCATCTCACCGAGGGCGTCGGCGCTCCCCGCACCCGCGGGGACGGCTCCGGGACCGACTGCGGCAAGGAACCCAGGCAGTGTGCTCACCGGGGCCGCAGGGGTGGTGCCTGTTCGGGCGTCGTTGGGCGGGTGTGTCCGCGGGTGGGGGTGGGCGTTAGGGCTGGGCGGGGTTCGCGGTTATGGGGTTCTCCGGTGTATCCGGTGAGTGTGTAGAAGGGGCCGATGCGGTCGGGGGTGCCGTCGCCTTGGTGATGGATGAGGGTCTGGGCCAGATTGAGGGCGCCGGGAAGGGCGTTTAGGCCGGTTTCCTCGGACAGTTCGCGTACGGCGGCCTGGGCGGGGGTTTCGCCGGGGTAGGGCGGCATACGCTCCGAACGACACGTTGTTGACGAACACCCGATTGCCGGCGTGCCCAAGGTCCACGCGCAGCTCGACGCCGTCCGTGAGGGCCTCCAGCGCCGCTGAGGGATCTACCCGGTCCAGGCCAAGGCCCATCGCGAAATGATTGCGAGTACCCGCCGGAATCACCAGGAAAGGCAAGTGGCTCTCCGCGGCGACCTCGGCGACAAGCGCCTGCGTGCCGTCTCCGCCGGCCACCCCGAGCAGATCCGCGCCATCATCCACCGCGCGTCGGGCGACAGCCGCCAACTCCTGCGGCGGGCAAGGGTCGATCACGAAGACCCGGGCCCCGAACGCACGGGCTAGAGCTGCGTCGGCGTCTGCTCCGGTTGTCGGCCCAGTGATGTCGCGCCTGTACTGGCGTGTTCTCGCAGGCATGGGCGCCGCACGGTGCCCGTCATGTCCGGCCGGCTGCCTGATCCGCGCCGCCTGCGGGCGATCCTCGAGCACCTGGAGCGGCAGGTCGCCGAAACCGACGACCATCGGCATCCCTCTGCGGCTCCAGCGCGACCGGCCGACGGCAGCCACGAGTGCCCACCGAGTCCGACGCGCTCGACCGATCGGCACCGATCACTCCCACGCCGGCCCAATCACGGCCTCATGAGCAAGGACCAGGGTTCCTCGTCCTCTGGTGGGTCGGTGTCTCCCCGGAAGGCATGGAGTCGCTGCGAGCCACCGGTGCGGACATCGCCAAGCGCGTGGGGCCGGTCACGAGAGCCGGCCGCGCAGCGCCCGCACCGGTGCGCGCCGGGCGACCCAGGCGCTGACCAGGCCGGTCACGGCGCCCGCGGCGACATCGCTGGGATAGTGCGCGCCGCTCTGCACCCGTTCGACCGCGACCAGCGCGGCCGGGACCGCGCACAGCATCCCCATGGCCGGCCAGGCGGGGAACACGGCCGAGGTGAAGGCCGCGGCGGCCGCCGTGTGCCCCGACGGGAAGGAGGACGACTCGGGACGGTCGTCGACCTCGTCGTGCGGGATCCACTCCTTGGGCGGCCGGGGCCGGTCGGCCACTTGCTTGCACAGCCCGTTGGAGAGGAACTGCGCCAGTGCCAGCGCCGCCAGGCCCGCCCCGGCCGCGCGGCGCCCGCGAGGGCCGCCGGTACAGGCCATCACCAGGGCCGCACCGCACCACAACTTGGAACCCTGCGCGCACTCCTCGACCGCCGACAGGGTCCGGTGCACGCCCGGCGGGGCGGAGGCGGCCAGCCACTGGGTCAGGCGCCGATCGGTCTCACGCATCATCACCCGCACTGTCATGAGCTGCGGATATCCCCGTGACGCCCACGCCATGCCTGCGAACGGGCACGGTCCGTGGCCTCGCCGGACCCGGTCGGCGGCGTCCGCGGGTGCCCGGGGCCAGGGCCGCGCCCAGGAGCCGGGTCCGCCGGCCGGGTCCGAGGCGCGCGCCGGCCCACGGTCACCTCGCCTCGCAGGTTCCGCCCGGTCCCGCTCGCTTCGCCTGATCCGCCTGGTACCTCGCGCCGTTCGACCGCCCGGTACCCTGCGTCGCATGATCCGCGTGTGGACCCTGCCCCTGTTGTTCGTGCTCTGCGGCTCGGCCCTCGCCACCGAGTCGGCCGTCCAGGGCAAGACCGGCACCGCCGCGGTGCTCCTGCTGCTCTTCGTGGTGCTCGCGGGCGTGAACTCGCCCCTGGCGTTCCCCAGGTCGCTCGGCGCGCAGGAGGCGCGCCGCCGCAGCGCGGCCGACGGCCGGCCGGTCGTCTACTGGCGGCCGGGCTGCACGTACTGTCTGCGTCTGCGCTTCCGCCTGGGCGGCGGCGCCCGCCGCGTGCACTGGGTGGACATCTGGCGCGATCCGCAGGGCGCCGCGGAGGTGCGGGCGGTCAACGACGGGAACGAGACCGTGCCGACGGTCGTCGTGGCGGGGCGGTCGTACACCAACCCCGATCCCGCCTGGGTGCGCGAGCAGCTCGCCCGCCCGCGTGAGCGGTGAGCGTGCCCGTCCCCGGTGCGCGTGAGCGGTGAGTCGGGCGGGTGTGCCGTCAGACCGCCGAACTCCGTAGATAGGCGGGCAGGACCTGCCGGATCGCCGGATCGGACGTCCAGCCGGCGGCGGGCAGTTCGTCGGCGGTGACGGTCGACCGGTCCCCCTTGTCGGTGCGGACGACGGCGCGGAACGTGTCCCCGTGACGAGCCGACCTGTTGGCGAGGTAGCCGGCCAGGAGCGCCCGGCCCAGCTCGGCGGGATCGGCTCCGGTGGTGGCGCGTCCGTGGTCCTTGCAGATCCACACCCGGCTGAACGGCTCGTGCCACTGGATTTCCCACCGCAGACAGCCGGCGGTGTCTTCGCAGCTCATGAAGGTGATCCTGCCCCGAACCACGACCCGGTGACGTCGATACCGGCGGGTACTGTCCGAAAGCCACCGTCACAGGCCGTGGTGCGGACCGGGGACGCGGCACAGGGCGATGACCGCGGCGTCGTCGTCGAGGCGGCCGCCGGCGTGGGAGAGCAGGTCGCTCCTGAGGTGGTGCACGAGTTTCTCGGGGGTGCTCCCGGCCCACAGGGCGGCCCGCTCCGCGAGGGGGTAGAAGGCGCGTGAGGAGTCGCGCGCCTCGATGACACCGTCGGTGTAGAGCAGGAGGGTGTCGCCCGGTTCGAAGGAGAACACGTCGACGGTGTAGGCCTCCGGGTCCGGTCTGCCGATGCCGAGCGGGGGCGCCGGGTGCACGGGGACGGTGACCGCGCCGTCCGGACCGAGCAGCAGCGGCGGGGGGTGCCCGCAGCTGATGATCCGGGTGACGCGGTCCTCCTCCGGCACCTCCACCAGCAAGGCGGTGGCGAACCGTTCCCCGGTCTCCTCCTCGCGCTCCAGCTGGTGCAGGTTGCGGGTCACGCTCCTCTCCAGGGCGGCGGCCAGCATGGGCAGGCCGGCGTGCTCGTGGGCGGCCTCCCGGAAGGCGCTGATGAGCAGGGCGGCCTCGCCGATGGCCGGCAGCCCCTTGCCGCGCACGTCACCGATCAGGATCCTGACGCCGGAGTCGGTGGGTGTGGCGGCGTACAGGTCGCCACCGATCTGCGCCTCGTCCTCGGCCGCCATGTACAGCACGGCGATCTGCACGCTGCCCAGTTCCTCGGGCAGCGGCCACAGCAGGACGTGCTGGGTGGCCTCCGCGATGGAACGCACCCGGGCGAGCTGCCGTTGGTGGCGTTCGCGTGCCGCGCAGAAGAACACGATCAGGATCGACAGCACCGCCAGGGCGAGGACCTGCACGACCACGTTGCGCGAGAACAGCATGCCGAAGTGCCAGCCGACGTACGCCTGTGCCGCCACGCTGAGGAACCCGACCAGCGCGGTCAGCCGGGGGCCCGCGAAGGCCACGGTGAGCGCGGGGGCGATGACCAGCAGCGGGCCGAGGTGCACGTCCTCCGGGACCAACTGGTCGACGGCCGTGATCACCAGGATGAGCGCGACCGGGATCGTTAGGAGAGCGTGGTTCGACCGCCGCGGCCGCCAGACCCGGGCCCAGCCCTGCCGGGTGTCCATGCCTCCACACTGCACCGCGGCCGGGTCACCCGGCGAGCCGATCACCGGCCCGATCGGCCGGCCCGGCGCGCGGCGAGGCGGGGGGACGGCGGACGCGCGCGGGACGGCGGGGCGCGCCTCCGCCCTTCTAACTCCAACCTGCGTTGTTCCTAGACTGGGCGCATGGAGGACATCGACGCGATCGCGACGCTGCAGGACCCCGTACGGCGCCGCCTCTACGAGTACGTGACGGCCCAGGGCCGCGAGGTCGGCCGCAACGAGGCCGCCGAGGCGGCCGGGGTGACGCGCTCGCTCGCCGCACACCATCTGGACAGGCTGACGGAGGCCGGGCTGCTGGAGAGCGGCAGCCGGCGCCTCACGGGCCGCTCGGGCCCGGGGGCGGGCCGGCCCGCCAAGGTGTACACGCGGGCCCGGGCCGAACGGACGGTGTCCCTGCCCGCCCGCGACTACCGCACCGCCGCGGAACTGCTCGCCGAGGTGGCCGAGGGGGCCGGGCTGGACGCCGGGCTCAGCGCGGCGGCCCGTCGCCGGGGCGAGGCCCTGCGCGGCTCGGCGGCGCCCTGCGGCGACGTCGAGGAGGCCATGGAGATGCTGGCGGCCCGCGGCTACGAACCGCACCTGGAGGCCACCGGGGACGCCGACGGCTCGGACGCCGGGGAGTCTGCCGGGGAGGGCGCGCGCGTCGTCCGGATGCGCAACTGTCCCTTCCACGCCGTGGCCGAACGCTTCCCGCCCCTCGTCTGCGGCATGAATCTCGCGCTGCTGGAGGGGCTGCTGGGTGCGGACGGACCCGTCAGTGCCCGCATGGACGCTCGGCCGGGGGAGTGCTGCGTGGTGGTGGAGCCTTCTAAAAACAATATTCATTGACATAGAAAACGGGGGCGTGCTGGGATGTGGTCATGACCGCATCCCAGCACGCCTTCCACCTCGCCCAGCTCAACGTCGCCACACTCCGCCACCCGCTCGACGACCCGCGTGTGGCGCCGTTCGTCGAGATGCTCGACCCGGTCAACGCCGCCGCCGACGCCGCGCCCGGATTCGTGTGGCGGCTCGTGGAGGAGGGGGAGGCCGACGCCACCCGCCTGCGCCCCGCGGGCGAGCACGTCATCGTCAACCTGTCGGTGTGGGAGACCCGGGACGCCCTGTGGGACTTCTCCTACCGCAGCGGGCACCTGGACGTGATGCGGCGGCGCCGGGAATGGTTCGAGCGGAACGTGGAGGCGCACCTGGTGCTCTGGTGGGTGCCCGCCGGGCACCTCCCGACCGTCGAGGAGGCCCTGGACCGGCTGGCGGGGCTGCGGGCGCACGGACCGTCCCCGCGCGCGTTCACCTTCACTTCCGCCTACACCGCCACCGAGGCGGCCCGGTCCGAGCGGGATCCCCGGCCCGCGGCGACGGTATAGGGGCGCCCCGCGCCCCAGGCGCTGCCGTACGGCACTCCGTCCGCCATGACCTCCCGTGTCCCGCGCGCGAACCGCGCCCGCACGACGGGGCGCGGGCCGGACGCGTCCGACGGGCTCGCCGCGTCCCGGACCGGGGGCGCGGACATGCAGAACGGGGGCGCTCCCGGTGTCGAGAGCGCCCCCGTTGCCCGTGTCCCGGCCGTCAGTGCCGGCCGGTGTCCTTCAGCGACTCCTTCGCCTCGCGGGCGTTGCCCGCGGCCTCGGCGGCGTGTCCCTTGGCGACCAACTTCCTGTTGCCCGTGGCACGTCCGGCGGCCTGGGCCGCCTTGCCGACTGCCTGCTCGGCCTTGGCGCGGGCCTTCTCACTGGCGGACATGCTGCTCACCTTCCTCGGTGCCGGTGTCGACTGCTGGCTGTGCGCATGACCCCTCACCGTCCCGGTAAACACCACGACTTGAACCTCCGGCGCCATCCCCGCGACGGCGGTCCGTGCACGCGGCGCGCGCATGCCCTCCACCACGTGGAAGTAACGCGGAATGTGTGTGCTTGCGCCGAGGAAGCGGGGGCATGCGGTGGCCAGGAGGTTGATGACAATGGTTCCCCTGCTTCTGGTTCTTCTGCTGGCTCTGATCCTCTTCGGCGCGGGCTTCGCCCTGAAGGCGCTGTGGTGGATCGCGGTGATCGTGCTCGTGGTCTGGCTGCTCGGCTTCGTCGTCCGTTCCGCGGACAGCGGCGGCCGTAAGGGCCGCTGGTACCGCTGGTAGCCGCGCACGCCTGAGCGCCGCGGCGCGGACGGCACGTCAACAGGTCCCGGCCGGGAACGGCCGGGACCTACGTGTGTGTCCGCATCGGCCGGGGCGCCGGTGGCCGAAGCCCCGTGGCTGAGGGGGCATCAGATGTGCGCTGCCGCACCGGGACCCTGTGTGACCTGGGTGAGTCGGGCAAATGGGGCAAAGGTCGGAATTTGCGGCAATGGTCCGGGTATCGGGAGGTGACAGTCCCTACGAGGAGGAGGCACATCCCATGACACCGGAACAGGACGTCGTCGAGATGATCCTCGCAGATCACCGGAGGCTGGAAGATCTGCTCCGCCTGATGCGCAGTTCCGAGGCCGACCGCCGGACCGCGCTGCACGACTTCGCCCACCTGATGATCGCTCACGGAGAGGCCGAGCGCACCTCCGTGCACCCCGTCCTCGCCACCTTCGAGGAAACCGCCACCGTCGAGCACATCGAGGCCGCGCACCAGGAGGCCGTCAAGATCGTGTTCGCGCTCCTCCAGGTCCGCGAGGTCGGCTCCGCCGAATGGGACTGGAGGCTGGGGCAGTTGGCCCTGGCCACCGCGCGCCACTCGGACGAGGAGGAGCGCATCCTCGTCAACTGGGCGCGGGAGAGCCTCAGCCGGCGGTGCCGGGAGGAACTCGGCGCCGGTTTCGCCCGGACCGAGGACGACCTGCTGACGGCACGGTGCGGCAGCGTCGCCAACGTGCACCGCATCGTTCGCACCGCCGCGCCCGCGTGATGCCCCCCGCCCCCCGGAGCCCCGCCCCCCGGAGCCCCGCCTCCGGGAGCCCCGCCGGCCGTGCCGTACGGCCCGCCGCGAGCAGGAGACCGACGACAGGAGCTGCCATGGAATGGAGCCTGGACACCTTCCTCACCCAGGTCACCGAACGCGCCGGCTACGACCGGACGCAGCAGGGGGCCAGAGCCGTCCAGAACGTGCTGGAGGTCCTCGGCGCCCACCTGGTGGGCGACGACCGCACCGACCTGGCGGCCCTGCTGCCGGACGGGTGCGGCCCATTGCTGACCGCGAGCGAGCCGGCCAACGAGCCCCTGACGCCTGCCTCGTTCGTGCAGGCGGTGGCCTGCCGCAGCAACGAGGACCTCGCCGAGGCCAGGCGCGAGATCGACGCCGTGCTCCCCACCCTCGCCGAGGTCGCGGACGCCGCCCTGTTGCGCCGCCTCCTCACCCAGCTTCCGCCCGGGCACGCCGGCCTGTTCGGCTGCACGGACCCCGGCTGACGGGCCGGACCGCCCCCTTGCCGGCACCGCGGGGCCGGCGGGGGAGCGGCGGGTCAGTCGCCGACGGCCTGCACGATGTCCTGGGGGTCCAGGCCGGTGAGCTGCGCGATGCGCGGCGCGGGGATGCCGGCGGTGATGGCGCGGTGCACCAGCGACTGCCAGTCCTGGGTGGTGTCCCGGAAATCGAGCAGCTCCGCCTCCAGGTCCGTCACGGACGCGGGAGCACACGCGTGCTCGACCCGCAGCGTCTCCTGCTCGCTGAGCGGAACCGGCAGGCGTTCCGCGTCCTCCGGGATGAGCACCTCGGCGCCTGCCGGAACGATCCTGACGCGTTCGGAGGAAGCGGGGATCCCGTGGGCCTGGAGCCAGCCGTGCACCGCGGGGCTCCCGGCACACTCCAACTCACCGACCGCTGACAGGGCCGCGCCCAGACGCGGATGACGCTCGGGCAGGACGAACAACAAGGCATCGTCGGCCATGGCCAGGACACCCCTCCTTGAAGACACCGGACAGGAACCTCATCACTATTCCCTCAGAAGACGATCTGCCCGCATCGGCACCGCCCACTCACCCGGCGGGATGGCCGTACCGTTCACCTGTACGCATCGCGGGCCCTCGCCCGGGGGTTCCGCGGGGACCGGTCCGGTTCACGTGTCGTTGTACATGTCGACCCAGACCGTCTTGCCCTGCCCGGTGGGGATGTTGCCCCACTGGGTGGAGAGGGCGTCGACGAGGAGCAGACCGCGGCCGTGCTCGGCGTGCCGGCCGCTGTCACCGGCGTGGGCGGGCAGCGGGGGAGTGGGGTCGGTGTCGCGCACTTCGAGACGGAGGTGGTCGGGGAACTCGCGCAGGCGGAGGTCGACGTCGCTGTCGGCGTGGACGAGGGCGTTGGTGACGATCTCGGAGGTGATGAGCTGGAACCGGTCGATGAGGTCGTCGAGCCCCCAGGTGTGGAGGCTGTCGGTGATGAACTGCCGGGCGGACCTGACGGCGTCGAGATCGTGGCGGCGGCAGTGCATCCCGGTGATACGGCGGCCGGAACCGGGCTGGGGCCCTTCGTAGTACGCGATGAGGAGGGCCACGTCGTCGTGGTGGGTGGTGTGGGCGCCGGCGTGGCGGATCAGGTGGTCGGCGAGCTGGTCGAGAGCGGGCGGTGGCGGGGTGAGGAGGTTGCGGGCCCAGGAGTTGGTGTCGAGCCGCCGGGTCTCGGTGAGCCCGTCGGTGTAGAGGAAGAGGAGGGTGCCGGGGGCGAGGGGGGTGTCCGTCGTGCCGTACTCGGTGTCGGGGTCGATGCCGAGGGGGATGCCCGCGGGCGGCGCCGGGGTGGTGAGCGTCCCGTCGGGGGTGCGGATGAGCGGCGGGGGGTGGCCGGCGAGGGCGGTCTCCGCGGTGCCGGTGGTGGTGTCGAGGCCGATCACGCAGCAGGTGGCCATGAGGCCGGTGTCCAGCTCGCTCAGCAGGCGGTTGGCGCGGGTGAGCACGGCGCCGGGGGAGTGGCCCTCGGTGGCGTAGGCCCGTACGGCGCTGCGCAACTGGCCCATGACGATGCCGCTGTCGACGCCGTGGCCTTCGACGTCGCCGACGACCAGGGCCAGGCGCCCGCCGGACAGCGGGATCACGTCGTACCAGTCGCCGCCGAGTCCCGAGGTGGACGGGGCGGGGACGTAGCGGGCGGTCGTGATCATGCCGGGCACCTCGACGACATCGCGGGGCACGAGTTCCTCGCGCAGGTTCTCGGCCAGCCGGCGGGTGCTCTCGGTGAGCGTGGCGCGTTCGAGGGCGGGGCCGAGGAGATCCATCATCAGCAAGGCCACGGCCTGTTCGGCGGGACCGAAGGCGCGGGGGTGGGAGAAACCGAGGGTGCAGACGCCCAGGGGGCGGCCGCCGGCCAGGACGGGCAGGCAGGCGATGCCTTCGAGGCCGTCGTCGACGGCGTGGGGGTACGACTTCAGGAGCGTGGACCGGTCCTCGGCGTAGACCGGGGTACGGGTGAGCAGGGCGTCGGCGTCGGGGCGGTGCGGGGTGGCCGTGGCGCCGTGGTGGAGCCGGAGGGCGGCGGCCGGGTACCCGCTGTGCCCGGCGACCCAGAGCCGGCCGTCCTTGCACGTGTGCACGACGAAGGCGGAGGCACCGAACGGCGTCATGACACGCTGCCGGACGACGGCCATGACGTCCTGGACACTCGTCGCCTCGTTCAGCTCGGCGGCCAGCCGGTGGACCTGGTACATGAAGCCGGCCTCGGCGGAACCGGGGCAGCCGGGCAGCCCCCAGCCGGTGCCGCCACCGGCGTCCGGGCGGTCCGCCGGCGGGTGCGGCCGGACCGGGAGCAGGGCGGGTTTCGGGCCCGGGCGCATGTCGGTGCCGTGCCCGGCCATGACGTCGAGGGCCCGGCCGAGGGCGGCGGCCGTCTCCTTCAGCCAGCCGGTCTCGCGGGCGGGCAGGAAACGGGTGCGCGGGGGGACCCAGACGCACGCGAGGACCCCGACCCGGCCGCGCGCGGTGTCGAGGGGCACGGCGACGACCGAGTACGGGAAGGGGACGCGCGCGGCGAGCCGGAGACCGGGCGGGTGGGGCGTGGGGAAGCCCGCCGTGGCCGTCTCCCCCGTGCGGTAGGCGGCCGCCGTGGCGTAGGGGGAGTCGACGTCGACCCGCTCGGGCATGGCGAAGAGGGCCGGCTGGGAGCCGCCGATGACGGCGCCGTGCAGGGTGCGGTGGTCCTCACCGATCAGGTAGGCCAGGCCGGCGTCCGCCCCGAGCCGTTCGATCACGGTCTGCACGGTGGCGGCGAGCGCGCGGTCACGGCACAGGGCCGGGTGGGTGTCCCTCTGGTGGATCATGACCGTGCCCCCACGTCGTGGCCCCGTCCCCGGGGGTGGGACGTTCGGTTGTCGGGCGCCTTTCCTCCATGCTCCCTCCGGCGGGGGAGCGCCGCACAGCGATGGCGGCGGCCGATCGGCAGGGGCGGTCGCGCGGCCGGCGGGCGTGCCGGGCGCCGCGGGCCCGTCCGGCCGGCACCTCCGCGGGGCGTCGTGTCCAGCCGAGTTCGACGGCCGGCGTTCGTCACCCCTTCCAGCTGGCGGCTCATGCGCTCCAGGACACGGACGGCCGTGCGGTACTCCTCCGGGGAGCGGCTCGGGCTGTTCCGGACGACGTTGCGGACCTGCCAGGTGATGCGGGTGGGCCCGAACTCCTCCGGCATGCCCTTCATGTGGCGGGTGAGTGCCTCGCCGGTGCGGTTGAGCCGGTAGCCGATCGGTTTCATGTGCTCTGCTCGATGCCGGGCGTCACCGGTGTGCGGGCGCCGCGGACAGGAGGGCGGGCCAGTCCTGGGCGACGGCCCAGTCGGTGAAGCCGTGCCAACCGACCTCGGGGTGGTCGCGGCGCAGCCCGCTGACGTCGACGTCGAGACCTACGGTGCCGAAGTACTCGAACATGGCCGCCAGGTCGGCCGACCGGGTCCGGACATGGGCGAGGGGTACCTCCCGGTGGGCGACCGGGAGACCGGTGGCGGTCGTGAGGATCTCCGCCGTCTGGGCGGGGGTGCGTGCGTCGGAGGCGATGTCGATGCGGTGGCCGGTGAACTCGTCGCGGCGCTGGAGGACCAGCGCGGCGAAGGCGCCGATGTCGGCGGCGGGGATGAGCGTGAGGGGCTGGTGGGCGGGCATGGGCCAGGCGAAGGTGCCCTCGCGCAGTCCGTCGAGGGTCCAGCCGGTGGTGTAGTTGTCCATGAACGCGGCCGGGGCGATCACCGTCCAGGGCACTCCGGCCGCCCGCAGGTGCTGCTCGACCTGGTGTTTGCTCTCGTAGTGCGGGATGCCGGTGCCTCGGTCGGCGTGGGCGGCGGAGGTGAACACGATGTGCCCGAGGCGGGCCTGTGCCGCGGCATCGACGAGGGCTCCGCCCTGCCGGACCTCGGTGGCGGTGTCGGTGCCGAACGGGGTGGTGACCGCGAAGACCGAGTCCACTCCCGTGAGGGCGGCCGCCAGCGAGGGGCGGTCGTCGAAGTCGGCGTGGTGAACCTGGGCGCCGAGGGCGCGCAGGGAATCGGCGGCGGGTGAGGCGGGCCGGCGGGTGAGCGCCCGCACGTGGTGTCCTGCCGCGAGCAGGGCGCGGGCGGTTGCCCCGCCCTGGGCTCCGGTGGCTCCGGTGACGGCGACGGTGAGCATGGTTCTCCAACACGTAGGATTGCTGCGCGACACATTGACTGCGCCACGCAGGAGATTAGGGCAATATGCTGCGCCGCGCAGCGATTTGGAGGTGCGACCCAGATGACGGACTCACGTCGGGCCCGGCTGTACGAGGAGTTGTCGAGGGAGTCCCGTCGCTACCTGGCGGCGTACGTGCTGTTCAACCAGGCCATCGCCGACCATCTCGGACTGCACCCGACCGACGTGCAGTGCCTCAGTCTGCTGACGGTGGAGCCCGGGCCGCTCACGGTCAGGCAGGTCGCCGACATGACGGGCCTGACCACGGGCTCGGCCACGCGCCTGGTCGACCGGCTCGAACGCGGCGGCTACGTGTCCCGCGCCCTCGACCCGCGGGACCGCCGCCGCGTGCTGGTCAGCCCGGTACCGGACCGCATCGCCCGGGTCACGGCGGTGTGGGACGACCTCTACCAGACCTGGCAGGGACTCCTCGACGACCACACCGAGGACGAACTGGAGGTGATCACCCGGCACATGCGACGGGCGCACGACCTCAGCCACGCCCAGATGCGACACCTGCGGTCCCGGCCCGAGCCGGACTGAGCCCACCGCGGCGGCCGGGGAGCCGCGGCTGCCGCGGAACGCCGGGGCCGAGCCGGCGGAGCCGTCCGTGGCGCGGGCCGGCGAGGCCGTCGCGCACCGCCTCCCGTTCGGCTTCCCGGCGGGCGGCCGGTCGCCCGACTGGGTCCTCGGACGCGCACGCCGGTGCACATGTCGGCACAGTGGGGTGCAACTGTGGGACGAGCGCGTGGAGCGGGACGGTGGCACGTCGGCCCCGGCCGGAGCGCGCCGGCCGCGGGAGACATCCACACAGCGGTCCCGGGAGGATCCGTGCACGACAAGCCGCTCAGCAATCTCGTCAGCGACCTGCTGCGCCTCGCGCCGCACCCCGCACGCGGCGCGTCGCGCCGTCCCGGTCCGGACCGGTTCGGGCTGGAGGAGTCGAAGGTCCTCGGTTTCGTCGACGGCACCCTGGACCCGGAACAGGAGGCGAGGCTGGCGGAGGAGGTCGCCGAGGTCCTGCCCCTGGGCTGGTCCCTGTCCCCGCGGGCCAAGGAGCGCCTCAGCCAGGTCACCGACCACCTCGGCGGCGAACGCCGGTTGCTGGAATGGCTGGACGGCCACCCCGGGCTGCCGCGGCTGACGGCACGGCTGTTCGCCCTGACCGGCAACCTCGACCGGTACAGCGACGATCCCGCGGTCGTCGAGGCGCTGCGCTCCTGCCGGGGCCGTCAGCCGCTCCCCGCCCCCCTGAAGGGCGTCCTGCCCCCGGAGACCGGCGTGGAGACGCTCGGCGACATCGCCTACCGCATCGACGAACTGCTCTTCGAGCACCGGACGCAGGACGCGACCCGGCTCGCCCTGGCGGCGACGGACTGGATCAGGGACGCCACCCGGCAGGCGGCGAGCCCGGCACCGGTCATCAGTGAGGTGGGGGACCTGATGACCCACCTCGGCGAGGACATCGGCGAGGCCGCCGCCCCCGCGTAACCACGGCCGTCCCGTTCCCGTACGGCCCCGGCCGGTCCGCGGACACGCACCGACCGGGGCGCCGGACCCCTCATCCCTCCCGGTGGTCCCGCAGCAGCCGGCGGATCTCGGCCAGCGTCTCCCGGTCGAGGCCCTGGCCACCGGTCGTCAGGGCGTCCAGACGTTCGGCGGTGCGCAGGTCGTAGGCGCGTTCCTCGTCCTCCCCCGGCACCGCGGAGTACGTCTCCTTCTCCGCGAAGCCGACGACGACGTCGACGGCCTTGGCGATGATCCAGGTCAGCACGAACGAGTAGCCGGCCACGGCGAGAACGGCGACGATCTGCCGCCACAGCAGGGAGCCGCCGCCCCCGTAGAAGACACCCTGCTTGCCGCTGACGCTCGACGTGGCGAACAGGCCGACCATGATCAGGCCGACGAGGCCGCCCGCCCCGTGCACCCCGACGACGTCCAGGGTGTCGTCCACGTTCAGCCGGTACTTCAGGGTGACGGCGAACGCGCAGACGCAGCCGGCGACGAGCCCCGTCACCAGGGCGCCGGTGGGATCGATCTCGCCGCAGGCCGGCGTGATGGCGACCATGCCGGCCACAGCCGCGGAACCGACGCCCATCATGGTGACCCGCCGGGTCCGCCAGTACTCCACCAGCGGCCAGGTGACCATCGCGCCGGCCGCGCCGAGCTGGGTGTTGATGAACGCGGTCGCGGCGGTGCCGGTGTCGCGGAGGGCCGATCCGGCGTTGAAGGCCAGCCAGCCGAACCACAGCAGGGCCACACCGATCATGACCAGCGGGATGTTGTTGGGCCGCGGTTCCTTGCGCCGGAAGTCGTCCGGGCCCCGGATGACCAGCGCGACGGCCAGCCCGGCGATGCCCGAGTTCAGCTCCACCGGCAGGCCGCCGGCGAAGTCCAGCGCGCCCAGGTGCGCGGTGATCCATCCGTTGCCCGCGTCGAAGACCCAGTGCGCGATCGGCGCGTACACGATCAGCAGCCACAGCACCGAGAAGACCAGCCATCCCCGCATCGTGGCCCGGCCGGCGATGGATCCGCTGATCAGCGCCACCGTGACGATGGCGAAGCCCATCTGGAAGGTGGCGTACACGTAGGTGGGGATGGAGCCGGTCAGGGTGTTCGGGGCGATGCCGCGCAGCAGGGCGTGGTCGAGGTTCCCGATGAACCCGGCGCCGCCCGCGTCCGGGCCGAAGACGAGCGAGTACCCGAGGAGGTACCAGAGGATGCTCACGAAGCACAGCGAGGCGAAGCTCATCTTGAGCATCACCAGGATGTGCTTCGTGCGGACCATGCCGCCGTAGAAGAAGGCGAGGGCGGGAGTCATCAGCAGCACCATGGCGGCCGCGGCCAGCATCCAGGCGGTGTCGCCGGAGTCGTAGGCGGGGGGCATGGGGGCGGGTGCGGTGATCACGGCAGGGTCTCCTCGTCGCGGCGGGCGAAGGCGTTCACGGTTTGCGCAGGTCGGGGGCGGGGTGACCGGTGAGCAGCAGGCGTACGGCGGACCACGCGGCGCGGACGGCCCGGGTGACGCGGGGCTGTTCGTGGGCGAGGACGCGCACCCAGGCTCCGCACTCGTCCGGCAGGACGCTCGCCCCGTGCAGGACCTCGTGGCCGGTCAGGGAGTCGTGCAGGACGTCGGCGATCTCGGCGGCACGGCGGCGGCCGCTCACCACGAACAGCGAGGCGACGTGGTCGTGTCCGGCGAAGACACCGGGACCCGTCACCCCGCCCGGCCGCCCCGGCCGCAGCCGCAGGGTGTCCACCGCCCGCACCGTCCCGTCGGGCCGGCGGATCACCAGGTCGCTGCCGAGCACGGTGTAGGCGTGCCGTTCGCCCCGGGCGATCCGGCCCGCCGTGACCGTTTCCGCGTACACCAGCGTGGCGTCCTCGTCGACGGTCAGCTCCGCGTGCTGGTGGAAGCGCGCTCCGGCGAAGGGGATCAGCGGATCGGGCACGTACTCGACGTAGGAGCCGCCGGCCGCGGTCAGGTGGACGCGCTGCGTCGCGTAGTCCTGCTCCATCCGGTACACCTTGGTGGCGGCCTGCGTGGTGCACAGGACCTGGGTGTCCGGCCCGCACCGCAGGTCCAGCCGGTAGCGGTCCGCCTGGGCGACGCCCCCGCCGGTGGCCATCACGTAGACGCACGCCATGCCGGGCAGGGCCGGGTCGACGTACAGCGGGCGCATGATCTCCAGGGGTGACTTCTGGTACCGCTCGACCAGTTCCGTACGGTCGCCGCGGCGGGCGAAGCCGAGATCGAGGACGCCGACCTTGGCGGGCGAACCGGGGCCGAGGGTATCGGGCGCCGCCGAGAACGCCGACAGCTCCGGCGGGAGCCGGGCCGGCTCGTAGTACTCCGGTGCGAGCCGGTCGCGGACGGTCCGCACGTCGGCGACGCCGGCCACGTCAGACCAGCGCCTTGCGCCGGGACTCCAGGAAGGCGGCGACCTCGTCGACACCCTTGCCGGTCAGACAGTCGGTCAGCACCACCGGTCCGTCGCCGCGCACCCGGTGGGCGTCGGACTCCATCACGCCGAGGTCGGTCCGCACGTACCGGGCGATGTCGATCTTGTTGATGACGAGCAGGTCGGAGTCGGTGATGCCCGGGCCCCGCTTGCGCGGCATCTTCTCCCCCTCCGCGGTGTCCAGCACGAAGACGAACACGTCCACCAGGGCCGGGCTGAAGGTGAGGGTCAGGTTGTCGCCACCGCTCTCGTAGAGGAGCACGTCGATGTCCGGGCAGCGCTCCAGCATCTCGGCGCCCGCGGCCAGGTTCATCGTCGGGTCGTCGCGCACGGCGGTGTGCGGGCAGGCGCCCGTCTCCACGCCGACGACGCGGTCGCCGTCCAGGACGCCGGCGAGCGTGCGGCGGACGTGCTGGGCGTCCTCCTGGGTGTAGATGTCGTTGGTGATCACTCCGGGCCGGCGGCCGCCCTCGATCAGGACCGGCACGAGTGCCTCGACGAGGGCGGTCTTCCCCGAGCCGACGGGGCCGCCGATGCCGACGCGCAGGACGTTGTCTCGCATGGTCTCTTCCTCCCGTACCGCAACGGTCAGCTGGCGAACAGGCGGGCCTCGGCCCGCTCGTGACGGGCGGACATGACGTCCGCGGCGAACGTGGTGGCACCGATGTCGTCGAGGTCGCGGTCCAGTGCCTCACGGGTGGTCTCCGCGATGACCGGGACCGTCCGCCGCAGCAGGACCTGGGCCAGGCGGTGGTCGGTCAGCCGCAGTCTGAGTGCCGCGCCGGCGAAGCTCGCGCAGAACGCGAAGAGGTCGGCGGCGACGGCCTGCCGCGCGGGTACCCCGGCCGACGCGTACACGATCCCGGCGGCGACGGCCTGCGTGCCCGGCGCCCCGCGGGCCGTCACCTCGCGGTGGTACCGGGCGACGTCCTCCGCGCCGAAGACCTCGGCGGCCAGGTCCAGCAACTGCCGCCCGGTGCGCACGGCGGCCTGCCGCACCTCCCGGTTGAGCTTCGTGGCGTACAGCCGCCGGTCCGTCGCGGCCACCGCCGCCCAGTCACCCGCGCCGGCGGCCCGGTGGGCCAGGGCCAGCGCGGTGGCGTCGGACGGGCCGACGCCGTTCCTGAGCAGGTCGTGCAGCAGCGCGGGCAGGGAGTCCCGGTCGACGGCCCCTGCCTGGACGTAGCCCTCCAGACCGTGGGACAGGGTGTAGAAGCCGCTGGGGAAGGCCGAGTCGGTCAGCTGGAGGCTGACGAGGAGGTGCTCCAGGTCCGTGTCCGGTGGCGCACCGTCCCGGGCGGGGTCGTCCGGGACGGCTTCCGCGTCGCGGTACATGCGCTCAGGCCAGGAAGAAAAGCTGGTTCAGCGGCAGTTTCCCGGCCGGGTCGATGGTCACCACCTCGCCGTCCACCGTGACCTTGTACGTCTCCGGGTCGACCGCGATGTCCGGCACCACGTCGTTGCGCACCATGTTGTGCTTGCCGATGGTCCGGGTCTTGCGCACCGGCAGCACCATGCGTTCCAGGCCCAGCCGCTCGGGCACTCCGGCGGCGACGCCGGCCTGTGACATGAAGGTGACGTGCGTGGCCTGCAGGGCGCGCCCGTAGCGGCCGAACGACGGCCGGTAGTAGACGGGCTGCGGGGTGGGCAGCGAGGCGTTGGGGTCGCCCATCTGCGCCCAGGAGACGATGCCGCCCTTGATGACCATCTTCGGCTTGGCCCCGAAGGAGTGGATGGGCCACAGCACGATGTCCGCCAGCTTGCCGGCCTCGATCGACCCGATGTGGTCCGAGACGCCGCTGGCGATGGCCGGGTTGATGGTGACCTTGGCCAGGTAGCGCAGGACGCGCTGGTTGTCGTTGCGCTCGGAGTCCTCCGGCAGCGGTCCGAAGGCCTCCTTGCACACGTGCGCGATCTGGAAGGCCCGGGTGACGGACTCGCCGATCCGGCCCATCGCCTGGGAGTCGGACGAGATCATGCTGATGATGCCCCGGTCGTGCAGGACCGTCTCGGCGGCGATCGTCTCCGCGCGCACCCTGCTGTCGGCGAAGGCCACGTCCTCGGGGATGTCGTGGCTGAGGTGGTGGCAGACCATCACCATGTCCAGCAGTTCGTCCACCGAGTTCCTGGTGTACGGCAGCGTGGGATTGGTGGACGACGGCAGGACGTTGGGCTCGCCGGTGACCCGCAGGATGTCGGGGGCGTGGCCGCCGCCCGCTCCCTCGCTGTGGAAGGTGTGGATCGTACGGCCGTCGATCGCCGACCGGGTGTCCTCGAAGAACCCGCCCTCGTTGAGGGTGTCGGTGTGGATGGCGATCTGGATGTCGTGGCGGTCGGCGACGGCCAGCGCGTTGTCGATGACGGCGGGGGTGGAGCCCCAGTCCTCGTGGACCTTCAGGGCGGCGGCGCCGGCCTCGATCTGCTCGTCCAGCGCGCCGGGCAGGCTGCCGTTGCCCTTGCCCATGATGCCGAGGTTGACCGGCAGGCCCTCGGCGGCCTGCAGGAGCCGGGCGAGGTTGTAGGGGCCGGGGGTGCAGGTCGTGCCGTTGGTCCCGTCCGTCGGCCCGGTGCCGCCGCCGAACAGCGTCGTGATGCCGTTGCTGAGGGCCTGATCGCACTGCTGGGGGGTGATGAGGTGCACGTGCGCGTCCATGGCACCGGCGGTGGCGATCAGGTGCTCCCCGGCGATGACCTCCGTGCCGGTGCCGACGACGAGGCGGGGGTCCACGGCGTCCTGGGTCTGCGGGTTGCCGGCCTTGCCGATGCCCGCGATGAAGCCGTCCTTGACGCCGATGTCGCACTTGACCACGCCGGCCACCGGGTCCATGACCACGACGTTGGTGATCACCAGGTCGAGGGCGCCCTGCGCGGCGGTGGCCTGCGGATCGGAGGCCATGCCGTCCCGCATGGTCTTGCCGCCGCCGTAGACCACCTCGTCGCCGTAGGACCCCTCGCGGACGTCCCTCTCGACCTCCACCACGAGGTTGGTGTCGGCCAGCCGGAACCGGTCGCCCACCGTCGGGCCGAACATGGCTGCGTACTGCTCACGGGAAAGGGTGGGCATGTCAGTGGGACTCCTTCTTCTCGGCCTTCCCGGCCTTCCCGGCGCCGGACCTGCCCGGCCCCGCCTTCTTCCGGTCCGCCTTGTCCCCGCCTTCGTGCCGCGCGTCGTCGTCCTGGCCCGCGCCGCGGAAACCACGCCGCAGGGCCCGGCCGACGGCCTCGACCCGGGCCGGGTGCGACTTGGTGCTGCCGTTGAGGAGGCCGCTGAAACCGGTGAGGCGGCCGGTGCCGGCGTACGCGCACAGCTCCACCTCGTGGGTGCCGCCGGGTTCGAAGCGGACCGCCGTGCCGGCGGCGATGTTCAGGTGCATGCCGAGCGCCACGTCCCGGTCGAAGTCCAGGGCGGGGTTCACCTCGAAGAAGTGGTAGTCGGAGCCGACCTGGACCGCCCGGTCGCCGGTGTTGCGGACGGTGACCCTGACCGTCCGCCGGCCGGCGTTTATCTCGATCGGACCGTCGCCGTACTGGTATCGGGGAGGAAGCGTCATCGTGGGCTCCTGTGTGGGGGAGGGGCGTGCGGGACGGCACCGGGGTGCGTGCGTCCGTCGTACGGCGCCGCCCGGACGGCGGCGCGCGGGCCGTGGGGCCGGTCGTGGGGTGCTTCGGGTCCGCCGTCGAGCTCCGGGGGAGCGTGGGGTCCGTGCGGGGACCGGTGTTCCTCCGGGCCGTGGGCGCGGCCGGACGTGGGGGCGTGCCGCCCCTGCCCACGGGGGTCGGCGTGCCGGCCGGGCTCGTGGGCGTGCCCGCCCGGCCCGTGCGCGTGGCCGTGGCCGTGGGACGCGGTGAGGCCCCGGGACAGGCCGTCGTCGCCCAGCCGTTCGTGCCGCTCCCACGCCTCGCGCACCCGGGCGTCCACAACACCCGCCACCGCGGCGGCCGGGAGCAACGATCCGCCCACCCGGCAGTACCCGGGATCCGGGCTGCCGGGGACCACCCAGGAGGCGGGCAGCAGGACGGCGCTCCGCGCACCGAGGGCACGGCAGCGCCGTACGCCTTCGGCCGGATCCGGGTCCCCGCCGATCAGCGCCACCTCGACCGTGCGGTGCCGGCCGTACTGCCGTACCAGGCGGGCGATCCGGAAGAGGTCGGCGTCGGCGAACGGGTCGCCCGACGGCGCGGTGACCAGCAGCGCCGTGTCGTCGGCCACCCGCGTGGCCGCGGCGCGGAGCCAGCCGACCAGGTGGTCGGCGGTGCCGAACGGCGCGGCCAGCACGGTCCCGGCGCGCTGTCCGGCGGAGAGGTCCAGCAGGGCGCGCGCGGCGTCGGCGGCCAGTTCCGGGTCCCTGCCCAGGGTCATCGGCACCACGCAGACGGGCTCGCCCCGGTCGCGCAGCGCGCCGACGCACCGCACCAGCGCGCGTCCGCCGGTCACACAGGGAACGCGCGGGTGCAGCAGGCCGCGCAGGGCCCGCCCGCCGTCGCTCTCGTGCCCGGCGACCGCGACCACCTCGCCGCTGGGCACGGGTCAGCCGCCGACCGGGTCGTGGCAGGAGACGAGCTTGTTGCCGTCCTCGAAGGTGGCCTCCACCTGGAGCAGCGGCAGCATCTCCCGCACGCCCGGCATGGTCTCGTCCTCGCCGATGACGGTGCGGCCCAGCTCCATGCAGTCGGCGACGGTCCTGCCGTCCCTGGCCGCCTCCAGGATGGCCTCGCTGATCAGCGCCACCGACTCGCTGTAGTTGAGCTTGAGTCCGCGCTCGCGGCGTTTGCGGGCCAGGTCGGCCACCACGTAGACGAGCAGTTTGTCGATTTCCCGGGGGGCCAGGTTCATGAACCGCGCCTTTCCTTCTCGTACGAACGGTGTGTGCTCCGCTGAACGGGTGGCTGCTCCGTGAGGTCCCGGGCGGGGGGCGGCCTTCAGGTCACGTCGGCGCGCGTGATGCGCGGGAGGAAGGGGACGGCCGCCAGCAGCGCCCAGGTGGTGATGTTGAACGGCCAGGTGAACGTGTGGCTTCCGAAGGCGGTGAAGAACACCGACAGCGAGGCCGTCAGCGCGGTGCTCGCGGCCGCGGCCAGCACGGTGTACGCGTAATTCCAGACGGTCGGCCGCAGCAGGACGACGCCGAACGCGAGGGCCGTCAGCACGGCGTTGTAGCCGTAGATCCCCTCGTGGATCAGGACGGCCGGCGCGCCGAGCGCCCACGCGGTGAGCAGGCCGACGACGCTGCCGACCGCGGCGAACAGGCCCACCTTCCAGCCGGCCAGGAACAGCCCGGCCAGCATGATCAGACCCACGTACCAGGTTCCGGCGAAGAAGATCTGGGAGACGTTCGAGAAGAACCCCTGCCACAGGTCGGTCCAGCCGACGACGGGACTGGTGGGAGTGGCCGGTGTGACGGCGCTGGGCGGGGTTCCGTGCCAGACGCGTGCGAACGAGGGGGCGCCCAGGACCATGACGAGGGCGACCAGGCAGAACGGCCCGGTGAACGCCTTGAGTCCGAAGGGTGCGAGCAGGTGGGTGAGGGCGGCCGTGACCAGGGTGCACATGACGGCGGCGGACACCGCCAGGACGTAGCTCGACGGGTGGTTGCCCAGGTACACCACCATGGAGATCGCCCCGAGCACGCCGCAGTAGGTCATCAGGCCCTGGGTCAGCGTGTCCCGCTCGACCGCGAGCAGGCGGGCCGTGAGGGTCGAGACGACCGCGCCGATGACGGCGAAGAGCCCCATCTGCCAGCTCTCCACCCACAGTGCCGCGAGGATGACCAGTGACGTCCACACACTCGCCTGGAAGTCCACCTGGCCCACGCCGCGGACCGCGCCGAGCAGCGTCTCCCGCGGAGAGGACGACGGTGGCGCGGCCGAGGGTATCGGGGGCTGGGAAGTCAACGGGTGCTCCTTCGCGCGGACGTGGCTGATGGGCCGAACGCGGGACGGGCGGCAGGATCCACCACCCGGCACGGGTCGATGGAACGTTTCACTGCTTAATGTGACGATATGCAGCTTCTGCGTGATGTGCACCTGCACCCCCACCCGGACCACACGGCCGGCTCGCGCGCCCCCGTGGTCGCCGTCGTGGCGGTGGGCGGCGCGGCAGGCGCGGTCCTGCGCTACGGCGCCTCACACGTGTGGCGCAACGGCAGCGACGCCTACCTGGTGTGGCGGACCGGGGCGGCGGTCTTCCCCTGGACGACCCTGCTGGTCAACGCGGTCGGCTGCTTCCTCATGGGGGTGCTGACCGTCGCCGTCAAGGAGCGCTTCACCGGGGCGCCCCGGCTGCTCAACCCCCTGCTGGGCACGGGCGTCCTCGGCGGCTTCACCACGTTCTCGTCCTACACGGACGACACCCGGCGGCTGATCGAGAACGACCAGGCGGCCCTGGGCATGGGGTACTTCTTCCTGACCGTGGCCGGCGCGCTCGGCGGCGTGTCCCTCGGCGTACTCCTGGCCCGCCTGGCGCTGACCCGCCGCCGCCCCGGCCCCGGACCGCGGGGCGGTACCTGATGGGCGAGTGGCTCCTGGTCGTGGCGGGCGGAGCGGTCGGCGCACCGGCCCGCTACCTGATCGGCACGGCGACACGCGAGCTTCTGCGGTCGGCGTTCCACTGGGGCACCTTCCTCGCCAACATGGCCGCCTCCCTGCTGCTGGGCTTCTTCGTGGAGGCGGGCACCGGCGGCGCGCTCGGGGCGCCGGGGCAGGCGCTGCTGTCGACGGGGTTCTGCGGCGCCCTGTCCACCTGGTCGACCTTTTCGCAGGAGCTGCTGTCCATGACGAGCGCCCGCCGGATCACGGGGGCCGCCGGCTACCTGCTCGTGACGGTCGCCCTGGGTCTGGGACTGTCCTTCGCGGGCGCGGCCGCCGCCCGGAGCCTGTGGTGAGCGGTACCCGCGGGACGCTCCCGCGCTGTGCGGCGGCACCCCTGCCCGGTCTGCGGCAGGGGTGCCCATGAGGGGGCGGCCGGTCAGGCGGGTGTCACCGGTGTCTGGAGTTCGGTCACCCAGTCGTCGCGGTCGTCGGGGCATTCCAGGCTGACCTCGCGGGGGTAGCCCTCGGCGCGGTAGCCGCCCGCGTCGATCCAGCGGGCCAGGGTCTGGACGGTGGGGAGCACGGTGTCCATGGAGCCGCGGTGGACGATCGTCGCCGCCCGGCCGAAGCCGGGCAGGTCGTGGATGTGCAGGGATCCGTCCCGGGGCGGGGCGGCGACCTGGACGGCGGCGTGGACGGTGATCCGCCCGCCGCCTTCGGGGGCGTCCTCGTAGTACGCGATGCCGGGACCGGTGGGGGCGATGCCCTCCGCCTCCAGGCGGGCGAACAGCTCGGTGTAGAGGGGCCCGACGACCGGGCCGATGTCCCCGGGGTCGAAGCCGGCGGCGGTCGCGGTCAGCTCCGCGACCCGGACGGCGGGGACGTGCTTGAGGACGACGTCGTGGGTGGGCATGTGCCCCTCGCTCTCGATCGCTCGGAGCCTCGCCTCGACCTGGACCAGCCGTGCCTCCGCGGCGGTCACGGCCGCCCGCAGTTCGGCTCGCCGCAGCCGGAGCATGCCGCGCAGTTCCGCGGGCTCCGCCCTGTCGTCCACGATGTCGCCCACCTGCTGGAGGGTGAAACCGAGGTCCTTGAGCGCGATGATCCGGTTGAGGCGGGCGAGCTGGGCCGCGGTGTAGTAGCGGTACCCGCTCGACGGGTCGACGTGGGCCGGGCGCAGCAGGCCGGTCGCGTCGTAATGACGCAGCATCCGGACCGAGACGCGGCCGTGCCGGGCGAAGTCTCCGATGGTGAACATGATGTCTCCGAGTCGACCGCCTGACACGGTGTGAGGGTCAAGACGCTACCCGGCGGACCGTCCGCGCCCCGCCCCGGGCGGCCCCCCCACCGGGGACGGCCGGGCAGGTCGCTCCCGCCGCGCGGATAGGCGAGCCGGCGGGCGCTGGATAGAGTGTTCCGTCACAACCGGTTGTGGGGACAACCGAAGCGCCTCGGGGAGGGCACGCACCGCATGAGTCGTCGTTCCAACGGTTCGGTCGGCGTCTGGGCTGAGATGCAGCGCCAGCAGCAACGCCAGGTGGAGGCCGACGAACGGCGACGGCGGCAGGAAGCGCAGCAGGCGCGCGCCCGGCAGCGGCGAGCTGCCCAGAGCCACCGCGAGTACATGCAGGCGGAGGCGGCGCGGCGCACCGAGGAACTGGACGCGCGGGTCGCGTCGCTGCAAGGTCTCCTCGCCGCGGGCTGCCGGGCCCCGGCCTTCCGGGCCTCCTCCCTCATGCACCCGGAAGAGGTCCAGCCGTTCGCCCCCGGGCCGCTGGCGCAGCCCGTGCCCATGCCGGACCCCGCGCACTACCAGGCGCAGGGCGGGTGGACCGCAGGCCGCCGCGCGCAGGCCGAGGCTCGGGCGCGCTTCGAGCGGGACTGGCACGCGGCCCGGGCGGCGGAGGAGCGGCGCCGGCAGCAACTGGCGGCGTACCAGCGGGAGTACCAGCAGTGGGCCGATGCCCAACTGGCCGGGGTGCGGCGGCACAACGCCGGCGTCGCCGAGCTGGACGAGGGGGTGCGGCGGCGCGACCCGGACGCCGTGGTCGAGTACTTCTCCGCCGCTCTCTACGCGTCGACCGCGTGGCCGGAGGGTTTCCCCCGCCGGGTGACGGCGGCCTACGACCCGGCGGCCGGGCAACTGGTGCTGGACTGGGAGCTGCCCGCCTACGACGTCGTCCCCGAGACGAAGTCGGTGCGGTACCAGCAGGCGGCGGACCAGTACAAGGAGACTCCCCGGCCGGTGACCCAACGCCGGGCCCTGTACCGGGAGGTCCTCGCCCAGTGCATGCTGCTCGTCCTGCACGAACTCTTCGCCGCGGACGAACAGGGCGCGCTGGACTCGGTCACGCTGAACGGGTTCGTGGACGGGCACGACCCCGCGACGGGCCGGCCGGGCCGGATCCACCTGGCCACCGTCATGGCGCCGCGTGCGACCTTCCGCGAGCTGCACCTCGCACAGGTGGACGCCGGCAGCTGCCTGGCCGACGGACTGCGCGGGCAGCTCACCGCCCGCCCCGACCAGCTCACCCCCGTCCGGCCGAGCCGCCGGCCCGAGGAGGTCGGGAACCGTGTCGTCACGCACGGCGGCGACGAGGAACCCGACCTGTACGAGATGGATCCGGTCGCCTTCGAGAACCTCGTCGCCGATCTCTTCCGGGCCATGGGGATGCAGGCCGTCACCACGCAGCGCTCGAACGACGGCGGGGTGGACGTCGACGCGCTCGACCCGGCGCCCATCCGGGGCGGCAAGATCGTCGTGCAGGTGAAGCGCTACCGCAACACCGTGCCGCCCACCGCCGTCCGTGACCTGTACGGGACGGTGCAGGACGCGGGCGCCAACAAGGGCGTCCTCGTGACCACGTCACGCTTCGGCCCCGGCTCGCACACCTTCGCGAACGGCAAGCCGCTGGAGCTGATCCAGGGCACCGAACTGGTCGACCTGCTGCACCGGCACGGTCTCCGCGGCCGCCTGGGCGACGGGGCCCGTGACAGCGGGACGCGGCCGTCGCCGCCGGTCCACGAACCCCGGCTGCCCGACGACTACAACGTCCTGGGCATGTCCTGGACGGGGAGCGTCGCCCTGGACGTGTGCGCCCTCGTCTGCCGCGGGGACCGGGTCCTCGGCGACGATCACTTCGTCTTCTTCAACAACCCGCGGACGCCCGACGGCGTGGTGCGCGTGTTCCCCGCCACCGCGCCGGACAAGGCCGCGATCTGCGTCTCCTTCGACGCGCTGCCGGCCGAGGCCGACCGGTTCGTCCTGGTGGCCGCCGTCGACCCGGAGGTCAACCCGGACGCCGACCTCTCCGGCTTCACGGACGCGTGCATCCGGCTGCTCGACCCCGGCATGACCGAGCTGGGCAGGCTGGAGGTCTCCGACGGCCGGCCGGGTGAGACCGCCCTGGTGCTCGGCTCGTTCCGCCGCAGGTCCACCGGGGACTGGGACTTCGTCCTCGGCGGCAAGGGGTACACCGGCGGGCTGGAACAGCTCGTCGGGGACTACGGCATCGAGGTGGAGTAGGTCCGCCGGGCAGCGGCCGTACGTGATCGCCGGCAGGTCCCGCCCGGGGGCCGGCGGTGCGGGGCGCGGTGCGCGCCTCGGCCGCGGTGCGCGGGCTCAGCCCCCGTGCGCCGGGAACTGCGCAAGCTGGTCCTTGATCCAGGGGTTGTAGACCACGAGCTGCCGGGCGGCGGCCGGGTCGAAGGTCGCCACCTGGCCGACGACCCAGGGGTCGACCTGCGCGCCGGACGGCTGCTGCCGGGCGGTGGGGTGGCTGACGGCCTTGGTGACCTGGGCGGGAACGTGCGCCGGTGCCTGCTGGTGGGACGCCGCCAGGGCGGGGGCGCCACCGGCCAGCAGGGCGCCTCCGGCGATCGCCACGGGGATGCCGGCGGTCGCTGCCCGTCGCATCAGGTTCTTCACGGTGGTACCTCCAGGCTCGTGGTCGTCATCGGCGGTGGAGGGAAAGTGGAATCGATCCCTCCGGTTCGTTCGCCTACCCGACGCGATGCCCGGCATGCGCGCCGACGGGCGGAAGGTTTCCCCGGCCGGGCCACCCCCGGCCGGGCTCCGGAGCGTCACCGGGATGAGATTTTGTGCGACCGCCGGCGGATCTCTCTCCGCCGATCGCGCCCGGCGACCCGTCGTCGGCGCGAGCAGCCCGGCAGGGCGGGGCGGGCGGTTCGCGGTTCCGGGCGGCGCGGCTCGTCAGGACCGCCCGGGGGAGAGCCGGTGCGTCAGCCGGTCGATCGCCCGCACGGTCCGCGCGCGGGCCGCCGCCACCTCCTCCAGTTCCGGGCCGTACCGCCCGATCGCCGCGTTCTGGTAGGCCGACTCGACCGCGAACCAGACACCCACGAGATTGGTGCGCGCCTTGCACGCGACGTCCGCCCGCGCCTGGGCGATCTCCGCCCGGGACGGCCGCTCGGCGTTCGCGGACGGCACCTCGTCCATGGGCGTGTCCATCCGGAAGCCCCGGGAGCGCAGGCACGCCGACCAGGCCGAGAACACCCTGCGCACCCGGGGATCGGCCATGGACCGTTCGAAACCGTCGGCCTTGACGCGGGCGACGATCCCCTCCGGGTCGGTGCCCGGACCCTGCGGACCCGCGGCACCGAGCACCCGCTCGGCCTCGCCGAGGCACCCTCCGCCCGGGATGGCCCGGCCCGCGTGGGAGGTGACGGGTGAGCCCGAGGTGTCCACCCCCGTGAGGACACCTCGGACCACCGGCGAGGGCGGCTTCGGCCCCGCGGACCGGACCGGGACGGCGCCCGCCGCGGTGGGGGCGTGGTAGCCCCACGTCCGGGCCTCGGCGGCATCCGTGAGCCCGTAGCGCCGGTACAGCACCGTGTACGCGTCCAGGGCCTGCCGCCGCGGCCCGGAGCCGGCCGGCGGGCGCACCGCGTGCGGGTACGGCACGGACAGCCGCCGCATGCAGGCCCGTACGACCGCGTCGTCCGCCTCGTCGAGGGCCACGGACTGGCGGGGGGTCAGCATGTAGCGCTCCACCGGCAGGTGGAGGCCGCCGACCCCGAGGACCCGGGGGACCGCGCCCAGGACGGGCGGCTCGGGCGGTCCCGGCGACGGGGAGGGGGCGCAGGCTGTGAGGGCCGTCAGCAGCAGCGCGCCGGTGGCGAGCGGGGCGCGCCACGTCCGGCGCGCACCGGCGGGAGCGGGGAGGTACGCCATGTGAGGGCTTCCTTCGGAAGGCGGACGCGGTGCCCCGCCCCGGGGCGGGGCACCGCGTGATCCCGGGACGGGTTCAGTGGCCGATGCCGGGGCAGCGGGTGTGGTCCGAGACGGCGATGGACGCCTCGTTGTTGCGCATCCAGCTCGTCAGGTTCCCGCCCTTGTAGGGCGCGAGCCAGTTGGAGTCGCCGCGGTACTGCGGCGAGTACCAGATGCCCACGTTGCACCCGGTGCCGTTCTGGGCGGAAGCGGCGTTGTTGCGGACCTTCTTGCCGGCGCCCGGCTTGCTGCCGGTGAACTTCTTGCTGCCGAGGTCGCCGATCAGCAGCGCCTTGCTCCGGTACGGCGCGTTCTTCGCGTTGGGCGAGTAGTACAGGCAGAACGTGTACGGGCTGGCGGCGTTGCAGTCGGACTTGCTGTTCCAGCTGCCGATGTTCGCGCTGCGGGCCTCGGCGTGCGTGGCGAGGCCGCCCAGGGCCATCGCGGCCGTGGCCATGAGTACTCCGGCGCGGGTGGTGACCCTCTTGGTGATCGTCATGTCGCCTTCTCCTGGCGTCGTGTGTCGTCTCCGCGGGACGCGGAACGGCCCTCCGGCGAGGCCCGCGACACCGAGTTCAGCCGCCGGCGCGTTGTTCAGCAGCCCCCCGGCGCCGTACTGAACAATCCGGATCCGCCCGGCCGCGGGCCCGGGACGCGCTTGCGGCGGGCCCCGGCGGCTCCCTAGGGTGGCGGGCCGGGCGGGGCGCCGGTGGGCGGGGCGCCCGAGGGGAACGGGGGCCGGCCGCATGGGCCGTAGCGAGAATCCGGTCGATCCGGCCGCCGGGCCGGTGCAGCGCCTCGCGTTCGAGCTGCGCAAGCTCCGGCAGGAGGCGGGCGGCCCCACCTATCGTGAACTCGCCCGCCGGGCGCACTACTCGGTGACCGCGCTGTCCCAGGCCGCGGCCGGCGAGCAACTGCCCTCCCTGCACGTGACCCTGGCCTACGCAGGGGCCTGCGGCGGTGACGCCGGGGAGTGGGAGCGGCGCTGGCAGGAGGCGGACCGGCAGGTGCGGGACGCGGCGGCGGCCGCGGACGACGGCGCCGAGCCGCCGTACCAGGGCCTCGCCCGGTTCGAGTCCGGCGACCACGCACGGTTCTTCGGCCGGGACCGGCTCCTGGCCGCCCTGCGGAGCCTGGTGGCGGAGCGCAGGTTCACCGCGCTCTCCGGCCCGTCCGGGAGCGGGAAGTCCTCGCTCCTGCGGGCCGGGCTGATCCCCGCCCTGCGCGCCGCGGGGGAGGTGGCCGCCCTCCGGGTCATCACCCCGGGCGAGCACCCCGTCCGCGACCACGCCCCGGTGCTGGAGCCGGGCCCGGACGGCGACACGCTGATCGTGGTCGACCAGTTCGAGGAGGTCTTCACCCTCTGCCGGGATCCGGGGGAACGCGCGGCCTTCATCGACCTGCTGCTCACCGCCCGCGCGCCGGGGTCCCGGCTGCGGGTCGTCATCGCCGTACGGGCGGACTTCCACGGGCGGTGCGCCGAGCACCGCGGGCTGGCCGACGCGCTCGGCGGGGCCGGTCTGCTGGTCGGACCGATGGACGCGGCCGAGCTGCGGGAGGCCGTCGTCAGGCCGGCCCAGGCGGAGGGCCTCATCGTCGAACGCGCCCTGACCGCGCTCCTCGTCGAGGAGACCGCCGGCGAGCCCGGTGGTCTGCCGCTGCTGTCGCACGTCCTGCGGGAGACCTGGCGCCGCCGCCGCGGCCGGGCGCTGACCATGGAGGCGTACGAGGCCGCCGGGGGCCTGCGCGGCGCGATCGCCCGGACCGCCGAGGACGTCTACGCCGGGCTCTCCGCGGACCACGCCGAGCTGGCCCGGCTGATCCTGCTGCGGCTGATCACCCCCGGCGAGGGCGCCCCGGACACCAGGCGCCCGGTCGACCGCTCGGAACTGGTCTTCACCGGCCCGGCCGCCTGCGCCGACGTCAGCCTGGTGCTGGACCGGCTGGCCCGGGCCCGGCTGATCACCCTGGACCACGACCGCGCCGACCTCGCGCACGAGGCGCTGATCACCGCCTGGCCGCGGCTGCACGGCTGGATCGAGCGGGAACGCGAACAACTGCGCACGCACCGGCGGTTGACCGAGGCCGCCCGCGCCTGGGACGAACTGGGCCGCGATCCCGGCGCGCTGTACCGCGGCACCCGGCTGGCCGCGGCCCTGGAACAGCTCACCGGGTCCTCGCTCACCCCGTTGGAGCGGACGTTCCTCACCGAGAGCGGCACGGCCCGCCGCAGCGAGCACCGCAGGCGCCGTGGCCTGGCCGGGGCCCTCGCCGTACTCGTCGTCCTCGCCCTCGTCGCGGGAGCGGTCGCCTGGCAGCAGCACCGCACCGGCGACCGCCGGCACGTCGAGTCCGAGGCCCGCCGGATCGCGGCGGTCGCGGACAGCATGCGCTTCTCCGACCCGGTCACCGCGATGCGGCTCAGCGTGGCCGCCTGGCGGCTGGCCGACACCACGGAGACCCGCTCGGCGCTGATCGCGGCCGCGGCGCAGCGGGAGGCGGACGTGCTGCAGGTCCCGGGCGCGGACGCGGGCCCCGACGACCAATCCGGCGGCGAGCCGCGGCGGCTCACGGCGGACGGCCGGTACGTGGTGTCCGTCACGCCGGACCGGATCCGGACCTGGGACCTGCGCACCCACCGCCGTACGCACTCCGCGCCGGGCCCGGGGCACCTGATGGACTCCGGCGGCGTCCCCGCGGTGAGCCCGGACGGGCGGACGCTCGCGGTGCCGGCGGACGGTTCGATCAAGCTGTGGGACGTGCGGGCCGCCCGGGTGACGCGCACGCTCGGCGGGGTGGACGCGATGGACGTCTACTTCGGCCCCGGTGGCGACCACCTGTTCGCGGAGGACTGGAGCCGGGGGACCGACAGCACGGTCTCGGTCTGGGACCTGCGCGACGGGCGCCGTCTCATGCGGGTGCGGGAGCACGGCGACGAGACCCTCCAGGCCGGGGCCCTCGGCCCCGACGGGCGGATCCTGGCGCTCTGCACCGACGTGCGGGGCCTGGAGACGTGGGACACCGTGCGCCGGCGCCGGGCCGCGGTGCCCCGGACGCCCACCGCCGACTGCGGCTCCGGCCGGCCGGCCTTCTCCCCGGACGGCCGGACGCTGGCGCTCCCCGCGGACGACGGCGTCCGCAGGTGGGACGTGCGCACCGGGCGGAGGCTGCCGTCCCTGGAGGCGGACGACGTGGACGACCTGCGCTTCAGCCGGGACGGGCGCTTCCTGGTGGGGACCGGGTCCCGGGCGCTGTACCTCTGGCGCCTGTCGCTCCCCGAGGAACCGGTGCTCACCCAGCGGTTGCCGGCGGGGTCGCTCGCCGACCTCGCCCTCGACCACGGGACCGGCGACCTGCGCTACCTCAACGGGTCGGGGACCGTGGTCCGGTCGCTGGCCCTGGGGCGGGCGCTGACGGCCCGGTGGGAGGACGAGCCGACCCACCTGGCACAGCTCTCGGCGGACGGGCGGGTGCTGGCCCGGCTCCGCGGGCGGCCCGGCGCGCTGCGTCTGGAGGTCGTGGACACCGGTACCGGGCGGGTCGTCTTCCGCGCCCCCGGGCGATCCTGCCCCGCTGCCGAGGGCATGGACGACACGGCGTGCGCCGACCTCGTGGCGCTGAGCCCCGACGGCGGGTACGTCGCCTACGGCCAGGGCTGGAGCGAGGACGGTCCCGCCATACGGGCGGGGGTCACCGTCTGGGACGTGCGGACGGGCCGGGTGCGGGCCGGCGGTGCCCGGTCAGGGCGCGCGGTGGCCGACGGCCGGGAGGCCAACGGCCTGGCCCTCGGCGACCACGCCCGCACCCTGGTGGTCTACCGCGCTACGGACCCGGTGTCCGCGGAGGTCTGGGACCTGCGCCGGGACCGACGCGTGCGGTCGGTCCGGGCTCGTCGGAGTACCGGCGGCGCCGGCGCGGTCTTCCGGCCCGTCGGCAGCAGCGGGGCCGTCTTCGGCTCCCTGGGCGAGAGGCTCGCGCTGAGCCCGCGCGGGGACCGGATGGTGACGGACGAGGGAGTGGTCGGTGAACTGGGGGCGGGGGGAGGGCTGGAGTACCGCCTGCTCGGCGACGACATGACCACGGTCGCGGCGTTCGGCCCGGACGGACGGTACGCCGCCGTGGGGGACACCGCCGGCCGTGTCACCCTCTGGGACGGCGCGCTCCGCAGGCGCCTCGGGGTGCTGGACGGCCGCGCCTCCGACGCCGCGGCCGACCGGGTCGGCATGGTCGCCGCGCTGGCCTTCTCCCGTGACGGCGGCACCCTGGCGGTCGGCGGGGCCACCGGCACCGTCCAGATCTGGGACGTCGCCTCCTCGCGGCTGCTCGGGTCCGCGCTGCCGGCCCCCGGCGACCAGCCCCTGGCGCTGGCCTTCGGCCCGGACGCCGAGACCCTCTACGCCGCCGGTGCCAACGTCCCTGTCACCAGGTACGACCTGTCGCCCGGGCACCTGTCCGCCGAGGTCTGCCGACGCACCGGCACGGGTCTGTCCGCCGCCGACTGGCGGACGTACCTGCCGGGCATCCCGTACCGGAGCACCTGCTGACAGCCGTCGCGGCGGGCCGGTCGGTGGCCGGCCCGCCGGTTCGGTACGGGGTGCGGCCGGGGGCCGGAGGGGGAGCGCGGCGTCCTCCGGGTGGGGGCCGTGGCGTGGCCGCCGTCCCGTGGGGGCGCGGTGCGCCCCGCCGTGCGCGGGACGCTCAGCCCTTGTCCCCGGACAGCCCCAGGTCCGGTGAGCCGGCCGGCAGCGCCGACCGCGCGGCCTCCTCGGACGCGATGCCGGGGAGCATCTGCCGCCACCAGACGGTCAGGCGCTCGTGCAGGTCGCGCAGACCGCACTTGACGTGCGAGAGCATCTGGAGGCCGGTGAACGAGCCGACCACGCTCGCGGCCACGTCCTCCGGCACCGTGCCCTCCCGCAGCTCCCCGGCGCCCTGCGCGCGCACCAGTTCACGACTGAAGGTCTGCAGCCACCAGTCGTACATGTCGGAGTCCTTGGCCTGGAACGTGCCGCGCTCCACCGTGAGCCGTATGCTCGCGCGGAACAGGACGTCGGTCCGCAGCCGGTGGGCCAGCAGGTGGGTGAGGTCGATGGCCTGCTGGAGCGGCGAGGGGGACGGGGCGCGGGTCTCCGTGGGCACCTCGGTCTGGGCGGTCATCACCCCCAGCGCGATCTCTTCCTTGGACCGGAAGTGGAAGTACATGGCACCTTTGGTGATGCCGCTGCGGTCCTGGATCTCGTTGATGCTGGCGGCGGCGTAGCCCCGCTCGTCGAAGACCTCGGCCGCACCGACCAGCAGTCTCCTCCTGGTCTCGATCGCTCGTTCCTGTTGCGCCATCGTTCGTCAGTCCTCGTTCCCGGACATGTCAGGTTCATGAAACTGCCCCGGCAGTAGACCCTGAAAACAAAACGTACGTTGGGTATTGTATGACTCAACAGCTGTTCTTGACCATCTGCTCTCCCTGTGGGCGCCAGGTGCCGCCCTCGGGAAGCAGCGTAGACAGGAGCCGTGCGAGATGTCGGTCGATCTTTCCCCACCGTCCACTTTCAGCGGCAGTCCTCCGGTGTACGCCGAACGCCTGCGTCCCCCGTCGTTCGAGCGGTCGGCGCCGCGCGACCTCGTCCACCGGCGCGCCATCGGCGAAGTCCCGCCGACCGATGGGAAGCGCCTGGGCGCGCGCCGCTTCGCGGTGGGTGCCCGGTGGCCCCGCGGACACGGCTTCTACGGGCCGGTCGGTGGCCGCCGGCACGACCCGCTGCCGGCCGCCGAGAGCATTGGCCAAACCTCGTCCCTCCTCAGCCACGTGTGCTACGACCTGCCGCATGACCACCCGACGCTGATGACGGAGCTGAGCATCGACCTCGATCCGGACGCCCTCCGCCTCGACGACCGGCCGTTCGACGTGGGCCACCAGGGCAGCCGGTTCGCGGGGATGACGATGAACGTCGCACTCGCCCGCGGGCCGGTCCGACTGGGCCGCGGCCGCATGACGTTCAACTCCCTGCGGCCCGCCGTCCACCGGCGGCTGCGGGGCGCGCACGCCACGGTGCCCGCCCAACTGCCCGAGCGGCCCGCGCCCCTGTCCCCGCGCGAAGTGGGGCGGGCCGTCGAGGCGGACGTGGTGCTCGGCCGGCCGGTACGGGGGAGCGGCGCGGCCGGCCGGTACGGGGGAGCGGCGCGGCCGGTTCGGGCGAAGAGGTCTGGCCGCTGCGGGCCAACTGGGACCACCCCTCCCTCTTCGACCATCCCACCGACCACGTGCCGGGGATGCTGCTGCTCGAAGCCGCGCGGCAGGCGGCGCACCGCCTCGTCGGCCCGGGCGCGGTACGGGTGGCCGCGATGACCAACCGCTTCCACCGCTACGTGGAGTTCGACGCCCCCGGCCTGGTCCGGGCGCGGCGGTCCCCCTCCGGCGGCGGTGCGCACGAGGTGAGCGTGACCGTCGAGCAGTGCGGCGCCGTCGCCTACGAGTGCGTCCTCACCGTCCACGGCGCCCCCGTCCCGTCGGGCAGTGGTCCCGAGTGAACCCTCCGCGCGTCCTGGTCACCGGAGGGTCCGGGTTCATCGGCGGCACGGTCGTCCCGCTCCTGCGGGCCGCGGACGTGCCGGTGCGCCTCCTGGCGCACCGGCGCCCCGCGCCGCGGGGGAGAGGCGTCGAGGTGGTGGACGCGGACCTGACGGACCCGGCGACCCTGCGCGGCATCTGCCGCGACGTGGACTGCGTACTGCACCTCGCCTCCTACATAGGGAAGGACGAGGAGCGGTGCGTCGCCGTGAACGTCGAGGGCACGCGCCGTCTGGTGGCCGAGGCGCGGCGGGCGGGCGTGGGCCGGTTCGTCCAGCTCAGCACGGCGGCCGTGTACGGCAACGGGCCCTTCCGGAACGTGGCCGAGGGCGCGGTGGAGCCGTCCCCCGTCTCGGCCACCAGCCGCAGCCGCCTGTCCGGCGAGCGGTTCGTGCTCGCCGCGGGCGGCGCGGTCCTGCGTCCGTACCTCGTCTACGGCGAGGGCGACCGCTGGGTGATGCCGGCCCTGCTGCGCGTCCTGGGCGCCCTGCGCTCGGGCCTGCCCGACCAGGGCTCCGCGCGGTTGTCGCTCACCGAGGTCGGCAGCCTCGCCACGAGCCTCGTCCGGATGACGGTGAGCACACCGCCCGGGCAGGCGTCCGGCGTCTTCCACGCCTGCCCGCCGCGGCCGGTCAGCCTGCGCCGGCTGGTCGCGACCGCCCACCGTCACCTGGGCTTCCCGCTCGTGCGGGGCGACCAGCCGTTCGCGCGGGCCCGGGAGGAACTGACCGCGGCCGGGTGCGACGGCCACCTCCTGGACCTGTTCGGGGTCGACCACTGGTTCGACGCGACCCGGCTGCGCTCCGTCGGCGGCTGCGCCCCGGAGGTGGGGCTCTCGGCGGGCCTGGCGGCCCATGCCGCCTGGTACCGCGAGCAGTTGCCCTGACGCCGCGCCCTTCCGCCACGCCCGGCGGCCGGCCCCGCGCGGGCCGCCGGACGTGGCGGAAGGCGGGGAGGAACGTAGGTCACAAGGAACCCCCTTCCCCTTCCGTTAAAAACAATCCGAACGTTAGGCTTCCTGCAAAACAAACCAAACGTTTGACTTATACGCGACTTCAGCCGCACCCACCGGGTGCAGAACACCGGCACCGAGGCCCGCGTGCACCTGGTCATCGACGTCCTCGTCACCCCCGGCCTGGCCGTCCTCTTCCCGGACGACTGGCAGACGTACTTCCGCGACGGCGAGATCCTCTTCAACCGCCAGGAGTGCCCGCAGACCGCCGACGAGCGCCGCCGGGTCGCCACCCGCTTCCCCGTCCCGGCCGGTTTCCACCTTTGGGAGGCCGACACCTCCCTCTCCGCGGACCTGCCCCGGGAGACCGCGACGCTGGCCGCGGACGGCGACCGGATGACCCTGCGCCTGCCCGGCGACCGCGTCTTCGCCCTGGTGCACCTCGGCGAGAACGAGTACCGCCTGGCCGGCTGGAGCGAGGAGCGCACCCTCCAGGTCTTCCCCGACGGACCCGCCCCCAGGGTCGTCCTGCGCACCCGGGAGGGCGGCGAGGTCCGCGAACTCGCCGTGACCGCCGAACACATCGCCGCCTGAGCCACCACCGTGCGGGGCGCGGCACGCCCGCGCCCCGCGCCCGACAGAGGGACACCATGACTGCCTTCCGTGACAGCGGCGCGCCGCCCGGGGCGGACGCCGGAACCCAGCGGCCCGCCGTCGTCGTCATCACCGACCTGGTCGTCGTCGCCAAACACCCGAGCCTGCTGGACGCCGCCGAACGCCGCGGAGTCACCCCGCTGTTCGTGTTCGGCCCCGAGACACCCGCCGACGAGCTGGCCGGGCACCGCCGGGACCCGGGGCACCCGCTCTCCCGCGTCGCCGACGAGGACCTCCGGCACGTCGGGGACACCTCGCTCGACACCCTGCTGCGCGCCGTCGCGCCCTGGCTGAACGACCGCCCGGTGCACGCCGTCCTCGACGTCGGCGAGGTGTTCGTGGAGGCGGCCGGAGCCCTCGCCCAGACCCTCGGGCTGCCCGGCCCCGGCGCCCACGCCGCGCGCGTCTGCCGCAAGGCGTCCAGTGCGCCGCGGCCGGAGGGCACCGCGACGGGTTCGTAGAGGGCGAGGGAGCGGACCGTCCCGGGCCGGCGTGCCGCCGCCTCCAGCGCGACGAGCCCGCCGAGCTCCAGCGGGGGCGGCGTCGCGCGACGTCCGGCGCGCCGTCCGATGACTTTCCGCATCACCTACAGTCATGACTCACGACCGGTGCGCGGGAACGGCGCGCATGCTCGGCACGCGGACCGGCTCACTCTCCTCCCACCAGGTACGAGACGCCCAGGAGCCCCCGTATGCGCACTCTGATCAGCACCGCCTTCGTCTCCCTCGACGGCGTCGTGGAGGCGCCGGGCGGCGAGCCCGGATACCGCAACTCCGGCTGGACCTTCAAGCACACCGAGTTCCTGCCGGAGGCGTTCGAGATCAAGGGCCGGGAGCAGGAGGAAGCCACCGCCATGCTGCTGGGCCGGGTCAGCTACCAGGCGTTCAGCCCGGTGTGGCCCGACATGGCGGACTTCGCCGGCTACAAGGCGATGCCCAAGTACGTCGTCTCCACCACCCTCATCGAGGACGACCTGGTGCCGAACTGGGGCGAGACGACGATCCTGCGCTCGCTCGACGAGGTCGCCGCGCTGAAGGAGACCGAGGGCGGCCCGGTCATCGTCCACGGCAGCGCCGCGCTGAACCACGGCCTCGCCGACGCCGGCCTGATCGACCGCTACCACCTGCTCGTCTTCCCGCTGCTCCTGGGCGCGGGCAAGCGGCTGTTCAGCACCGCGGACGTCGACGCCCGGAAGCTGGAGCTGGTCGAGCACGAGGCGTACGCCAACGGCCTGCAGAAGCAGGTCTTCGACGTGGTCCGCTGACCGGCCGGGAACCCGCCGCGCACGGCCGATGTCAGTGGCGGCTGGGACGCTGGTCCCCATGAACGGTGACGAGCAGCTGCTGCGCGGCCGGGTCTACGGCCGAGACCACGACGATCCCGACCCCGGCCCGCTGCCGCACCGGACGTACGCCGCGCTGGTGGGCGGGCCGCTGGACGGGCTGCTGCTGGACATCACGGACCGGCGGCCGGAAGAGGTGGACGAGGGCGCGGCCCTGCCCACCGAGCTGGGCCAGTTCCCCGGCGGCCGGTCGCTGTACGACCCGCGCCCCGGCGAACCGCGGACGCCCGGACCGGGCGTGGTCTGCCGCTTCCACTACTCGGGGGACACCCCCTGACGGCCGCGCGGACGGGTCCGGCACCATCGGAGGGCCCGTAACGCCGGTGCCGCGGCCCACTCCGTCACGGGCAGCCACTCGGTGAGCGGGCCGACGGTGCCCCCATCGGGCCGGTCTTCCCCGTCCGCTCTACCCCGTCCGCGGAAAAAGGGTTGACCGCGGCCCTCCGTCGCAGGGGGCGGTGCCGACGGGGATGACGTCGACCGCGGGCGCTCAGCCGGCTGTTGAGAGGCGAGCTGAGGGGCCCTGGCCGGGCCCGGCTGGAACTGGTCGAGTTACTGCCGGAGCGCCGTGGGCGGGACGAGCCGGTCACCGCGGCAGTGGCGCAGCCAGTACGGGCCGGGCGGCTCCGTAGCGGTCAGCGCGGGCAAGGCGAGGTGGTGCGGTCGGCCGAGGCACAGGGAGTGGCGGTGCGCGCCCCACTGCTCGCTGGTGCCGGGCCATGAAGAAGGTCGCCAGGCGAGGTGGCGAGGTCGTCCTGATCGACGGCACCCCCATCCCCACCCAGCGCCACACCGGCCGCGCGAACCGCCCGAACCACTCCGGCAAGCATCGCCGCCACGGCTTGCACGTGATTGCGATTGCCCTGACCGATGAGCGGGGCCGCCTGATGTGGATATCGGCCGCCCGGCCCGGCCGCACCCACGACATCACCGCCGCCCGCCGCGACCACATCCTGGCCCACCTGCGCGCTGCCGGCCTCGGCGCCCTGGCCGACCTGGGCTTCATCGGCCTGGCCGACGACGGGGACGATCCCGTCGTCGTCACCGGCTTCAAGGCCACCCGCGCCCGCAAGCTCACGCCCGCCGGGAAGGAGGCCAACCGAGTGCTCGCCGCCGGACGCGCCCCCGTCGAACGCGGCTTCGCCCACCTGAAGAACTGGCGGATCCTCACCGAACTCCGCACCGACCCTGCCCGCGCCACCCCCCTGCTTCGCGCGTTGCTCGTCCTGGCGAACATCGAGGCCACTACCGGCAAATGATCTCTACCGCAGGCAACCCACGGCCAGCACAAGCACCCGGAACAGCGTCACCGAGCCGGGATCGGCTGGGTGAGGTTCACCGGATTGCCGTCGGGGTCAAGAATGTGGGCGACGCGCTGTCCCCACGGCATGTCGTTGGGGCCGCCGCGGACCGATCCGCCCAGCGCCGTTACCCGGCCGAGCATCTCATCGACATCGTCGACACCGATGCTGAGCAAGATCCGCGACGCCTCCCGGTCCCCCGGGTTCGCCTTGGCCACCAGCCCGAGGTCGGTGTCGCCGATGCGCAAGCCGAGGTAGAAGACCGGGCCTTCCTCCGGCACCCGGAAGATCTCCTCGGCGCCGAACAATTGCGTATAGAAGCCGAGCAGGACGTCGTGGTCGGCAGTCAAGATCACTGGCTGGATGGTGGACATGGCACTCCAGTCGAGAACGATCGTGTCGCTGGGTAGACCGCTCGAGGACGGTGAACTCATCGGCGAAACCGCCCTGCCAGACGATCTGTACCCCGGACTGCCGCCCACGACCGGCACGAGCACCCCGAAACGGAGTCACGCCACCCCGTTGACCAGACACTTCAAGATGGCGGAGCTTCATTGATGAGGGCGATGCAGCGGTTCGCTCCGGGGCCGTCTGAGCGCCAGCCGATGCAATGGAGGTTCCGGCAGTGCGCTGACCTGCGCCGGTGCACCCTCGCTGTCACGAACCGCGCAGTTGTCGATGATACGGACATGTCAGTGCCCGGCGACGTGGACGTTGTCAGTAGGCAGCGGTAGGGGTCTCGCCCTTCAGTGCCTGCTGGGCACGGGTGGCAACCGTGTGGGTGAGGTTGCTGAGCGTGTCGAGATCGACGCTGGTCCCGTGCTCGTTCCGGGCATAAACGTTGAACATGACGGTCCCGCAGTGGACGACGCTCCGTGCCTCCCCGTTGTCCACGCCAGTGAGGACGCCGGAATAGACCACGCTGAAGAAGGCCGAATCCTCGCAGTAGGAGGGCAGCGCTTCTTCCGTCACGCCGCTGGGCGGGTTGCCGGCCTCCTCTGCCTTCTGGCCGAGGTATCCCTGCACGCCGGCGTCGTAGCTGGAGTACGTCACGACCTCGATGTGCACCTTGTCGAAACCGGCCTCGGGTCCCGCGTTGTACCACGCTGTCAGGTCCAGCAGCGAGTGCTTGCAGATGTCGCGGAGCGTCCCGTCCTTCTCGACGCCCACACGGCTATGGGGGCATGTTCCCTTCTGCGGTGAGCCGCTGGCGAAAGTCCAGCCGTCCGGCAGACTTTCCGGACCGGGGAGGATCCGCTCCGCCAGGGCCGCGTCGCTCACTACCGGGACGGACGCGCCACCGGACGGCGCCGATGGGGCGGAGGACGCCGTGCGGGGACTTCGCGGAGAAGTACCGCGGGACACCACCCCCGGAGAGTCGTCGCCGGCAATCACCTGCGCCCCGCCATATGCGGCCAGGGCCAGCAGCGCAAGCAGCAGCGCCCCGGCCGCGGTGAGAGATACGCGAGCGCTCCGGGTGTTGTTGATCGTCAGCGGGCCCAGTGAGATCTGGCTCCGCCGCACCTTGGCGCCGGCGCCGATGACGATGCTGTCCTCATACGAGTGGCTGATCATGTAGGCGGGGGGAGCGGCCCGAGGCGACCCGGCCAATGCTGCGGCCACACGGTCTTGGAAGTCGGGGTCGGCTTCGATGGCCTCGCGGATCGCTTCCTGGAGTCCTTGTGTTGCATCTGGATCCGCCGGGGCAGCGCTCACCCTGGCCAGAGCGGCCCGGCCTTCCTCCGAAGTGCCCAACCGTGCCCGTACCACGTCTCCCAACGCCCGGCCTGCCTCGGTGCCTGCCCCTGTCGCCATGGCGGTCAGTACCTGTACAGCCGATAACGCCATGCCCCCTGCTGCGTCCATGCGTCCCCCTGCGTGTCCGGGCATTGAGAGAACCACAGCAGCCGCCAGCCGCGCCAGATGCCTCGGGCAGCCGCGTCGGCCACGCGTAGGTCACCGCCGTTCTCACCGGCGACGTCCACTACGACCTTCGTCTCCCCGACTCCGACGAGGCGCCTACCTACTACTGGCACCCCTGGTGTCGGAACCACTGACATCTTGATGTCGCCCGACGGCAGTGGTCCGACTTCGATGGCGATCGGTCCAGGTTCGCTGTCACCGGTCAGCCGTCCCAGCGTCTTCAACCTGCCCGACGACACGGAGATTGTGAGTCTCACACCCCGTTTCCCCAGCTGGACGGGGTGAGCTGAGAGGCTCTGAGATGCCTACTCGCAGCCGCGCCTCCGTCGTCCTCTGACAGGCGATCTTGACCGTTTGCAACACCTGTGCGTCTGCGTCACGTTGTCGCATGCGAGCACCGCTGGTTCGCGGAGCGCACCGCATTTGTGTCCAGATCCGCAGAGATTCGGCCAGAGAGAGGGAAGTTGACCCTGCAAAAAAGCGGACCTTTTACATCGCCGCCTTCGGCGACCACACCGTGGCTGTCGACCGCGCGTCGCGGGCCCCGATGCAGGAGGGTTTTGTCCGGTCACAACGGACGGAAAAGACCAAAGGCAAGGAGGTTACCCACTCCTTGCCACCCTCAACTTATAGCGCACGGGGGGCCTTGCGGCAAGGCCCGGGTCGTGGCGCAGAATCGTCGGCCGAGGCCAGAACTTGGGGAAATCAGGGACTCGCGAAATGCGTGCGCCTTTATGGCTGTGGGTTCTGCGGGATGGGAAACCGCCGGTGGGACTCGCGGTGTGGTTGCGGGCACGCGACGCGGAGGTCCGGGTGTGCGCACCGCCGGACTACGTAGAGCAGCTGGCCGAAATGCAACTTTTTTGAATGGGGGGTTCATGATTGATGTGATCGTTGCCGGCGGCGGACCGACCGGCTTGATGCTGGCCAGCGAGTTGCGGCTGCACGGCGTGTACGCGCTCGTGCTGGAGAAGGACGCGGAGCCGACCAGGATCGTCCGCTCGCTCGGGCTGCACGCGCGCAGCGTTGAGGTGATGGACCAGCGCGGTCTGCTGGAGCGGTTCCTCGCGCTCGGCAGGCAGCACCCGGTCGGTGGTTTCTTCGCCGCCATTGACAAGCCAGCGCCGGACCAGATGGACACCGCACATCCGTACACTCTCGGCATCCCGCAGACCGACACCGATCGTCTGCTTGCCGAGCACGCCACCGAACTCGGCGTCGAGATCCGGCGCGGCTGCGAACTCGTCGGGCTGAGCCAGGACGAACACGGGGTGACCGCAGAACTTGCCAACGGCACGCGGCTGCGCTCGCGCTACCTCGTCGGTTGTGACGGTGGCCGCAGTACGGTGCGCAAGCTGCTCGGCGTCGGCTTCCCCGGCGAGCCCTCCAGGGTCGAGACGCTGCTGGGCGAGGTGGAGGTGACCGCACCGCCGGACACGCTGAAGGCCGTGATGGCTGAAGTCCGCAAGAACCACAAGCGGTTCGGCGCCATGCCCCTCGGGGACGGGGTGTACCGCCTCGTCGCGCCCGCCGAAGGGGTGAGCGAGGACCGTACGGTCCCGCCGACCCTGGACGAGCTGAAGCGGCAGGTGCGGAAGCTCGCCGGCACCGACTTCGGCGTGCACTCACCACGATGGCTCTCCCGCTTCGGCGACGCCACCCGGCTGGCCGAGCGCTACCGGACCGGCCGGGTGCTGCTGGCCGGCGACGCGGCGCACATCCACCCGCCGACCGGCGGGCAGGGGCTCAACCTCGGCATCCAGGACGCGTTCAACCTCGGCTGGAAGCTGGCCGCCGAAGTCAACGGCTGGGCACCGGAGGGACTGCTGGACAGCTACCACACCGAACGGCACCCGGTGGCCGCCGATGTGCTGGACAACACCCGCGCGCAGATGGAGCTGATGTCCGTCGAGCCGGGTCCCCAAGCAGTGCGCCGGCTGGTGTCGGAACTGATGGACTTCGAGGAGGTGAACCGGTACCTGATGGAGAAGATCACGGCGATCGGGGTCCGCTACGACTTCGGCGAGGGGCATGAACTGCTCGGCCGACGGCTGCGGGACGTGGGGCTGAAGCGGGGTCGCCTCTACGAGCTGATGCACGGCGGCCGCGGGCTGCTGCTCGACCAGACCGGCCGCCTCTCGGTGGCAGGCTGGGCAGATCGAGTCGACTACGTCGCCGACATCAGCGAGGAACTGGACGCGCCCGCGGTGCTGCTGCGGCCGGACGGCCACGTGGCGTGGGCTGGTGACGATCAGCAGCATCTGCTCGACCGGCTTCCCCAGTGGTTCGGCGCCGCGGTCAGCTGAGCGCGCATCCGGGGCACGAGAGCCCACCGGGCCTGAGGCCGGTCACTCGTCCCCGGCGGCATCCGGGTTGCGCAGAGGCCGCATTCCGCCGGGTAGTTCCGGCGTTGAGGACCAGGCCCAGGGCGCCGATCTGGTCCTCCACGCCGTCCTGGTGCCGCTGGTCGAGCTGCCCGGAGCCGCCGTGGAAGATCTTCCGCGCGAGTGCGTGGCGGCCCTCCTGGAGGTTGGCCGGGCTCTTGATCTGCCCGCGGCGGCCGGGCTCGTCGGCCAGGCGCAGGATGTGCAGGGTCTTGGCGATCCGTCCATAGTGGGCGATCGCGTCGCCGAGCGGGGTGGGTCGGCCGTCGCGGGACAGCATCCGGATCACGTCGTAGGCGCGCATGGCGCCGGTGTGGACGGATCCGATGATCCGCAGGATGTCCTCCCAGTGGCGTTCGATCCTGGCGAGGTCACCCGGCCGCGGGCGGCGTCCTGGAAGGCGCCGTAGTCGGCGGTGCGGTCGATGTGCCACATCTTCTGGTCCGGCGGGTCAGCGAGCTGCGGTGCGTACGCGAATCCGGCCAGGGGGAGCAGTCCGAAGACGATGTCGCTGTACCGCCGGCACTTGGCCGAACCCGGGCCTTACCGAACGGAGTCGCCGTTGGTACCGTCGGCTGGCTCAGCAGCCGCTCCCGTGACGGAGGCCAAGTGGAAGTCACTCTGTCCTCGACCGGCCCGGACGGCGGGAAGGCCGCGGCCACCGGCGAGCTGCACCGGTGGTTGCAGCGCCAGCCGGAGCTGCGCGGCCGCCTCGTCCGGCAGCCGGCAGCCGCGCCGCAGCCCGGGACCATGGGCGCGTCCGGAGAACTGCTGACCCTGCTGCTGGCACCCGGCGGCCTCACCGCCGCCCTGGGAGCGGCCGTCGTGGCCTGGCTCCAGAACCGGCGCGGCGACCAGACCGTCACCATCACCCTGCCCGACCAGACCCAGATCACCGTCTCCGCCACCAAGGTGCGCGGGCTGACCGCCCAGGCCACCGGTGACCTGGCCCGGAGCATCGCGGCGACGGTCGAGGCGTCCGGGCGGACACCGGACGGCGCGAGCGGGCGGAACACGCCCCGGGACGCCACCGTGGTCCGGGACACCGCCGAGGTCCGGGACGCGGTCGGACCGGCCGGGAACAGCGGGGAACGGGCCTGAGACCATGGCGGCGGACGGGGGAGACGCCCGCGACCTGGCGGGCAGCGACTGCCGGGCCCTGCTGGTCGGCACCGGCCGGCACACCGAGGGGGCACTGCTCGCCGGCCTGCCGAGCGCCGTACGGACAGCCCGGGCACTGGCGGACACGCTCACATCGGCCTGCGGGATGCCCGCCGGCCACGTACGGCTGGTGACCGATCCGGGATCGTCCGCCGACATCCTCGGCCCGCTGGAGGAGGCCATCGGCGAGGCCCAGGGCGGAGCGCTCGTCTTCTGCTTCGTCGGCCACGGGCTCCTGGGCCCGGGCGGGAGGCTGTATCTGGCCACGTCCGCGACCCCCTCCCACGACAACACCGTCCACGCCGTCCCGTACGCCGAGATCGAGAACCGGCTCGCCGACGCACCGGTGCGCCCGGTGGTGATCCTCGACTGCTGCTTCTCGGGCCTCGCGGAGGCCGCGGGCGGCGGACAGCGCGAGGACCCCTATCTCTCCGTACGGCCGCACGGCAGCTTCCTGCTGGCCTCGGCCACCCACTACGCGGCCTCCTTCGCCCCCGAGGGCGAGCGGTACACCCTCTTCGGCGGGGAACTGCTGCGACTGCTCCGGGAAGGCGAGCCCGGCGGACCGCGCTGGCTCACCCTGGCCGACGTCCACCGCCACCTCGACCGCCGCTTCGAGGACTCGCCCGCCCGGCCGCACGCCGGCAGCGTCGGACGGCTCGGCGACCTGGTCCTGGCCGCCAACCCGCGCTACACCCTGCCCGCCGCCCCGGAGGCGGGACCGGCACCGGGGGCCGGTGACGGACCCTGCCCGTACCCCGGGATGCGGCCGTTCCCGCCGGAGCAGCGCCACCTGTTCTTCGGCCGGGAGGAACTGACCCGGCGGCTGCTGGAACGGGTCACCGCGGAGGACCACGGCGGCCCCGTCGTCCTCGTCGGGCCCTCGGGCGTGGGCAAATCGTCGCTGCTGCGGGCCGGTCTCGGCGCCGCGCTCGACAGCACGGACCTGAAGCCGGTGCTCATGGTCCCCGCCCCCGGAGCGCTGCCCTTCCGGACGCTCACGGCGGCCTGGGCGCGAGCCGTCGGTCGGCCCTCCGGCGAGGTGGAACGCGACCTGGGCGCCGGACGGTTCACCGCACCGGCCGGCCGCCGCACGGCGCCGCGCGTCCTGATGATCGACCAGCTGGAGGAGATCTTCACCCACTGCCGGGACAGCGAGGAACGCCGGTTGTTCGTCCGCGCCCTCGAGGGCCCGGCGGACGGCACGGGCCCGCGGGTGGTCCTGGGACTGCGGGCCGACTACCTCGGCCAGTGCCTGCGCGATCCCCGGCTGGCCGGGATCGTCGGCGTCGGCCAGTTCCCCGTACCGGTGATGAACGACGACGAGCTGCGGGCCGCCGTCGAGCAGCCCGCCCGGAGCGCGGGACTGCGCTGGGAGGACGGCCTGCCGGAGCTGCTGCTGCGGGAGCTGCGGCAGGAGCGGGTGGGCACCGGCGACGCAATCGCCCTGCCGTTCCTCGCCCACGCTCTCCAGGAGACCTGGCACCGGCGGCGCGGCGCCGAGCTGACCTTCGCCGGCTACCAGGCGTCCGGCGGCATCCGCACCTCCGTGGCACGGACCGCCGAGGACATCCACGACGCGCTCGACGCCGACGGCCGCGAGCGATTACGCGCCCTCCTGCTGCGGATGGTGCACCTGGTCGACGCCGAGGGCCGGGCGGTACGGCGCCGGGTCCCCCTGGAGGACCTGGACGGCGCCGGTGACCTGCTCGGCCGGCTGGCCGACGCCCGACTCGTCGTCGTGGACGACGGAGTGGCCCAGCTCTGCCACGACTCCCTCCTGCACGGCTGGCCGCGGCTGCGCGGCTGGATCAACGCCGACCTCGACGCCCTGCTGGTGCGCCGCCGGCTCGCCCAGGCCGCCGACGCCTGGGCCGAGACCGGCCGGCCGGTGAGCGGGCTGTACGCGGGCAGCCACCTCGCCGGCGCGCGGGCGGTACTGGCGGACGACGGGGCCGCGCTCGGACTGCGCCCGGTGGAGCGGGACTTCATCGCGGCCGGCGAGCACGCCGAGCGCCGCCGCAAGAAGCTGTACCGGACCTTCGTCGCCGTCGTCGTCACGCTGGCCCTGCTGGCGACGACCCTGGCCGTGCTCGCTCGCCGCGCCCAGGGCGACGCCGAGGCGCGGGAGACCCGGCTGATCGCCGAACAACTCGCGCGGCAGGCCGACGGAATGCGGAAACAGGACCCTCAGACGGCGCTGCGGCTGAGCCTGGCTGCCTACCGCACCGCGCGGACCCCGGTCACCAGGTCCGCGCTCTACTCCTCGTACATCTCGACCGTGCCCGTCGACCTCAGGAACGGTGTCGAGCAGCCCGTGCTCAACATCGCCTACCGCTCCGACGGCGACGTCCTGGCCACCAGCCAGCGCGGCGGGCGGGTCCAGCTGTGGGACATCACACGCCCCACCGTTCCCCGCGAGGGCGCCGGTCTCAAGCCGGGTGACGCCGCCGTCCTCGCCTTCCAGCCGCGCACCCACCTCCTCGCCGTCCAGACACGCGACCGCCTCCTGGTGTGGGACACCACCGACCCCCGCCACCCACGAAAGAGGGCCGAGCGCCGCACCGGCAAGGGGACGACGTACTCCCTCGCCTTCAGCCCCGACGGCAGGACCCTGGCGAGCGGCTCCGACGAGGGGCTGCTGCGGCTGTGGGACATGACCGACGCCGACCGGCCCCGGCTGCGCCACGAGAAGTCCGTCGCCGGGAACGTCGAACTCATCTCGGTGGCGTTCACCCGCGACGGGCGGCACCTGCTCATCGGCAACGGCAGTCCGGAAAGCGGGGCCTCGTCACACGCCGTGGTCAGACTGTGGGACGTCGGCGATCCGGCCCGTCCGGTGCTGCGCGACACAGCCGGGGCCGACACCGTCATGGCCGTCGCCGCGCACCCGCGCCGGGACCTGGCCGTGGCCGCGGGCGCGGGCGGCAGGATCGTCTGGTGGCGGGTCGAGGACGGGCGACGGCTGCGCCGGATCGCACCGGAGAAGCCGTACCAGGGCGCATGGGACGTGCTCGGCTCGGACGACGGCATTCCCTCACTCGCCTTCCGCAAGGACGGCGAGGTCCTCGCCGGTGCCGACAACGACGACTTCCACCCGAAGATGCTGCTGCGCAAGGTGGGGGCGGAGTCCTCGCTCTACTACGACAGCTTCGGGGAGGACGGCGAGCGGCCCGCGGGCGAGCCCGTCCAGTCCGTCGCGTACAGTCCCGACGGCAGGTACTTCGCGGCGGGGGACATGGGCGGCTCGGTGCGCATGTGGCCGGAGCGCCCCCCGGCGCCGGCGTTCCCCGGCCGGCCCTCGGACACCGATCCCGGTACCAAGGCGGTCAGTCCCGACGGCCGTTACTTCCTCGGGCAGGAGGACGAGGAGGACTACACCCACACGAACCGGGTGTGGGACGTCGGCGCGGCCACCCGGCCCCGTCCGGTCTTCACGGTGCCCAAGCCGTGGCAGGCACGGTACTTCCTGCCCGGCAGGAAGAAGCCCCCGGTACTGGTGGGCCACTCGTACGAGGACGGCACCAGGAGTCACGTCTTCCGTTTCTGGGGCTTCGACGGCGCCGGAGGCCGCCCCCGGCACGGCAGGGACATCCCGCTCACGGCGGACGAGGTGGTGACGGCCGTGAGCACCGACGGCACGCTGTTCGCCATCGGCCTGGAGGGCACCCGCCGCCTCGAGGTGTGGGACCTGAGCGACGTGCGCGAGCCGGTCAGGCGCTCTGTGATCGACGCCCCGACCGACAGGGGCCGCGGCCAGCCGTGGTTCCTCGGCGACCGGACCCTCGTCACGATGGAGGACAAAGGGACTTCCCAGGACCTGCGCCTGTGGGACCTCGCGGATCCCCGCAACCCGCGCAAGGGGGCCACGGTGCCGGACGGCGCCACCGGAGGCGGACTGGCCTACCTGCGCGAGTCGCACACACTGGTCGTGGAGAGCACCGGGGAGACCCTGCGGCTGTGGGACACGAGCGACCCGGTCCGGCCCCGGAAAGGGGGTACGCTGCGCGGCACCTCACACGGGTACTACCCGGTCACCGGGGGCCGGCTGGCGACCATACTGCGTGACGGATCGGTTCGCTTCTGGGACATCGGCGACATCCGCCACCCGAAGCGCCAGGAGACCCTCCGGCTGGACCGCACCGTGGACTCCATCACGGTGACCCCGGACGGACAGCAGGTCGTGACCGGCATGAGCGGCGGCAGCCAGTGGGCCGACACCCCCGCGGAGTACCGCATCTGGGACACCGGCCCGGACGGACGGTGGCGCAGCCCCGCCCAGACCAGCCTGGCGGGCGTGTCCGACATGCAGGTCCTCCCGGGCAACAGGTCCCGGATGGCGGTCGTGGCCAAAGTCGACGGCGAGGAGCGGACGTTCCTGCTCGGCCTCAGGAGCGACCGCGTCTACGAGGAACTGTGCCGCACCCATCCGCTGAGCGTCCCCGAGAGCCAGTGGAACACCCTGTTCCCGCAGCTGGCGTACCGCACCTCCTGCGGCTGAGGAGCGGGCACCTCCTGCGGCTGAGCCACGGCTCCTCCTGCTGCTGAGGCGGGTCCGCCGGGCCCTCCGGGCGGCTGGGGCGGGCCCGCCGGACCGGACGGCCCGGCGGCTGGTGTGGTGCCCCGGACCGGACGATCCCGTCGGCCGGTTGCTCCCGTGCCGGCGCGGCGCCCGGACCGCCCCGGTGGGCCGCGCCAGGGGGGGCATCCCCGGTCCGTGGGCGCCGTGCGCGGGCCGAAGACCCCGCCGGCGCCCGTGGCGCGCGCGGGGAGCGACCCCGCCCGGCGCGTCGAAGGCCGGTGACGACCGGCGGGCATCGCAGGCTGGCACCGGTGCGGGCGCTCCGGACCATGAGTACCGCTGCCAGGGCACAGAGGCCGCCGAGCCACAGACCGCCCTGGAGGGTGGCTTCGTTCACGTCAGGTAGCAGCGTTCGATCAGCAGTTTGGGCAGCGTTGGTGATCTCGAGTGACGCAGGTGCCCACGAGAAATGACGTCGCCGTGGTGGGGTGCCACCGGAGTGCGGCAGAAGCGGTCCGTCTCTTGATCACCGGCCGTTGGACTCCCGGCGTTCGATGCTGTCGATGGATTGGAAGGCCAAGCCTTGGACGACGACCCTTGGGACGACTGGCCGGAACGGTAGGTCGGCACGGACTGCGACGTCAGGGCGCCCGTCAGCGCGTTTCCGCGGGAGGTCAAGCCACGCCCACCAGCCTTCAGCCCCGCGAACTCGCGGAGGCGAGGGGTCAGCGGGTGGGTGGGACGAATTCGGGCTGGTCGAGCAGGCGCAGCCAGCTTCCATCAGGCTGGCGCCGGACGACCTGCGCCCGGGCACCGGTCCCGTCCTTCGGAGGAGTCGAGGTGAGGGCGATGTCGCCACTGATCAGCGTGGGCAGCGGTTGTTCCTGCTCAAAACGGGGACGGTTGGCCAGCACCTTCTCCCACAGCGCGTGGATCGCCTTCCGGCCCACCGTCTCGTCGCCGGGTGGGTAGGCCATCACCGCACCCTCTTCGTAAAGTGCGGCGACCCCGGCCGCGTCACCGGCGTTGGATCGTTCGACGAACAAGCGGGTGATGTCCTCGGGTCGCATGGCCTTCTCGTACTCCGGCATGAGTTCCTCCTGACGTCGGGCTTCGACGCTTCCCAGCGTGGCCGCCGACCGACCAGAAATCCAACAGATGAATCTTCTGAAAACTAGAATCTGCAGTCATGGAGCTGAGGCAGCTGGAATACTTCGTCGCGGTCGCCGAGGAGCAGAACTTCACCCGGGCAGCCGAGCGGGTGCACATCAGCCAGTCCGGCGTCAGCGCCCAGATCCGCCAGCTGGAACGGGAACTCGGAGCTGAGCTGTTCGACCGGTCGTCCCGCACCGTCACCCTCACCGTCGCGGGAAAGGCCGCACTCGAACACGCCCGCGCCGCACTCGCCGCCGCTGGGGCAGTCGGCCAGGCGGTGGGCGAGGTGGCCGACCTGATCCGGGGGCACCTCACCGTCGGAATGGTCATCGGCTGCACCCTCACCCCGCTGTTCGACGCCCTGGCCGCGTTCCACCAGGCACATCCCGGTGTGGAGATCTCGCTGCTGGAGGACAGCTCCGACCGGCTCATCGAGGGGGTGCGCACCGGCACCGTCGACCTGGCACTCGTCGGGGCAGCAACCGCCACCCCCGACGGGCTGGACGCGCTGACCATCATCAGCGAGCGGCTCGTCGCGGCAGTCCCGACCGGGCACCCCTTGGCGAAACAGCGGCGGGTCACCCTGCGCGACCTGATCGCCTACCCGATCGTGTGCATGCCGCCCGGCACCGGCCTGCGCACGGTATTCGACCAGGCGTGCGCCGCACAGGGCCTCCAACCCGCGATCTCTCTGCAGGCCAGCGCCGCGGACGCCATTGCCGACCTCGCTGCCCGCGGGCTCGCCGTCGCCGTCCTCAGCAACTCCATGGCCGCGAGTTACCGCGACCGGCTCGCCGCCCGCACCATCGATGATGTCGATACACCCGCATTGCTCGCCCTGGTCTGGAAGAACACGCACAACCCGGGGCTGCGTGAACTGCTCGTGCACAGCCGGCAAGCATTCACCAAGCCCGACCCCGCGACTTCACCGCGAACCCACGGGCCTACCCCTGACATCAAGGCGACAGACCCTTGAGTTCCCCAGCGGGTCTGAGTAGTTGAGGTACAGGAAGTAGCGCTGCGAACGATCATGGTCCGATCGGTGCGAGGGTGCTGGCACGGTTCTCGTACTCGCGGCGGGCCTTGCGCTGGGCCGGGACCACGGGGGCGCCCTGGCCGCCGTCTGATTCACCGCCGCGACGACAGGCCACGGTGCCCGAAGCTTCGCAGTGGTCTCCCGAGGAGGATGGGGAGCGGGGCTGGGTGCGCCGGGCCTGCGTGTTGAGGGGGAGTGTGTGGTTGTTGTGGTCGCTGCGGCCCGGGTGGAGTGCCGGGCCGCAGTGAGGGCTTGCGGCGGTGGGTGTTACTGCTTGGCGGTGGGTTCTGTCTGCTGGTTGTAGATCTCCTGGCCCGCGGCGTTGTAGGCGTGGACGTAGGGGGAGGGGGAGGGGGAGTTCTTTTCGAGGCCGGAGATGGCGGCCGTGTAGACGAATGCGCCGTCTGCCATGAGGGCCGGGTACTGCGTCGGGTTGTCGCCGTAGCTGATGGTGATCTTGGCGACGTCGGGTGTGTAGTGGCCGGCGCCCAGTGAGAGGGTCTGTTCCCTGTTGGCCGGCTCGCTGAAGCTGTCGAAGAACTCGATCAGGTGGCCGGTGCCCCACAGGCGGTCGTTGATGAACGTCGGCGGGACGGACATGCTGGTGCCCTTGTGGCCCTTCGTCTCGCACTGTACGTACTGGTGGGCGGAGTTGACGGCGATGACCACGCCGTCCGTGTCCCGCGTGGCGAGGGGAGCGCGGACCGCGATCACCGCGTGGTAGTTCGAGGCGTCCGGGCCCAGGCAGGAGGCCAAGATCCCGGCGACGGCCCCGGCACCGATCGGGGACGTCCTCGTGCTGGTAACGGTGAACCCTGCCGGGGTGGCGGTCACGCGGTTCCCGGAGACGCCGTTATCGGAGACCACCGAGGCGCCGGCGGAGCCGGTGCCGGGAACCTTGGCGGCGGGCGCACCGGACGGCTTGCCGAGAGCCGTGGCGGTGGGCTGGGGGGTGCCGGTCGCAGCGCTGGCCACTCCCGCCGTCGCGATGGCTGCGGCGGTGGCCGCGATGAGCATGATCGGGCGGATACGCATGAATCAGTGTCCTTTCCTGCGGGCGTCCGGTTGATGCCCGCGCCCCTGTACGTCCCTCGGTGCCCGCGCGGTCGCATCCCGGACACGTGGTCCATGTCACAGGACGTGAGCGCGACCTGGGGACGGCGCTCGTGCGTACAGGCTTGAGCGGCGCGAGGCTGCGCCCGGGAGGCACGGCTCCACCGCCGTGGTCGAGGAGGGCTTCCCGGCGAACCGCCGAGCCGATCGAGAGCACCAGGAGAGAGGCCGTTGATGACGCCACAGGAGTTCGACGCGTTCTACGCAGCGTCCTTCTCCCGCCTGACCGGGCAGCTCTACGCGATGACCAGCGACTGGTCCGAAGCGCAGGACGTGGTCCAGGAGGCCTTCATCCGCGCGTGGGACCGAAGGCGCACGTTCGACCCCGACGAGGCCCCGGAAGCCTGGATCCGGACCACCGCCCGGCGGCTGGCCATTTCACGTTGGCGACGTCTGGCCCGGGGTCTGCACCTGGCCGGACGCCACCACCATGAACCCCGCACCGTCGAGCCGCCCACTGAGGAGTACTTGATGCTGGTCATCGCGCTCCGCGACCTGCCCGAGGCGCAGCGCAGCGCCATGGTCCTGCACCACATGTGCGACCTTTCCATCGAGCAGGTCGCGGCCGAGACCGGCGCCAGTGTCAGTGCCGTCAAGAGCCGCCTCGCCCGCGGGCGGGCCGCGCTGGCGGCCCGGCTCGGCGATCAGCCCCCGACCAGCGAGGAAGGACGGCTCCATGTCTGACCCCCTCCACGACACCCTGGGAGACCGGCTGCGGCTGCTCGGCACGCAGATGCCGGCACCGACCCTGCCCGCCGCGGAGATCCGCCGACGCGGCGACCGGCGCCGCCACCGCCGGCACGCCCTGGGCGCGACCGCGGCCTGCACCGCGGCAGCCCTGTGCCTGGTTCTCCCGTCCGTGCTGCACTCACCCGGCCTACGGCACGGAGCAGCCCCCACGGACACCCCCTCCGTGTCAGCTTCCCCCCGCCCCCCGGCCGGGTTCACCGTTACCAGCACGAGGACGTCCCCGATCGGTGCCGGGGCCGTCGCCGGGATCTTGGCCTCCTGCCTGGGCCCGGACGCCTCGAACTACCACGCGGTGATCGCGGTCCGCGCTCCCCTCGCCACGCGGGACACGGACGGCGTGGTCATCGCCGTCAACTCCGCCCACCAGTACGTACAGTGCGAGACGAAGGGCCACAAGGGCACCAGCATGTCCGTCCCGCCGACGTTCATCAACGACCGCCTGTGGGGCACCGGCCACCTGATCGAGTTCTTCGACAGCTTCAGCGAGCCGGCCAACAGGGAACAGACCCTCTCACTGGGCGCCGGCCACTACACACCCGACGTCGCCAAGATCACCATCAGCTACGGCGACAACCCCACGCAGTACCCGGCCCTCATGGCAGACGGCGCATTCGTCTACACGGCCGCCATCTCCGGCCTCGAAAAGAACTCCCCCTCCCCCTCCCCCTACGTCCACGCCTACAACGCCGCGGGCCAGGAGATCTACAACCAGCAGACAGAACCCACCGCCAAGCAGTAACACCCACCGCCGCAAGCCCTCACTGCGGCCCGGCACTCCACCCGGGCCGCAGCGACCACAACAACCACACACTCCCCCTCAACACGCAGGCCCGGCGCACCCAGCCCCGCTCCCCATCCCAGGGAGTTACGCAAGGAACGAAACCACGGCCGGGAGCGGGGCGCGTGCCGGCAGTTCCGTCCAGGTGACTGCGTGGTCCACCGCGAGCCGCCCGCATTCCTCGACGGAGGTGTGAAGCGCCGGTGCAGTGGGCGTCGAGAACCCGGCCGCGCAGGCTGCGCGGGTGCCGCCGAGGCGGTCGATTGCTGCTGTGCTGCGGCATCCGAGATGAACCGGCCGAAAGCTCATCAGCTCGTGCGAGTCGGTTTCCCGAGGTGGGTGAGTGCGGCTGTGACCAGGGCCTGGACGCCGGTGTCCAGGGTGGGCTGCAGGACCGGTGCGAAGCGGGGGCTGTGGTTGACCGGGATGTCCTGGGCCACGGTGCCGCGTTGCCGGGCGGCCTCGTAGGCGTCCGGATCGACGCCGCCCAGGGCCCAGTAGGTGTACGGGGTGCCGAAGGCGTCCGGGATCCGGCTGAAGTCCTCGCTGGCGCTCTGCAGCTCGGTAGTGACCGCACGCTCTCCGAACATCGCGGCGAAAGCGGCGGAGACCTCGCGGGTCACCACGCCGTTGTTGACAGTCGGCGGAAAGCGGGTGCCATCCTCGATCTGCGGCGCGCGAGTCGCCCCGGAGGCGTCACACTCGGCATGGACGATGCGCCGCACGGCTGCCAGGACGGCCCGCCGGGTCTCGTCGTCGTACGTGCGCACGTTCGCCAGCAGTTCGGCCGGCTCCGGAATCACGTTGCCGCTCGAGCCCGCCTGGACGGAGCCCACCGTGGCCACGACCGGCTGGGTGGCGGCCAGCTCGCGCGAGACAATGGTCTGGAGCCGGACGACGATCATCGAGGCAATCACCACGGGGTCGATGGCGGCCTGCGGTGCCGAGCCGTGAGCGCCCCGGCCATGGACAGTGATCTTCACATTGTCCGCCGCGGAGAGAAAGGACCCGGCGCGCGTGCCAACCTGCCCAGCCGGATAGGGAAGCACATGCTGGGCGAAGGCGACGTCCGGGCGAGGAACACGGTCGGTCAGCCCGTCGGCGAGCATCCGGTCAGCACCGTCCCCCGGCTCCTCGGCAGGCTGGAACAAGGCCACCAGCGTGCCCTGCCACGCCCCCGGCGCGGCGGCCATGAGTCGCGCAGCCCCCAGCAGGCAGGTGACGTGCATGTCATGACCGCAGGCATGCGCCACGGGCACCCGGCGGCCGGAAGCGTCCGTGGCTTCGGCCGTGCTGGCGTAGGTCAGACCGGCCTCCTCAAGGACCGGCAGAGCGCCCGGCCCGCGATGTCGGCGTCGCCTACGGCGCCGAACCCCGACACCTGCCCGCCGCGCTGCTGGCTCGCCTGGCGGGCCGCCAAGCTCGCCGCCGGCGCCGACCCCGCAGGTCCCGCCTTCCGGCTCGTCGGCCAGTGGGGCAACCTCGGCACCACCCGGCTCTCCCTAGACGGCTGCGGACGCGCGATGTCCCGCGCCGCGCAGTACGCCGGGCTCGCCGGACGCCGGCTCACCGGACACTCCGCACGGCGCGGTGTCGTCGTCACGAGCCGCAAGAGGGGCAAGCGCGTCGAGAAGCTGCGCGCCCAGGGCGGCTGGTCGACGAAAAGCCCGGTGTTCTGGGAATACGCCGACGAGGGCGAGAAGTGGGAGGACAACGCCACCGAGGAGGATCGGACTGTGACCAGTCCTGCGTGCCCGGCGCCGTACGGCTCCCGTAGCCGTCACCGCGTGATATCGCGCCACCAGGCGGCCACGCGGCTGTCCATCCAATAGAGCATTTCGGCCTTGCCCGTGGTGCTGTCGGAGGCGCCTTGACTGTTCTCGATGGGCCAGCGCTTCTCCTTGAACAGCTGCGCGGAGATGCGGCTGAGAGCTGCGTGCTCGTTGCTCTGCTGTCGCTCAGGAAGTTTCGAGCGCTCGAGAATCTCCGTGAAGGTCAGCTTCTCGTTGGGGCGTTCGGCGGTGGCCTCGAAGAGCGCCCGAACCCCAGGGAGGTGGTTCACCTTATGCCAGAGCAGCTCTACCTGAGCCCTTGTCCACAGCCCCTGGCGTCCGAGGTCGACAGCGGTGTCGGTTCCATCGATCTCCGCGAGCAGGCCGTTGAGCTTGGCGTTGAGAGATTCGGTGTCGGCGAGCGCGGCAACGACAGCGGCGCGCAGCGTAGCGTGGTCCATCACAAGCCCCCTATGTGGTTTCGTAGACGAAGCTCTACGACTAAGACTGTAGAGATTCGTCTACGAAACGACAATGGCCGGATGGTCGGTCGCGGTTGCCTCTACACAGGTTGGCGAACGGTGGCTTGCCGTGGAGGAGGACGAACTCGTCAAGCAGGTCCGCTTCGGCTTGGTAGCCGCGACGGCCGGAACGCCAACTGCCCGGAACCTACAAGTCCCAGGCCCGGGGCACCCGCTGGTCGGGCCGCCATCTACCAGCGGTCACCGAAGCCGGTTCCGGGCCCGGGGAGGCCAGCGCCCCGAAAGTCGGGCGCCGTGCGGCCCGCGTCCTTTGACTTGGACTTGGTCTTCTGCCGCAGGATCTCCTGCGCCCAGCCGACGATGCGCGCTGGACGTCCCCCAATCAAGGTGTCATAGTCCGGCTCCCAGTAGTTGCCGTGGTTGTCCAGGGCGGCGTAGGTGCCCTTGGCAGTGGGCTTGAGGACCATGCCGCAGTGCCCGTAGTGCGAGTTGCCGGCATGGGCGAAGAAGGGGCGGCCGGTTATCTCGAGGCAGCCTTTCAGCACGCCTTGGTGGTGGTAGACGGCGGGAACAGTAAGCATGACCCCGCCTACGACAAGGACGACCCTGCGGGGCTCGGCGCCGTCGGATGTGTGATCTTGCACGGTGCTCTCCTTTGTCGGTCCTGGAGCCCTAGCTCAGAGATCAGCCGCAGCACGCTAACGAGGCGTCAAGTGCGAGGAACGTAGAGCTGGCAGGCCCTGCGGCTACTTTGCACCGTGAGGCACCGACGCCGGGCCAGATCGGCAGGGTTGGCTGTGTTTACTCATGCCGGTGTCCGGGCGTGGCTCCACCCCCGCTTGTCCACGACCGCATCCTGGAACGCCGCGGCCGCATCGGTGACGCTCACCGTCTTCTCGCCATGCGGCCCCTTGAGTCCGGGCCCAGTGTCCTCGCAGCCGCTCATGGCCGCCACAGTCACCGCCGCGACCACGCCGACGGCCGTCTTCCCGTGAACAACTCGCTTCACGACCCCAAGGACGACACCTTCGGAGACGACGTAGTGTTTTTGTGCACCCCAGTTGGCACCGCTCGCCAACTGGAGTGCAGCTCGGGGATTGGGGTGGTCGTCTCGCTCACGCGTTCGACGGTACGTCGCGCCCCGGCCCAATGAGTCTCCCGAGCTGATGAGTTGCGACGTCGAACACCCCTCTCGACGGTACGGGAGCCTCGTCCGCCGCGTGGCACCAGCCGGTCACCCGACCAGTGGCCACTCTGGAAGACCTCAGTGAACCTAGTCGCGCGACTGAGGGGGCTGGGGGGGGCTGGATGGCTGTAATGGCTGTAATGGCTGGGGTGGATGCTGGAGGGGCTGTCCCTGGTGGGGGCCTCAGTCGCTATGGACGACCGGGTCGGCGTCGAGCGCATCGAGCACTGCGTCGCCGTTCGCCCTCGCCCATTCGGTCAGCACGTGGATCGGCTCGATCAGTGTCGCCCCGAGCGGGGTGAGCTCGTACTCGACGCGGGGCGGCACCTCGGCGTAGGCGTGGCGGCGGATGAGTCCGTGCGCCTCGAGCCGTCGAAGCGTCTGGGTGAGCATCTTGCGGGAGATGCCGCCGATCAGCTCGATCAGCTGGCCATGGCGCACCGGGCCCCTGCTGAGGCCGTAGAGCACGACCACCGTCCACTTGTCGGCGATCAGCTCGACCGCAAGACGCGCCGGACAGTCGGCGAGAAAGGAATCCCCGGGACCGAAACCGCACATGGCGTCCAAGGTACCTGCGCCGAAGGTACCTGCTGGTTCCTATCGGATTCATAGCCTGGGTTCTCTCCCCTTCCAAAGCCAGGAGAGTCATGCGAGTCATCACCCAGCAGACGCTCGGCGGTCCCGAGGTGCTCACCATCGTGGACGCGCCCGAGCCCCAGCCCCTTCCGACCGAGGTTCTCGTCCGTGTCAAGGCGATCGGACTGAACCCACTGGAGGCGCGCCTGCGCGCCGGCGAGTTTCCGCTGATCGGCCAGCCGCCGTTCATTCTGGGCTGGGACATCAGCGGCGTGGTCGAGGAGGCACCAGGGACGTGGCGCTTCAGGCCCGGCGACGAGGTGTTCGGGATGCCGCTGTTCCCGCGGGCGGCGAGCGCGTACGCCGAGGTCGTGTCGGCGCCGGCGTTGCACCTGGCACGCAAGCCGGCGTCGCTCTCGCACGTCGAGGCGTCGGCGCTGCCGGTCGTCGGGCTGACGGCGTGGCAGGGCCTCGTCGACCTCGGCGGCGTGAGCGAGGGCGACCGCGTCCTGGTTCACGGCGGTGGTGGTGGCGTCGGACACGTCGCGATCCAGATCGCGAAGGCGCTGGGCGCGCACGTGATCACCACCGCCGGCGGAAGCAAGCGGAAGTTCGTCGAGGGGTTCGGCGCCGACGAGGTGATCGACTACACGGCGGTCGACTTCACCGAGGCGGTCCGCGACATCGACGTCGTGCTCGACACGATCGGCGGCGACACCGTCGAGCGGTCGCTCGAAGTGCTCCGCCCGGGCGGTCACCTGGTGACGGCGGTCGCCGAGGAAGATTCGGAGCTCATCGCCAGGTACGAGGCGGCCGGCATGCGCTTCAGCGGCATCGCGGTCGAACCCGATCCGGTCGCCCTGCGAGGTCTCGTCACACTCGTCGAACAGGGCAGGCTCCGGGTCCACGTGCAGGAGACGTTCCCGTTCGAGCGCGTCGCCGACGCGCACCGGCTGCTCGACGGGGGTCACCTCCAGGGCAAGCTCGTCCTCACCATCTGATCCCGTCGCGGGGCCTCGCGTAAGGGAGACCCCACTGAGGTGTCCTCCGAGTCCCCACGGGCCGGTCGCGGCCCTTCGTCTCAACGAACCGAGTCGACCTGTCTCACCCGACTCAGTCCACGCAAGTCACCGTCATGCGGACGCCTGACTGTTGTGGGACATGACGTTGTTGACAGGCGAGCCGTTCTCTGCGCGATCTGCGCGCTCGCGGGCGTCGATGAGTTCGTCCCAGTGATCGGCGGTCCAGGCATAGACGTCCAGGGGGACTGCGCCTCGCCCGCCGTGCCCTCCCGCCCCAGTGACACGCCGCGGCCCCGCGGATCAGTCCTGACATCCCCGGGGCCCGGCTCGGGGGCGCACCGTCCAACGACGCTGTGCCCCGGCCGTTACGCGGTAGCCGGCTCCGGCACTTCGAGACACTCAGCGACCCGGCGGGCCATCGCGGCTACCCGCCGTGGCAGGTAGCTGTCCAGGGCCTCGACGTCGTCACACAGCCGCGCCGTCAGCCCATGCAGGCACGCCTCTGTGAAAAGCTTCTGCGGGTTGTCCGCACCTGTGACCGAAGCGCACCTCACCGCGGTCAGTCATCGCGCAACCGCCGGGGCACCGTCCAGCACGACCGCGGTCTCCGCCGCTACGCAGCCGCCCGCCGACCCTGCGCGGCGGCGCCGAGGCGTTCTGGCTGGCGGCAGCCGCGCACGCTGCCCCGGGCGGCCGACGTCCGCGGTACCCGACGCCGTCCCGGCGCCTCCGTCCGGCTCCAGTTTTCGGCGGACCCCGTTTTGCGGGCGTGGCGGGCGTGGCGGGCGTGGCGGGCGTGCACTGGTCGGTGATCGCCGAGGAGTGGTGGAAGGCGGTGTCCGTTTTCTGCCAGTGTCACGGCCGTGTGGTTGGAATTGTGAGCCGGGCGGTGTCTTCGAGGTGGTGTTGGGGACGGCCGTGTCCGTATTCCGAAAAATGGAGTTGTCCGCATGCACCGTACGACCGAACCTAGGGTCTTGTACTTCGGCACGCCAGTCGTCCTCGTGAGCACATGCAACGAGGACGGTTCAGCGAATCTCGCGCCGATATCGTCCGCTTGGTGGGTGGAACAGTCGTGCATGCTCGGGTTGGACGGGACGTCCAGGACGACCGAGAACCTGGCCCGCGCCGGCGAATGCGTGCTCAACATGACGTCGTCTGCGTTGGTCGCTGCGGTCGACCGGATGGCCTTGCTCACCGGTACCCCGGAAGTGCCGGAGCACAAGCAGCGCAAGGGCTACCGGTACGAGCCGGACAAGTTCACTGCGGCGGGACTGACCCCTATGCCATCCGAGCTGGTCACTGCGCCGCGGGTCGCGGAGTCTCCCATACAACTCGAGGCGCGGGTAACCCGTCTGCATCCCTTCGAGGATGAAGACTCCGGTCTTGTGGCCATCGAGTGCAGGGTAGTTCGGGTGCACGTGGAGGAGGAGTTGCTGCTACCGGGGAACCGAAGCCACATCGACGCCGACCGATGGGACCCGCTGATCATGAAATTCTGCAGCTTCTACGGCAACGGTCGTAACCTGCACGCCTCCAAGCTCGCTACGGCATGGGAAATCCCGCGACCAACAGCCGCAGTGCATATCTGAGCAGGTCCCCGGCTCCGACTCTCACCGCGAGAACCTTGCCACCTCTGCAGGGAATGGCCTGGCACGGTCCCGGATCGGTCGGCCGTCCTTGTCCGGTTTCCGCCAGCGTCAGAGGCGGTCAGCCACGGAGTCTGAACACATGACGATATCGAATCATCGACCAACCGCCATCCCTCCCCACGTTCTCGAAGAGCTGCGACAGAGCGACGATGCCGGTGCGGTTCCCCATCCTTACGTGCATGACCTGGACGGAGCGCCCTTGTGCTGCTGTTTACGCCGTAGCCGTGCCGGTGAGCGCATATCACTGGTGTCGTACGCCCCGCTGCGCCGGGGAATGGCGGACGCCGGCGTCGATCCGGGGGCCTACGACGAGGTGGGCCCGGTTTTCATCCACACCGGCCGTTGCACGGGCCCGGATCCGACATGGGGTTATCCATTCGCCGAGACAGGAGCCCTGCGCGTTTTCCGCCGGTACAGCAGCAAAGGTCGGATCGTGGGTGGCGCGATCGTGCAGTTGCCGAAGAGTCTTCTGCGGGCTCAGGCCGTCGTGGACGAGGCGCTGCACGAAGCCTTCGCTGACGCCGAGGTAGCGCTCGTGCACGTACGGGCCGTGGAGTACGGCTGTTTTCAGTACGAAGTGCGCAGGCTGGCGGTCCCCGGCGACCACGGCCGGTCCCCTAGAAGGGAAAGCGCTGGTCAGACAGAGGTCGGCGGGCAGATCACCCGGTGCCTACCGTGATGGGACGCCATGCCACTGCCGTAGCTCTGCCCGGTTCGACGGCAAGAAGGGCGGCCGTGGTCGCTGCTGTTGGAGGACCGGGTGCTGCTGGTGGCCGCGTACTGGCGTACCGACCCCACCCTGCGTCAACTCGCCCCGCTGTTCGGCGTCTCGAAGTCGGCGGCCGACCGGATCGTTGACCTTGGACCGGCTCTCGCGCTCCAGCCCCGGCGGTTCCGCGAGGACACCGTGCTCATCGTGGACGGCACGCTGGTCCCGACCCGCGACCGGGCCGTGGCCGCCCACCGTCTAGTGCAGTTCCTCGAACATGCCGACCCTGTGCCGCCCGCCCCCAGCCCACCCGCCCGCTCGCCCCGCCCGGCGCCGACCGCTTTCTCCGATGCTGAACTCCGCCTGTAACGGCGTGAGTTGCCAAGTGATGCCTTGGTAGAGGGCGTCCGGGGGGAGTGGGGAGGCGGCGACGCCTGACCCGAAATCGCTCCCGGGGTGTCATGGACTGCTTTGCGCCCTTCTCGGCTGTGAGGACGAGCGGGATGACGCCGATGGTGTCCAGGCTCCCGACCAAAAACGCTTCGCTCAGGCTGGGCAGCGGTTGCTACCGTCACGGCAGCGCGAGAGGCGCGTGATCAAGGGACTGGGAGGTTGATGAATATGGCTGCCGTCGGCCGTCTTCAGCGTGCCCATGTCCGGTCCGCGCGTTAGCACAGTGCGGCCCGGTCGTCACAGCGACCAGGAGTGACACGTGACATCCCCTCGTTCATCAGCCCCCAGGCAACTGACCACCGACCGACTCGTTCTACGAACCTGGACCATGGCCGACGCCACCGCAGTCGTCGGTGACGCCAGGTCGGCCCATTGGGCGGACGACTTCCCCGCCGAAGGCGACTACGTCGTCGCCAGCCTCTTCGACCAGCACCCCGCCTGGCTCGGCGAGCACGGTCACCGTTTGATCATCGAGCGGGACAGTGGCCTGGTGGTGGGTTCGATCGGCCTGTTCTGGCCGCCCAGCGAGGGGGCCCTCGAACTCGGATACGGCATCGTGATGTCCCGCCGCGGCCGAGGCTATGCCTCCGAGGCCGCCCGGGCACTCGCCGAGTTCGCCCTCACCGCCCCCGACGTCCATACCGTGTTCGCCGACGTGGAACTGTCCAACCCGGCCTCCGTCCGCGTGCTGGAGAAGGCCGGCTTTCATCGATGGGCCACCGAAGGTGACGTGGCCCGCTTCAGGATGATGAAACCGGACCACCGCCAGCGATGATGCGCCGGGGCCGGCGGCATGCCGCCGGCCCCGAACGCTGCCAGGGCTGCGCACTGGCACGGAGCACACCACACGGCCGCGAGACAGGACTGCTCGAACTCGACGTTACGCCCGCCCCCCCTTTTCAGTCGAAGGTCGGCCGCAGGACCATGGTGACGAAGCCGAAGGTGTCGCGGTAGCCGTGCAGCCACTCGCTGCGGTGGGTCGTGGCGGTTTTCAGGGCCTGGTCACTGCCTGCATCCTCGGCGTGGTCCAGGGCCCACGCGGCCAGTGACCCCGTCCAGGCCCATTCGTAGGCGTCGAGTTGGTGACGGGTACTGATGTGGGCGTGGACCGGTGTCCAGCCGTCGGCGACGACCCGGTCGACGGTCGTCGCCAGGTCGTCCATGTCGCCGAGCATCTCGACGGCCTCAGGGCCGGGCGTGCCCTCCCAGAAGCCGTCCCCGACCAGGACGCGGCCGTCGGGAGCCAGGTGCCTTCGGGCGGCAGCCAGGGTGGCGGGCAGTCCACCGAACGCGTGGGTGGCACCGACGCTGATCACGAGGTCGAAGGAGTGGGGTGCGTCAAACTCCGCTGCAGCCTCGTGATGAAGGGCCAGCCGCTGGTCCACGCCGAGGGCGATCGCGCGTTCACGGGCGTGTGCCAGCGCGGGCTCAGACACGTCAACGCCTTCGGCGTGCAGGTGCGGATGGGTGGCAAGGGCGCGCAGCAGCCACTCCGCGCCGCCGCAGCCGAGGTCGAGGACGCGGGCGTCGGGGCGCGGGACGGCACGGTCCAGTAGCCCTCGTAACGCGGCGTCGTCGAGCGGGGCGGCGACGGGGTGGTCCGCGTGGGCGAGTCGGGAGATCAGTTCGTGATTCACCCACCGAGCGTGCCATGACGCACGACGGTAAGCGTGTCAATTTTCACGCGTACGACGCGCCGTACAGCGTCTTCGGCACCGTGGACTTCACCGACCCCCGCGAATTGCCGCCTGCGGCGGTAACCTCCCTCAAGCCGGGCGGACCTTGGCCCACTGCCAGAGCGGGCCACCCGCCCAGCCCGATGCCGTAGCTGCCGACATCCCGGCAAAGACGCCGGACGGCGAAGCCACCACGATGAGCCGCTGGGTCCTCCAGCAACCTGCGCACCGACTCTTTCCTCGCCATCACCGACCACTCGAGCGGAAGGCCCTCGATGACCCGCATCACGAGCCGGATCGACGTCATCTCCGGCCTGGCAGGCTGACCTCGTGCAGGAACACGACTGGTACTACGACAACGGCGAGGAACTGTCCCCCGATGTGGAGCCTGGGGTACTGGCGGAGGACGTCGCGAAGCGTTGGATGGCGGTGGAGCGGATCTACGGCCTGGTCTGGCATTGGTTCACCCCCGCGGACTGGGACACGCTGCAACGGATCTATCAGGGCCTGCCCGGCTGGCAGCCCTTCTCTTCCGACGTTGCCCGGTGGTTTTCACTGGATGAGAACCGGGACCTGCACCTGTGGGGTTCGGTCGAACCCTCGGGCCTCCAGGTCACGGGAGTGCTGACGCGGGGCATGTGGCATGACTGGGACACCCGGTTTCGTCGCGCGATCACAAGCCACAGCCTTCCCCGGCTCACGATTGCATGAGGCGCACCCATCCCCACATCACCAACCGCAGCAAGATCACGATCTTCGGCTGGAGTGCTAGTACTCCAGCAGCGTTTCGCTATCTTGCCTGGTCACAGGCATCGCCGGGAGTGTAGTGGGCTGCTGGAACGTCAGGGGCGGTCTTGCCGGA